>DASZXI010000070.1:0-92866 GCA_035545955.1 Candidatus Didemnitutus sp. | reverse complement strand
GAGGCGTGGTCCGGCCCGCGAAACTTGCCCACCTCCAGTTCGCTCACCACCTGCTGCTTGAATGCTTCGCTGTAACGAATCGTTTCTTTCCGCTTCATGTTCCTCCTTGGCGGGTGTCAACCTAGGCTAGGACGGGACACTCACTGCCGGCCGCTTACAGTTTATCGCTTACAGCTTATACCTTAAATCTTACACCTTAGAGCTTATCGCTTACAGCAACGTCCCCCGCAGCATGAACATCGCCACGCTGAAATAGATGATGAGACCGGTGACGTCGACCAGCGTCGCCACAAACGGCGCCGACGAGGTGGCGGGGTCGAGTCCGCATTTTTTAAGAACGAACGGCAGCATCGCGCCCATGATCGAGCCCCACATCACGATGCCGATCAGCGCGGTGCCGACCGTCGCCGCAATCATGTAGGGATGCGCGCCGTAGATCGTCGAGAAGAACGACCAGATCACGATGCGCAGGAATCCGATGATGCCCAGGATCACGCCGAGCGAGAGTCCGGCCTGGATTTCGCGTCGCAGAACCCGCCACCAGCCCGACAGCGTGATCTCGCCCAGCGCCATCGCGCGGATCACGAGCGTCGAGGCCTGCGAACCCGAATTGCCGCCGCTCGAGATCACGAGGGGCAGGAAAATCGACAGCACCACCGCCTTCGCAATCTCGTCCTCGAAATAGCCCATCGCCGTCGCGGTGAGCATTTCGCCGAGGAACAGGATCACGAGCCAGCTCGCCCGCTTTTTCACCATCCGCGGGAGCGAGATCGTGGTGTACGGCTCGTCGAGAGCCTCGCTACCGCCGAGTTTCTGGATGTCTTCGGTCGCCTCCTCGGACGCGACGTCGAGCATGTCGTCCGCCGTGACGATGCCGATGATCTTTCCTTCCGGATCGACGACCGGGAGGGCAATGCGGTCGAACTTGCGGAAGACCTGCAGCGCCTTCTCACGATCGTCCTCGGGCGCGAGCGTGGCGAAATTGCCATCCATCAGCGCGCTGACCTTGAGCGCCGGATCGGCAAGCAGGAAGCGCCGCACGCGGATGTCGTCGATCAGCCGGCCCGAGTCGTCGGTCACATAGACCATGCTCAGCGTCTCGCGGTCAAAACCGTGGGTGCGGATGAAATCGAGCGCCTCCTGAACGGTCCACTCCGCGCGCACGCTGACAAAGTCGAGTGTCATCATCCGGCCGACGCTGTGTTCCGGATACGCGAGCAGATCCTGGGCAACCTTGCGTTCCTCGGGCGTGAGGAGGCCGAGGAGCTGCATGGCGAGATCGAGCGGCAGCTCGTTCAGGAAGGCCGTGCGGTCGTCGGGGGGCAGGTCGTTGAGCAGTGCCGCCATCTGCGCCTGCGGCAGGGCCTTGAGCAGCTTTTTCTTCGCCTCGAGGTCGAGGTAGGTGAACGTCGCGGCCGCGAGCTGCTGCGTGCAGTTGCGGAAAAGCTGGGCCAGTTCCTCCACCGGCAGCTCGGCGAGTATGGGCGCGAGATCGGCCGGCAGCCAGGGCGCGATTTTCTGCTTCAGCGCGGCGTAGTTCTTGTTGCCGATGAGGGCGGAAATCTCGGCTTTGAGTTGGGCGTGGGCGGCGGCCATCCGCAGCACGCTAGGGGGGCGCGACGGCGCATGGCAATCCCGGCGGCGTACGATTTGGGCCGACACCCGATTGTCACGCGGGTCGTTTCGCCTCGGGCTTGCCTTGGAAACCCAAAATGGTTTATGGGTTTCCTTGTGCCGACCGCTCCGTCCCCGTCCGAAGAGCCCGCTGCCCGCATCCGGGCGGCCGCGCGGGCGCGGCTGTTCGCCGACGGCTACCGGGCCCTGCACATGAGCGCGCTCGCCCGCGAACTCGGCCTGAGCAAGAAAACGCTTTACCGCCATTTCGAGAGCAAGGACGCCATCATCGCCGCGTTGATCGACGACCTGAATCGCGACCTCCGGCGCGACCTCGAGGCCATCCTCGGCGACCCCAACCTCCGCTTCGCCGCCCGGCTGCGCGCCGTCATGGATCGCATTCTGCCCACGGTCCGGCTCCTGACCCCCTCGCTGCTCGCCGAGCTCGCCGAACATGCCCCCGCCCTGTGCGACCAGCTCGACCGCGTCCGGCGCGAAAACATTCCGCGCTACTTCGGCCGGCTGATCCGCATTGGCATCGCCGAGGGCCGCGTGCGTCCGGGCGTCGATCCGGATTTTGCCGTCCAGTTCTGGCTGCAGGCCATCCGCGGACTCCTTCATCCCGAGGTCGTCGCCGCCACCGGCATCCCGCCGGCCGAAAGCGTCGCCCGCGCCCTCCGCCTCTTTGCCGGAGGCCTCCTCACTCCCGCCGCCTTCAAAGATCATGAAAAATCATTTGCCGCTTAGTCGAATCCACTCCGCCAGGAGCGAAGAGCTGAGAGTCGAGAGACATACCGCCGCCTTCGAAGCAGAAGCGGACTCGAAACGCCCGGCCTTTTCGGACGGCGTCGAACGGACCCGCTTCATGCGGGGCCCTGGTCCCTCAACCCTCAACTCTCAACCCTCAACTCCGATACTCCGACCAATCCTGCTCGCCGGCGCCGCCCTCGTCCTCGCCGCGTGCGCTCCCACCGCTCCGCACGGCTGGCAGGGGTATTTCGAGGGCGAATACGTCTACGTCGCCTCCCCGCTGGCCGGCCGGCTCGATCACCTGCAGGTCGCGCGCGGCGACCGCGTCGCCGCCGGCGCTCCCCTCTTTAGGCTCGATGACACCGCCGAAACCGCGAACCAGCGCGAGGCCGCCGGCCGGCTGGACCAGGCGGATTCGACGCTGGAGGATTTGCGCAAGGGACAGCGACCCACCGAACTCGAGGCGCTCGCCGCGCGGCTCGGACAGGCGCGCACCACGGCCGATCTGTCCGCCCGGGAACTCGAGCGCGCGACGCATCTCCACGACACCCATGTGCTCGCCGACGACGATTTTGACCGCACGCGTCTGACCCACGAGGCCAACCTCAAGCAGGTTTCGGAGCTGGAGGCGGATCTCGCCACCGCAAAACTCGGCGCGCGTTCCGATGCCGTCGCCGCCGGCGAGGCGCAGGTGGCGTCCGCCAAGGCCGCCGTCGAGCGGGCCGACTGGGACGTCGCGCAAAAGGCGCAGGCCGCGCCGCGTGCCGGACTCGTCTACGACACGCTCTATCGCGAGGGCGAATTCGTTCCCGCCGGCACGCCGGTCATCTCCCTGCTTCCGCCGGAAAACATCAAGATCCGGTTCTTCGTCCCCGAAGCCGAGTTCGGTTCGCTCAAGGCCGGCGACGTCGTGAAGATTTCCTTCACCAACGCGCCCGCGCCGATCGACGCGCGCATCACCTATCTTTCGCCGCAGCCGGAATACACTCCGCCGATTCTCTACAATCGGGAAAACCGCTCGAAGCTCGTGTTCATGGTCGAGGCGTGGCCCGTCAACCCGGCCGCCGCGCGCGATTTTCACCCTGGCCAGCCGGTCGATGTCAGCCGCTGAATGGACGCCACTCCTCCAGAGCTCGTCATCGACGTCCGCGGCATCACGAAGCGATTCGGGAACAAGACCGTCGTCAACGGAATCGACCTGCAGGTTCGCCGCGGCGAAATCTACGGTTTTCTCGGCCCGAACGGCAGCGGCAAGACCACGTTCATCCGGATGCTGTGCGGTTTGCTGACGCCGGAGGCCGGAAGCGGCACGTGCCTGGGCTACGATGTCCTCACCCAGCAGCGCGACATCCGCATCCATGTCGGCTACATGACGCAAAAGTTCAGTTACTACGAGGACCTCAGCATCCGCGAAAACCTGGATTTCATCGCCCAGCTCTATGCCGTGCCGGACCGCCGCGCCGCCGTCGACCAGGCGCTGGAACGCCTCGGCCTCGCGGGTCGCAGCAGCCAGCTGGCCGGCCAGCTTTCCGGAGGATGGAAGCAACGCCTCGCGCTGTCCGCCTGCCTGATCCATTCTCCGCAACTGCTGCTCCTCGACGAACCCACCGCCGGCGTCGATCCGAAGGCACGCCGCGAATTCTGGGAACAGATCCATCACCTGGCCGATGACGGCCTGACCGTGCTGATCACCACCCACTACATGGACGAGGCCGAGCGCTGTCATCGCCTCGCGTATCTCGCGTACGGCAATCTGCTGGTGCGCGGCACGGTCGCGGAAGTCGTGGCGTCCGCGGGCCTCACCACCTGGGAGGGCGCCGGGCCGGGCCTGCTCCGGGTGGCCGGGGAATTGCGCGGCCGGCCGGGCGTCGAGCAGGTCGTGCCTTTCGGCAACACGCTGCATGTGAGCGGACGCGATCCTGCCAAACTCGAGGCCGCGCTGCAACAGGTGCGCGCCGATGGGCGCACCACCTGGCGGCGGGTGGCGTGCGGCCTGGAGGACGTGTTCATCAGCCTTATGGGCCAGGCGGAGGACAATTTCCGATGAGCCGCTTCACGTTTCATCGCTTCTGGGCCGTCGTACGCAAGGAGTTCATCCAGATGCGGCGCGACCGCGTCACGTTTGCGATGATGGTCGGCATTCCGTTGCTGCAGCTCACGCTCTTCGGTTATGCGATCAACTCCGATCCCAGGCATCTTCCGACGGTGGTGCTGAATGCGGATCGCGGTCCGTTCGCGCGGTCGCTGGTCGAGGCGCTGCGCCACAGTGACTATTTCACACTGACCCGCGACGTCGCGAGCGAGGCCGAACTCGAGCAGCTGCTGCGCCGCGGCAACATCCAGTTCGCCGTGAACATTCCCGAGGATTTCTCGCGGCGGCTGATTCGCGGCGAACGGCCGTCGGTGCTCATCGACGCCGACGCCACCGACCCGGCCGCCACGGGACCTGCGGTCTCGGCGCTCAACAGCATCGCCAGCGGCGTGTTCGATCGCGATCTCGTGGGACCGCTCACCGCGCTCCGCGCCCGGCCGGGACCGGTCGATTTCCGCCTCCACGCCCACTACAATCCCGAGAACATCACGCAGTACAACATCGTGCCCGGCTTGATGGGCGTGGTGCTGACCATGACGATGGTCGTCATCACCGCCCTCGCCATCACCCGCGAGCGCGAGCGCGGCACGATGGAAAATCTTCTCGCGACGCCCGCGCGTCCGCTCGAGGTCATGACCGGCAAGATCATGCCGTATATTGTCGTCGGATACATCCAGATGATCCTGATCCTGGTGGCGGCGCGATTCCTTTTCCACGTGCCGATGCTGGGCAATCTGGGACTGCTCTTTGCCTGCGCGCTGCTCTTCATTGCGGCCAACCTGGCCGTGGGCATCACGTTTTCGACTCTCGCGCAAAACCAGCTGCAGGCGGTGCAGATGGCGTTCTTCTTCTTCCTGCCGTCGATCCTGCTCTCGGGCTTCATGTTTCCCTTCCGCGGCATGCCCGAATGGGCGCAGGTGATCGGTTCCTGTCTGCCGATCACGCATTTCCTCCGCATCGCCCGCGGCATCCTGCTCAAGGGCAACGGACCCCTGGAAATCGCGCCCGAGATCTGGCCCATGCTGCTCTTTCTCGCCGTGGCGATGGCCGTCGGCGTCAAGCGTTACCGTCAGACGCTGGATTGAGGAAGGTTTAAGCTCTAAGCTCTAAGCCGTAAGCGATAAGCTTTAAGCAGCGACGCATTCGATGAATTGAGAATGCTCCGTGTCATTCGGGGGGTCGGTCCCTGAACCCTCAACATTCATCCTTCAACCGCATTGGTCCAGCGAAGCACTCAGCAGACCGATGCCGTTCGCCCACGAATCGCCACGAAAGTGGCAGGAATGGATCGCAAGCCACAGATACGTTCGTAGGGGCGAAATCCCCTTTGCGCCAAAGGCCTTGCCAGAGCATCGCGAGTCGACCAGTTTCGCGCCCCACTACATCCAGACCGCGATCGGGCCGACGCGTCGACTGGGTGGCACGACTTCTCGCTGTCACCATGCCCTCCACTTCGCTGCCCCGTTTCGGTCCGACTTTGCTGGCCGCACTCGCGTTCCTGCCGCTGCCCTCGCTTGCGGCTGATGGCATCTCTCTTTTCGGTGGCGGGGTAACTATCCCGGTCATTCCCGAGCCCGCGCCCGACGTTCCGCCGAAAGTCGTCGAAGCTATTCAACCTGTCTTCACGTTTCCGTTCATTCTGGTCGGGAGCGTCGACATCGACTTCGTCGTCGATTCGACCGGCCGCGTGGTCAACCCCTACATCGTACGCTCGACCAACCCATGGCTCGAACGACCCACGATCGAAGCCATTCTCAAGTGGAGATTTTCCCCCGCCATGAAGGGAGGGGAACCGGTTGCGGCCAAGGCATCGCAGCGAATGAAGTGCGATCCGACCCTCTACCGCTTCCCGGGCGACAGCAGTCCCTGGAAAGGTCGAAAAGAAAAGGGGCATAAGAGTCTCCCGGACGAACTGCGGTGGGATGATCCGCCCGTCTCCCGTGATTCGGCCTTTCCGTACTATCCGCGCGAGGCCCTGATGAAGGAAAACAACGGGCGCGCCAGCATCCGACTGCGCATCAGTCCCGCAGGCATTGTGGTTGATTCATCGATTACCAAGGCCACGACACCTGAATTTGGCGGAGCTGCCTTGGCCGCGATCGACAACTGGCGATTCATTCCGGCCAAACGCCATGGCCAACCTTGTTCGGCCATCGTCACCATAAACTTCAAATTCGATACCGTGCCGGGAACATACGACGTACCCATCGCGTATTCGACAAAGCTCGCCGCGAGGGAGCTTCTGCGCAAGACACCCCGCATCGTGGATTTGGCCCACCTCGACCAGGCACCGCGGGCCATCTCGCGACGACTGCCGCCCTACCCCAGTTCGCTGCGGGCCGACGGAAAGCCGGGCAAAGCCGAGGTCGAATATCTCGTCGACAAAAATGGCGACGCCCAGCTGCCCGTTGTTGTCAGTGCCAGCCGCCCCGAGTTCGGCTATGCCGCCGCCCAAGCTGTGTCGTCGTGGCTTTTCGAGCCGCCGCTCCAGCACGACCGTCCGGTCATGACTCGGTGCCGCGCCTCGTTCAGCTTTTTTCCGCCACCCGGGCCCGATTTTCCCGGTGACACAAATACACTGCTCGATCCGCCATCGGACGCTACGAGGAGCAAGTCGTGAGCTGATCGAGGAACTTACGCGTCAGCGACTCCCGGGGAGATCATCCTTAAGCTACAGCATATTAAATAATGATGTATACGCTGGAATCTGCCTTAGAGGTGGGGCGCGACCGCTGGGCGCGCCGTGAACTAACGGCGGGCCCAGCGGTCCCGCCCTACCACATCCAAGCTACACAACTTCTGAAACTGCTTACCGCTTACCCCCTCCGCTCCCCGCTCACCGCTTGCTGCTCACCGCGCCCAGCCTCTCCACCACCGTCTCCGGCAGATGCATGGTCTGCGTCGGGAAGGCGAACGACACCTTCTGCGCGGCAGCGAGATCCATGATCGCCAGGTTCACGCGCTGCCGCAGTTCCATGTGGTTGGCGAAATCCGCCTTGCTCACCACGTAGGCGATCCAGATGTCGAGGGAGGATTCGCTATAGTCGCGGAAAAACACGTTGATCGAATTCCGGTCGATTTCCGCCTCGGACTGCAGCAGCGCGCGAATGCCCGCGACCATCGTGCGCATCTGCGCCGGCGTGGTGTCGTAGGTCAGCCCGATCGTGTGCTCGACGCGCCGCTCGGTGAACCGCGAGAGGTTCGTGATCGGCTCGGCGGCGACCATCTTGTTCGGCAAAATCGCCAGCGAGCGGTCGACCAGCCGGATCTTGGTCGAGCGCAAGCCGATGTCCTCCACCGTTCCCGTGCTCGCGCCGATCTTCACGGTTTCGCCCACCTTGAACGGCTGGTCGAGCACGACCACGAACGAGCCGAAAAGATTCGCGATGGTGTCCTGGGCGGCGAACGCCACCGCCAGTCCGCCGATGCCGAGTCCCGCGAGGAACGCCTTGACGTCCGCGCCGAAACTTTGCGCCAGAGTGAGCAGCCCGATCGCGATGATCAGGGCCGCGAGCGTCTTCTTGATCAGCGGCATGAAGGTCGCGATCGAAAGTTGACGCCCGTGCGCGAGATCCTGCGCGTGATCGAGGATCGCCCCGCCGGCGCACAGGACCGCCCAGAATGCGACGCCGATGAAGGCGATGTTGAAACCTGAGCCGACGATCCGGTCGACTTCGGGCGAAAAGCGGAACACCGAGACCGCCGCAAACAGACCGAGCACCATCACGAGCGAGGCCACGGGACCTTCCAGCGCGGGCAGCAACTTGTCGTCGAGCGTGGTCGTGGTCCGCTCCGCAAGTTTTTTCAGCCACAGAAAAATTCCATGCACCAGCCCGCGGCGCACCAGCATCGTGATGACCACGATCAGGCCACAGGTCATCCAGTGCACATAGTGGCTGTCCGTGTTGTTCGGAAACAGCTCGTGTTCGAGCGCGTCGGCCATTCGCGCCAGCAGGCCAAATGCGGCCGTTTCCGGCGCGGGCGTCGAGGTCGCCGGCGACGCGGCGGCGCCCATCAATCCGACCGGTCCGGCGGATACGACGGCAAGGAGAACGGTGGAGATTCGCAGCATCGGAAGTTCCTTCTAAAAAGACCCGACCGGAGGATTGTCAAAGGCTTTGGGTCATTCCATTTCGCCGCAATTTCTCCAGTCTCGCACTCGCCGCTTGCCGCAGCGGTGACCGCGGCGCCAGAGTGCTGGCGTGCCAATGCCGTCCGACTCCTCCGTCGCGCTGCCGTGGTGGGCCTGGGCCGGATTCCTCGCCTTCATCGGCGCCATGCTCGCGCTCGATCTCGGCCTGCTGAACCGGCGGTCGAAGGCCATGACCGTCAAGAAGGCCCTCGTGTGGTGCGGGATCTGGCTGAGCCTGGCCCTGGGCTTCAACTCCCTGGTCGCAGCGAAAATGGGTTCGCAGTCCGGACTGGAGTTTCTGACCGGCTATCTCGTCGAACTGTGCCTGAGCGTCGACAACGTCTTCGTCTTCGTCGTCATCTTCCAGTACTTCCGCGTCGCGCCCGAATATCAGCATCGCGTGCTCTTCTGGGGTGTGGTCGGCGCCCTGCTCACGCGTGCCGCGTTCATCTTCGCCGGCGTCGGCCTGATCAACGCCTTTCACGCCATCATCTACGTCTTCGGAGCGTTTCTCGTGTACACCGGGGTGAAACTGGCGTTGCCGAAACACGGCGAAGGCCAGAATCCCGACCAGAGTCTTGCGGTGCGCTTCGCCCGCCGGCTTCTTCCCGTCGCCCGCGGCGACCATGGCGGAAAACTTTTCGTGCGCGAGGAGGGACGCCTGCATGCCACGGCCCTGTTCATCGTGCTCGTGGTGATCGAGACCACCGACGTGATGTTCGCCCTCGATTCGATACCCGCCGTGATCGCCATCACGCGCAACGAATTCATCGTTTTCACCTCGAACATTTTCGCGATTCTCGGACTCCGCTCCCTGTATTTTGCCGTCTCCGGCGTGATGCAGCTGTTCCGGTTCCTCAACTATGGTCTTGCGATCGTGCTGGTCTTCGTCGGCGCCAAGATGCTGCTCTCGCACTATTTTGAGCTGCCCATCCTGACCTCGCTGGTGGTGATCGGCGTCGTGCTCGGCGGATCGATTGGCGCGTCGGTGCTGATCCCGGCGAAGAAGTCGATGTAGGGCGGGGTCGCTTGCCCTGGGCTGGCATCATCGAGTTAAAGGTTGAATGTTGAGGGTTGAGGGACCGGGCCCGGAATGAGACGGCATAGTCTCAATTCATTGGATGCGACGCACCATTCGGTGAGACTCTTTGACCTGGATTTCGACGTCTCGACTGAATCGTTCCGACTGAGTCTGCCGAATGGGCCGAGCCCCGCGAAACGATTTCCCACGAGATTGCTCAACGCGGCAGGGGACGGCCTCCGCGCCGGCCTTGGACGCGCAGCGCAAAGGCGGATGAGACATCCGCCCCTACCCTTGGCGCTCAGACCCGCCCGCCTTCCGATTTTGCCCAATGAGGGAGCCTGTCGAACGGTCGAGTCCAGTCCGGTCCGATGGTCGCCGGCGTTAAGGTGGAGCGCGACCTCCGGGCGCGCTTGCCTCGCCTAGGCAATCCTCCGCGGATTTCGCGGAAGACGCGGATCAAATCGCCTATGATTCGATGATATCCGTTATATCAGCGTAATCCGCGGTCGGTTTGGGTTTCGGAAAAAGGCGGGGTCGGCCCATTCGACGGGCTCAGGGCAAGCGACCCCGCCCTGCACCAAAGGGCTTAATCATTTCTTATGATTCCCAGTGTGTCGTCTATTCCCGGCAGGATTTGCCGCGTATCCGTCGGATACGCATGCGTGAAATTCGCGAGCGCTTCTCTTCCGCAAACTCCTGCCCCCAAAATAAAACCGCCGGGACCCGTATGCGGGCTCCCGGCGGTCTTGCCCGCTCTGGGCGGACATTAAGTCCAGCCGTCTACCCCTAGCCGTCTGAACTTTCCCTCATGAAAGCTGGTTCCATGCCGGATCGAATCAAAATGTGTTAATTCTGCGAACCGGCATGGAAATGCATTAGTTAATCGCGATCGTGCGCGGCTTGACCGCTTCCGTCTTCGGCAACGTCACGCGCAGGACGCCGTCCTTCAGCTCCGCGGCGATTTTCTCGACGTCCACATTCTGTTGATGCTCGAGCACGAGCTCGTACGGAGCGTCGACCGACTCGCGATGCAGCGTGGTCCAGCCTTCCGGCTGGTTCCAGGCGCGTTGCGCGCGGACGGTGATCTGGTTGTCCTCCGCCGTGAACGTGAGGCCCTCGCGGGCCACGCCCGGCAGCTGGACCACCAGCGACCAGCCGTCGGCGTTTTCCTTCAGCTCATAGGCGGGCTTCAGGGTGTACTCCGGTTGCGGCTCGGTGCCGTTGGCCTGCTCGCGCCGGGTGAACGTGCGCGTCAGGGTGGGAACGATCTGGTTGAAGAGGCTCATGGTGATAATTCTCCTTGGTTGGTGAGTTTCAGTTGACGGTGATGCCGATCTTGCGCGGCTGCGCCTCGGGCTGCTTGGGCAGCGTGACGGTCAGGACGCCGTTCTCGTAGGTCGCGCCGATCTTGTCGGCCTGCACGCCTTCGGGCAGCGCCACGGACCGCGAGAATTTCACGGTCTCATCGCCGCTCTTGCGCGCAGCACTCAGGGTCAGGGTGCCGTCGGCGAGCTGGACGTTGATGTCCTCCCGCGCGACGCCCGGCAGAGCGGCCCGCACGTAGCTGTTTTCCTTGTCCTCATACAGATCGACCGGGAAACGCGGCTCGGAGGCGAAGGTGCCGAAATCCGCGAACGCGGACTCGAACAGGCGATCGGCCGCGTCGTAACCGGACCAGCCGCGTCGCGCGCTGAAGAGCGGGAAGAGGCTTCCGTTGAGAGGTTGGCTGTAACGAATGATTCGATTCATGGTTGGTGTCTCCTTTTCGGTGTTTGCCCTCAGTAATGCAGCCCACGTGCCCGGCGAAATCCGTCCGTAACTTGCTGGCATCCAGACTCCTGCCTCCTGTCTCCCAATCTGCTTCCGCCCCTTTTTGGCCCACTGTGACGACTCACCCGGGAAACTCCGTCGCGTCCCGGTTTTTTCCGTGCGTTGATGCGGAACGACTCTTCATGCTCCTTCGCTTCCGCCATGACGTTTGACTTCGACCAGCCCATCGACCGCGCCTCCAGCGACAGCCGCAAATGGAGGAAATACGCCGGCAAGGACGTGCTGCCGATGTGGATTGCCGACATGGATTTTGCCGCGCCGCCGCCCGTGCTCGCGGCGCTGCATCGCCGAGTCGATCATGGAGCCTTCGGTTACGCTGCCGCGGTTCCCTCACTCGTCCAGGCCGTGGTCGACTACTGCCAGCGGCGCTATCGCTGGACGATCGATCCCGCCTGGCTCGTCTGGCTGCCCGGCATCGTGCCCGCGCTGAACCTGGCCGCCGAGGCCTTCGGCGAAAAGGGCGACTCGATCCTCACGCTTTCGCCAATCTATCCGCCGTTCCTCCTCGCGCCGCGCAACAACGGCCGCGAATGCATCTCGGTGCCCTTCGCCTATCACCGCGACGGCACCTACTCGATCGACTGGTCGGCCCTCGAGCGCGCCGTCACGCCGCGCACGCGCCAGTTTTTCCTGTGCAGCCCGCACAACCCGATCGGACGTCCGTTCACGCGCGCCGAACTCGAGCGCATCGCGCGCTTTTGCGTCGAGCGCGACCTGATTCTGATTTCCGACGAGATTCACTGCGATCTGATCCTCGACGACTCGCTGCACACGCCGACTGCCTCGCTCTCGCCGGAAATCGCCGCGCGCACCGTGACGCTGATGGCGCCGAGCAAGACCTACAATCTCCCCGGGTTGGCCTGCGCCTTTGCGCTCATTCCGGACTCGAAGCTGCGGATGCAGTTCGTGCGCTCGATGGCCGGCATCATGCCGGAGATGAATATATTTGGCTACGTCGCGTGCGAGGCCGCGCTGACCGACGGCGAGCCCTGGCGCCAGGCGCTTCTCGCCTATCTGCGGGGCAATCTCGAAACGCTGCGGGAGTTTGTCGCGCGCGAGCTGCCGGGCGTCGTCCTGACGCCCTGCCATGCCACGTTCCTTGCCTGGCTCGAGGTGTCGGCGCTCGGCCTCGATCTGCCCGCGCGCTTTTTCGAGCAGCACGGCGTCGGACTCGCCGACGGCGCGCAATACAGCGCCCCGCCGAATCGTTTCGTCCGTCTGAATTTCGCCTGCACCCGCGCGACGCTCAATGAGGCGCTCCGTCGCATGAAGACGGCGCTGAGCGCGCGATGAGGATGTAGGGCGGTATCGCCCGCCGTCGCCAAGGCTTTGGCGGGGCGGGGCCGAATGCCGCCTTTGCCCGTCTGTAGCCGGTCACGATGGCCACGGGCAATTCGCGGCATAAAGCCGCTCCCACAGCATCAAGGTGGAGCGCGACTTCCGGGCGCGCTTGTTCCGGACCATCGGTAGGAATCGATATCTTCATCGATCCAATTGCAACCGCCGTCGCTTTTTCAAAAAGTTGCCTTCGATGCCGGGTACTCCATCTCCCGCTTCGCGGTCCGTCCGCGCCCCCGCAGGAGATCCGCAATGCGTCCGCCCGCGATGATCAAGACAAAGGCAAATAGCCCGCGCTCGAACGCCCAGGCCCACTCGATGTTCGCGGCGGGAGCCTGCGGATTGTCCGTGGGCAGGTAGGCAAAGGTCTTGTAGTAGATTGCCAGTGCCATCGCAGTCGCGGCGGAGATGAGCTGTTCGATGCCCAAGCCGCGAAACGACAGGGACAGGATTTCCCGCGTTGTCGGAAATTCCACCGGGCGAAAAAACAGATGCCGCGGCAGGATACGCGCGTAGGCCAGGCAGCCGGGAAGAGTGCCACCCGTAACCAGAAAAAGAGCCATCACGAGGTTCACCACGACGTAGGGATAAGCGGTCCCATAGGTGCGGTAAGTTGCCGTGGCGACGATCGGCAGTCCCGAATGAACCTTCAGCAACGTGAAGAGATTGGTGGCCAGCGAGACCAATTGGTCGGCGCCGAAAACCAGACAGATTCGGGCGAACCAGATTTGCTCCCGCCAGGCCTCAAGGGGAGGGCTGGACTCAGCAGGATTTGTCATGAGGGGTATTCCGCCGGTGGCCAGCCGGGGTTCGGCCCGAGATTGAACGACATCTCCCCGGAGTCAACCGGCTCAAACCCGTTGCACTCGGAAGCGACCGGGCCACACTGAAAATCGATGCGCATCGGCCCGATCGAGTTCGGCTCGAATCTCTTCCTCTCGCCGCTGGCGGGCTACACCAACCTGCCCTTCCGGCTGGTCGTGCGCGAGGTGGGCGGACTCGACTGGGTGACGACCGATCTCGTCAACGCCCGCTCGCTGCTCGAGCGCAATCACCGCGCGCTGCAGCTCGTCAGCACCCGCCCGGCCGAGAAAATTCTCGCGGTCCAACTGTTCGGCGCGGTGCCCGAGGAGATGCGCGATGCCGCCGCGATGGTGGAGTCGATGGGCATCGCCGCCGTCGACATCAACATGGGCTGCCCGGTCCGCAAGGTCGTCGGTGTCGGCGGAGGGTCGGCCATGATGACCGAGCTACGCAAAACCCAGGCCCTCGTGCGCGGCATGGTCGAGGCCGTGAAAATTCCCATCACCGCCAAGATGCGGCTCGGCTGGGACGAGAACAACCTGACCGCGCCCGATCTCGCCCGCGCGCTCGAGGACGTCGGCGTTGCCGCCGTTTTTATCCACGGCCGCACGCGCGCCCAGGGATTTTCCGGCACCGTCAACCTGAAGGGCATCCGCTGCGTGGTGGAAGCCGTGCGCACGATTCCCGTCATCGGCAACGGAGACGTCCTCACCGCCGATGCCGCGAAGCACATGTTCGACGAAACCGGTTGCGCGGGCGTCAGCATCGGCCGCGGCGCGTTCTACAATCCGTGGATTTTCCGCCAGACGCTCGATTTCATGCGCGATGGCACCGAGGCCGCCGAGCCCTCGTACGCCGAGCGCATGCGCATCATGCGGCGCCATCTCGATCTTGCCGTCGAGGTGTTCGGCGAGGAACTCGGCTGCAAATTGTTCCGCAAGCCCGCGGCCTGGTACGCCCGACGCCTCGGACCGGCGAAGGAATTCAAGAAGGCCGTCGTGCACCTGAAGACGCGCGCCGAATTCGACGACATCGTCACGGCCTACGAAAAATGGCGCGTGCCGTTCTGCGATGCGTCGGGCGAACTCCTGCCGAAGTATCGCCCGGCACCGCAGGTCAGCTCATTCCTGAATCCCGATGCTGTCGAACGCGGCGATACGGTTCCCGTGCCGAAGGGACCGGTCGAGGTGTGGTAGGGGATTTTCCTTTTTCGAAGTGGCGAGTGACGGGTGGCGAGTGACGGGTGACGAGTGACGAGATTAGAACGGAACAACAGGGCACCGGCGCCTGAGTATCGTTCGTGGCCTTTGGTGGGGGATTGTCTTGATAGTCCCCCGGGGATCTTGGCGGTTATCTGTGAAAACGCATTCTCCGTTTCCTTCGTTACCTCCTGTAAATGCGGTTTCTTTTGCGCTTTTTGTGCATTCTTGCGGCCAATCCTGTTCGGAAGTGGCCAGTGAAAAGTGCCGAGACTCGAACTAAACCACAAGGCGCAGAGGCCCAAGTATCATTCGTGGCCTTTCGTGGATTTCGTGGGGATTGTTTTGATCATTCTTCCAAGAGGGCCCATCCGTGAAATCCGTGGTTAATTGACCGGCCCGACCGGGCTCGCCACGCCTGCCTTCCTGCTCCAACCTCGCCGCGTTCATGTCGTCGCTCTCGCACCTCTGGGCCATCTTTTTCGGCACCGTGATCGGCCTGCTGCCGATCATCAATCCGCTGGCGAGCGTGCCGACCTTTCTCGCGATCACCGAAGGCGACTCCGACGCCCGGCGCAAGGAGCAGCTCGCGAAAGGCTGCGCGTACATGGTGGCGATCCTCGTCAGCTTCCTGATCGGCGGCACGTTCATCATGAATTTCTTCGGGATCTCGATTCCCGGACTGCGCATCGCCGGCGGCATCCTGCTCACCGGCCTCGGTGCGCGGATGCTCGGGGCAAAACAATCGTCCACCCCTGAGGAAACCGAGGAGCGCGAGGCCGCCCGCCGCAAGCGCGACATTTCGTTTTCGCCGCTCGCCATGCCGATGCTCAGCGGACCGGGTTCGATCGCGGTGACGCTCGGCTTCACGTCGCTGGCCACGGCGTGGCTCGACTATATCGCCATCATCGCGGGCATCGCCGTCGTGGCCGTGGTCACCTATCTGATTCTTCGTCTCTCCGGTCGACTCGTGCAACTGGTCGGTCCGGTGGGCATGAATGCCATGACGCGCATCATGGGCTTTCTCATCATGTGCATCGGCGTGCAGTTCGTGGTCAACGGCGTGCTCAATATCGCCACCGACCCGGAATTGCTGCGCGGGATTCACGCGGCGCTGACGAAGCCGTAGGCAAGAGTGAAAGTGAGGGTGAGGGTGAACCAGAAGGTTGAGGGATGAGGTCGAAGGTTGAGAGATGAGAGTTGAGGGTTGAGGGATCGAGGGATCGAGGCGCTGCAAAGTTTGCGTGAAGTGATGTAGGGCGGCATCGCCGAATGCCGCCGGTCATGAGTCCATTTGGAACTCAGGTAATCAGGAACCGAGCTCTTTGATACCTATCGGTCTTGGATCGTTCGTGAGTTCCTAATCCCAATTTCGATTGTTTGCCCAGGCGGCATTCGGCGATGCCGCCCTACAACCAGGCCTCGCGCATCGAACCACGGCCCTCAACCCGCCTTCGCCTCCTTCCCCTTGACATTCTACAAGAAAGCCTCCTTCCTGTCGTCATTCTACAAGACCATGCCTGATTTCAAAAGCGAACTGCTCCAGGGCACCCTCGATCTGCTTATCCTCCGCGTGCTGGCCGCCGCCGACTCCATGCACGGCTGGGGCATCGCCCAGCGCATCCAGCAGCAGTCGCGCGACGCGCTGGTCGTGAACCAGGGTTCGCTCTACCCGGCGCTGCACCGGCTCGAGGCGCAGGGGCTCATTGCCGCGGAATGGGGCGTCTCGGAAAACAACCGCCAGGCCCGTTTTTATCACCTGACCCGCGCCGGCCGGAAACAATTCGCCCAGGAAACCGCCTATTGGGAACGCTTCACCACGGCGGTCCGGCTCGTCCTCGATTCCCCCTGACCCGACCTCAACTGACTCAGGGCAGGCGACCCCGCACGCTACATTCTCGGTCCCCGCTCCTCGATTCCCGCTTCTTCCCCGTACCCCCATGCCCTTCCTCCGCGCCCTTTTTCACCGGTCCGCTTCCGAGCGCGACCTGCAACGCGAACTGCAGCATCACCTCGAACGCGAGGCCGAGGAGAACCGACGGGCGGGCATGAGTCCCGCGGAGGCGCGACTGGCCGCGGAACGCGCCTTCGGCGGTGTCGCGCAGGTCCAGGAAGAAGTCCGCGACGCGTGGGGGATTCGCTTCGTCGATCATCTGCACCAGGACATTTCCTACGGACTGCGCGGACTGCGCCGCAATCCGGGCTACATGATCGTGGTCATCCTGACGCTCGCGCTCGGCATCGGCGCAAACACCGCGATCTTTTCCGTGGTGCATGGCGTGCTGCTGCGTCCCCTCGCCTACGCCCAACCCGACCGCCTCGTGACGGTCAACCAGGCCGCGCCGAAAGTCGGCCAGCCGACGCTTGGATTCTCGGTGCCCGACTTCATGGATTTCCGCGAGCGCAACCGGGCGTTCAGCGCGATGGCCGAATACCATTCGATGTGGTTCATCCTGCTCGGACGCCCCGAGCCGGAGCGCGTCCAGACCGGCGTCGTCTCGGACAATTTTTTCGACCTGCTCGGCGTGAAACCGCTGCTTGGGCGCACGTTTCTGCCGGGCGAGGACAAGCCCGGCGCGGCGCCGGTTCTGGTCCTCAGCTATGAGTACTGGCAGAAGAGTTTCGGCGGCGACCCGCACGTGGTCGGACAATCGTTTGAGATGAACAACAAACCGCATCTCGTCGTCGGCGTGCTGCCACCGCTGCCGGCGTTTCCGAATGCCGACCAGGTCTTCATGCCGGCGTCAGCGTGTCCGTTCCGCGGCGCGGAGCATGTCCTGAGCAACCGTCAGGGTCGCATCATCAGCAATGTGTTTGCCCGACTGAAGGACGGCGTCTCCGCCGCGCAGGCGTCCGACGACGGCCGGCGCATCGGGGTCGAACTCTGCGGCGCGTTTCCGCAGGATTATCCGCGCGACGACGGCTATCAGGTCGAGGTGCAGGACCTTGCGCGCTCGTTCACCGGCAATGCGCGCGCTCCCCTGTTCATCCTGCTCGCCACCTCGGGCTTCGTGCTCCTGATCGCCTGCGCCAATGTGGCCAACCTCGCGCTGGCGCGCCTGGTCAGGCGCGATCGTGAAATCGCCGTCCGGATTGCGCTGGGAGCCGGACGCCGGCGCATTTTTCGTCAATTGCTGACCGAGAATCTCCTGCTGGCGCTGACGGGCGGCGCGGCGGGCCTCGCCTTCGCTGCCGGTGGACTGCACCTGCTGATCGCCTATGCCAGCCGCTTCCTGCCGCGCGCGGATGAGATTTCCATCAACGGCCCCGTGCTGCTTTTCACCCTTGGCGTTTCGGTCTTGACCGGACTGCTGTTCGGCTCGCGCGTGCCCATGCCGGGAGCGGATGCCCTGGCCAATACGCTGAAGGATGGCGCACGCGGATCCGGTGTCGGGCGCAGCCGCCTCCGCGCGCTGCTCGTGGCCGGGCAGGTCGCCATTTCCGTACCGCTCCTGGCTGGTGCCGGACTTTCGGTTCGCAGCCTGCTAAATCTTCAGCGCGTCGATCCCGGCTATCAGGTGGGACACGTGCTCTCCGCCAACCTCAACCTGAATTGGACCCGCTACAACGACGGCGCCAAGCGACTCGATTTCTGGCGGCGGGCGATGGACGAGGCGGCGCGCATTCCCGCCGTGGCGTCCGTCGCCGTTTCCGGAAGCGAACCGCTCAACGGCCTCGCCAATTTTCCGTCGCCTTTCCTGATCGAAAATCAACCGGTGCCCGCGGGAACGCCCGCGCCGCACGCCACCCTGCTCGTCTCGAGCGAGGATTATTTCAAGACCGTGGGTGAACCCCTGCTCCGCGGGCGCAGCTTCCGTGCGAGCGACGACGCCAAGGCGCCCGGCGCCGTGGTCATCAACCAGTCGCTCGCGAGCCGGCTGTGGCCGACCTCCGATCCGTTGGGCCGGCGCGTCTCATTCGACAACGGAGCCAACTGGTTCACGATCGTCGGCATCGTCGCCAACGCGCGCGCCCAGCTCGACGCCGATCCGGTCGATGAGATCCAGATTCCGCTGCAGCAAAGCGGCGGTTTGCTTTCGGGTTCCCTTCTGGTGCGCACCGAGGCGGACCCGGCGGCGCTGCTGCACGACCTGCGCGAGGCCATTCGTCGCGTGGATCCGCAACAACCGGTCACCTCGATTGAAACCCTGAGCCAGGTGCGATCCTACACCCTCGCGCCGCGCCGGCTGATCGCCTCGCTCCTCGGCCTTTTTGCGCTCGTCGCACTCGTCATCACCGCCACCGGCATCGGCGGCGTCCTCGCATTCACCGTGAGCCAGCGCACACCCGAAATCGGCATCCGCATGGCGCTCGGCGCTTCGCGGTCCCGGGTGCTGTGGATGGTCCTCGGCGAAGGCATCCGGCTGGTGGTGGCCGGTCTCGTCGTCGGTGCGGTCGGCGCCTATTTTCTGACGCGCCTCATGACCAGCATCCTCTATGGCGTGCCGCCCGGCGATCCGCTGACGCTGGTCACGGTCGTGGCGGTATTGCTCGCGGTGGCGGTGCTCGCGTGCGTCCTGCCCGCACGTCGGGCCACGGCCGTGAATCCGATGGTGGCGCTGCGGGCGAGCTGACCGATTTCGGGGCCGGTGGAACCGGACCTCTGGGCCGGTTTTCCCATCGAACCGCGTTCAATCACCACTTTCAAGCGCGCCGGGACGTCGCGCTCCACCTCATCGCCTGCAAGCAGGCTCCTACCTCCAAACCCATTCTTACCATGCGCCTTCTCGCACCGATTGTTTTCTCTGCCCTGGTCGGACCGCTTCCGGCAGCGACCCGCAACGTGGCGGTGCTGGTGTGGCCGGGCGCCGAACTGCTGGATTTCGCCGGTCCGTGCGAGGTGTTCAACGCCGCCGGACATCATCGGCTGTTCCATGTGTTCACCGTCGGACTCGATCGCCGTCCGATCGCGACGCAGGGCGGCGTGGTGGTGCAACCAGAGTTCACGCTCAACGACTGCCCTGCGCCGGACATCGTGGTGATTCCGGGCGGAGATCTGCGTCCCGTCGAAGGCAACGATGTCGTGCTGAAGTGGGTCCGCGAAAAGTCGACCAAAACGGAGGTGACAATGTCAGTTTGCACCGGAGCGTTTGTGCTCGCGGAGGCGGGCCTGCTCGACGGACTTTCAGCGACAACGCATCACTTCGGTCACGACGCGCTCGCGTCAGGTTATCCGCGTGTCACCGTCGTGCGCTCGGCCCGCTACGTGGACAACGGACACATCGTCACGGCCGGCGGCGTGTCCGCAGGGATCGATGCGGCGTTGCACGTCGTCGAGCGCCTGGCCGGGCGTGACGAGACGGAATGGACGGCGCGCGAGTGGATGGAGTATCGCGGCGAGCCGGGGCGTTAGGACGCTAAGGTCGACGCGGGACGATCAAAACAATCCCCCACGAAATTCACGAAAGGTCACGAATGATTGTAGGGCGGCATCGCCGAATGCCGCCCTACACCGATCCTCAATTCCTCACCTCGAGGCTCGCGCCCGACTTGTCCTTGAAGGTCAGCATGCGGGTCTGCGGATTGAAGCCGACGAAGCTGATGCCGAGGTTGGCATTCACCATGTCACCCGGCGCATAGGCCGTGTGCTCGATGAAGACGCGCGGATTGGCGCCGCCGCGCACGCCGGAGACCTTGAGATTGTCCGCCCATGATTTGAACGCGGCACTCGGCGGCGGTGGCGGAGGCGGAGCGGCGGGTTTCTCGACGACGGGCGTCGGCGCCGCCGCGGCCGTCGTGTCGGTTGCCGGTTTCGTGGCGGAGCCTTGGTCGGCGGCGACGACCTCGTTCAACGGGGCCGCCTGTTCCTCCTTTGCCTTTTCGATTTCCTGCTTCAGCGGCGCGGGTGGAGGCGGCTTCGCCACGACAGGTCGCGGAGGTGGCGGCGGAGGCTCCGCCGTGAGTTTCTTGAACGCAAAGTACCCGCCGCCCAGCAGAACGACGGCGACCAGACCGAGAATTGGAACCAGACTCTTTTTTCCGCCCGTCGCGGCCTTGGCCTTGGGTTCGGCCTTGGCCTTGGCGGGCCTTTTGGCCCCGGGAGGCGGAGGAAACTTGGCCGTCGGGGGCGGAAAACTCGCCGGCACCGGAGGCGGCTCTCCAATCATCGTCGGCGGAGGAAAATTCGGCGCCGCAGGCGGTGCCGCCTCGGAATGAATCGCCGCCTCGGCCGGCACTTCGTTGGTCACAGTGACGCCGTCCGCGGGTGTCGGGGCCGCGGAAGCCGAAGCCTCGCCGCGAGTTTTGAGGGTGATTTTCGGGCGGGAAACTTCCGGAGCGGGAGCCGGTGTCGCCTCGGTCGGAACCGGCGCGGACTCGACGGGGGACGGTGCCGCTGCTTCCGACGGTGTCGCGGCCGGCTCGGCTGAAAGTCTCGGTTTGAGTCGGCTCGTCCGTGGCGCCGGGGATGCCGGGGCTTCAGGCGCGGGCGTCGGCGCGGCCGGCGCAGGAGCAGGTTCCGAAGGAGCGGGAGAATCGCCGGCAGCCGGGGTCTCCGGCGCGAGCTTGGGCTTGAGCCGCAGCTTCGGGACGTTCTCGTCGCTCATCCCTTGGAACTAGCAGCTTTCACCGGGACCGGAATCAAAAAGTTCAGAGACATAGCCCACGGAACACACGGACTACACTGAAGGAGGGCCCAAGGCCGAAAATCCAACGCTCGATCCCGAACCTCCTGTTCCGAGTGTTCAGTGTGTTCCGTGGGCAATCCGATAATCCACAGGCCCGTCGGACGCAACTAACCCGTCGCCGCCGCGGGAACTGCTTTCTTGCGGCCAAAAAGCGTCTCCTTCAGCCAAGCCCACGCCCGTCGCAACCCGATGTCGCGCGTGCCCGAGAATTGATAGGTCCGGTTGAAGGCATCCTCGTGACCGAGATATCGCGGCGGCAGCAGCAGCAGCGTGCGCAATGATTCGGGATCGCCCATTTCCGGCATGCGCACCTCCGAGTAGAACACGCCGCGGCCGACCACCAGACCATCGCGGGTGAGGATCAGTTCGCGCACGGGAAGCACGAGCAGCGGACGGTAGCGAAACACCAGCCCGCCGTCGGGATTGCGGTGCAATCGGCCGTACGTGCGCACCGGCACGCGCTTGATTTCGGCGCCCATAAAAACCTTGTTGCCGTCGCTCTCCACCTCGAAACGGGTGCGTCGCCGCGTGAAGAAATCCCAGCAGAAAATCGTGCCGAAAATGGTCAGGCGGAAGGCCCAGCCGGCAATGAAATAGGCGATCACGAGGATGATCAGCGAGAGCACCGCTCCCACGCGGGGATCGATAAAGGCGGTCAGCGTCAGCAGGCCGAGCAGGGAGGTGCGCATGCCCTTCAACGCGGCGTCGACCCCGCCCCACGGGCTGAGGAGAATCAGGACGTTGATCGCGTGGGAGGCGACCCAGACGATGGCGAAGATCGCGATCGCCAGCGGCACCATGAGAATGTCCAGCGCCCACGCGCCGAAACCGGCGGACGCGAAATGCACCATCGCGAGATGGCCGAAATACGAATTGGCCAGCGCCGAGCTGTGTGGCTGGGCCAGGGCTTTGCTGGCTTCATTGACGAGCACCGGGACGACCGCCCCCGCCGCCACCAGGCCGGTGAGCTTGTTCTCCATCGTTTCGAGCACATCGAACGGCTTTTTCAAACCGGGCGGAATGGCCACGCCGAACGTGTCCTTGGCCGCGCACGCGAGCACGAGCAGCAGGCACGGCACCCAGAACACGGGATTGGCAAACCACGGCAGCGCCGCGCGCTGCTGGTCGGTGTCGGCCTTGTACCAGTCGTAGGCGCCGACGACGCTCACGCCGAGCAGCGGCGAAATGGCGATGCCCGTGACCTTGGTCATCGTCTTGGAGAGCTCGAAACCCGCGGTGGGAATCTCGCCGTCCTTGCCCTTGGTGGACGACGACGCGGCGCGAAGAGGCAGCGCGATCAATCCGATCATGACCGTGGCAAGAGTCAGACGGAGCAGGCGTTTCATGCCCGCACGGTAATGCCGCGGGATTCGATTGGGAAGCCCGTTCCGAGGATGGAGCGTGGTTGCCAGTGAAGGTGAAAGTGAGGGTGATGGCCGGAAGCATAACGGAAAATGATGTAGCCGCAAAAAGGCGCAAAAACCCGTCCCTCCGATGAATTTCATGGGCGCCTATAGGCGCGCGGATCCGGGGCTGCTTCGTTTCCTTGTGACTTCTCGTGCCTTCTTGTGGCCATAGTTGAGCCACGGATACGCGGACAGATCCAATCTCACACGGAAAGGTCATCCGTAAGCTTCCTTGAATCTCGTGGTTAAAAATCCGTCCTCCGTGCCTCGGTGGTCCAAATCATCAGCCACAAAAGGAACTCTCCGTTTCCATCGTTACCTCCTGGAGACGGGCACTTGCGCTTTTGCGTCGAAGGACCGAACCGGTGGACACGTCCGGGCAACCCCTTGCCCGGACGCATCCACACGGGGGAGCGACCCCGCGGTCGCAGCACACACACAACACAGTACGCGATCCCTAACCGAATGCGAACCAGCCCGAGCGAAACCGCTGCGCGGGTGCCGTCAATTTCCCATCGACGTCGACACCCAAATGTTACCTTCCGCCCGCGCTTTCGAACCCGACCCGTCCCAAACGGCGGATTGGCAAGCGGGCGCGCGGCTGTTGTGCTCCGTTCATGCCGCTAACCAAGGCCGACCTGACCCGCGTGCGCGACCTGCGCGAAAAAAAGCATCGCGAGGCCGCGGGACGGTTTGTGGTCGAGGGCGGAAAGGTCGTGGCCGAATTGATCGCCGAAGGGCGGGTCTTCGACGAAATCTTCGCCACGCGCGCCTGGGAACGTCCGGTCCGCCTGCCGCGCGAGACGACCGTGATCGAGGTGGCCGAGGCCGACATGGCGCGGATCAGCCATTTTCCCACTCCCTCCGAAGTGCTCGCCATCGGCCGCATCGAGCGACCCGACCTGCCCGCCGGAGCGTTGCGCCGTGGACTCACCCTGGCGCTCGACGGAGTGCAGGATCCGGGAAACGTCGGCGCCATGCTGCGGATCGCGGACTGGTTTGCGCTGGATCGCGTGCTGCTCTCGCCCGATTGCGCGGATCTTTTTTCCCAAAAGGTGATCAATGCGAGCATGGGCTCATTCGCCCGGGTGCCTGTGTATCAGGCAGGACTCGGCACCGCCCTCGTCGATCCCGGAGTACCGGTGATCGGCTGCGATCTGGGCGGACGCGACTATCGCGCCGCGCCACCGCCCCGCGACGCGGTCATTGTGATCGGCAGCGAAGGTCGGGGACTCTCGCCCGCGGTCGCCGCCCGGGTCACGGAGCGGATCACGATTCCGCGCATTGGCCGGGCGGAGTCGCTGAATGCCGCGGTCGCGGCCGGAATTGTGGCGGCGTGGTTGAAGGGAAGCGAGGGCGATAAGCTTTAAGTAGTAAGCGGTAAGCTGAAAGCAGTGAGCAGTGACCTGTGAGCGGTGAGCGGGTGTTCGGAGACCGGAAGTCGGAGGTCGGAAAAACCAAGCAGAGTTGTCACCCACCGCGCATTTGGGTATTCGACCCGTTCCGCTACTCGCTACTCGCTACTCGCTACTCGCTACTCGCTACTCGCCAATTACCGCTTCGCCCGGAATGTGAAATCTTCCTGCAGAAGCACGAGCACCGGTTTTCCGTGGCGGACGGGTGGCTCGAATTTCCATTGTTCGACGGCCGCGATGGCGGCGGCGGCGTAGGAATCGGAAGCTTCGGTGCGATCGACGGTCGGGACGCGCACGCGACCATATTCATCGATGAAAAACTCGACGGTCACCGTGCGATCCGAGGACGGCGCGGCCCCGTTCGGAAGTCCCGGGCGAACTACGTGCGCAGGCGTCGGAATGCGGTCGAGATCGCTCAGCTTGTAAGTCTTGTAGACAAATCGGTGGCCGCCTGTGACGTTTTCCCAGTAATGCCAGCCGAGGTTGACGACGAAGATGTTCACCTCGCTGGAAAACTTGATGTCGATGTCGACCCGGCCGGCCTGGGCGCGCCCATGAAGGCGGGCGGGATCGTAGGTCCAGGTCGGCAGAACTTTTTCCACCGCCTCGGCGAACGCCGGGTTCGTGTATGAGACGACCAGAAGGTCGGTCAGCTTGCCCTCGGCATCGACACTGAGGACGACCTGGACCTCGCCCTCCGAAACACCCATGGTGAGAAGGTCGGGCGGAAACACCAGGACACGGCCGGTCTGGTGGATGGCCACGCCGACGTTGTCCTCGTCGGGTGCAGCCCGGAGAACAGGAGCAAGGCCGGCAGCGAGAAGTCCCGAACAGAGCAATAGGCGCAAGGCGCGGATCATGGCGTTGTGGGCATAACCCCGGTCCGGACGAAAACCCGTCAGGGAAAAGTGGAAAGCTTTAAGCGGTAAGCGTTAAGGCTTAAGGGGTAAGGTTTAAGGTTTAAGGGATAAGGGGTAAGGGACTAAGGATTAATGGTCTAAGGTTTAAGCCATAAGCCGAAAGATGAGAGTGTCTTCGATTTATCGTCCATCGGCGAGCGATCCGGGCAGGAACCCCGCAACTCGCTCGACCACCATCGACATGGCGCCGACTTCCAAGAGGTTTGTCATCGGGCGAGGTCTACGGTAGAGGCAACGGCTCCGACCTCCGACCTCCGACCTCCGACCTCCGACCTCCGACCTCCGACCTCCGACCTCCTTACGCCGTCCCGCGCTCCCGGCTTGACCCGACTCCATGGTCACTTGAATCTGACCACTCGACCTGCGGCTGTAGTTTAGTGGTAAAACTCCGCTCTTCCAAAGCGGTATCGTCGGTTCGATTCCGTCCAGCCGCACCAGTCGTCAAAGAAGCGAGAATCGGGAAGCGAGGAGCGAGCAGACTGATCCAGGGCGTCGCTCTCTTCAGGAGTCGCTTCGGCTTCAGGTCGCTCCAAATCCATCTTCATCTGCCGGCTTGAATCACATCGCTTCCAGTACCGCGGCTTCGGCTTCTTCGCCCGACACAGGACTTAACGGAGACCGCATGCCGCGGCTGGTCGGGATCTTGAATGTGACCCCGGATTCGTTTTTCGACGGCGGCCGGCACTCGAACCTGGATGCGGCGCTGAAGCAGGCCGGGAAAATGGCCGCCGAGGGTGCGGCCATGCTCGATGTGGGCGGACAATCCACCCGGCCGGGCTATGTTGAGGTCCCGGCCAGCGAAGAAATTGCCCGGGTCGTGCCCGTGATTTCCGCTTTGGCTGGGCAAATCGGCATACCCATCTCGGTGGACACCTATCAACCGGAGGTCGCGCTCGCGGCCGTGAAAGCCGGCGCCACGATCATCAACGATGTGCACGGATTCCAGCGTCGGCCGGAGCTCGCCGACATCGCGGCGCAAAATGGATGCGGTGCGATCCTGATGCACAATGATCCGTCCTTCCGCGAGGCCGCCGGTGGAACCCTCGAGCGGGTGCTCGAATTTCTGGAGCGCTCGATCGCGATCGCACTGGCCGCCGGCGTCCGCCGCGAAGGCATCATCGTCGATCCCGGAATCGGCTTTGCCAAAACCGACGCGCAAAATCTCGAAATCCTGGCGCGCCTCGGCGAACTGCGCGTCCTGGGATTCCCGCTCCTGCTGGGAGCCTCGCGAAAATCGGTCATCGGCAATGCGCTGCGCCTGCCTCCGGCGGAACGTCTCGAGGGAACGCTCGCCATCACGGCCCTGGCGGTGTGGCAGGGAGTGGACTATCTGCGGGTGCACGATGTGCTGCCCAATCTCCGGGCCGCGCGGATGGCCCAGGCCGTCCGCGTCGCCTCGGACCCAACGGCATGAAGGGCAAAATTCACCTCAAGAACATGGCGTTCTACGGCTACCATGGAGCGCTGGCCGAAGAGAATGCGCTCGGCCAGAGGTTTCAGGTCGACCTGACGCTCACGCTCGACATTGCCGAGGCCGCGCGGACCGATCGCCTCGAAAACACCGCCGACTACGTGGAGATTTACGCGCTGTGCCGGAAAGTCCTCGAACAGGACCGGGTGAAATTGATCGAGACCCTGGCGAGTCACCTCCTCGATCAGGTGCTCTCGGCCAATCCCCGGATCGACGAGGCGACCGTCGTCATTCGCAAGCCATCCGTTCCGCTGGCGGGAGCGCTGGATTTCGTCGCGATCGAGGCTTCCAAAAAACGCGCATGAAGTCCGCCTTCGTCGGCCTGGGCTCCAACCTCGGCGATCGGCGCGGAAATCTGGCGGAGGCGCTGCGTTTGCTGGCGGAGCAGCCGGGAGTTTCGATCGTGCGCGGCTCCTCGCTCTACGAAACGAAACCGGTCGGCCTCACCGCGCAGCCGGATTTCCTGAACGCCGTCGTCGAACTATCCACCGCCCACCCGCCGCCCGATCTGCTCGCCGTCTGCCTCGCGATCGAACGCCGGCTCGGACGCGAACGACGCGAGCGCTGGGGTCCGCGCACCGTGGACATCGATCTCCTGCTCGTTCCCGGCCTGACGTGGCAGGATGCGCACCTGACCCTGCCCCATCCCCGACTGCACGAACGCGGATTTGTCCTGATTCCCTTCAACGAAATCGCGCCGACCGCCACCGTCGTAGGCGTATCGATCGCAGAACTTGTCCGACAGGTCGATAACTCCGGCGTGCGGAGGGTCGCCGCGTGGGCGGAGTGGGCGTCCGCTCGGCGGGAATCGACAACATAACGGTCGCGGCCTGTTCCCACGGCGCTTCAACGCGTTGATGACAACGCGTTCCACCTTGGCGGGATTTGCGCCTCGACCGGCTCGGCTCCCCGAGCTGGCGGAAGCCGGTCAAATCCAGCTCGTCTCCAGGTAGTGCCGCCAGGCGATCGGGCGGAGTTCCCTACCGGTACTCCACCATCGCTCGCCCGTGAACACGGCGGCTTGGGCGCGACCATCCGGCAGCAACACCTCGACGAATGTCAGGTGCGGCGGCTCGACGTCCATTTTGATCCAGTCCCCGCGCTCGGGGTGGCGGTCAATGAACAGGACGGGCTGCATGACGATGGAGACGATACTCGTTTGCCCCGATTACGTCCCGTGACGTTTCGGCAACGATTCAGGCGCGAGCTGACAGGGACATCCGGGGACGGGAGGGGGAAGCTCGTGGGCCTCTCGCCGGGTTGGATTTCAACCCTTGGCGATGATCACGTGAAGTGCGTCCGGGGTCGTGACGTGTTCGCGGACGCGGTAGCCCAAGGCGACGAGATTGATGCCGGCGAAAAGCGATTCACCGGCCCCGAGGACGCAGGGCGAAATCGCGAGATGGATTTCGTCGATCACGCCCAACCGTAGGTACTGCTGAATCGTGGACACGCCGCCGCCGATGCGGACGTCCTTGTCTCCCGCGGCGGCTTTCGCCTGGGCCAGGGCCGCCTGGATGCCGTCCGTGACAAAATGAAACGTGGTGCCGCCGGCCATGGGGATGGAAGCGCGGGCGTGATGGGTCAGCACGAAAACCGGCACGTGATACGGCGGCTCGTCGCCCCACCACCCTTTCCAGGATTCGTCGGGCCACGGGCCGCGGACGGGGCCGAACATGTTGCGGCCGAGGATCCAGGCGCCCACGTTGTCGAAGCTCGTGCGGGCCAGCTCGTCGTCCTTGCCCGTCGTGCCGCCCTCGCCACCGATCATGCGCTGGAAGGTCCGGGTCGGATACATCCAGCCATGAAGGGCGCTTCCGCCCCGGCCCAGGGGATTATCGCGGTCCTGTCCGGGTCCCGCGCCAAATCCGTCGGCGGAAATCGTAAAGGCGTGGACGCGTACCCGCGACATGCCCGCACCATTGCCCAAGAGGCGTTTCCGCACAAGGCGGATTCCTCACCAAAAGAAATAGTGATCGTCGTTGCCGAGAAACCGGGCGCTCGGCGGCTCGTAGACCACGCGCCAGACATCGGCGTAGCGCGACCAAGCTCCGGTCACCGGGCCATCATAAATCAGACGGGGTGTCCGGCAGACCTGTCGCGGCGCGGAGCGCACATGCTCGAGAAACAGGTCGTGGCCTTCCTGCAGGGCAAAGAACAGGCTCCGTCGCTCAATCGGGTGGGCGTTGGCGGCGAGTTCGGAGCGGGAAGCGCCGGCGTGGGCGAGCAGGTAGCGCTTCACGACGTATTCGTGGCGCTCGAGCTCGACGATGGCGCGCCGGCAGGCGGCCTCGATGTCAGCTCCCGCGGCGTGGCCATAGGCGTAATGGCCGTTGGGCGCCCGCTTGTAGAGAAGGACGGCGACACCCGGGGCATCGGACTCGATGGCCAGTCCCCGATAACCGGGCCAAGGTGGCTGGATTTCGCGCGCCTCCAGTTTGCCTTCCCACCACGAAAGTACATTAAAACGTTCGGTCGCTTCGAGTTGCGCGGCCGGACGGGCCTGTCGCTTCCAGAGACCGGGAAACGCGGCCATGCCGTTGCTCGAGGGATCGGTGGCGAACCCGAAGCGGTGGGGATCGCCGGAGGTCAGCACGGCCATGTGGGCCCAGCGCTCGATGGCCTCGGAAATGGCCTTGAAGCGCGCCTCCATCGGCGAGTCTGCGGTGCCGGTACCGGCAGCTTCGCCGAAAACATGTCCCGCGCTGCGCCAAGCTACCAGATCGGGGCGGAGGAAGGCATTTGCCTGGAATTTGCGAATGCCGAGGACAGTGGTGTCCACCATCGCCAATCGATCGATCGGGCCGCCCGCGTCGGCCATGACCTTGCGATAGCGAAACGACGCAAAGTTGATCATTGGCCCGCTAGCCTACTCAGCCCGAGACCGGGCGCCAGTTGCTAGGCGTTCCGCAGGGCATAGCGCAGGTGATGGCCGCATGGGTATTAATTTCATCGGAGCCGCAACGAGATTGCAGGGGATCCAAGATGGATGCCACGTTGGCAAAACCCAGCGAGAGAAACAGACTCGAGACGAGGCCCGAGATGGAAGAATGGATTGAGTTCATGGGGCCATGATCGTCCAATCCGCGTTTTCTCTGAACGGGCAAAACCGCCTATTTTCAGCCGAATCCGGTCACAGCCGATCCGTCGGCCGTGAACCTAATTTAAGGTTCGCCACGGACTTGCCCGGAAATCTCAAACCGAATTCAATCTATCCGTGCGTCATCCACGCCCAACGAGTCTCTTGCTGTTCGCGTTGACGCTTGTAAGCATTCTTCCAAACCGTGCGTTGGGTGCCTGGAGTGATCGCACGCAAGGCAAGGCGGCAATCGACACGTTTCTCCCCCGCGACATCAACACTCCATATAGTGTAATGGGGTGCGTACAGGATAGCCGGGGACGCCTATTTTTCGGATCGGACAACCTGCTGCTTTATGATGGCATCTCCTGGAAACGGTTTCCGTTCTCAGCAGATCACGCAATAAGTGCCCTTGGCAGCCGCGAGGATGGTCACATTTGGGCGGCAGGATTCGATGAACTAGGGTACTATACGGAAGGAAGTGACGGGGAATATCGTTACACATCCCTTGCAAGCCGGCTTCCGGCTGAGTTCCGGCATTTCGGTAGCGTTTTGTCCCTATATCCCGAAGAAACCGGAGTGTTATTTGTCGGCGAATCGCTCCTGCTTCGATGGGATGGCGTTCGGTTCAGAGTGTGGCAATTTCCCACGAAGCAGCGGCTCTTTGCAGCGAGCTTGGGATCCGAGGTATGGTTTACCCATCCCGAAACCGGTCTTTACCGGATGACCGCAGAGGGCCCCAAACTGGAATACCCATCATCCGACCTCCCAGAACACGCGCCATTCTGGATCGAAAAGAAGGGAATGAAGCTGCTCTTGATTAGTCGAGATGGCGTGTTTTTCGCGGGTCGACCTCATGAACCCCTGTGTTCGCAGGCAGTGATCGACTTCCTGAAGCCGCGCCCCACAAGTTCTATGATAAAGCTTCGCGACGGCAGCATGGCATTGGGCACATTCGGCGGAATTGGGATCATGTCGCCGGACCGACAGTCGATACGCATTATTCGGCAGCAGGAAGGACTGCTGGGGGATTTGGTTAACGGCATGTTTCTCGATCGCGAGAATATGCTTTGGATAATGCCATCCTACGGCAGCGGCCTCTCTCGCATGGATTGCTCGGGGAGCGTATCCACCTTTTCAAATTGGAACGACACTAGCCTTTCCACCGTGGAGTCCCTGGTTGAAACGAAGGGCCGCATCTATGCAGCTACCGACAGCGGCGCGTACGTGCTCGAGGCGAAGCCCGATCAAACAAGTTACTTTCGCAAAATGCCTCAGCTGACGTCGACGGGACCATGCCTTATTCCATGGCGTGAGGGATTTCTCCTCGGGCGATTTGGTGGTGTTGACTATTTCGACGGCAAATCGACTCAAAATATTTTCTCAATCCCTTCGACAGACTTCTACGCGGTCGCCCCGTCACGCGAGAAGGATAACGTCATCTATGCCCTCGAAAAGCAGAACCTGGCAAGCATTCACCAGGACGAAAATGGAGACTGGAAGAATGAGGTGCTTTGCACGCTTACGGACCAAAGTAACGAGATGTACGTCGATCCCAGCGACAACCTGTGGTTGAACAGCATAACACAAGGAGTGCTGAAGTTCGACGTTAAGACCAAACGCCTGGAAGTGGTTCGGGATAGTTCATCAGTTGATGGACAATTGAAATTCAGCACCGTAACCGGCGCCGGCACCAAAGTCCTTTGTTCGGTCGGCAATCGCTGTTATCTCGGCGATACTCGAACAGCTCTTTTGAGCCAGATCTTGGAAGTACCGAAAGCCGTCGTCTACGCGTGCGCGTTTTCCACCGACGGCCGACGGGTTTATGTTTGTTTTCAGCGTCAGCGAAATTCGAGTACCTATACATATGGAATCGGAGAAATTTCGCTCGGGTTAAATGGCGATCCCGGTAAATGGGAGGAACTTCATGTGCCGCGCTATGAAGCAGCGGGAGTACCGAATACGCTGATCGCTTCCCGAGAATCCGGTGAGGAAGTCCTCTGGATTGGTGGAACGGAGGGGATCATCCGCGTGAAACCCGACGAAGTCCTTCCGGTGCAGACGCCCGAGGCGCCGTGGCTGCGGGTGAACGACCTTTTCGGCGCGCCAGTGTCCACGGACCCGGTGCCGAGTTTCCCCTTCGGGCGGCATCACCTGACCGCGCAGGTTTCGTCGCCACAGATCGACGAGCGCAAGGATCTCTGGTTCCAGACCCGGCTGGGCGATGGCAGGGGGGACTGGTCGGCCGCCGCCCCGCGCAGCACGTTCGAGTATTCGAATCTCGTCGACGGCAGTTACACGTTCCAAGTGCGCGCGGTCAACAGCGCCGGCCTGATCAGCGAACCCGTCTCCTACAGCTTCCGCATCCTGCCGCCGTGGTACCGCACCCCGTGGGCTTACGGCGGCTACGCCGCGTTCGGCGCGGTCGCCATCTGGGTTTTCATCTCGATCCGCGAGCGCCGCATCCGCCGCCGCAACCAGGAACTCGAGCGGCTCGTCGAGGTGCGCACGGCCGAACTCGTCCGCGCGAATGCCGCCAAGGACGAGTTCCTTGCCGGTATCAGTCACGAGATCCGCAACCCGATGAACGGCGTCGTCGGCCTCGCCGCCACCCTCGACACCTCCCGGCTGGGCGACATCGACAAGCGGCGCATCGAGAATCTCCGGCACTGCGCTATCCATCTCTCCACCCTGCTCGAGGACATCCTCGACTTCTCGCAACTCCAGGCCGGCGCCGTCACCATCACACCCGAGCCGTTCGATCTGCCGGAACTGATGGACTCCCTTATCGGCATCACCGCCACGCTCAGCTCGCAGGCGGGCATCCCGGTCGAGGTCGCCGTTTCCCCCGCCGTGCCGCCCTGGTTTATTGGCGACGCCGGCCGCCTGCGCCAGATCCTGCTCAATTTCGTCATCAACGCCCTGAAATACTCCGGTCGCGGCAAGGTCTGCGTCACCGTCTGGGGCCACCAAAGCCGCCCCGAACACGTCGATCTCACGTTTGCGGTCTCGGACGACGGTCCCGGCATTGCGCCGGAGGAACAGGAGCGGCTGTTCTCGCGCTTCGAACGCGGCGCCGTCGCCAAGGAACACAACATCTCCGGCACCGGACTGGGCCTCGCCATGTGCAAGACGCTCGCCGAGCGCATGGGCGGACGCGTCGCCGTCGAGAGCGAGATGGGGCACGGCTCCACGTTCTCCCTGCTGATCGGCCTGCCCGTGGCCATGGATGCGATGAAGCCCGAACCAGTCGAGGCGCCGGCCGTGTTTTCCGACCCGGGCCTGCCCACGCTGCACGCGCTGGTGGTCGACGACGAGGAATACAACCGGCTCGCGCTCACGGCGTTTCTCGAGCAGGCCGGCTTCCAGGTCGTTAACGCCCCCGACGGCGTGGCCGCGATCGAGGCCGCCCACGCGGAGGATTTCGATGCGGTGTTTCTCGACGTGAACATGCCGGGCAAGAGCGGACTCGAGGTCGCGCGCGAGCTCCGGGCCATGGCCAAGGTTCCCGCCGCGCTGCCGATCATCGCCACGACGGCCTTCACCACCGCCGACAAACGCGCGGAGTGCATGGCGGCCGGCATGGATTCGTTTCTCACCAAGCCGGTCTCGCTGAACAAGGTTCGCGCCGCGCTCACCGCCGCGACAGCCACGCGCCGGGCCACCACGCCTTTTCATCCGCCGGGTGAGCCGGAAAACGCCGACCCGCTCGGCACGCTGCGCCTGCTCGCCGCGCGCAAGGGCGTGCCCGTGAGCCAGGAACTCGATCTCTACCTCGCCGAACTTGACCAGGAGGCCCACAAGCTGACGACGGCGATCGAGCAGCGCGAGGCACTGACGGCAGCGGACATCGCGCACCGGCTCGTCGGGCGGCTCGCGTTCGTGCACGCCAAGCTCGCCGAAGAACTCGCGCGCGAAGTCGAGGCGGCGGCGATCAACGAAATCTGGGACCAGCTCGAGGACTCCGGCAAGCGGCTCGCCGCGGAATTTCCAATGCTGCGGGATCGTCTGACGGCGGCGGTTTGATTCGGAAGTGGCGAGTGACGAGTGACAATGGTGAGCGGTGAGCGGGAGTACAGTGGCGAGTGGTCAGTGACGAGGCCGGAGGGTGAGCGGGTCGAAGTGACGAGTGGCGAGTGATGAGTGGCGAGCCCGATTGAAATCACGGATCGCACGGATTGCTCGGAGTGAGCAACGCAGGTCCGAGCTGGCGCGAAGTGGATTGTTAAGTGGCCAAACCAACGCGCCGGGGACGTCGCATTCCACCTGAGAAACGGCTAACGCCGCAAATTCTCATCACTCATCACTCATCACTCATCACTCATCACTCATCACTCAGCTTCACTGCTCACCGTCCCCCGTCCACTCTTCACGGCTTCACCGCCCGATGCGCGAGCTGCTCGGGACGAGTGAGTCCGTTGACGATCGCAAAATGAATCAGCTTCGGCGTGGTGTGCACGTCGAGCTTGCGCATGATGTCGCGACGACGCGACTGCATCGTCGCCGGACTGATCCCGAGCACGGTCGCAATCTCGTCGTCCGACTTCGACTCGCCGATCATCGAGAGAATGCGCAGCTCGTAATCGGACAGCACGCGGATGAACGCCTTCGGATCGCGTCGCAATGACGCGGTGGCCTCGTTGACCATCGGCACGTAATAGATGCGTCCGGCCAGCACGGAGCGGATCGCCTCGGTGAGGATTTCCGGACGCTGCTCGAGCTTGTCCACGAAACCGTGCAGGCCCAGGCGCTGCACCTGCAGCATGGTCCACGGGTCGCGGTGCGACGACACGCCGATGATGCGCATCTCCGGAAATTCATCGAGCATGGTCTTCGCCGCATCGAGTCCGTTGCCGTCGGGCAGCGAAAAATCGAGCAGCACCAGCGCGGGTTGGTGGCGACGCACCGCTGCGATCCCGTCGGCCAGATTGGCACAGGCCGCTTCCACCACGAGTCCGATCGAACGACAATGGAGCACGAAGAACTCAGCCACCAGTCGCTGGTCCTCAATGACAACCACCTTTGCCGCCGAGGGCAGCACCGCGGGCTCGGTCTTGCCGAGTTGACCACGCGCGTTTGACATAAGTACGCAGCGTATCGGCGACATCTAGGCACGCAAGCCGAACGCTGGCCATAAGCGGAAGCCTTTCCGGATCCTCCCATCGCGCGGAATCGCCGTGACTTGCCGGTTTTTATCAACCGAATGGGGACCGGATGAACCTGATCCTGTTCGAACCTGGCGAGGAGAGCCGCCCGCTGGCCTTGACCGACCCGCGCGCCGTCCACTTGCGCGAGGTGCTGCAACGCCAGCCGGGGGAATCGTTCGATGCGGGAATTGTCAACGGGTCGCGCGGCCGGGGCACGGTCAAGGCGGTGGGTTCCGAATCTCTCGAACTGGCTTTCAGCTGGGGGGATCCGCCAGTTCCGCTGGAGCCGTTCACCTTGATCGTTGGGCTGCCGCGTCCCCAGACGGCGCGCGATATCCTGCGCGAGGCGACCACCCTCGGCGTGGCCCGGCTCGTGTTTGCCTCGGCCGCGCGCACCGAGCCCGGTTACGCGCAAAGCACGCTCTGGCAAGGGGGCGAATGGCGTCGGCATCTCCTGACCGGAGCCGCCCAAGCGTTCGATACGCGGATTCCCGAAGTCGTTTTCGGCGTTAGGCTTTCCACGGCGCTCGCCGACCTTCCGACGGGTGGCACACGCATCGCGCTCGACAACTACGAGGCCACGGCGGCGCTGCCGGCCAGCATCGAGCCGGCGAATTCCCCATTGGTTCTGGCGATCGGCCCCGAGCGCGGCTGGGCGGACGAGGACCGCGCGGTTCTGCGCGGGGCCGGGTTTGCGCTCGCCCATCTCGGAACGCGTGTTCTCCGGACCGAAACCGCGGTGATCGCGGCCGTCACGCTGGCGAAGGCGAGGCGCGGGTGGATGTGAGGCGGCCTGCTCAGCCCAGAGCTGAGAGCGGAGAGTCGGACTCACGCAGTTGAAGGTTCAGAGTTGAGGGACCGAGCCCCGAATGAAATTACCTGTTCTCAATTCCTCGGGTGCGACGCACCGTTGGGTTCGACTTTTCGACCTACGTTTCGACGTCGCGAATGAATCGTTCCAGCTGAGAGCCCAGAGACGAATTCCGAGGCGCAGATTCCGCGCTAATAAGGTGGAACGCGTTGTCCTCAACGCGTTGGGGGCAACGCGTTCCACCTTGTTCAGACAGGGACATTGAACGCTTCTCTGTGCCTCCGTGGTTAAAATTTCTGACCGCAACGAATCGCAAGATGTGCTTCGTTGAGTCCAACGGTCCGATGGGACATCGTCCCCTACCGAGCGGAATCCGCCGGAGGCACCGAATTCGATACGGGCCGGAAAAAGCAAACGGTCGGCTGACGCGCGCCTTTGCCCAGGCGCTTCACACACGTCCAACCGTCCGGGGCGAGTTCGGTTTCTCCCGGCATCTCGAAAATCACAATGCCATCGGGCTGTGCTTTCCAAGCCGTGGCAATGGAGGCAAAGACCCGGGGAGCCACTTCGCCGATGATCGCATAGGGTGGATCGATGAAAATCAGATCAGCCATTGCGATCGTTGCCTGCGGCACGCTGAGTGAGTCCATCGTGGACACCTCGACCCCCGCACGATTGCGACCGAGACTCCGGCAGACTTCGCCCAGGTTGCGTTCGATAAACGAAGCCGTGCGGGAATCCTTCTCCACAAAGACGCCTCCGCTGGCGCCGCGGCTCAAGGCTTCGAGCCCATAGGCACCGCTGCCGGCAAAAAGATCGAGAAATCGCGCCCCGGAGACCCGCGCCCCCAGACTGGAGAACACCGCCTGGCGCAGGGCGTCCGTGGCGGGTCGGACCGCATCGCCTTTCGGCAGGTGGAGGGGGATGCCGCGGGCGTTACCGCCGGTGATTCGCATAAGGATGACTTTGGAGTGTCAATTTCCGAGGGAACACTTCGCCGCGGAAGTGGTTGAAACATAGCATTTGCAGACGCATGGCGACGGATTTACGTCTTTCGACTGGCGCGGAGCCAGCTCCTCACTGGCCATCCCGACCTGAGATGGCAACGCCCGACCCAACCCTCCAAGCATGAAACGACGTCTCCTTGTCGCGCTGTTCGCGGCTGGTCTGGCGTCGTCGCTTTGCGCCGGCGAGTGGAATGCCTGGCCGGTGCGCGTGGACCTGAACGATGTAGCCGGGTCCGCACGCCCCGGGGAAAATCCGAATAACAGCGCCGAGACGCACGTGCATACTCCGGGGTCTGGTGCCCCCGGCTACATTAACAATGCCGGCGGTGCGCGGGAGGAACAGGTGCTGGGCCCGCTGTATGCGAAGCATGAGGAAAAGGACGGCGAAAGCTGGACCGCCTGGCGCCCGATCCTGCTCGAGTCCCGCATTGGCACAAAGGAAGCGACTTATTTTCTGTACCCGCTGTTCACGTGGCGAAAGGACAGCGGCTACACCCGCTTCAGCTTTTTCGATCTCGTGAACGACAGCCGGATTTCGCCGGAGCCGGGGGTGCGCGGGGAGCGCGACTTCGATGTGTGGCCGTTCTACTTTTCGCGCGAGACCGGCCAGCCGGACACGACCTATCACGCGCTCTTTCCGGTCGCCGGCACGATCAAAAACCGGTTCGGCAAGGACAGTCTCACCTGGTGGATTTTTCCGCTCTACTTTCACACCGAGATCAACGGGAAGCGCATCACGTCGGCACCGTGGCCGTTCCTGCGTTTCATCGACGGCGCGGGACATCACGGTTTTGAGTTCTGGCCGATCGCCGGTTCGCGCGGACGCGAGGGCGACTATCGCGAGCAGTTCTATCTGTGGCCGTTCGGCTACAAATCGGAGACCAATCTGTCCGCGCCGGTGCCGGATGAGCGTCTCGGCGTTTTGCCGTTTTACGCCCGCGAATCGGGCCCCGGATATCTGGCCGAATCGTATCTGTGGCCGTTTTTCGGCTACACCCATCGCACCGAACCGAAACGCTACGACGAGCAGCGCTATTTCTGGCCGCTTTTCGTGCAGGGCCGCGGCGACGAGCGGTACATCAACCGCTGGGGACCGTTCTACACGCACTCGCGCATCAAGGGCTACGACAAGACGTGGGCGCCCTGGCCGCTTTTCCGCCGGGGCATCTGGGATGAGGACCGTCTGACCCAGGAAAAGGTGCAGATCCTCTATTTTCTCTATTGGTCGCTCGACCAGCGGCGGCGCGGCCACCCCGAGGACGCACCGGCCTACAAGCGACATCTCTGGCCGTTGTTCAGCGCCTGGGACGACGGCGCCGGCCGGAAGCAATTCCAGCTGTTCAGCCCGTTCGAGGTATTTTTTCCCAACAACGAGGTCGTGCGCCGCCTCTACACTCCCCTGTTCGCCGTCTATCGCTCGGATCAGCGCGGATCCGACGAATACTCACGGTCGCTGCTGTGGCACCTCGTCAGCTGGAAGAAGTCGCCCGCCGGCCGCGAATTCCACCTGGCGATGTTTGGCTGGGGCCGGGCGACGGGCGACGATCACACCCGCTTCTTCCTGTTCGATTTCAACCGGAAAAAAGACATGACTGCTTCGTCAGCCGCGTCGCCATGAGGTATCTCAACAACATCATCGGTCACATCGGGGGCACCGTCCTGCTGATCTTCCGCTCGCTCGCCTTCGCGGGGACGCTGCCCCGGCAGTTCGCCCGCTTCATGGACCAATGCTACCTGATCGGGTACACGACGCTGCCCATCGTCACGATCCTGAGCTTCTTCATCGGCAGCGTGCTCGCACTGCAGAGCGGATACAGCCTCGAGAATTTCGGCACCAAGCAGTTCATCGGCACGCTGGTTGGCCTGACCATGGCGCGCGAACTCGGCCCGGTCATGGTCGCGATCCTCCTCGCCGGTCGCGTCGGATCCGCGATCACGGCCGAACTCGCCTCGATGCGCGTCTACCAGGAGGTCGATGCGCTGGTAACGATGAACATTCCGCCGGAGCGCATGCTGGTGCTGCCGCGCCTGGCCGCCGTTGTTTGCATGATGCCGGTGCTCGCGCTGATCGCCAACATCTGCGGCTGGTATGGCGGCGCGCTGGTCTGCCAGTACACGCATTTCATCTCGGTCGACTCCGAAGCTTACTTCAACGCGCTGAAGGCGTACATGAAGCCGCGCGACATCGTCGACGGCCTCATCAAGGCGGAGGTGTTCGGTTTCGTGATCGTCGCCGTCTGCTGCTACATCGGCCTCGACACGCGCGGCGGTCCGCGCGAGATCGGCGCCTCGGTCACGAAGGCCGTGGTTGCCTCGCTGATCCTCATCCTCGTGCTCGATTACTTCGTCACGAAGGGCCTGCTGATGTCATGAGCCCCCATTTCACCGCCACCCCGTTCATGGGCAAGACCGTCGGCGTCACGGTCTCGCACCTGAACAAGCAATACGGACGCAACGTGGTGCTCACCGACATCAGCTTCGAGGTGAAGCCGGGCGAAATCTTCTGCATCATGGGCCCGAGCGGCTCGGGCAAGAGCGTGCTCCTGAAACAGATCGCCGGCCTCGAGTCGCCGACTTCTGGCGAAGTGAGCCTGGGTGAATTCGCGGCGTCGGATCCCGCCACGCGCGACCGGGTGCGGCTGGCGCTGGTCTTCCAGGCGGGCGCGCTGTTCAACTCGCTCTCCGTTTACGACAATCTCGCGCTGTTTCCACGCGAACACCGGCTCGGCAGCGAGGCGACGATCCGCGAGCGCGTGCGTCATGCGCTTGCCATCCTCTCGCTCGAGGGCGCCGAGAAGAAGTTTCCCTCGGAGCTCTCCGGCGGCATGAAGAAACGCGTCGCGATCGCCCGCGCGCTGGTCATGGAGCCACAGCTGCTGCTTTACGACGAGCCGACCTCGGAACTCGACCCGGTGATGTCGGCCACGCTGACCGAGATCATTGCCACCCTGCGCGAGCAGACGGCGGTGACGAGCATCGTCGTGACCCACGACCGCGACCTCGCCTTCAGCATCGCCGACCGCATGGCGTTCCTGATGGAGGGCAAGCTGCGCGGCGTCGGCCGGCCCGGCGATTTCAAGAATCCCAGCGATCCAAAGATCGCCAATTTTCTCAATCCGGTCATCGACCTGAAGAATCCCCGTTTCAAACAAATGGAGCACAGCCATGAATAACAAATCCCAGACCGTCCGTGTCGGCCTCTTTTTTCTGCTCGGCCTCGCCCTGGCGTGGATCACGCTCGAATCGCTCAACGGCGGACGCCTGTTCCGCCCGAAGGGGTACACGCTCGTCGCCGGCTTCGCGAATCTCAAGGGCCTGAAATCCGGCGACGAGATTCGCATGGCCGGCGTGAAGATCGGCTCCGTCACCACCACCCGGCTGGCGGGTCGGCGCGTGGAGGCGCTCCTCAACATCGACCCCGAGGTGCAGATCCCGACCGACGCCGTCGCGAGCGTCGAACAATCGAGCCTGCTCGGCAGCAATTATCTCGCCGTCACCTTTGGCACGCCCGGCGGGCCGCTGCTGAAGGATCAGGACGAGATCAAGACGCGGCCGACGGTGGACCTCAGCGAGGTCATCACGCAGCTCGGAGCGGTCGGCAACAAGATCGAGCAGGTGCTCGATGGCGTCAGCAAGCAGTTCAACGGCGGCGAAAACGGCAATTTGTTTTCCAAGCTCGACAAGCTCGTGGACGAAAACGGTCCCAAGCTCACCGAGACGATCAGCAATCTCCAGGACATCACGAACAAGATCCGCAACGGCGACGGCACGATCGGGCGACTGGTCAACGACCCGAAGCTGCACGACGACCTCGTGGCCACCGTCGGCGAAATCAAGCAGGCGGCGAACGATGCGCGGACGTTCATGAGCGACGCCAAGGGAATCGTCGGCGACGTGAAGAGCGGCAAGGGCACGCTCGGCGTTCTTCTCTATGACGACGCGACGGCGAACAATCTCAAGGTGACCGTCAGCAATGTCCGCGCGATGTCCGACAAGATCGCACGCGGCGAGGGCACGCTCGGGAAACTCATTTCCGACGACGGACTTTACCTGAATGCGCAGTCGACCCTGAAGAAGGCCGATCGCGCGCTCGATTCCCTCGACGACACCGGCCCGATCACGGCCGTCGGTGTCGTGGCGAAGTCGCTGTTCTGATGCCGTCCGTCGCCCTGCGACTGCTGCCCGGCGACTTCGCGATCTGCCGCCTGCCGGCGGGCAGCGCGCTTCCCGTCTGGGCGGGGGGCGGTGGCGGATTCCGAGCGGTCACTCGGACAGCGGACGAAGCGTCGATCATTTGCCGGTCAGAGGACGTGCCGCCGGAAACGCGTCACGAAGCCGGCTGGGTGATTTTAAAGTTCGAGGGACCATTTGCGTTCACGGAAACGGGGATATTGTCGTCGGTGCTCGCGCCGCTGGCCCAAGCGGGCATCCCGATCCTGGCGCAGTCGACGTTCGATACGGATTATGTGCTGGTGAAAAGCGCGCAGGTCGACGCGGCGATCGCGGTGTTGAAGGCGGCCGGGCATCGCGTATCCGAGTAATCGGGTGGTGGCCTGTCCGAACGGAAGGGCGATCGGGCCGATGTAGGGCGGGGTCGCCGTCGATACAGCCCATCGAACGAAGTTTGCCAGGTCCTGCCGTCGTCGCGCGAGGTTTCCCAAAGCTGCCGTACGGAACCGTCGTCGTTCGGCGTCCAGGTGATGCGGTTCCGCAGCGGTCTTCCATCGCGTCCGGTGGTCTCGTTGGAAAGCACCATCGAGCGTCCGACGATACCACCGCTGAGCTCGAGCACGCCGCCGCTGCTGTCGACCCAGAATTGCTGCCACTGTTTTCGTTTCGCGTTGTACGTGTTGAGGCTCTTGCCGGAGCCGCCGTCGACGTCCTCCCAATTCTCGAGCAAGGCATTTCCGCCAGCGATCGACTGGATGCGACTGCTGCCCGCCGGCTTGCCGGCCTCGGTCACGGACCATTCGCCCAGCCAGAAGTCGAACTGGTGAGCTTCCGACGGTGGAACCGGTCTTGGCGGCGCACCGAAAAGAACACCCACCACGGCAAGCGCGGCATAGACTAGGACGGATTTTTTCATGCCCGGAGCACTATCACGGGAATGCGTCGGCACAACTTCCGTACGCCGGATCCGTCGTTTGACGCGGTCAACGATCCTGCCGGCAGGCCGGGCCAAAAAAAGCGCCCCTCCGGCTGGCGGAGGGGCGCGAAGGCGCAAGGCCGGGGCCGGCGAAGATCAGAACTTGATCTTCACATCCATGTAGTACTGACGGCCGAAGAAGCTGTAGGTACTGGCGTCGAACGGCGGGCTCGCGTAGTTGTTGCGATCGAGCGACGGACCCTGGTTGGTGAAGTTGTTGCAGCCAACGTCGAAGCTCACGCCGCGCAAGATTGGGCTCAGCTGGCTGAGATCGTAGCGGAACTGGATGTCGAACGTGTTGTACGGGTTGATCTCGTCGCCGTAACCGTCACCCACGCTGTTGATGTGGGTATAGGCCAGCGTCGCACCGTAGCTCTGGTAGTTCCAGTCCACCGTTGTGTACGAGCGGGCCTTCGGCAGCGTGCCGTAGAGATCCAGTCCGGAGTACTCGGTGCCCGGATCGGTCGGGCCCGACTTGATGAAGAACGACTGCATGATCGCCCACTTGGTATCGATGATGAAGCGGCCGTACTGCTGCCACGGCAGGGTGTACTTGACGTCGATGTCGTAGCCGTGCTGCTGCTGCGTGCCGATGTTCACAAGGCTTTGGAGCACGTAAACGTTGGCCGGGTTCGGCGACAACTGACCGGGCGAGGTCACGGGCGTTCCGCCCTGGCCCGGGAACGCGCCGAGGGCGACGTAGGGGGCGAAGGGCGACGCAGCGCCGTATTGCTCCACCGACTGGATGATCGTGGCGGTGCCGGCGACGCTGCCGATGAGGTCGGTCTGCTTGATATTGTAGTAGTCGACCATGATCTCGAGGCCCTTGGCATACTTCGGCGAGTAGACGATGCCGGCCGTGTAGCTCTTGGCGTGCGAAGGCGTCAGGCTCGGGTTCGAACCGCCGAGCTGGAAGCCCTGGATGGGCGGGAAGTTGCTGCCGGTCGGCTGGCCGGAGGAGTTGTAGGCCTGGAGGCCGCCCAACTGAGTCGTGAAACCGGAGTTCGACGGACCGTAAAGGTCATAAAGCGTCGGCTCGGAAAACGACTTCGCATAGGTGCCGCGGATGCGGAACTCGTCGTTGAACGGATTGTAGCTGAGCGAGACCTTCGGAACCGTCGTGTGGTTGCCGTCGCTGTACGACTCGTGGCGCACGGCGCCGTCGATCGTCAGGCTGTGCAGTCCCGTGATGTTCTGCGAGGGTCCGAACACCGGAATCTTCAGTTCGCCGAATTCGCTCTTCACGCTGCGGCCGCCATCGAAGGGCGACAGCGAGACACCGTTGTTCCACAAGCTGGTCGTGGCTCCCGGAGGAATGATGCTGTTGTAGTCCGCCGTGGCAACGAGGGTTTCCTTGCGGTATTCGAGGCCCGCCGCGTATTGGAGCGCGCCGCCGGGAAGGTCCCAGATCTTTCCGTTGGCGATGCCGTTGTACGTGTAGAGCTGGCTCTTGTAGATGGCGATCGAGGTGCCGAAGATATTGGCCGCCGCGAGGCTCGCCGGATCCTGGGTCAGCGCGAACATGTTGACGTCGCCGTTGGCGATGCCGGCGACGAGGGCCGAGTTGAGGATCTGATTCTCGCCCAGCGCCGTCTGGTTCGAGAGGTTGTAGTTCGCGTAGATGTCCCAGTTGAAGTAGTCGTTCACCTTGCCCGTCAGTTCGACCGTGCCACGATAAAAGTTCGTGTCGTTGTCGTAGATGCGGTTCGGGCCGCCGATGAAGCGGTTGGCGACCGTAACCGAGCCGCCGCCGACCAGGTTGCCGGCCGCCGCCGAGCCCGCATCGGTAATCGTGTGGTTGCCTTCTCCGTTCAGGGTGGTGGTGGACACGCTGACCGGCTGCGGATTCAACTGATAGTTCGTCTCCGTGTGGGCGTACAGGAAGTCACCCTTGAGCGTGATCTGATCGGAGATGATATGGCTGAACGAGGCCGTCGCGATGCGCTTGTCGGCCGAGTTCATGATCGTGGGCTTGCGCGACAGATTGAAACCGTTCACGACATCATCGATGGAGGTCGGGACGTAGACTCCAGCCGCCACGAGGTCGGCCAGACTGTTCGGGCCGGCCGGCGGAGCATTCAGGCTCGGGTTCAAGGTGTAGTAGCTACCGGATTGGGAAATGACCCCGGGGTAAGTGGCGGTGCCGAACGACGGGTTGTCGTACGACACATCGCGCTCCCAGAGGGGGTCCTGCTTGGTCCACTCCGCGGCGAACATGACGTTCGTCTTGGCGTTGCCCGCGCCGACCACGACGGAGGCGGAACGCTCGCGCCAGTAGCCGCCGGTGGAATTCGGGGCCTCAGTGTAATGGAAATCAAGCTCGGCGCCGCGATAATCGGTCTTGAGGATGATGTTGATGACGCCCGACACGGCGTCGGAGCCGTAGATGGCGGACGCACCGTCGGTGAGAACCTCGATGCGATCGACGGCCGAAAGCGGAATCAGGTTCAAGTCGACAAACTCGTAGCCGCCGCCCGCCGCGACCGGGGAAGCGGCGACGCGCTTGCCGTTGATCAGCACGAGCGTGTCGATGTTGCGGAGCGCGGCTTCGGAACCGCCATTGGTGGAATTGCCCGAGATGTTGCCGTTCTCGAGGCCGATGTTGTTGCCGCCCTGAATTTGCGGAACGGTCTTGCGCAGGACGTCGAGAACATTGGTGTTAACACCGCTGAGCGCGATGGCCTGCTGATTGATGATCTGGACCGGAACCGCGGTGGCTTCATCGGCGGCCGCCGGAATGTAAGAGCCGGTGACCTCGAATTTCTCGAGTTTGACCGGTTGGTCTGAGTTGGAAGCGGTACCGGTGTCGGTCGCCGACGTCTGGGCGAAGACCAGGTTGGCCGCCAGAAGGGGGAGAATGGCAAGCGGATAGGCGCGTGCCACGAGCCCCCGCCGTGAGGGGGAGTGTTGTGTATTCATGCGTGTTTGCTAGGTTGAACGCACGCCAACGAGCGCGTGCGCATCTCAGTTGTAACGCGCTGAATGAGGCGCTTATGACAAGGCGCCACAATGCCAGTGCGGTGCGGCGCCAAACATGGGATGCAGGGCGCACCGAGGGCCGCGACCAGCCGCCAAAAAAGCGCGACCAATCCGACGGGAATGCGATGAACGAGTCCTAAAGGTAGGATTTCAGCTCATGCACGTAGGTGCGGCTGACTTTGAGGCGCGCGCCCTCCGCCAGCTCGACCGTGTATTCACCGTACAACGCCGGACTCACCTTTCGCACATGCGTGAGATTGACGATCGTGGATCGGTGAATGCGGACAAAATGGGCCGGATCGAGCTTTTGCATGATCTTAACCAACGCCATCCGGACGAGTTTCGTTTTCGGGCCGGCGTGAATTTTTACATAATCACCCTCGGATTCGATCCAGCGAATCTCCTCGGGAGAAAGCACGTGAATCTCGCCGTCGGAACGGAACAGCAGGCGTCCGCTCCACGTCGCGGCGTCGCTGTCCGCCGGCGGGCTGGCCGGTGGTGTCTCCGTCGCGGCCGCGCCGGAGGGTGTGCCCCGCAATTCCTGAAGCGTGTTGATGATGACGTCGATTCGCTCGTTGAGCCGCTCGTGTTCCTTGCTGCGAACCATCGCCTTGGCCTTGGCCAGCGCGGTGGCGAAGCGCTGCCGTGAAAACGGCTTCAGCAGGTAATCCATGGCATTCACGTCGAAGGCCTTGATCGCATACTGGTCGTACGCGGTGATGAAGACGACGTGCGGGCGCGGCTCGGACTTCAGGCGCGACAGAACCTCGAAGCCATCGAGGCCTGGCATCTGAACGTCGAGAAACACGAGGTCGGTCCGCTGGCGGCGCACCGCGTCGATGGCCTCCTGTCCGTTGGCGCACTGGCCGACGATGGTTACTTCAGGATCGTCCTGAATCAGGGCCTCGATGTTTTCACGGGCGAGCGTCTCGTCATCAACGATGACCACTTTGATCGGGTTCATGGGTGGGCGGAGGTTTGGAAAGGGAGGTGAACCTCGGCCGTTACGCCCTTGGGCGGGGTATCGGTGAGGGTGAAACGAGCCGTGTCGCCGTACATCATCTGCAGCCGGGCGCGGGTGTTTTGCGTGCCAATGCCATGTCCGGCCGTCACGGATGCGGCGCCATTGACCGGCAGAAACGGACCGTCGTTGTACACGCCGAGGCAAAGCTGGCCGTTGTCGCGCCGCGCGGTGATGCGCAGCACGCGCGCATCGGGCGTCTTGGAGAAACCGTGCTTCATCGCATTCTCGACCAGCGGCTGGAGAATGAGACTGGGCACGAGGGCGGTGTCGCACTCCGGATCCACCGCGATCTCAACCTGCAGGCGGCCCTGGAAGCGAATGCTCTCGATCTCGAAGTAGCGCTGCAGGAACTTCAGTTCGCCATCGAGCGTGACCTTCAGGTCCTGCCGATGCTCGAGCGAACGCCGCAGAAGATCACCCAGGCCCGCGACAATGTCCTCGGCTTCGCGCATGCGCTGGCGACGGATGAGCGCGGTGATCGAGTTGAGCGTGTTGAAGAGGAAATGCGGGTGCAGCTGCATCTTCAGCGCATCGAGGCTGGCCCGCACGAGACGCGTTTCGAGCTGGGCGTTGGCCAGCTGCAGTTCCGCGGCCTCGCGCTGTTTTACCTGCCAGTTCTCGTAGAAATCCGCGGCGTAGAACGGCAGCGCGAGGACGCCATAGGCCAGAATCGCCGGAATGTAGAGATCGTCCCAGTCAAACGTGTCCGCGAGCACGAGCGGAAAGAAACCGGGAGGAAGCTGGTTCGCGACCAGCAGCCGGAGCGAAAATACAAACCACGCGATCAGTCCGGCCACGCCGCCGATCGCGATTTGCGTGGCCAGCACGCGCCACGAATTCCAGGGACCGAACGGAAACCGCCAGGTCGCCCAGCGCGCGAGCGGCAGGGCCAGCCACCACAGCAGCGCGCCCGTGCCGTGATAGAGATAAGTCTCACGAAACGACGGCGACGCGCTCCAGAACTCATGTCCAAGGTTGATCGCGAGGATCAGCGACCCGATCACGGTCAGCACGGTCCAGAATCGCCACACGGGCGAAGTCCAGCGGATGGGAATGGCGGGGGCGGCCATGGGTTCAGTCGTCCACCGCGAGGGGAGCCTCGGTGAGCGAGAGGTACTTCAACGGATGCTGACCCGTTGAATCCACATACCATCCTCCGACCGAGAGCGACTTCAGGGTATGCCGATTGTAGAAAATCAACGGCGTCGCCGGCATCTCGTCCAGATAAGCGTTCTCAAAAGCCAGAATGCGATCGTGCACCTGGTCGCGGCGGGCCTCGCGCGCCTTCTCGAGCAATCGCGCCACGCCCGCGCCATCCCAGCCGCTGTAGGCTCGAACGCGGGCCGTGATCAACTGGCTCGCCAAATGGGTCAGATCGGGCAGCGGGCTCACGACCGGCGCGAGAACCACGTCGTAGCCGTGAGTCGTCAGGCGATGCTGAAATTCGTCCTCGTCGACCGGCAGCAGATATATCTGCAGTCCGAGCCGGTCGCGCCATTGCGCCGAACAGACTTCAGGCAGACGAACGGACGCATCGGTCCCCGTGTTCCGATAGGGCCAGGTCAGGACCGGAAAGCCGCGACCGTCGGGATAGCCGGCTTCGCCGAGCAAACGCTTCGCTTCCGAAAGATCCTCGCGCACGGTGCGGACGTCGTCCCAATCGTTCACCGGCGGCAGACACGCCCGCGCGGCCCGAACGTTCACGGTGGAGACCTCGCTGGCCAGCCGCGACCGGTCCAGCGCCAGCGACAGGGCCTGCCGCACGCGCCGATCGGCCAGCGGTCCCTGCCGCAAATTGAAATGCACCCAGCCCGTCGCGAGCGTCGGGTCCCGCCAGAGCTCGATCCCGGTCCGCGGCGCAATCGCCACATCGCCCGACGCCAGGCGGTCGCTGAGCTGCGCCCGGCCCGCCTGCAGGACACGCGGGTACAGGGCGGCGTCCTCGGTGTAGAGCATCTCGACACTGGCGAGATGGATTTCCGAACGAGCCCGGTAGTGTGGATTCGGCCGCAACACCAGGCGATCCGCGCTCGCCTGGGCCAGTTCAAACGGACCGTTCGTCACCAGCTGCGACGGATGCAACCAATAGGAACCGTTCTCGAGCGCGCCGAGGCTGGCGGCATGCAAAGGCACCCAGGCCGGGTCGCAAAGCTCCATCAACAAACCGGGCACGGGGTGCTCGAAATCCAGACGCAGCGTCACCGGATCAACCGCCGTAACTCCGAGCAGGGAAGGATCGGCCAGACGTTGATTCGCGAAGGCCCGGCCGTTCCGCAAGATCATCAGCGACTCGTTGACGGCCGAGCCAACGGACAGGGCGCGTCGGAATGCGAATTCAAAATCGGCCGCGACGAGCGGTTCGCCGTTGTTCCACCGCAATCCGGGTCGGAGGTGAAATACCGCCGACCGGCTGTCCGCCGCGATGTCCCAGCTTTCAGCCATGGCGGGCACAGGCGCCTGCAGGCGCGGATCGAATTCCACCAGCCCTTCGCGCAGGGCTTGAAGCAGACGGTTCCGAATCGCCACCGTGCCGGTCTGCGCCTGCTGATCCGGATCAAGCGACTGGATGCGGGAAACCGAAACGATGCCGAGCACCTGCTCGCTCGTTGCATGGCGGGCCGCCTGAAACCGCACCGCCCACAGCGCTGCGCTGGCCAGGCCGATCAAGGCCAGGCCAGCCACGAAATACGGAGGCGTGGGCGCGCGGAGCATGAAGAACCAGTATTGTGCGACCAGTCACACCTCGCGTTGGTTCAAATACAATTGCGCGGCGACCAGCTGGTTGCTGACCGACGCCGAGACGCTATTCCAGCGCCACGAGTTACACAAATCACCCGTCCAGCCGTCAGATCTTCGGGCCGCGCTGGGCGTAGTAACGGGCGCGCAAACGCAGGCCATTGAGCCGGATGAAGCCCGTGGCATCGCTCTGGTTGTACCAGCTCTTCACGCCTTCCATCGAGGCCACCTTCATGTCGTAAAGCGACTCGGGGGATTTGCGGCCGCAGGTAATGATGTTGCCCTTGTAAAGCTTGAGCCGGACCGTACCGGTGACGTGGCGCTGCGACTCGTCGACCAGCGCCTGCAAGGCCTCGCGTTCGGGCGCGAACCAGAAGCCGTAGTAAACCAGTTCGGCGTATTTCGGAATCAGGGAGTCGCGCAGATGCATGACCTCGCGGTCCATCGTCAGCGATTCCACCTGCCGGTGCGCCTGCATGAGAATGGTGCCGCCGGGCGTCTCGTAAACGCCGCGAGACTTCATTCCCACAAAACGATTTTCGACGAGATCAACCCGGCCGATGCCGTGGCGTCCTCCCAGCTTGTTCAGCGTCTTGAGCACACCCGCCGGCGAAAGCTTGCGACCGTTGACCGCCACGCAGTCGCCCTTCTTGAACTCCAGCTCGACATATTCGGCCTTGTTCGGGGCGTCCTCCGGCGAAACCGAAAGCTTGAACATCTTCTTGTTCGCGGGCGTCGTCGGATCGAACCACGGATCCTCGAGGATGCCGGCCTCGTAGGAAATATGGAGGAGGTTACGGTCCATCGAATACGGCTTCTTGAGCGACGCCTCGACCGGAATGCGGTGCTTGCGACAGTAATCGATCATCTCGGCGCGTCCCGGAAATTTCTCGCGGAACGCCTCGATCTTCCAGGGCGCGATGATCTCGAGCTGCGGCGCCATCGCCATGTACGTGAGCTCGAACCGGCACTGGTCGTTGCCCTTTCCGGTCGCACCGTGCGCCACGGAAGTCGCCTTTTCGCGCCGCGCGATGTCGATCTGCGCCTTCGCGATGAGCGGCCGGGCGATCGAAGTGCCGAGATAGTATTGTCCCTCGTACACCGCGTTCGCGCGGATCATCGGAAAAATGAAGTCGCGGGCGAACTCCTCGACGAGATCGAGCGTGTAGTGCTTCGACGCCCCCGTCGCCCTCGCCTTGGCCGGAAGACCTTTCAGCTCCTCTTCCTGGCCGATATCGGCGGCAAACGTAACAATCTCGGCGTCATAGGTTTCACGCAGCCACTTCACGATCACCGAGGTGTCGAGGCCGCCGGAGTAAGCGAGGACGATCTTCATGGCAAAAGCCGGAGTGTTGGCTGTTCCCCGGACCGGGCAATGGAAAAACAGGTGTATGCGCGCCTGGATGACTCACTGTCGTTTTACGGGGAATTGTCATCTGGGACATTGCTGCTGCGGTATGAAAATCGCATATTCTCGGCGTCGCCATGAATTGCCCCGCTCCAGTTGCGCCGGCCCGATCCCTCCGCCGAGGATTCACCCTGGTGGAAATCATGATTGTCGTGGCGATCATCGGCCTGCTCGCAGCGCTCGCGATTCCCGGCTATCTGCGCGTGCAGCGGCGCTCCCAAAACAGCCGCGTGGCGAATGATCTTCGGGTGTTCTCGCAGGCATTCGAGTCCTATGCCACGCAGAATGGCACCTGGCCGGCCAACGCGTCGCCCGGGGTGGTGCCGGCCGGAATCTCGACCGCCGATTTCAAGGTGAGCGTGTGGCAATCGCCCACGACCATCGGCGGCGAGTGGAACTGGGACCTCAACATCGTTCCCGGTGTCACCGCGGCCATTTCAATTTCCAACTTCACCTGCTCCGACGCGCAGCTCGCCGAAATCGACGCGATGATCGATGACGGCGATCTGTCCACCGGCCTGTTTCAGAAGGTCTCGAGCAATCGCGTGTCGTATATATTGCAGTGAGCGGTGGGCGGTGACCGGTGACCGGTGACCGGTGACCGGTAAGCGGTAACCGGTAGGGGCCGATGTCCTCATCGGCCTGCGGAAGGCGAATCGCGGAGCGCGGAATGCCAAACGCGGAAAGACTCACGCGGAATACAGTAAGCGATGGCCAGTTTCCGGCGTTCCGCGTTTCGCGGGCCCTACCGCTTACACCTTAAAGCTTATAGCTTACGCCTTCCTCGCCAGAATTGCCAGAATCGCCTTCTGCACGTGCAGGCGGTTCTCCGCCTCGTCGAAAATCACCGAGCGGGGATTATCCAATACGGCCTGCGTCACCTCCTCGCCGGGATGCGCCGGCAGGCAATGCATGAAAAGCGCGTCCGGTTTCGCGCGGGCGAAAAGCTCCGCGGTGACCTGATACGGCAGCATGCGCTTTCTCCGCTCTGCCGCCTCGTCCTCCTGGCCCATGCTGGTCCACACATCCGTGTAAACCAGATCGGCGCCGCGCACCGCTTCGGCGGGATCGTGGGTGAACTCAAAACCTCCTCCGGCCTTCGCGACCAGCTCGCGGATTTCAGGACGCGGTTCGTATCCCGCCGGACCGGCCAGGGACACCTTCATGCCGAAGATGGCGCTGCCGAGCATCCACGAGTTCGCCATGTTGAAACACGTGTCTCCGAGAAAGGCGATTTTCCGGCCCTTCAACGAGGCAAAGAGATCACCCGACGGACCGGCCCAATGCTCCGCAGCGGTAAATGCGTCCGCGAAGATCTGACAGGGGTGGAGAAAATCGGTGAGCGCGTTGATGACCGGTACGGTCGCGTGGCGCGACAGCTCGACCAGTTCCGCGTGGGAATAGGTGCGGACGATCAGGCCGTGAACAAATCGCGACAACACCCGCGCGGTGTCGGCAATCGTTTCGCCGCGTCCGATCTGAATGTCGTTCTTGCTCAGGAAAAGCGGATTTCCGCCGAGCTCGTGGACCCCGACCTCGAAGGAGACGCGCGTCCGCGTGCTCGACTTGGAAAAAACCAGAGCCCACGTGCGGCCATCCAGCGGCCTGTCGTGACGTCCGCGGTCCGCCTTGAAACGACGCGCCAACGCAAAAATCTGCGCCACTTCGGCTGCGCTGAAGTCCGTCTCCTGGAGGAAGTGCCGCATAAAAGGGTCGTTCTTATAAATCGGTCCGCCCGGCGACGAGAGCAAAGTAACCGTATCGTCAAAGATTGTGATCGGTTGGCTAATCCTTCCGGGAGAATATGTTGAGTATCTGGCAGGAACAGATCCCATCCACTGCGACGCAATGGTGATATCCACTGCGTGGCAGGGATCGATGTCTCCATTCGACATGCCGGGACCCCGAGCCAGTCGAGGGACTCATCGACCCGTGAAAATGAGCTCCGCCGATCGATGGCAGGCGGGTGGCATGAGGAGAAAACGCCGGGCGCTCAGTGTTCGTGCTGCCGATTGACCTCGCATCGATCGGGCAGATCGGATGACCAAACTTTTCGGGCCTCGTTGGTCGTCACTCCCGCACCCATGGCCGGAAATGACGCCGCCGCGACTACTGGCCTAGCCGCCGCGGCGGACCACGTTCAAAGGCCGGAACCGACACCACCGCTAGTGGGGTGATAGGTCAAGATTGAAGGGTGTCGGTTACACAATGTGTGGGATGGATCAGCCGCCCTCCAACGACCCGTACGCATCCGACGAAAATGAGTTCAGGTAGGGGACGGCATCCTGCCGGCCTTTTCGAAGGGCAATGAGCCGCAAGGCGGATGAGGACATCCGCCCCTACCGAGTGGCATCGCGCCCCCGTTTTCGCGAATCACCCAGAGTCGCGAGCGGCAAACGGTCGCGCTCCACCTTGTGACGATCCGATCCATTGCGATTTCGTGAATGACGCGAATCAATCCACAAATCCCAACGTTTGGGCATCCGTGTCGTCCGTGAAATCCGTGGTCAAAAACTTGATTTAGTTGAGGCGGGGTCGGGAGACCCCCGCCCTACATCTACATCTTCACTTCGCCGCCTTAGCCATCTTCGCGAGAACGCCGCGGATTATCCCCGTCGCGTTCTCCAGTTCCTGCGCGGTGGCCACGAGCGGCGGCAGCAATCGCACCGTGTTGCCCCCCGCGGGCGGCGCGAGCAGGCCCGCCTCGCGCAACGCAGCGACGTACGGCGGTGGCTCCGATTGGAGCACGAGTCCGATCATGTAGCCCATGCCGGTCACGCCCTTCACCTGCGCCGTAAATTCCGCGGCGAGTTTTTCGAGCGACGCCTTCCAGGTCGATCCGTTGGTCTTCACCCGCGCGATGAGATTCTCGCGATCCATCACGTCAAGCACCGCCAGCGCTGCCGCAGCCGCGAGCGGCGTGCCGCCAAACGTCGTGCCGTGTGATCCGGGCGTGAACAGCTCGGCATTCTTTTCGGCGGCCCAGAAGGCCCCGATCGGGTAACCGCCGCCGAGTCCCTTCGCGAGCGAGACCGCGTCCGGGCGCACGCCCGCGTGCTCACAGGCGAGAAACGTGCCGGTGCGACCCACGCCGCACTGCACCTCGTCGAGCATCAGGAGCAAATTATGCCGGTCGCAAAGCTGGCGCAGGCCCCAGAGGAATTCCGGCGTACACGGCGTCACCCCACCCTCGCCCTGCACGGTCTCGACGAAAATGGCGGCCGTGGTGTCGTCGACCTGCGTGGCAAAGCTCGCGAGATCGTTCAGTTTTCCAAAGGCGAAGCCCGGCACGAGCGGACGAAACCCCTTCTGGATTTTTTCCTGCGGCGTGGCGCTCATCCCGCCAAAGGTGCGCCCGTGAAAAGCCATCTCCGCGCCGATGACCTTGAAGCATTTGCCCTCGGCGCCCGACTTCCGGAGTCCGTGGAGTCGCGCCAGCTTGAGCAGGCCCTCGTTGGCTTCCGCCCCGGAATTGCAGAAGAACACGCGGCCCGGCCCGGCCTTCTGGACCAGCCGGCGGGCGAGCTCGCCCTGCAGCGGATTGCGAAACAGGTTGCTGGTGTGGATCAGTTCGCCGGCCTGGCGCCGCACCGCCTCGACCCATGCGGGATGGCAATGACCGAGGGCGCTGACACCGATGCCGGAGGTGAAATCGAGATATTCCTTGCCCGTGTCGTCCCACACGCGGCAACCCGCGCCGCGCACCAGCGTGATCGCGGCGCGCGCGTAGCTCTTCATCACGAAGGCGTCGTAGAGCTCGGCGGTGTTGGTGCGGACGATGGCGGGCTGAGACATGGGGATTTACGAGGGACGATTGACGAAGGACGAATTTTCCAGAGTGGCGTGTGGCCTACAGTCGGACATCCGGGTCAAGTCCGGCGCTGGTCCCGGACCGACACATCACAATCAACGAGAGATGGCACTACGGGCGCGTTCAAGGGATTTTGGATTTGGGATTCTCGATTTCGGATTTCCGGAAGCTAGTCACAAAAAGGCGCAAAGAAGCACAAAAAGCGATCCAGCGGGCCAGTCAGCAGTTATCTTTCTGCAGGCAGCACAGCGCGCCTGAAATCGTGGTATCAGACTGCTTCGAAGTTTCGAAAATCCAGCTGAACTGGTCAAAGGTTCGCATCGGCGCGCCCGGCGGTCGCGCCCTACCTCAGCAGTCGAAGCGAGCGATCGAAAATCAGAAATCCAAAATCGAAAATTCGATCATCCGTGCACTATTTCGGTCCCCACACCTTGATCCGTGAAGATCTCCAGCAGAAGGCTGTGCGGCATGCGACCGTCGACGAAATGGACGCGCTGCACGCCTTCCTCGAGCGCGCGCACGGCGCTCGCCACTTTCGGACGCATGCCCTTGTCGATCACGCCCTTCTTTTTCAGGCCGTCGACCTCCCCGATCTTCAGCGTCGAAATCAGCGTCGCGGGATTCTTCGGATCCGAAAGCAAACCGGGCACGTCGCTCATGTACACCAGCCGCCGGGCGCGCAACGCGCTCGCCACCCGGCCGGCCACGGTGTCGGCATTCACATTGTAGGGCTTGCCGTCGAGCCCCTCGGCCACCGGTGAAATCACCGGCAGAAATCCGTCGGCAATCTCCTTCTTGATCAATTTCACCTTCACCTCGGTCACCTCGCCCACATAGCCGAGATCGCAGGGGTTGCCGTCGTCGTCGACGTCGAGTTTCTGGCAGACCAGCACGCTGTCGCCGGGCAGTCCCTTCGGATGCGCCTTCACCGCCGTCAGGGTCTCGCAGACCTCGCGGTTCACCACCTCGTCGAGCGTCTTCTTCACAATCGCGATCGTGGCTTCGTCGGTCACGCGCAGACCGTTGATGAAATTCGCCTTCAGGCCGGCCTCGTCCATCGCACGACTGATGGCCTTGCCGCCGCCGTGGACGACGACGACATTGATGCCAACGGCGGCGAGAAACGCGATGTCGGTCGCCACCCGGTTGCGGACGGCCGGATCCTTGTCGTCCATGAAGCTGCCACCGTACTTGACGACAAAGGTGGAGCCGCGGAATGCCTGGATATACGGCAGCGCCTCGAGGAGGACGCGGGCCTTGGCGATGATGTCTTGCACTTCCATCAGGACCCGCGCGGACGCCTATCGGTTCTCATGCACCACCTTGGCTGGCGGAAACCCGTTGAACCAGGTCGCCGAGGCGTGGCTGTAGGCGCCGATGTTGACACTATAGACCAGATCCCCGCGCTCGAGGTCCGGCAGGTTTTCCGCCATCGAAACCACGTCGAGCGCATCGCAGGTCGGCCCGAAAACCGAGCAGATCGACGTGGGACCTTTCTTGAATGCCTTCACCGGATACTTGCAGTGGTCGAAAATGACGCCCGAGTACGTGTGATAGACACCGTCGTTGATGTAATAGCAGGTCTTTCCATCGCGCACCGCCTTGCCGATCACGGAAGCAACACTCGTGCCGGAAACCGCGGCCAGAAAACGACCCGGCTCGGCGAGAATCTGGATGTCCTCCGGGAAAAGCCGCTCGATCTCGGTGTTGATGACCTTGGCGAGTTCCGCGAACGGACGGACACTGGCGTCGTAGGGCGCCGGAAATCCGCCACCGATGTCGAGCAGGTTCATCTTCGTGTAGCCGCGATCGCGCGCCTCCTTGAAGATGTTGGCCGTCAGGTTCAGGGCCTGGACGTAATTCTCGAAGTTGGTCGTCTGGCTGCCGACGTGAAAGCTGATGCCCTCGACCGTGAGGCCGACGCGATCGGCCTCGAGGATGAGGTCGACGGCCTCGCCGGGCGACGCGCCGAATTTCGACGAGAGCTCCACCATCGCGCCCGTATTCGGCACCTTCAGGCGCAGCGCCAGTCCTGCATCCGGCGCATGCTTTTTGATTTTATGGATCTCCTCGCGGTTGTCGAAGGTGACGAGTGGCTTGTACTGGTTGAGCTGCTCGAGCGTGTCCGTCGGCTTGGTCGGATTCGCGTAGATGATCTTGTCCCAGATCCAGTCCTGCCGCTTTTTCGCCGGCATCGACTTGATATTCTCGTACACGATCATGAACTCCGGCATCGAGGCGACGTCGAAGCTGGCGCCCTCCTCGAAGAGCGTCTTCACGATCAGCGGGTCGGGGTTCGCCTTGACCGCGTAGTAAACCTGGATGCGCGGCAGATGCTTGCGGAACTGCCGGTAGGACTTCCGCAACGCGTCGTGGTCGATGATGAACAGCGGCGTGCCGTGCGTGCGCGCGAGCGACTGGAGCCGTTTGAGGGAAATCATGGAGCGCGTCAGCCCGCGTCGGTCACCAGGAAGTTCTGGAACTGCCAGGGATCGCGGCGGTCGAGGTCCGGCTTGTTGACCGCGTCGAACGTCGTGTCGCGGTCCTTGAACGGAGTCCAGTCCGACGACTTCGAGATCCAGCGGCCCAGGTACGGCTTCGAGATATCGAGGACGTAGTCGTGCGGAAGGTCGTCCGGCACCTTGACGCCCTGGTCCGGATTTTCCATCATCCACATCGACGCGGCGACGACCGAGATCGCGACCTGCATCGTGGTGGCGTTCTGGTGCGGCACGAGGCGGCGCGATTCCTCGATGCTGAGGTCGCTGCCGATCCACCACGAGTTGTACGCGTGGCCCATGAGCAGCGCGCCCAGGATGTCGGCGCCCGCCGTGATCTCGTCGTTCATGATGCGCTGGTTGGCGTTCAACTTGTAGTTGTAGCCGCGCATCTCGTTCAGCGAGGAGATCGCCTCGTCGCAGCAGCAGTAGGCGTAGTGCATCGTCGGGCGGTAGACGGCCTTCTTGCCCTCCCACACCGTGAGCTTGTCCGAAATCGTGAACGCTTCGCCGTGGCGGACGACCATGCCGAGGATCGGGTAGTCCGGCACCCAGGAGCGCACCCAGGTGTTGATGCCCATCCGCGCGAGGCAGATCTGGTTCTTCGGGCCCTCCTTGTGACGGAACGCATGTTTCGGAAGTTTTTTCTCGTGCGTACCCCAGCCCATCTCGGAGGTCGTGGTGCCTTCCTCGCGGAATCCCTCGATGCTCCAGGTGTTCACGAACTCGTCGACCTGCTTCGGCTTGTCGGTGATCTGCGTGTCGCGCTCGGAGCAATGGATGACCTTCACGCCGATCGCCCGCGCGAGGTGGTTGAACTGCCGCGACTCGATGAGTGCCTCGATCTTCTCGGCGGCGCGCGCCTTCACCTTCTTGTCGGCGATGAGGCTGCGGCCGATGTCGATCAGGCCCTGCTTCACGAAATGGGAAATGAGTCCGGGATTCGCCCCGTGCTCGATGACGGCGGTCGGACCGGGCGACTTCCATTGGGAAATCATCCGGCGCACGTTCATGTGGCGCCAGTACAGCGTCTTCTCGGTCGGGTGCTGTTTCTTGCCGGCGGCGTACGGATCCCAGAGCTCGGTCGACGTGTTGATGTACATCACACCGCGGTCATGACACCACTGGAGAATTTCGCAGGCGTCGATGTTCCACGCCAGATCGATCAGCAGGTCGCCCGGGCCGACGTGCTTCGCGAGCAGCGTCGTCATGTTCTCCTCGGTCACGCGGTCGCGCACGAAGCGCACGCCCTTCGCGGTCCACTGCGCGAGCTTGCCGCTGCGGTCCTCGAAATCCATCACGGTGACGTTCGCCGCCGGCACATTGATGTGCTTGAAGAGAATCGGCAGCGTGCATTCGGCCACGGCGCCGTAGCCGACGAAGAGGACTTTCTTGTTGAATTCGATCATGGGTGCAGGTCGTTGTGTCGCCGGCGGAATTCGGTGGACTTCGCCCGGCGAAGCCCGGTCCGTTTCCTCCGGGGAAGATGACTTTTTTTCGCGCCGCGCCCGTCAGTGCAAGTGTATTTGTCACACGACTGCATTCCAGGGCGCGCCGGGAAACTTTTCGGCAACATTTCGACGCAGAAGCGGGTCCCAACCCGCCGACAATTGGGTTGCTGCCTGCCGCCCTCACGCACCAGTTTCACCCCCACCGCCGCCGTCCCTCCCCTCCATGCGCCGCGCGCCTGCGATAATTCTCGGACTGATTCTCAGCTCGCTTTCCCTGCCGGCCTCGCCCTTCGACGCGAAGGTTCCGGCGGGCTGGTCGATCGCGCAAGACTCCGCCTACAAACGCGGCTTCCAGGGCCTCTACGTTGGCTATAAGTCCAACGGGGTTGAGGTTTTCCTGACCGTGACGAAGCCGGCGGACCCGAAGGCGCGCCGGGAAGAGGTCAATCGGACGGCCCTGTCGCTGAGCGGCGGCTTGGGGGACAAGCTCCAGATCCTGAAATCCCTCGGCGGACTCAAGGGCATCGGACAAAAGGAAACACGTCAGGGCACGACCACCTCACCCGATCGCACGGTCCTCATTTCCTTCTGGCCGGACAAAATGCCCGGCGTCGAAGTCTCGATCATCGTCTTCAGCGATCTGTCCCGTGCGCACTGGAAGGAACTCGAGGCGATCGTCGGCAGCCTGCAGATGCGGCCGGAGGAGCCGGCACCCGCAGAAGTCGGAAAACAGAAGACAGAGGTCAGATGATGGAGGTTCGGATGTAGGGCGGGGTCGATTTCCGCACCGGCTTTCGGGTAAATCGCAAAACCGAACCCCGCCTAATTTCGAAGCCCTTTTGATCGGATTCTTTGGATAACACCGATCGATACACGGACCTATGGAGGGAAAGCCGTGTTTTCCGTGAAATCCGTGGTCAAACGTGGATCGATCGAGGCGGGGTTCGGCGACCCCGCCCTACATCCCGAATGCTCACTGCTTACGACTTAAAGCTTATTGCTTACAGCTCTCGCCTCCTACTCGCTCTTGTTGTAATTCACGTACCCTTCAGTCAGGTCGCTCGCGAGGAGTCGGAAGATGGCTTTCCCGAGGTGCAGATTCAGCGTCACCGTAAAGCGCTTCGCCTTCACGATCTCCTTCCACTTCGGCTTCAGCTCGGGATGCGGTTTTCCCGCGGTCATCGCCGGCGTGTCGTTGTAGAGAATGTCGAGCTTCGACTCGACCAGCTTGGCGCCGGCGTAGCCCGCCGCGTCGGCGAGCCGGCCCCAGTTCGGGTCGCCGCCGTACCAGGACGATTTCACCAGCAGGGAATTGCCGATGGCCCGCGCAATCTTTTCGGCATCCTCGGCCGAGGCGGCGCCGGCAATCTTCACCTCGACGACCTTCGTGATCTTTTCGCCATCGGAAACGATTTTCTCAGCGAGGATGTCACACACCTTCCAGACCGCCTGCGCAAAGAGCACCCGCAACTCGCGCGGGCTCTTGTCGCCGACGCTCACGCCCGAATGACCGTTGGCGAGCATCAGGACCGTGTCGTTCGTGCTCATGTCGCCGTCGACCGTGATGCAGTTGAACGTTCCCGCCACGGCCTCGGCCAGGGTTTTCTGGAGGAAGCTGCGCGGCACCGAGAAATCGGTGGCAAGGAAGGCCAGCATGGTCGCCATGTTCGGCTGGATCATGCCCGCACCCTTCGCCACGCCGGCGACCGTGTGCTTCTTTCCGTCGTAGACAAAAGAAACCGTCACCGCCTTCGGCCGCGTGTCGGAGGTGAGAATCGCCTCCGCGGCGCGGCGGCCGTGCGTGGCGGTGCGGCCCTTCTCGCTGACGGCCCGCTCGAGTCCCTTCAGGAGGCGGTCCATCGGCATCGGCTGTCCGATGCGGCCGGTGGAGCAGACGAAAAACGCCCCGGGCTTGTGTCCGAGCGCCGAGGCGGCGCGTTGCGCCGTGACTGCGGCGTCCCGCAGGCCGTCGGCACCGGTGCAGGCGTTGGCGTTGCCGCTGTTGGCAATGATGCCGTGGAATGGACCGCCCTCGGCGAGCTGCTTCTGATCGAGCACGACCGGCGCGGCCTTCACCAGGTTGCGGGTGAAGACGCCGGCGGCGGTGCAGGGTCGCAGCGAATAAAACAATGACACGTCGAGCCGTTTCAGGTCGTTCTTCTGCCGGATGTCGCAGGCGGCTCCGGCCGCATCAAATCCCGGGACATCGGTCAGGCCGGGGGAATCGGGGATTACGGTCAGTGGGGTCATTGGATGAGGCGGGAGACAAAGCTGAGAGCTAAGAGTCTAGAGCTCAGAGAACGAACCGGCCCATCCGGCTGCGTTGCTTCGAATCGTGAAGACCCAGCCGGCGAGGTTCGGGTCTGGCTTTCGGAAAGTCGGGAAAGCATGAGAGATTCAGTTCGTCGGCAGAATAGGTTGGTCTCTAGACTCTCAGCTCTTGGCTGACCTGGCGTGTTTCACGCCAACCCCGCCGCTTCCGGAAACCCGCACCACAGGTTCATGATCTGGACGGCCTGGCCGCTCGCGCCCTTGACCAGGTTGTCCTCGGCGGAGGTCAGGATGAAGTTCCCGGTGCGCTCGTCGTGCACAGCGGCAATGTCGATCCGGTTGGAGCCGACCGTGTAGGCGGTGTCGGGCGTTTCCTTCGTCGGCAGGATCGCGACGAACGGTCGTCCGGAGTAGGCCCGTTGCCACGCCCCGTAAACCGCCTCGAGCGTGGCGCCCGGAGCGGCGGGCACCGTGATCGTGGTGGCGATGCCGCGGCGCATGGGCGCGAGATGCGGATTGAACTGGACGATGATCTTCGCGCCGGCGGCCAGGGAAAGCTGTTCCTCGATCTCGGCGAGGTGCCGGTGCTTGACGAGCCCGTAGGCCTTGGCGCTTTCGGCGCGCTCGACGAAGAGATACTGCTCGTCGACCTTCCGGCCGGCGCCGCTGACGCCGCTGAATGAGTTCGCGACGATGTGCTGCGGCGAAACCAGTTTGGCCGCCAGCAAGGGCGCGAGGGGAATCAGCACGCCCGTCGGGTAGCATCCCGGCGCGGCGGCCAGATGGATGCGGGCCTTCCAGGTGGGGTCCGTCAGCTCCGGCAGCACGTAACCCGCCTGCGCGAGCAGTTCGGGCGCGTGGTGCGCGCCGTAGTATTTTTCGTAGGTCGCGAGGTCCGCGATCCGGAAGTCGGCGCTGAGATCGATCACTTTCCGCCCCGCGGGAACCAGCGCGCGCGCGAAATCGGCCGCGGCGCCGTGCGGCAGCGCGAGGAACCACAGCTCGATGTCGGATCGGGCGGCCAGCGCGGCGGCGTCGGAGTCGACGAACTTCAGCCGGTCGGCCGCGGTGCCGCGCAGGGCCGGGATGACCGCGGAGAGCGGCTTGCCGACGTGCTGTCGCGACGTGACGGCGGCCAGGGTGGCGTGCGGATGGGCCAGGAGGAGCTTGACGAGAACTTCGCCGGAGTAACCCGACGCGCCGACAATGCCGACATTCATCTAGGAAGAGAGTTAGTTAATGCGGGACGAAGGAACTGGCGCAAATAAAAACGGGGTGCCGGCTGGGCACCCCGTGAAACTGAAAACGGATCCGGTCGGGGATCAGCGCTTCGAGAACTGGAAGCGCTTGCGGGCGCCCGGCTGACCGGCCTTCTTGCGCTCTTTTTCGCGCGGGTCTCGGGTGAGATGACCCGCCTTCTTGAGCGCCACGCGGAGCTCGGCGTTGAACTTCAGGAGCGCACGCGCGATGCCGTGGGAAACGGCGCCCGCCTGGCTGCTGAGACCGCCGCCGTCCACATTGACGATGACGTCGAACTTGTCCTTGGCGTCGGCCGTCGTGAGCGGGGCCGCGGCGTTGCGGACGTAGTTCTCGTGCTTGAAATAGGCTTCGAAGTCGCGGCCGTTGGCGGCGAGCTTGCCGGTGCCGGAGACGAGGCGGACGCGGGCGGTGGAGGTCTTGCGGCGGCCGGTGCCGAAATAAACGGTGGAATCAGCGCTCATGGGTCAGGTCAGAGTTTGACGGGATTCTGCGCCGCGTGCGGATGCTCCGCGCCCGGGTAGACCCGGAGCTTGGTCAGCATCGTGCGCGCGATCCGGTTCTTCGGCAGCATGCCCTTGACGGCGTGCATGATGATGAACTCGGGTTTCCTGCTGCGGACATCGGGCAGGTTGCGATACTTCTCGCCGCCGACGTAGCCGGAGAAAGACATGTAGGAGGTGGCCTCCTCCTTCTTGCCCGTGAGGACGATCTTGCTCGCGTTGGTCACGATCACGAAATCGCCGGTGTCGACATGGGGAGTGTAGGAAGCCTTGTGGCGGCCGCGCAGGATGTTGGCGACCTTGACGGACAGCCGACCCAGGACCTTGCCCTCGGCATCGATGTGATACCATTTGGGTTGGACCGTCTCTTTCTTAGCCAGATACGTTTTCATTGCGGAAAGGGTCCAAAGCCAAAGAGTTTGTCCCACCCTGTCAACTGCGAAGGTTTTGCGGTGGTGTCCCCGTTTGAATCCCGCGCCGTACCAAAGACTTTTGAGCTTTGAGGTCACTTTGGGCAGCATGAAAAAACGGGGAAAACTCAACCGTGATTCCGACCCTAAAACCCTGAAAACCTGATGTCCGCCATGCGGGGTGATCGTCCTTGGAATTTTGCCGTATCCGCAGTTCTCAGGCAAGGACGCATCGCTCCCCGATCGTTCACCAGGCGATCCAGGACGCGATTGCCGATGTCAGAACAGGAATGGAATCATTCATCGATCCTGCCTTTGTCGAACTGAGTTCTCACCTGGCGGATCGACGCCAGGCAATTTTGGATGCCTGGAGGAACCGGGCGTCCGCCGATCCGGAGCAGTCCACGGCCAGAATGCTCACCCGGGGGCAGTTTGAAAATCACATCCCTCCCCTGCTGGAAGCACTGGAGGCAAAATTGCGCGAAATGGGTGACGGACATAAATCTGCCGCCATCGATGAAAATGACGCCCGGAAGGAGGAAATTCGGCACGGCGTCGAGCGCTGGCAACAGGGCTATCGACTGGCCGAATTGATGCACGAATGGGGGCATTTGCACCAATGCCTGTTTGACGAAATCGAATCGTTCGCGGCCAACCGTCCCAATCTCCCACACCGCGTCCTGGCCGCCGCCCATCAGGAGCTCAACAAGCTCATCCGCGACGGCATCGATGAAAGCGCCTGCCAGTACAACCGGATGCAGCAAACCGAAGCTGCAAATCGGCTGAATGACATGAAAACGGGCATGGCCAAGCTCGGGGAGATTGAGAAGGCGCGAGGTGCACTGATTTATCACGCCGTCCATGATCTGCGCGCGAATGTGCAATCCGTGGGGCTGGCCGCGGAGGCACTGCGCGAAAATACCGGAGAGGCCGACCGGGTCCTGTTTGCCACTCTCGTCCAGGAGGGGGTTCATATCGTGAGCGCCATGCTGGAAGAGCTGATGCAGCTCGCCCGGCTGGAGGCCGGACAGGAGGTGATCCAGCTCACGACCGTGAATGCGGCGGAGGTCATTGGTGAGTTGTATGGGCAAGCAAAGCCCATGGCAGACAGCCGGCACTTGTTCATGCACACCGAGGGACCGGCCGACATGCTGGTGCAGACGGATCCGCCGAAGTTACGCCGGATTCTTCAAAATCTCGTGTTCAATGCCCTCAAATACACGGATCAAGGCGGCGTTACCGTCAGATGGGGACCCGACGGCGAGCACTGGTGGATAGTCGTGCATGATACCGGTCCCGGCCTGCCCGCGCCTTCCGCAACCATGAAACCCAGCGCGCGCGGAGGTGAAGGGGTGGGGCTGTCGATCGTCAAACGCCTGAGCGAACTCCTGGAAGCAACCATGGAGCAAAGCAGCTCGGAAAAGGATGGAACCTCTTTCCGCCTCATCCTGCCCCGCGACTACAAGCATGCCGAAGCCAAATCGAAATCAAAGTCAGGCGAGTAGGATATCGCTGCCTGTTGAATACTTCAATGTGAAGTACCGAAAGAGCGGGTTTGCGGTGGCGATTCAGGTCAGAACCGCTGCCTTTCAAGGCCCGGCAACGTTTCGGGCCGGCCGGAATGCCCGCGTATTCCGCAAATGTTTCCAACGAGTTTCGGCAGGGCTCGATATCCCCATCGAACCGCGAAATGGGCCGCAGACGGCCCACTGCCCCTCGCTCCGATCGATAGCCCGCGAAATACGCGAAGCACGCCAAAGGAGGTCATGTCACGGGCCGGTCGATTCCCTGCCTCCACGTTCGGCTATCTGTGCGATCCGAGTAATCCGTGGTCAAAACAATGGATTGAGGAACTGTCAGATCGCGCTGACGGACAATCGCGGGATAAACCCGCTCCTACAGCCCGAGCGTCGCCAACAAGAACGATTCCTTTTTGCGCATTTTGCGCTTTTTGCGGCAAAATCCTTCTTCCCCCGACTCCGGCCGTCACTGCCGCACGATTTCGGCCGCGATCTCGCGCGCCTTTTTCACGAGGTCGGGCGGTCCGTCGAAGTCGAATCCCTGCCCCTTCGGGCGCATGCTAACCTTCACGGCCTCTTCCGGAGTCAGCTTCGCCTTCACCGCCTCCTCGATCTGGACGGAATTCAGTTTTCGGTGTCGGACCGGATCGGAGCGCATGATCGAAATGTATTATCGATACGGACATTTCTCGTGGAGTTCGGTTCGATCCGACCAATCCTTGGTTTGACCACGGATTACACGGAGATCACGGATGGCATGGACCAAATTCGAAATTGTTCGAATGTAGACAACCTTGAGTGGCGGGGTTCGGATTTACGATTCACTCGAAAGCCGGTGCGAAAAACGACCCCGCCCTACATCAATCTGTGCGATACGTGAAATCCGTGGTCAAAAAAATCGGGATGCTTACTACTCGCTACTCGATGCAGCCCTAAAATTCGTAGTCGAGCGAGAGGCCTGCCCCCGCGTGCACACCGTTGCCGGCGTTGATCGGCGACCAGGCCCTGTCCTGGCCGATCGAAGCAGCAAATCGGACGTCCGCGGTGATCTTGAGGTGCGCGCCGATCCGATACGGCAGACGTGCCTCGGCCCCGACGAATTGATAGCTATCCGAAATCTCCGGACCCGTGGCGTCGGGACGCAGATCCGAGCCATGCGCGGCTCCCGCAAAAAATCGGAATTCGAGAAAGGCACCGAAGCTGGTCAGGGGATAGTCGTACGCCGCGGTCCCCTCCACGATATCCGCCTTGAGCCGGAGATCGCGCGCGTAGTCGGCACCCCAGGTTATGCCGCTGGGTGAAGTCCATTTTCCGCCCATTGACAACTCCGAGGAGCGTTTCGTGCCGCCGGGCCAGATCGAGGAATACAGATACTCCGTCGCGCCGAGCGTCGTCGCGAGCGACTCGTTCCATTTCCAAGAATAGCCGGCACGCAGGTCGGTCTCGACCGGCTCGCTGGCGAAGGGACGCGCCACGAGAATCGCCGTTTCGAGACCCGCGTAATCTCCCGCGATCGATCCCACCGCGGCCGCGCCGGAATGCTTCACCCCGCGGACGTCGCGTTCCGAAACCAGCTCGCCGAGCGCGGACGGCTTCCATTCGTCCGTTTGGTCCTGGGCGGGAAGCCCACCCACGAAAGCTAGAAATCCGGCGCAAATACCAGGAATCCCGGACCGGAATTTGGGCCCACGAATCGACACGAATGAACACAAATCCGACAATACCGACCGCGCGAGCGCTTGGAAACCAGCCTCCTTTCGAACGCATGGGACTTCCCTGCCCAAATTCTGAACCCGGCCATGGCCGGATTCGTGACTATTCGTGTTCATTCGTGGGCCACTCCGTTTTTCCGCGAAAAGATTCGCGGTCGACGAGTTGCAGCGACTGATGTGTTTGTTTTTGGAAAGGTTGTCCACACACTCCGAAACATGACTTCGTCCCCCCGCACCCTCCTTGCCACCGCCGGCCTCGTTGGCCTCGTCGGCGTCACGCTCGGCGCGCTCGGGGCGCATGCGCTCCGTGACACCCTGGCCGAACATGGGAGTCTCGATACGTGGCACACCGCCGTACTGTATCAACTGGTGCATGCACTCGCCCTGCTGGCGCTGGCCGGCGGGCGTTTTGGGACGTCGCGCGGCAGTGCCGCGGTGGCGTGGGCCTGGACCGCCGGCGTGGTGTTTTTCTCGGGCTCGCTGTACGGCCTGGCGCTGGGTGGCCCGCGATGGCTCGGTCCGGTGACGCCGCTGGGCGGACTGTGTTTCCTCGCCGGCTGGGTTCTCCTGATCGTCGTGGCCTGGAGGGAGTCCGGCGCATGAAACTGCCGTCACCCCTGGTGGCCGCATTGCAGGCGCTCCGCTCGGCCGGCGGCGAACCGCAGGTCGTGGGCGGGTGCGTCCGCGACTGGCTGCTCGGCCTCGAGCCGAAGGACTTTGATGTCGAGGTGTTCAAGATGGATTTCGCGACGATGGGTCGCGTCCTGGCCCCGTTCGGCGTGACCGATGTCGTCGGCTCCAGCTTTGGCGTCCTCAAGGTGCGCATCGGCGGGATCGAATACGATTTCTCCCTGCCGCGTCGCGAGTCGAAGACCGGCGCGGGTCATCGCGGATTCGCGATCGAGCCCGACCCCGCCCTGACCCGGGCCGAGGCGGCGGCGCGGCGGGATTTCACGATCAACGCGATTGCCTTCGATCCCTTCTCCGAACACCTGATCGATCCCCACAACGGCGAAAAGGATTTGCGCGCGAAGGTTCTGCGCCACACGAGCGACGCCTTTGCCGAGGATCCGCTGCGCGTGCTGCGCGGCTTCCAGCTGGCGGCGCGATTCCGTCTGCGGATGGCGCCCGAAACGGTGGCGCTTTGCCGTTCGATCCGACAAACCTACCCGGAGCTGGCCGTCGAGCGGGTCTGGGCCGAATGGGACAAATGGGCGGTGCTCGCCGTGCAGCCGTCACTCGGACTTGCGGTGCTGAAAGAGACGCGCTGGCTGGCCCATTTCCCCGAGATCGCGGCGCTCGATGAGCTGCCCCAGGAGCCCGAGTGGCACCCCGAGGGCGACGTGCTCACCCACACCGGTCATTGTCTCGACGCCGTGGTCGGACTTCCCGCCTGGAAAAACGGCGACGCGGCCGAACGGCGGATACTGTCCTTGGCGGTGCTGGCCCATGATTTTGGCAAGTCCGGCACGACTCATCAGGCGATGAAACGCGGGCAGTTGCGCTGGGTGAGCCCCGATCACGAGGCCACCGGTGGCCCGCTGGCGGAATCCTTCCTGGCGCGCATCGGGGCGCCGCTCGACCTGATCGGCTACGTCCGCCCGCTGGTCACGAACCATCTCGCGCATCATCATGGGCCGGGAAAACTTCGCGACACGACCGTTCGCCGGCTGGCCCGCAAGATCGCCCCCGCCACGATGAACGAGCTAATCACGGTCATGATGGCCGATCACCTGGGCCGTCCGCCGCTCGTTTCGGCCGAAGCCCTGGCCAAGATCGAGGAGTTGCGCGACGCCGCCGAACGCCTGGAGGTCGAACGCGCCGCCCCGCAGCCGATCGTGCTCGGGCGGCACTTGATTTCCCTAGGCTGCAAGCCCGGGCCGGATTTCAAGCCGATGCTCGACGCCGCCTTCGAGTCGCAGCTCGACGGCGCCTTTGCCAGCGAGGAAGGCGGCCTGGAATGGATGCGGAATTATTTGCGGGCTCATCCGAATCTCCTAAAGTAACCCTTGCCATGGCTTCCTCCACTCAGCTCGACCAGCTCAAGCAATTTACCGTCGTCGTCTCGGACACCGGCGATTTCGGATCGATCAAGCAATACGCGCCGCGCGACGCCACGACCAATCCCAGCCTCATTCTCAAGGCCGCAGGCATGAAGGACTACGCCGGCCTGATCGACAAGGTGGTGAAGGATTCCGGGGCCGGCGCGTCGCCATCCGCCCTCATCGATGGCCTTCTGGTTATTTTCGGCCAGGAGATCCTCAAGATTGTGCCGGGGCGGGTTTCGACGGAGGTCGATGCGCGCCTGTCGTTCGACCGCGAGGCCACGATCGCGAAGGCGCGCGAGATCATCGCCCGCTACGAGAAACTGGGCACGCCGCGCGAGCGCGTGCTGATCAAGATTGCCTCGACCTGGGAGGGCATCAAGGCCGCCGAGCTGCTGCAGAAGGAAAAGATCAACTGCAACATGACTCTGCTATTCTCGTTCCCGCAGGCCGTGGCGTGCGCCGATGCCGGCGTGAAGCTCATTTCGCCGTTCGTGGGCAGAATCCTCGACTGGTACAAGAAAAGCACGGGCAAGGAGTACACGGCGGCCGAGGATCCCGGCGTGAAATCCGTCACCGAGATCTACGGCTACTACAAGAAATTCGGGCACTCGACGGAAATCATGGGGGCGTCCTTCCGCAACAAGGGGGAAATCCTGGAACTGGCGGGTTGCGACCTGCTCACGATTGCACCGCAGCTCCTGGGTGAGCTGCAGGGCTCGACCGATCCGGTGCCGCGCAAGCTCGATCCGGCGAAGGCCGCCAAGTCGGACCTAAAGAAGGTGAGCTTCGATGAGAAGGCGTTTCGCTTCGCGCTGAACGAGGATGCGATGGCGACGGAAAAGACCGCCGAAGGCATCCGGGTCTTCTCCGCCGACATCGTGAAGCTCGAACAGGTGCTCGCGGGCAAGCGCTGAACACGGAAGTAAGGCAGGGTCCGCTGTCTGCCATCGGACCGCAGAGGTTTGCCCACGGAACACACGGAGGGCACGGAAGGATGATGCCCCCGATCCCCACGAAATTCACGAATGGGCACGAAAACGATTCATGGTCGGACATTCCGCCCGGCGCAAAGATCGCGGAGAGATTTCGGCCGGAATAAGAGGAAACACAGAAAAAGGGGGCATTGAGGTAGGGCGGGACCGCTGGGACCGCCGAATATTCCTGACGGCGGGCTCAGCAGTCCCGCGCCACCTGATTCTTCTCTGCGGTCTCAGCGGCCTCCGGTGACAAATCGGGCCGATTGTGCCAGCACCGTTGCTGTTGCGGGAGAGGCGCGGTTCCGCCTGACTGCGGGCGATGATTCGCGCGTTCCAGTGGGATCTCGCCCGACAGGTCGAACGGATGGATTTTCTCCACCGTGACCTCAAGCGACACGCCGCGTGGGGATTCAATGAACTCTACCTGCACCTGGAGGATGCGGTCCACTATCCCAGCCTGCCCGGAGTCGGACGCGACGACGCGCTCAGCTACGAACAGCTCGGCGAACTCGTTCTGTCGGCCGCGAAAGCCAAGGTCGGCGTCGTTCCGATCGTCAATCTGCTCGGTCACACGCAATACCTGATCCGGCATCCGGACTGGAACGATCTGAACGAATTGCGGGACGAGCGCGGCCGTGCGCGGCCGCAGGGACAGATCTGTCCGCTGCACCCGCGCACCCTGGAGGCGGCCGATCGCCTGTTGCGCGACCTGGCTCCCTACTGCACGACGGGCCGGGTTCATGTCGGGCTCGACGAGTCGTTTCATCTTGGAAAATGCGAACGCTGCCGTGACGAGGTTCGGCGGATCGGACTGGCGGGGCACTTCGCCGGACACGTCCGTCGCCTGCACGCGATCGCGGGCAGTCATGGCCTGCAGCTTGGGATGTGGGCGGACATGCTCTATTTCACGCCCGAGGCGATCACGCTGCTGCCGAGTGGAATCACCGCCTACGACTGGTACTACTATGCCTTCCCCAGGCATCCGCGGGTGGAATTTTTCAATTTTGCCGAGCGCGATCTGACGCAGGCGTTTCGGACGCGGGGCATCCGCTATTTTGGCTGTCCGATGAACGGCGCGTTTCGCCATGAGCCGTTGCCGGTGTTCGGCGATCGACTCGCCAATATCCGCTCGTGGTGGCGGCGCTGCCGGGAGGTGGAAGCCGAGGGATTTCTGATCACGTCCTGGGAGTCCTCGCGCCTGGCGCAGGAGACCGCCAGCCTGGTCGATGCCGCTGCCGCCGATCTCTGGTCGAAACCCGGAAACGACGATCCCGCACGCATGCTGGCTTCGGGACTCGAGCGTCAGTTCGGAGTCCGCCCCGCGCTGCCGATGGCGCGGCGACTGCTGGCCGCGGATGACCATGCGTTCAGCGGCTACGCCCGCTGGCAGATCAATGACCGTTGGGATGTGCAGGGCGGCACCGAGTCCACGCGCCCGTTCGAGGCCGAGGAGCGATTCTTCGAGCGGCTGGAGCGTCTCGAACTGCCCGCCGCGCTTCAGTTCAGCGTCCGGTTTCGCCGCTATCTGGCGACGCGGGATGTCTTTGTTCGCCGGGCGGCGCGGACGGTGGCGCGCTGGCGGCGTTGGGTGGCCCGCGAAGACCTGGCTTCATTGACTCCGGCCGTCGCCGAAGCGCGGAAGGAAGCGGCGACGTTCGGTCGGGAAATCAGGGCGGCGCGCGCGGCCGCGCGCTCGATGTGGAACCGCACGCGTGATCGGCAGGTGTCCGGATCCAATGAAGGCATTCTGACCGCCGATGCCGCCCGGCTGTCCGCCTGGAAGGATTTCCTTAAGGATGTCGCACGTGAACCGGCGGCGGTAAAGCGCGCGAATCCCGTCGAAGGAGCGTGGCACTTGCAATTCTGGGTGCACAACTTTGCGCCGGCGGTGCAAAAGGTCGTCGTGGAGCGACAGGATGCCGCCGGCGCCTGGCATGAGGTCGCGTCGCGCTACACGATCGAATTCCGCGCCTTTGCGGCCCGGCCGAACGTGAATATCCGCCGCGAATTCGTGGCGCCGATCGACGCCCCAAACGTTCCCGTGCGAATCGGCATTCGCGGCGTGGGCCAGGTGGGCATCAGCCACGCCGTGGTCACCAATGGCGTCGTGGCGATGCGCGCGGAGGGCTATCGCGAGCGGCGGATTCTGGGTGAGGCGGCGCCGACGCGGGGACTGCCTTCCCTGGACGATGGGTCGGTATTGAGCCTCGTTTTTCCCGCCCGCCCGGCATCGACCTGAATTGCGCGTGTCGGCGCCGCGAAATCCACGCGGCGGGATTTCAGCTGTTGCCCAATCCATGGAACCCCTCTGTCATAAAATCCGCACAACGATGAACCCCGTTTACCGCCTTCTCGCCCCGGCCGTCCTTCTCGGCGCGCTGTTTTCGCTCCCGAATATTTCCGCCGCAACCTCTCCCAAACTTGTCCCGCTCGAGTCATTCTTCGCCGAGCCGGCAACCTCGATGGAAGTCTCGCCGGATGGCAACTACATCGCGTTCATGGCCACGCTGGGATACGGCAAAGTCGGCATCGCGCTCATGGATCTCCGAACGGGCAAGACCGAGGCCCTCGTCTCGGCAACCGACGAAAACATCAAGGGATTCCTCTGGAAGGGCAATGACATCATCGTTTATTGGGGCGATGTCGGAGGCGATGAGCGGCCCGCCTATCGTTCCATCTCGATCAAGCCGCAGCGCGGCGACGGCAAGCGGGTGATATATTCACTCGCCGATTCCTTTCGCGAGGGGATCGCCGAGGATGCGAATTTTGCCAATATCGTCGACCCGCTGCGATACGACCCCAAGCACGTTCTCGTCCTCGGTGTTCTTGGCTATGGATCCCACACCTATCGCTATTTGCGCATGGACACTCACACGGGCGAACGAACGAATGTCGCCGGCTACGACGAGATTCTGTACGAAAACAGCGCCATCGCCGACAATGACGGCGTTCTGCGCGCCCGGGAAAGCCTCGTTGGCGACCAAATCATCTATGAGGCCTCGGCGACGCCGGGAGGCGCATATGTCAAATTGGCCTCGTTCAGCACCAAGGATTATCCCTACGACAATCCCCCGTGGCAGTTTCTCCATTTCGCCCGCGACAACGAAACGCTCTATTTCCTGAATCAATCGAAAACGGACACTCCCGTGCTGCAGACGATCAACGTCCGGACCCGGGAAATCAGCGCACCCATTTATCAGGCTCCGGAAGGCGAATTGGTCAATGTGCTGTCGTCCTATGACCGCAAGAAGCTCTACGGTGCCGTCTACGAGACGGATCGCCGCCACTATCATTTCTTCGACCCCGCCCGGGAAGCTCTCCAGGCCACGATCGACCGCTCCCTGCCCAACACGGAAAACACGATTGTGAGCACCTCGGAGGACGAGAAGACCATGGTCATCCGTGCCGCCAGCGATCGCGATCCGGGAACGTTTTACGTGCTGAAGAATGGTCGGCTCGGCACCATCACCAAGTCCCGGCCGGCGATCGATCCCGCCGACATGCAGGCCATGGAGCCGATCCAGTTCACTTCGCGAGACGGACTCGTCATTCACGGTTATCTGACGCGAGGCCGTGGGACCACGGGTCCCGCGCCCTTGATCGTTCATCCTCATGGCGGGCCCTACACCATTCGCGACTACTGGGGTTTCGATCCGGAAGTGCAGTTTCTGGCCAACCGCGGCTTTGCTGTCCTGCAAATCAATTATCGCGGCTCAGGGGGCTATGGCCAGAAATTCGAACAGGCCGGTTTCCACGAATGGGGAAAGAAGATGCAGGATGACCTAACCGACGGCGTCCAATGGGCGATCACGCAGAAGATCGCCGATCCGAAGCGGGTGGTGATCTATGGTGCCAGCTATGGCGGCTATGCCACGCTGGCCGGCCTGGTGTATACGCCCGAACTATATTGCTGCGGCATCAATTATGTCGGCCCCGGCGACCTGGCGCTTCACGAGGGAACGCTGAGGACTCATAGCGGCGGAGCCGACGGGATTCGGCTGTTTTTGAAGCAGGAACTCGGCGAGGACAGTGACTATCTGCGCGAGAGCTCTCCGACCAATTTCATCGACCGGCTTCGCGTGCCACTCCTGAACGCCTATGGCTACAACGACGCCCGCGTGGACTTTACGCAGTGGAAGCGGCTCGAATCGAGGCTTAAGGACAATCACAAGGACTATCAGATCATCATCCAGGGGAACGAAGGCCACGGTTTCCGCAACGAGGAGAATCGCATCGGGTTCTACAAGGCGCTCGAGGCCTTTCTCGCAAAAAACGTCCCGACTTCCTGACGGCAGTCAGGCGGGAGCTGAGCCCGTTTTCCGCCGCGGCCTTCGGGTGAACCGCAAAACCGGCCGCGCCGCGATTGTCGGCGGGCGCCGTTTTGCAGGGCCAACCCGAATGCAAAGGACCACGGTCCCGCTCCGCCTCTCTCGGGCGAGGCCAATTATTTAAACTGCCCTGGAAACAACCAAAACCGGTGCGTTCCGGGCGCCAACCTGGCACCGCCCTACTTCGCCGCCTCGGCGGTGTGATCCTGGCTGAGCAGGTGGACCCGCACCTTGGTCCTCAGCTTCGGAACATCCATCCAGAATCCGCCGAGCATGGAGGGCGAAATCATCACCTCGACGTTTTCCTTCGGCGGCGTGAAATAGGATTCATTGCTGTTGGCCACCTGCCAGGTCTGGCCGTTGGCCATTTGAAACACCGTGCGCCCATCCCAGCCGTGAAATTTGCCGAGGATCGTGGTGGTGATGACCGCGTACTCGATCGAGGTGCCGGGCACCAGCAATACCTTCGCCTTGGCGAGGAAGCCCTGGCTGGCCTTCTTGCTCTCGGCCGCTTCGGACTTCGCGGCCCGGGCCGCCGCCTCGGCCTGCGCCACGGCCGCCGCTGACTTTTTCGCCTCCGCCTCCGCGGCCTTTTGCGCCGCCCGGGCTTCCTGCGCGGATTTGTGGGCTGCCTCGAGCTCGTCGTGCTTGTATGCGCGCACGAGCTCGTTCAGGCGTCCCAATTGTTCGGGAGAAAGCTGGTCGAGTCCAGCGGCCTTGAGATCGGCCGGAGAAACGGCTTCCGTAAATGGCGTGTCGGCCGCCCGAACCATGACCGTTGCAAAGGCCCACATGGCGACAACGAACAGGGAAAGGCGCTTCATGAGGAATTTCGTACGATTGCGACCATGCGGCCGCAACGGGATTCTCGATCGGTCCGGTACGTTGTCTCCACCGGCCCCGGACCAAAAAAAGCGCCCCTCCGGGTTTCGGAGGGGCGCGAAATCAAGCGAGTGTCAGTTCGAGGTCGGGATCAGAACTTAACCTTGACGTCGAAGTAGTACTCGCGCCCGAAGAAGCTGTAGGCGCTGGCATCGAACGGCGGGCTGGCGTAGTTGACACGGTCCAGCGGCGGCTGCCGGTTGGTGAAGTTGTTGCAACCGATGGCAACCGAAACGCCCTTCAGCTTCGGCGACAACTGGCCCAGATCGCATTCTCCACGAATGTCGAAGGTGTTGTAGGCCGAGATCTGGTCGCCGTATCCGTCGTCCACCGCGTTCTTGTGGGTGAAGCCGAGCGTGGCGTTGTAGTTCTGGTACTGCCAGTCCAGCGTTGTGTACGCGCTGAACTTCGCGAGCGTGCCGTAGAGGTCCGTGCCCGAGTAGTCGAAGCCGGGATCGGTCGGCCCCGTCTGCAGGAAGAACTGCTGGAGGAAGTTCGCCTTCGACTCCACCGTGAAGCGGCCGTACTGCTGCCAGGGGAACACATAGCGGACGTCCACGTCGAAGCCGTGCTGCTTCTGATTGGCGATGTTCACCAGTGACTGGAGCACGTACACGTTTGTGATGTTGCTCGACAGCTGACCCGGCGACGTGACCTGCGTGCCGCCCTGACCGGCGAAGTTGCCGAGGGTGACGAACGGGGCGAACGGCGAGGCTGCGCCGTATTGTTCGACCGATTGCACCATGGTGGTGGTGCCGCCCGGCGAGCCGATCAGGTCGCTCTGCTTGATCTGGTAGTAGTCGACGCGAACCTCGAGACCCTTGGCGTAGTTCGGCGAGTAACGCACGCCGAAGGTGTAGCTCTTGGCCTTGGACGGCTTGAGGGCCGGATTGAAGCCGTTGAGCTGGAAGCCCTGGAGGTTCGGGAAGTTCGAACCGGTCAACTGGCCGGACGAATTGTAGGCCTTCAGGCCGCCGAGCGAGGTCGTGAAGCCCGACGAGGACGGACCATAGAGGTCGTACAGGGTCGGAGCCGTGAACGACTGGGCATAGGTGGCGGTCAGCGCGAGCTCGTCATTGATCGGACGGTAATTCAACTGGTACCGCGGAACGGTGGTCGCATTGCCGTCGCTGTAGGCCTCGTGGCGGACCGCGCCATCGAGAGTGAGGGCGTGCAGGCCGGTAATGTTCTGGCTCGGTCCGAAGATCGGAACCTTAACCTCGGCGAATTCCGCCTTCACATTGCGGCTGTTGTTGAACGGGCTCAGCGAAGTGCCATTGTTCCAGAGGGAACTCGTGCCCCCCGGAGGAATCGTGCTGTTGTAGTCCGCCGTGGCGTTCAGCGCTTCCTTGCGATATTCAACCCCTGCCGCGTAGCCGAGGGTGCCACCCGGGAGGTCCCAGATCTTGCCCTTGGCGATCGCGTCATAGGTGAAGAACTGGCTCTTGTAGATGGCGATCGACGTTCCGAAGATATTGGCCTGTGCGAGCTTGGTCGGATCCTGCGAGATGGCGAACAGGTTGATCTGACCATTGTAAATGCCGTTGAGCAGGGCGGAATTCAGAATCTGATTCTCGCCGAGTGCAACCTGGTGCGACAGGCTGTAGTTCGCGTAGACGTTGAAGTTGAGGTAGTCATTGACGTGACCCTCGAGTTCGATCGTGCCGCGATAGAAGTTGGTCGTGTTGTCGTAGATGCGGTTCGGTCCGCCGAGGAAGCGGTTGCGGATGGTCCAGCCCGGATCCGTAATGGCGGAAACGCCGTGGGCGATGAGCGTGGTGCTCGAAGCGGAGACCGGCTGCGGATTGAGCTGATAATTGCTCTCCGTGTCCGAATACATCATGTCGACATTGACCGACAGCATGTCCGACAGCTTATGGGTGCCGTTCACGACCACGATGCGCTTGTCCGTCGCCGCCGAGATGGTCGGGCGGCCGGAAAGGTTGAAGCCTGCGGTGACGTCATCCGGCGCGTAATAAGTGCCGTTGGCGATCAGCGTGGCGACGGGGGTCGGGGTGGTCGGCGGAGCGTTCAGGCCGTCCTTCAGCCGGTAGAAATTACCGCTCGGATCGTTGATGACGCCCGGATACGAAGCGGTGCCGAAATACTGGTTGTCATAGGCCACGTCGCGTTCCCAGATCGGATCGGTTTTCGTCCATTCCGCGGCGACCGTGACGTTGGTCTTGGCGTTGGAGGCGCCGACCATCGTGTAGGCCGAGCGCGAGCGCCAGTAGCCGCCGGTGTCATTCGGAGCCTCGGTGAAATGGAAACCGAACTCCGCACCCTCATAGTTCTTCTTGAGGATGACGTTGATGACGCCCGAAACGGCGTCGGTACCGTACACGGCGGACGCGCCGTCCGTCAGGACCTCGATGCGCTCGACCGCCGAGATCGGGACGACGTTCAGGTCGACGTACTCGCCACCCGAACCGGACTCGCCGCCGGCCGCCACCGCGTTCGGGGCCAGGCGTTTGCCGTTGATCAGCACGAGGGTGTCGATGTTGCGCAGAGCAACTTGGGAACCACCGTTCGTGGAGCCACCGGAGATGTTCGCATTTTCGATGCCGATATTGTTGCCACCGGCGATCTGCGGAACCTGCTTGCGCAGGACATCGAGGATGTTGGTGTTAACGCCGCTCTGGGCGATCGTCATCGCGTCGATGACCTGGATCGGCATGACCCGGGCTTCATCGGCGGCCGCCGGAATGTACGATCCGGTGACCTCGTATTTGTCGAGTTTGACCGCCGTATCGGAATCGGTGCCCGAAGACGACGCAGTGGTCGTTTGAGCAACGCCGGCGACGGCGAGGGACGCGCCTGCGATCAAGGCAGACGCCATCCGCAAGTTCTTAAAAGAACTTGGGTTCATAGTTATCCTTAGGTTAGTTGCTTGTGTTCGGGCAGGTTGTGTGACTGCCCGGTTCTGAACGGGTGCTGATGTACACTTCGCCGCCGATAGCACAATCTTTTTCTTTAAAATGCTGTATGAAAATGCCTTATACGGTATCCATATAAATATGACACCGCATAATTCGAAGCATCCGGCTCTCGGTTGACTCACGAAGAGTGACCGCCAAGGTTCGACGCAGCTTGCTTCCAGCCCTGAAAATCAACGGTTTCTCTTCGTCAAAAATCCGCTTCGCGCGTTGTCGGTTACCGCGCTTATGACGCTGAATAGTACTCACGATTCCCGACGCGAAAGCTGGGTGGACTCGGCCAATCGCACGGAGACCGATTTCCCCCTGCAGAACCTGCCCATCGGCGCGTTTTCCTCCCCCGCCCGCAGGGGCCCATCGCTCGGCGTGGCCATTGGCGAACAGATCGTCGACCTTGGCGCCCTTTCCGCCGCCAATCTTCTGCCCGGCCGCATCGCCGATGCCTGTTGTACTCAGAATATTAATACACTCCTTGCCCTGGGCCCGTCCGCGTGGTCCGGACTGCGCCAACAACTGAGCGAGCTGCTGGGCGAAGACACCTGTCCTCCCGGTCCGCAACGCGACCGCGTCGCCGCGTGCCTCGTTCCACAGTCGCAGGCCACGATGCTCCTGCCGGCCGCGATCGGCGACTACACCGATTTCTACGCCTCGATCGATCACGCCGGCCGCGTCGGCGCGATGTTCCGACCCGACCAGCCGCTCCTGCCCAACTACAAGTGGGTGCCGATCGGATATCACGGCCGCGCCTCGTCGATCATCATCAGCGGAACCGATGTCCGGCGGCCTCGCGGACAAGCCAAAGGCGACGCAGGAACGCCGCACTTCGGGCCGAGCCGGCAACTCGACTATGAACTCGAGCTCGCGGCTTTGATCGGTCCCGGCAACCGCCTGGGCGAGCCGGTCCCGGTGGCGACGGCGCCGGAGCATTTGTTCGGCGTGCTGTTGCTCAATGACTGGTCGGCGCGCGACATCCAGTCGTGGGAGTACCAGCCGCTCGGTCCGTTTCTCGCGAAAAGTTTCGCGACTTCGATCAGCCCGTGGGTGGTGACCTGGGACGCGCTGGCCCCTTTCCGCATCCCCGCCGCCAAACGTCCCGCCGGCGATCCCGCTCCCCTGCCTCACCTGGCCGACGCCAACGATGCTCTGCATGGCGGATTGGATCTCCATTTCGAGATTCTGCTTCGCACCGCGCGCATGAGTGCCGCCGGTTTGCCCAGCCGGAAACTGGCGGAGGGGCGCTTCGCCACGATGTACTGGACCTTCGCGCAACTGCTCGCGCATCACACCAGCAACGGCTGCAATCTCCGACCGGGAGATTTGCTCGCCAGCGGAACCATTTCCGGGCCGGAGCCGGAAGCGTGCGGCTGCCTGCTCGAATTGACCGCGCGGGGCACCCGCCCCGTGACCCTTCCGAACGGAGAGTCGCGGGCGTTTCTGGAGGACGGCGACGAGGTCGTCCTGCGCGGCTGGGCGCAGGCTGCCGGTTTCCGTCGGATCGGCCTGGGTGAGTGCCGCGGTACGATTTTTCCCGCGAGGGAATAGATGCACCGGTAGGGCCCGTTGTCCCCAACGGGCCGCCCCAGTCGGAGCGACTTTCTTGTCCGTCACAGCCTCGGTCACGCCAGTATGCCGCAAAGATTCCTAAACCTGCTGACGGGAAATTGCATTCCGCGGAGTTATCCTGCCAACCCGCTCGTAATCGCATTTCACCTGCCGCATCCACCGTCCAACAATCTTGCCGCTTCCGGTATCCATCGCAATAACACGGTCAAACTACCCATTGCCCCCACGCTGCATTTCCCCACCCCATGAAAAAGCTCCTCCTGCTCTCGCTCGCGCTCCTCGCCGCCGCCCAACTCGCCGCTGCCCCGGACAAGGCCCAGCTCAAGAAGGAGCTCGCGGGCATGGAGGACGCCTTTTGCGCGGCCGCGAAGGAAAAGGGCATCCTCGCCGCGTTCCTGCAGTTTGCCGCGCCTGATGTGTCGTTTCTCGACACCGATCCCCGCAAATGGCGCGGTTACGAGGCCGTACGCCAGCGCCTGGGTCCCGATCAGCCGGGCGTGTCCGTGACCTGGTCGGCTTATTTTACTGACGTTTCCGACGACGGCACGCTCGGATACAACTACGGGCGTTATGAATGGCGCTCCCCGGATGCCAGTGGGAAGCCCACGGTCCACACCGGCTGGTTTCTCACCATCTGGAAACGCCAGCCCGACGGCACCTGGCGTTACGTGATGGACAATGGCACGCCCGACCGGCCGAAAAGCTGAGGGGTAGGGGCGGATGTCCTCATCCGCCTTCCGTGAGCGCGCGGCGTTGAAGCGTCTTGGGGGCAAGCCGCTCCACCTACATCAATCCTCCAGCGGACGCAGCACCAGGCGATAGCCCATCACGTAGGTCGGACGTGCATCGGAGGCGACCTCGACGCGCGAGGCCGACCGGCAATGCACCACACCCACGCTCCAGTTGCCGCCACGAAGCACCGGATCATGCTGCCCGCGCGCGCTGTAGGCCCACTCGGAAACATTGCCGAGCATGTCGAACAGTCCCCACGCGTTCGCCTTGAATTTGGCCACCGGTGACGGCGCATCGTGATTCATGCCGCCGCGCGCGTAATAGGCCAGCGCATCGAGCGCCGGGTCATCGCGTTCGTTGCTGACGTTGCTCCCGTCGTTGAAACTCGACGCGGTCCCGGCCCGGCAGGCGTATTCCCACTCCATTTCGGTCGGAAGATCGACCTTGTACGGCAGGCCCAGCCGGTGAATGAGCTCGTTGGCGCGATCGAGCACGCCACCGGAACCGGTCACATCGTACCACGACACCTGTTCAACCGGCCGGCTGTCGTCGCCGAGCGCCCTGCTGTCGCTCGGGTTGCGCCCCGTCAGCGCGCGATGCTGCCGCTGGGTCATCTCCGTCTCGGCAAAATACATTCCCTTCGGCAGATCGAACTTGGCGCGCTCGAGATCCGAACGCTGATGCCCACGCTCATCCGGCAACGATCCCAGATAGGCGCTTCCCGCCGGGATCCAGTGGAACTTGATCGACGCGGCGTCCGACAACTTTACCACGACCTCGACCGGCGGCGGCGTCTTCTTCATTTCCACCGCCACGGCGTCGGTGGTGGCGAGCACGTCGACCGGCAGCTCGAGCGCGTCGTATTTCGGCGCGGTCGCGTTGACGACCACATGGCCCGGCCGCAGCTGCAACACCGCCGCGCCACTGGCATCGGCCGAAGCGGCCTGGTCACCGGCCTTGATCTGCGCCTGGGCGGGCAGTCCGGTAAACCGCACCGCGTGCGGCGGGACGAGCTCCATGGTCACTGCGCCCTGCAAATCGCTTTCCTGCGCGCCCATTTCGCCCTCCCAGTCGACATAGCCGGGCGCCTTCACCTGAATCGTCTGCGGACCGGGCGGAAACTCGAGCCGGGCCCGTCCGGTCGCATCGGCCGGATAGGAATGGCCCTGGAAGGCAACGACCGCGCCCGCGGGAAGTCCGGTGACGAAAAACGTGCGCGGCGGAGGCGGCGTGGCCTTCACCGGCAGCGTCTCCACCTTCGGCGCCTCGCCGGCCGGAGCCTGATGGGTGATGGCGAGAATTCCCTTCGGGGTTTCGGGGGGCGGCTCCGGCGGCTTGGACCGGACGGCGAACGTGACAATTCCCGCGACCACAATGGCGCCGATGATCGCGGGCAAGACCCAGCTTTTCGAACGCGACCCGCTCAGCAGCTGTTGGAAACCCTCGAGCGCCGCCGCGCCATTCTGATAGCGGTCCTTCGGATCGTCGGCGAGGCAGCGCGTGATGAATTTGTCCCAGCGCGGATCGAGTCCCTTGACCACCTCGGAGGCGGGTTTCGCAATACCGGTGGGTTTCTTGCCGGTGAGCAGGAGGTAGGCGATGACGCCGATCGCGTAGATGTCGGAACGCGCGTCCGACGTCTGCATGTTGCGCGCCTCGGGCGACATGAAGTCGATGGTGCCGACGATCGCGCCGGTGGTGGTGACGCTGTCGCCCTGGAACGGCGAAGCGGTGCCGCCTGCGCGGCGGTATTCCTCTTCCGCGACGGCACGGGCCAGACCGAAATCGGAAATCTTGGCCTCGCCCGTTTTCTCCAGCAGCACATTCGCCGGCTTGAGATCGCGATGAATGATGCCCGCCTGATGGGCGTGCGCGAGGCCCTCCAGAATCTGCGTCAAAAACTTCCGCACCTGGTCCGGCGGCGCCCCGCCGCCTTTGACGCGGTTTTTCTCGAACCATTCCTCCAGCGAACCGCCGTCGACGTACTCGAGCACCAGATAAAGCCGCCCCTGATTCTCGCCGAAATCGGTGACGTTCACCACGTGGTTGTGCTTGAGCACGCCCAGCGTGGTCGCCTCGCGTTTGAACCGCCGCACGAAATCCGGATCCTGGCCGAGATTGGCGGGCAGCGCCTTCAGGGCGAATTTCTTGCCCAAGGCGGTGTGCTTCACGAGATAGACGACGCCCATGCCGCCCGCGCCCAGCACACGCTCGACCTTGTATTGGCCGACGATCTCCCCGTTTTGAAACAAGTCGCTCTGCGGTCCCGTGCGGGGAACGAACACGGTTTTCTCGGGATTGGGCTCCATACCGACGGCGCGGGAGCCTTGTCATCGCCGGCCCGCGAGGCCAGTCAGAAACAAAAATGCCGGGTTGACCGTCCTCCGCGTCTGGCGCTTAGATGGGCGGACTATGCTGCCGAAGCTTTGCCGCCTCGTTTCGGCCTGCGCATTGGCGCTGGTCGTCGTCTGCGCCGCCCGCGCCGTCACACTCAAGGTCACGGTCAATCCCGCCGGCGCCACCGTTACGACGGAAGACGGACTCCGCCACCCCGCTCCCGCCACGCTCGACCTGAAGCGGCGCGACGAGGCCTACACCTTCGTCGTGGAAAAGGCGGGCTTTCAGACCGAGTCGGTCACCTATTTCACCAAACAGAAGCTCAAGGAACTAGTCGTCACCCTCGAGCCGTTGCAGGTGCAGCGCGACATCACGATCAAGTCCGTTCCGGACGGTGCGATGGTGTCAATCGACGGCCAGGCGGCCGGCATCACGCCCGTCACGAAAACCACCACCTTCACCCGCGAGAGCAAAACGTCTCCCTGGAAACCGGTCACCGTCACGCTCGCGTTGCCGGACTACCAGGGCGAGTCGCTCAGCGTGCCCTACGAGGCGCCGGCACCGGATGCCGTCACGCTCGGCCGCATTCGCCGCGAACGGATTTTCAGCGTCGACGCCAAGGCCCCGGATGGATCGCCCATCCAGGCCACGCTCACGCTCGACGGCAAGGAACACGGCCTGTCCGCGCAGAAGCTGACCGTCGTGTTCAGCCGCGCCGACAAGACCAAGCCCTGGCCCACCTTCCCGCTCTCCGCCGAGATTCCCACGATCTACCAGCCCGCCAAGGTTGTCCTGACGCAGGACGGCGCCGAGAACGTCAGCTTTTCCCTCAAGCCTGTCACCGAACTGCCCGTCGCGCTTTATGACCCGATCGTCGAAGTCACCGCGACCGGTGCCCGCATCAACGTCGACCAGGGCACCCGCGTCGGATTGCTCGAGTCGGGCGAACGCAACGCCGCCATCGCCAGCCTGACGCGCGTCACGCGTTTCCTCCGCCACGACCAGAATGCGAAGGCTCCGCTGCAGGCGCTGAATTCCTACGCCATCACCCCCGATGGCGAGTCGGCCATCCTCGCGATCACGTCGCAGGACGACAACGGCAAGTTCTACTCCGGGCTCTTTCTCAAGAAGGTCGAGGACGACAGCGGCGGCATCGCGCGACTCGTCGACAACAACAAGCGCTACTACGACGCGAATCCCGTCATCGCCCCCGACACGAACAACATCCTCGTCTTCCAGTCGAACCGCGGCGATCTGCAGAAGCCCGACATCTTCCGCGTGAACTTCGCCGACAACCGCACCTCGGGCGGCGTGTCGCGCATCACCAACGACCAGCGTTTCAACTACGACCCGACCTACACCGACAGCAATCGCGAGGTCGTCTATCTCTCGGTCGAACCGAACTACCCGCCGGCGCGCCCGCAGCTGAGCACGGTGAAGTTCGACGGCGCGCTCCCGACGCAATTCCAGATCAATGCCGACGAGGTCAGCCACCGCGAGCACAGCAAGATCTACCTCACGCGCGTCGACGAATCGACCGGCAAGCGCCAGATTTTGTCCGTCGAACCCGATGGCCGCCTCGAAACGAATGTCATCTCCGACGAATCGTTCCTGGCCTCGAATTGCGTCAACCCGGTCGCGAGCTTCACCAATCCGGTGCGCATCCTGTTCGTGTCCGATCGCGACGTCGATGATCAGAACCGGCACAACAACAACATCTACGTGATGAACGCGGACGGTTCCCAGATCCAGCAGCTCACCGCCAACGGTTCCGACGACATCATGCCCGCGTGGTCGCCCACCGATCCGAATGTGATCTATTTCCTCTCCAACCGCGGCGGCGCCTACAACCTCTGGCGGCTGCGGCTGCGCTGAGGCCCGCGTATGGCGACGGAGACCGCGCTGCCCAAGGCCTGGCTGGAACTGCCGGATGGCCGGATGCTGTTCCTCGACGGCCCGTTCACGATCGGGCGCAGCGCGACGTCCACCCTCGTGCTCGACCAGGCGGGCGTCTCGCGCAGTCATGCGATGGTGCAACCCGGTCCGGGCGGCGGCCATCTCGTGGCCGATCTGCGCAGCACGAACGGCACCTATGTGAACGGACTCCGGCTGGAGCAGGCGCGGCCGCTTCGCGACGGCGACACGATTCTGATCGGCGACGCCTCGCTCATCTATCGCTGCCGGCAGGATGCGGCGGGTTCGTCCGACTCGAGTCAGACGACGTCGGTGCAAATCTACTCCGGGCCGTGCTGGCTGCTGCTGCTCGATGTCATCGGCTTCACCACGCACACGCAGAAAGTGGGCAACCACGAGGCCGCGGAGGACTTCAAGAAATGGCTCGAGGTGGTCCGCCCGATTCTCGCGCGCCACGATGCGACGATCAATTCGTACCTCGGTGATGCGATTTTCGCGTACTGGCGCCAGGACCGGCACCCCGCGGAAAAAGTGGCCAAGGCCGTGCGCGAGTTGTCGGCCCAGCAATCGGTCAGCCCGCTGCCGTTCCGCATGCTCGTCCATCACGGCCACGTGCGCATCAGCGGCGGCCTCCAGGGCGAGTCGCTCAGCGGCAGCGATGTGATTTTCCTCTTCCGGATCGAAAAATCGACGAAGTCGCTCGGTTCGCCCGCGGTGCTGAGCGAACCCGCCGCGATCACGCTTCAGCTCGAGTCCTCGTCCCGACCGCTCGGAAAGCACGCGGTCCCGGACTTCGACCAGCCGCACGCGTTCTTTGGCATGGGTTGAACGCTGAGAGATGAATGTTGAAAGACGGATCGGCCAACGTTTCGCCGGGTGAGACGACGGGATCGCATCTCTTTCAACCTTCAACGTTCATCTTTCAACTTTCAGGTCAGCTCCAGCTTCGCCTGATACTTCCGCGCGAGCTCCAGAGCGAGATCGGCGTCGCGCGCGGTCACCGTGAAATGTCCCATCTTCCGCCCCGGGCGCGCCTGCGCCTTGCCGTAGAGATGCAGTCGGGCCGAGGGCAGCGCCAGCAGATCCGCCCAGGGCGGTTCACCGGCGGACCAGGCATCGCCGAGAATGTTGGCCATCACGACCGGTGACAGCAGCGTGACCGCGCCCAGCGGCAATCCGCAGATGGCGCGCACCTGCTGCTCGAACTGGGAGGTCGCGCAGGCATCGATCGTGTAGTGTCCGCTGTTGTGCGTGCGCGGCGCCAGCTCGTTCACGAGCACCGAACCATCGCGCGCCACAAAAAACTCCACGCCCATCACGCCCACGAGGCCGAATTTTTCCGCGATCAGTCGCGCGAGTTTTTCCGCCTGCGCGAGCACGGCGGGCGCCACCCGCGCCGGCACCACGGAGAAATCGAGAATGTGATTGCGATGGATGTTCTCGGAAATCGGAAACACGCGCACCGCGGCCGACTCGCCGCGAGCGACCACCGCGGAAATCTCAACGGCGAAATCGATGAACTGCTCGATGACGACCGCCTGTCCGGCAAAGCGGCTCTGCGCGCCGGGCAGATCGGACGCGGACATCACCTTGAGCTGGCCCTTGCCATCGTAACCGAAGTCCGCGGTCTTCACCACGGCCGGATATCCCGTCTCCGCCAGGCCGGCCGCCAGATCGTCCCCTGCCGGCACCTCGACAAAACGCGCGTGCGGAAAACCCTGATCGCGCAGCCAGCGCTTCTCCCGCGAGCGATTTTGCGCCGTCTCCAGCACGCTCCAGTGCGGATGGAGTTTCGTCAGGCTTTCGATCGCGCGCAGGGGCGCCGCGGGAACGTTTTCGAATTCATAGGTGACCACGTCGCACTCGCGCGCAAACGCCGACAGCGCCGCGAGGTCCTCGTAGGGCGCATTGACCTCCTTCGCCGCCACCTGGCCCGCCGGACAGCCGCGTTCCGGTTCGAAGATGTGCACCCGATAGCCCAGGCGCGCCGCCGCGAGCGCCAGCATGCGGCCGAGCTGGCCGCCGCCGAGGACGCCGATGGTTTTGCCGGGGGGAAGCATCGCTGAAGTTGAAGGGTGAATGTTGAAAGTTGAAAGAGCGAATCGCGCGCGGGACCACGGGCGGTCACTTTGCCAGATCCGGCGCCCGGAATCCCAGACCAAGTCCGAATCGCTCTTTCAACGTTCAACTTTCAACTTCTTCAGTCCGGCAGCTTCGCCCGCAGCACCTTCGCCGTCTGCGCTGCGCGAAATTTCTTCCAGGCGCGCCGGGTGGCGATGTCGCTCTGGCCGAGGAGCGAGGCGGCAAACAGGCCGGCGTTGATCGCGCCGGCCTTGCCGACGGCAAACGTCGCGACCGGAATTCCGCCCGGCATTTGTGCAATCGAAAGCAGCGAATCGAGGCCCTTGAGCGTGGCGGATTCGACCGGCACGCCGAGCACCGGCAGAGTCGTCATCGACGCGGTCATGCCCGGCAGGGCGGCGGCGCCACCCGCGCCCGCGATGATGACCTTCAGTCCGCGACGTTCGGCGGACTCGGCATACTTCACCATCAGGTGCGGCGTGCGGTGCGCGCTCACGATCCTGCGTTCGAACGGAATGCCGAGCTGGGTCAGGATCTGCGCGGCGTGCCGCATCGTTTCCCAATCGGACGAGCTTCCCATGATGATGCCGACAAGCGGACGGTTGGGCATAGACGTAAAGCCGGGAGCAGTAAGCATCCCGCCGGTCCCGCCGCAATCGAATTTCCTGCCCGGATTCGATGGAGGGCGGTCGATCCCGACCGCCGCAATGCTTCGTTGCGGAAATCGCCCGCGAAAAATGCCGGGTTCGCGATGCGGATGATCCTGGGGGCCAGGTCGCCCACCCTCCATCGCAAAGCGGCCCGCCGCTCACTGCTCACCGCTCACGATAGAGAACTTACCTCTTACACCTACACCTTAAACCTTACATCTTACCGCCTACGATCACACCAACGCCGTTCCCTTCGGCACGCGCACGATCGTCGTGCCGGCGACCTTGTCGTGCCAGGATTGCTTTTCCGGATCGATGGCGACCCAGATGAAGCCGAGACCGGCGACCATGAAGGACAACGCGGCGGCCAGCGCCCGCACGATGGCGATCTGCCAGTCGATCGGACGTCCATCCAGTCGCACCACCTTGAGTCCGCAGATGATGCCGCCAATCGTGGAGCCGCGCGATTTCCACAGCGCCGCGCTGTAAACGCCGAGCGAAAGGAAAAGCAGACCGGGACCGCTGTGTTCCACCACCGTGTGCGCCACGATCATGACCGTCATCGCGACGAGGAAGAAATCGAGCGCGGCCGCCGCGAGGCGAATCCAGAAACCGGCTCGCGGCAGGGTCATGGCCTCGAGCACCGGCGGCAGGGCCGGAGCGGCGGTTGAAATCACCGGAGCCGGCGCGGGAGGCGGAGTCACCACCGGCGGCACGGCTGCGATCGACGGAGCGGGTTCGGCCGCGAGCGGAACAACCGGCGGCGCCATTTCGGGCGGCACGACGGGAGCGGTACTTTCAGGAATGATGATTGGCGGGGTGGCCACGGCCGCAGGCACCGTCGCCGGGGCCGGCGCGGGCAGCGCAGCGGCCGGAGGCGTTTTCGGAGCAGCCGCCGGTTTCGAGCGCGACGCGAACATTGTCAGCACCGCCGAGCCGAAGCCGACAAACCAAACCAGGACGGCCAGCAGAAGACCCGCGAAAGGCACGAGATACAGCAGCACGAAGACCAGTGCTCCAATGATCGTTGCCACCGCCAGGTGATAGCGGTCGCTGGTGATTTTTCGTCCAATCAGCGCGTAGATAGACGCCTTGCCGAACAGACTCGTCACCAACACGGTCACAGGCAGGAGGAACAGCGCGATCGGGATGCCGACCACGGTGATGCACAGCAAAATGAACAGCACCGGCAGACCGATCAGGCTGAGTATGGCCGCGAAAATGGTCATCCAGGGCTCGAGCACGATCTTGTCGCCACAACGGCGCACCGCGTTCGGGAACAGGAGCGCGAGGAGCGCGTAGAACCCGATCGAGAAGGCGGTCACCATCCAGAGCCAGCCGAGATGCGCGCCGATCGCGAGCGGACGACCCATCCTCAGCGTCTTGCCGAACAGGTCCTCCAGGCGCTGGAGCTGCGCCACCTGCTTCCGCACGATCTTGCCGGCAACCTTGGCGCCCGGGTCGCGATGAACCTCGCCGCCCACGCAAACCATGTTGCCGTCCACCACCGCTTTTGGCCCGAGGTTCAGATCGCCCATCACCGCCACAATGTTTTGATGAACATGGCCGTTGATGGTGTTGTCGCCCATGACGGCAACCGCGTCGCCCGTCACCTCACCGTCCACAATCAGGTCTCCCATCACTGAGACGGCATCGCCGTTGACCGTCACGCCCTCGGGAATGGTGACGTCATCCGCCACCCGGACCTCGTCGCCATCCCGTGACTTGGAGATATGAATGCCGGGCACCTTCGCATCGCTCCGGGCACCCTCGTCCTCGTCCGTCGCCTCTGACTTCTCCTCTTTCGCCGCCTCCGGAATCGGAGCCGGAGCTGCGGGCTTCGCCTCCTCGACCTTGGGGGTGTCAGCGGGGGCGGGCTCGGCCACCGGAGCCGGCGGATTCGCCGGAGCCACTGAAGGCGTCTGGTCCGGAGTTGCTGTCGACGCGGCCGGCGTTGTCACCGCAGCATCGGGCGTTTTCGGAGTCGAGGTCGTCGTCGCCGCGGGTTTCTCCGGGGTCGCTGCAGTGGCCGGAGTGGCGTCCTGGCCGCGCAGCGGGCTCACGAGGAGCGCGGCGGCAAGGAGGACGGGGACGAGGAGCGGGGCGCGAAAATTCTTCATCGAACAGGAATCATGAGGCACGGTTGAACGCGCGGTAGGCCGCGGCGCCGACACCGAAAAAGGTGGCGTAGAGGGCGGCGACGGTCGCCAGGCCGCCGTAGAGCCAGAGGGCTGGCAGGTTGGTCACGAAACGATTGGCGAAGCTGACGAACCACGTTCCGGCCGCATACCATTCCGCGACCTGCGGAAATTGGGCCGCCAGTTCGTGGCCCACGCGGGACAGCTCGACGCCCTGGCGGACGAAATACATCGCCACCAGGCCCAGCGTCGCGGCACCCGAGGCGAGCGTCAGAAAGGCCACCCGCACGGCCGCCGGCCAGTAGGACCAGCTGCGATGATACCAGGCCACGGTGGAGCGATGTTCGAGGGCGGCGAGGACGCGCGCTTCGAGCGTGCCCGGAGCGCGGCGGTTCGGCAGCGAGCGCAGCGTCGTGTGGATGAGTTGCTCGAGCTCCTTTTCGTTCATCTTCTTCATGGCCGGTCCTGGGTTTGAAAGGGTTCGTTGGCGGTGCCGCTCTTCGCGAGGATCTTCGCGAGAGCTTCGCGCCCACGAAGAATGTCGGTTTTCACCTTGCTAAGCGAGACGCCGGTTTTGCGGGCGATCTCGTCGTACGGCATGTCCTCAAAATGAAAAAGCACGAGCGGGATCCGCTGGTGATCGGGCAGCTTCTCGAGCGCGCGCTCCACCCACTCGCGACGTTCGCCGGCGTCGACCTTGGTGAAGAAATTTTCCGGCGCGGCAAACTCGACCTCCTTCTCCCCGCCCTCGTCGTCGGTCTGGACGATGTCGCTAAAGAACCGCCACCGCTTCTTGTAGCGCTGAATGTGGTTGATGGAGAGGTTGGTCGCCACCGTCTTCAGCCACCCGCCCGCCGACGGACTGGCGCCCAGCTTGTCGAAATGCTCATACGCCTTCAGGAAAACCTCCTGCGAAATATCCTCGGCCTGCGTTTCGTTTCCGATGAGACGCACCGCGGTCGAGTAAACCATGTCCTGATAGTTACGCATAAACGTCGTGAAATCGGCCGGGGCCGTCAGCCCCTCGTTCGGTGTTTGCACTGGAGATTCATCGTTCACCCGAAAAACACCGCGGCCGGCCGCGAAGTTGCGGAAATCTCGTGGCACGCAAACCCCGATACTCCAAGCTTATAAAGAACTCCCCTGCCGTCATTGCGACGCCGCCCGCGATCCGGCCGTCCGTAAGACTCCCGTGGGGGTTGCCAAACATGAGCCATCTTCCGTAGTTTTTACCATGCTGTTGTCGCATGCGCAAAGCTCGAGCGCAGGGCCGGTGCGGGAAAAAAATGAGGATTTCATTGCCCGGTGGCCGCCCGACGGCGATCGCCGGTCCCAAACGGTGGGTCAGGCCTGGATTCTGGCGGATGGCGTCGGCGGGGAAAGCCGCGGAGAGGTCGCGAGCGAACTGGCGGTCGCCGCCACGCTCGAAACGCTCGAGAATGCCGGAGCCTATCCGCCGATTCCCGAATTGATCCGGTCCGCGTTCGAGAACGCCAACCGGGCGGTCCATGACACCGCCGAGTCCAGTCGGGATCAGGGACGCATGTCGACGACCCTGGTGATGTCGGTCTTTCGGGAAAACGCCCTGCACGTGGGGCACGTGGGCGACTCCCGCGTCTATCTGGTGCGGGAGGGCAAGATTCGTCAGCTCACCACCGACCACTGTTATGTGGCGCCTTCGGTGAAGCTTCGCCTGACGCAGGAGCATCGCGCGATGATCGATCCGCGGCGGTCGGTGCTGACCCGCAGCATCGGTCACCAGCCCGCGGTCAAACATGATTTCAGCCGGACCCTCCTGGCGCGCGGCGACCTCGTGGTGCAATGCAGTGACGGACTGTACGGTTTCGTAACGCCGGACGAGATCGCCGAGGTCGTCAGCCATCGCGATCCCGATGCCGCCTGCCAGCAGCTCATGGCGTCGGCTGAAAAACGACAGCTCGACGACAATCTCTCGGTCCAGGTGATCAAGGTGATCGAGCTCGATCCCATCGCGTACCGGCAGGGCGTGCCGGTCTACCGCCGCGGCGAGGCGGCCGCGTCCACGGACGAACTCGCACCGGGCCAGACGCTCGACCACCGGTTCGAGCTCCTGGAATTGATTCATCGCAGCGCGATGGCCTCGGTGTTCAAGGCCCGCGACATCCACGACGGACGCCTCGTGGCCTTGAAGGCGCCGCTGCTTGGCTCGGGCTCCGAAAACGCGAACCCCGGACGTTTTCAGCGGGAAGAGGAAATCAGCCGCCAGCTGGACCATCCGTTCCTGCTCAAGGTCATCCCGGTCGAGCAGCCGCGGAGCCGTCCGTACATGGCGATGGAATTTCTCGAAGGGCAGACCCTGGACGCCCTGATGGCCACGACGCGTCCGTTGCCCGAGGCGCAGGCCGCCCGGATCGCCGCCCAAATCTGCGAGGCCCTCGCCTATCTGCACCAGCGCGGCATCGTGCACCGGGATCTGAAACCGCAGAACATCATGGTGTGCCATGACGGCAGCATCCGCATCCTCGACTTCGGCATCGCGCGTTCCTCGAAGCTTCGCCGCCTGACGTTCGTCGGTTTCACGCCGGCCATGGGCACCCCGGACTACATGTCGCCGGAACAGGTCAACGGCCGGCGCGGCGACGCGCGCACGGATATCTACAGTCTGGGTGCGATTCTCTACGAGATGACGACCGGCAAGGTGCCGTTTGAAGGGGAGAGTCCGTATGTGACGATGAACCTGCGGGCCAACAGCGACCCGGAGGCGCCGCGCCGGATCAATCCCGCGCTTTCTCCCCAAATCGAGGAAATCACGCTGCACGCCCTCGCGCGGAACCCGAACCAGCGTTTCGCCACCGCAGCCGAGATGCAGGGTGAGCTCGAAAATTATGACCACGTCACGCTCACCGGACGCCACGAAAATCTCGAGCCCGCCGCGCCCTGGCGGCGACGCGGCCGCCTTGTGCCGATGATCGTTGCCTTCGTGCTGATCCAGGCCGCGATCATCGCCGCGCTATACTGGTATTTTTCGCGCCACAGCCACTCCTGACCGTCACGGCGCGGCGTCAGAACAGCATGAACGCGCCCGCCATCACGAGCGTGGGAATGATCGCCGCCACGGCGAGGCCGATTGGCGACACGCCATTGCGGAAAAACTTCTGCAGAATGCTCTGGCCGGCGGGATTGGGGGCGTTGGCGATGACGGTCAGGCCGCCTCCCGTGACGGCACCCGCCACGACCGCGTGTTTGAGGGCATCGCTCAGATTCGGCACGAGGCTGGCCAGGTAGGTGATCGCCGCGTTGTCGTTAAAGGAGGTCAGGAACGTGGCGCCCCAGAACAGGCTCGTGCGGTTGAGGCTCTTCAACACGGGCTCGAGCCACCAGGCCTGCAGACCGCCGTGCACCACGAGGGCCGCCAGAAAAAAGCCGACCATCAGGGGCGAACGGAGATCGAGGCGCTTCTGATGGTGGGCCGTCGCCTGGGCAAAGGCCATGAAGAACAAAAATCCTCCGATCAGCAGCGGTGTGTCGTGGGCGAACGTGACGGCAAAGATCACGCACGCGACCTGCGCCGCATAAATCCAGATCGGAATATACGCACCGCCGCCGATGGTGACGAAACGGGCCGTCTGGAGACGCGTCTTCTCCAGCGCGGCGAACTCGTTGCGGAAATAGATGAAGTAAAGAAGGGTCGCCACGGTTATTCCGGCCATCGCCCGCCATCCGAAATGCAGGAAGACGTAGGCGGTGTCCCAATGCCACTGGCCCGTGACCATGATCATGGGCGGCGCGGCGAAATGCGTCAGCGTGCCGCCGACCGACACATTCACGAACAGGAGCCCGATGGTCGCGTAGCACAGCCGGCGCGACGGCTCGTAATGATAGAATTGCCGGGCGAGCAGAATGGCCGAGATGGTCATCGCCCCCGGTTCGGTGATGAGCGAGCCCAGCAGCGGTCCGAAGATCAGGATGGCAAGCCAGGAGGCACCGATGGTCTCGCCACCGAGGGCCGCCAGCATGGAGATGACCCGCTCGGCCAGCCGGGTGATGGGCCGCGTCGATGCCAGGGCCATGATGATCATGACGAAGACCGGCTCGCTGTAGTCGACGCGATGTCCGACGTAGTCGATCAGGGCCGGCCAGCCCTTGAAGATGGCGCCGACGAGAAGCAGCGCCACAACCCACAGGCCGAAGACGGCTTCGACCTCACCGAGAAAATGGAGCAACTGCCCCGCAAAGCTGACCTCGGGCACCTCCTCGCCGGTTTCCAGGGTGTGCTGCCGTTGACCGCCTTCGCGGTGCCGCGACTCGACGGCGGTCGCCCATTTGCGAAACTGGGGCGTGATGAAGGTGTGCAGGATCGCCGCGAGAAAAATGAGGCTGGCCCAAAGATTGAAAGGCTCAGCCGCGATCCGATCCGCGAGAGTTTGCCAGAGTCCGCCGGCGGCGGGCGCCGGATAGGACTCGAGCGCCCGCGGGAGAACCTGACCGGCCGGCGATGCGGCCTCGGCCAGAAGAAGCGGTATCACGCCCGCGCCTCGCGTCGACGCCGCCGCAGATGAGCGACGAGGATCGAGCCATAGCCGGCCAGCACGCCGCCCGAAACCCACCATTGGGTGCCGTCACGGAACAACAGCGGGCAGATGAGTTGCACGAGGAGCAGAGCGACGAGAAAATAAGCCACGCGCGCGCCGGCGCCCGGCATGAGCGACCAGCCGCTTTTCAGATTGCCCTGCTGCTGGCGGAGTTCGTTTTTCCGCAGGGCCGCCTGCTGGAGCAGGCCAAACGCATACCCGAGAAACCCGCCGGAGATAACGGCGGCAAGATGGATGACAATATCGCTGAACATGGGGAACGGGGTTTGAACGCTTTTGAGAGTCGACTGCGCGCGGGGATCGGACTCGCGCGCAGT
>DASZXI010000069.1:0-94294 GCA_035545955.1 Candidatus Didemnitutus sp. | reverse complement strand
TCTGACCTCTGACCTCTGACCTCTGACCTCTGACCTCTGACCTCTGACCTCTGACCTCTGACCTCTGACCTCTGACCTCTGACCTCTGACCTCTGACCTTCAGCCTTTCATTCCTTGCCTCACCATCGCCACCGCGATCGCGGCGAGGAGCATCGAAATGATTTTTGAAATGGCGCGCATCCCGGTCGCCCCGATCTTGCGGCCGAGCCAGTCGCTGTAGTGCAGCATCACCACGACGAGGCCGAGATTCACCGCCAGGGCGGCCAGCGAGATCCAGGTGCCCACCAGTTGGGCGAGCAACAGCAGCGTGGTGATCGAGGCCGGTCCCGCGATGAGCGGCATGCCGAGCGGCACCACGCCGAAATCCTCGGGCATTTTCTCCGGCTCGGCGGCGGATAGTACGAGATCCTTGGCCGCGAGCAGGAACAGGATCAGTCCGCCCGCAATCTGGAAGTCCGAGACGGAAATTCCAACGGCCTTGAAAACCGATTGGCCGAGAAACAGGAAGCCCAGCGCGACCAGTCCGCCCGTCCACGTCGCCTGATCCGCAATTTTCTGCCGCCGCGCCGGATCGATCGACTGGCCGAGTCCCAAAAAAATCGCGGCCAACCCGATGGGGTCGATGGCGACGAACAACGGGATGAACGCCTGCAGGAATTTCTGGAGCCAGTCCATCGCTGCGGACGCTGGCGTCCGGCCTCGAAAAGGCAACGCGTCTCGATGGAGGTCGGACGAATGGGCCGGACCATGCCGCGCGGCATCCTCCGAAGTATTTTCCGACTGAATGAGATTCCCCGCCGATGCTGCCGAGCAACGATTCATTGATCGCGGCGTAAAGCCTCTCCTACCGGATTGGAATTGCCGGTGCGTGCGGAGAGATGAACCGATGGCATCGCGGTAGGGGCGGATATCCGATCCGCCTTCACCTGTTCAGCGGGAGCGGTCCATCAGAGTCCCCGCTTCACGAGGTCGTCCAGGGCCGGGTCGAGATACGGATGTTGAAACGCGAATCCCTGCTCCTGCAGGCGCGCCGGAATGCATCGCCGGCCGGTGAGCGCGAGATCCGGATCCGTGTGCATGAACCAGCGCGCGCCGAGACGCACCAGCCAGCTTGGCGCCGGCGGACTCCACGGCCGATGCATGGCACGGCGCAACGAACTCATGAGTCCGGCATTTCGCACGGGATTGGGCGTGCAGGCGTTGTACGCGCCGGAAAAGTCGCTCCGTTCGATCGCCTGCCAGAAAATTTCATTCATGTCGTCCTCATGGATCCAGCTCACAAACTGTGTTCCACGGCCCACCGTGCCGCCCAGAAAGCTCCGGACCAGTTTCACGAGTGGGCCCAGCGCGCCACCGCCTGGTCCAAAAACCAAGCTGATGCGCAGAACGACGACGCGCATCGGGCCCGTCGGGAGCGCTGCCTCCCATTGACGGCAGACCCGCGCCGGAAAATCGTCGCCCCATGGTGCGCTCTCATCGCAGATCCGGTCTCCCGGATTGCCGTAGATGGCGAGAGAACTGGTCTGCACCCAGATGCCGGGCGGTCGCTTCAGCGTGGCCATCGCCTGTGTCAGCACCTGCACCGAGTCGACGCGTGAGGACAGAATCTCGGCCCTATTTTCCGGGGTCGGCGTACAATTGACGCTCCGGCCGGTCAGGTTGACCACGGCCCGGGCGCCTTCGAGTTCCGCCGTCCACGATCCCAAGGTGCGTCCGTCCCAGAACATCTCGCGCACGGAGCCGGAGGAATTTGGGGTACGGCTCAGAATGACGGGTTCGCAGCCGCGTGCCACCAGCAACCTGGCCAGCGAACGCCCCAGAAAGCCGCTGCCACCCGCGAGGACGATTCTTGAAGGCATGCGCGATCGTGGCGGGCGTTTTCATTTTCCGCAAATCGCTCTGCACGGATCGAGCACGCGTATTTTCCGCCTGACCGGACTCAATTCGTCGGCAGCGGCCGATGCAACCCGCCCATCGGCTGGGCATCGTGACTCTCGACCTGCCGCGCGTAGGGCCGCAACACATACGACACAATGAGGACCGCGAGTGCGATCACGGGCATGACCACCGCCTGATTTTGTCCCATGGCCAGATGCGACCAGGCGGCTCCGATGAAGGTGAATCCGAATCCCGCATAGGCCCATTCCTTCAAGCGACCGGTGCCGGGAACCAGCAGCGCGATGATCCCGAGAATTTTCGCCGTGCCGAGAATCATGGGAAAATAGGCCGGGTAGCCGAGGCTGGCGAAGCCTGCCATCAGCCTGGGCTCGCGGGCGAAGTAGGCAAAGGCAACATACGCCATATCGGCGCAGAGCATAAGGGTGGCGATCCAGTAGACGGTGAGAGTCGAGGTCGAGGTTTTCATAAGTGGGAGCGGTGATGTGTCGGGCTTCGGGTCGTTCATTTCTTGGACCCCGCGGCGTCGCACCGGCTCCGTCCGCGCCGATCGGGAAAATCTCCGGCCCCCGCATCGGTGATTCACTCCCGCGGATGGCGGATTGCCTTTCCCGATTTTCAGCACAAGGGAAAGGCGTTTGTCCGAGTCCGCCCTCAGCTTCCATCACCTGTCGCGTCCCGCCTTGCTCGAGGAAGCCTCGCGCTGGGGCTTCGCGAAAGTGCACGCGGCCCGGCTCTGGTCGTATGTGTATGTCGAGGGACTCGACGACTGGTCGGCGATGCCGGATCTGCCCGCGCGTTTTCGGGCCGCGGCCGAGTCACGGCTGTCGCTCGCCAGGCCTGCCCTCGCCACCGAGACCCACAGTTCCGACGGTTACACGCGCAAATATCTCCTTTCCCTGTCGGACGGAAAAAACGTGGAGACTGTCCTCATGCGCTATGCCGGCCGCGTCACCGCGTGCATCAGCAGCCAGGCGGGATGCGCCATGGGTTGCGTGTTTTGCGCCACGGGTCGCGCGGGCTTCAGCCGCCACCTGACCGCCGGTGAAATCGTCGCGCAGGCGGTTCACGTGGATCGTCAACTTCGCGCCCTCGGGGCCGGCGGCGCGCTTTCGAATCCGACGAGCGTTTCGGCCCATGCCCGCCACGAGCGACTCCGGAACATTGTCCTGATGGGCATGGGCGAGCCGCTGCACAACTACGACGAGGTCATGGCGGCGGTCGACATCCTGCAGGATCCCGCCGGCCTCGCGCTCGGCACGCGCCGCATCACGCTGAGCACGGTGGGGGTGATCCCGGGCATTCTTCGCCTGGCTGATGAAAACCGACCCGTTCACCTCGCGGTCTCGCTGCACGCCGCCAACCAGTCCGAACGCGCCGCACTCGTGCCGGTGGCAAAACGCTGGCCGCTCGCGGAGCTGATGGAGGCGTGTCGATACTACATCTCCCGTCGCGGACGCAGGATTTTCTACGAGTGGACACTCATCGCCGGAAAGAACGATTCCGCGGCGCACGCCCACGAGTTGGGTCAGCTGCTCAAGGGCCAGGAAGCGCAGGTGAATTTGATTCCGCTCAATCCCGTGGGCGGCTACGACGGCGAGCCCACGGCCCGCGAGCCGGCGCGAAAATTTCAGGAAATCCTCGCCGGTTACGATCTGCCCAGCACCGTGCGCCAGCGTCGCGGCATCGATATCGCCGCCGGCTGCGGGCAGCTGGCGGGAGTGAGCCAAAACCGGTAGGGATCAAAGTCCTCATCGATCCGCCGAGGCGGCCCCGGCGGTGTCGCCCCACCTTGGGCGGAAAACCCAATCGGTCAGGAGGAGACCGGGCCCGTCGGACCCGGCTACATCAAACAATGATCTCTGAAACTCCCAGCGCCTTCGCCTCGTCGGATTGCTGCCAGGCCTTGAGATCGGTGAGCCCCGCCTCATCGATGGCGGTCCCGCGCGAGCGCAGGCGTTGCACCGCCGAGAGGAGAGTCAGGCGACCGCGAGTGTCGACCGCGGCAGGAAGTAAATCTCCGAGCGAGGTCTGCACCTGGTCGGCGGACAGGAGTCCTTTTTCGCCGAGAAAGAGCGTCAGCGAGGAGCCGAGCGCCTTGGCATAGGCGATGGGATCGGCGGGAGGAGCATACGCAATGCCCGAAGACGCGGGCAGCGCCGTCCACTCCATGTAGCCCCGCAATTGCGCGAGCAGCTGCGTCAGCACTTCATTCGCGGTGTTCGGATCCCAGCGCACCTTGAGCGACTTGAGCTCACGGGACTTCCGTACCTCCCAAATGCGAAGGTGCAGCTCGTAGTCGTCGTTCTGATTGCGCAGCGCGCCCGTCACGGCGTAGTCGAGTCCGCCCGCCGTGGTTTCGTGCAACTGCCGGACGTTTTCCGCCAGCCATTCCACCGGAAAGAGCATGTAGTGCTTCGCCGTGGTCACGCCGATGGCCGCCACCGGATCATAACCGGCGCTGAAATTGAAGGTCTCGGCAAACACCAGCGGCATGCCGCGCGCGATCCGACCAACGGCGTCCTCCGGCTGTGCCGAACGCTCGACGGCATTGTCCAGTCCGGGCACCGACCATTGCGCAAAGGCCACGCGCCGCAGTTTGCCCTCCTTGGTCGGGATCAGCGGCGGCACGACGGCTTCCAGGCCGTAGTACCACATCGGCTTGCTGATGCTGATCATGTTGATCTTGGTCTCCGCCGTGGCCTCGGGCGAGGTGTCCACCGGGACGGAAGCCATCAGGTCGGCGATGACGTTGGAAAACCCGAGGAGCCGATCCTCAATTTCCGGACGCTGCAGTGAAAAGAGCAGATCGAGCAGATGCTGCGCGGACTCGAGATCGCGCGTCGCCAGATACGCCTGCAGGAGATTGAGCCCGGCCGCCGGTCCGTGCTTTTGCGCATCGTAACGCGGCGCCATCAGCTCGATCAATTCACGCGCATAGCCGTGCGAGCCCAGTTCGCCCGAGAGGCTGACCAGCACGTCCGGCCGGGCGCCGGCCGTATTCAACACCTCCTCGTAAATCGCCATCGCCGCGGGCAGATCGCGCGAGTCGAGACGCTCGCGCGCCGCGGCCAGACGGGGCAGCACGCCGCCAGCGGCGCCGGGCTTGTCGGTTTCGCCCGCCGGTGTCGCCGGCTCCGGCTCGTTTTTCCTGCCGCCCATTCGGTCGAAAAGTCCCATGGCGCCAGCAAAACCGCGCCTGGGCCCGAGGGAAAGCGATTTTACAGTTCGTTTTCCCGCGTTGACCGCCGGGTATCGCCCGGTAGTTAGACCGTTCCACGCGATGAACCGGGTTTACATCAAAACCTACGGGTGTCAGATGAACGAGCGCGACAGCGAGGCCGTGGCGGCGATGCTGCGCGAGCGGGGCTATCGCATCGTGGCGGACGAGGCTGAATGCGACGTGCTCCTGCTCAACACCTGCAGCGTGCGCGACCTGGCCGAGCAGAAGGCGTTGAGCAAGGCCGGCCACGCGGCGGAACGAAAGAAACGCAATCCGCGCTTCGTCCTCGGCGTTCTCGGCTGCATGGCGCAGAACCGGGGCGCGACGCTGCTCGATGCGCTGCCGGACCTCGACCTGGTCGTCGGCACGCAGAAATTTCACCAGGTACCGGAACACCTCGACCGCCTGCGGGCCGGCGCCCCGGCGATCGTCGACATCGGCGAGGAGGCGGGATCGCAGAACACGATTCGCGACCACGTGCTCGACGAGCGACAGGTTTCGGCCTTCGTCTCGATCCAGCAGGGCTGCAACATGGACTGCTCGTTCTGCATCGTGCCGAAGACCCGGGGCGACGAGCGCTCGCGGCCGATGGACGAGATCGTGCGGGAGTGCGAGCAACTGGCCGATCGTGGAGTCGTCGAAATCACCCTCCTGGGCCAGATCGTGACCAGCTACGGACGCCGTGACTACGTCCACACCGGCGGCATCTCGCCGTTCGTGCAGCTGCTCGAGCGCATCGACGCGATTCCCGGCATCAAACGGATCCGGTTCACCTCACCGCATCCGCGCGGTTTCAAGCAGGACCTCGTGGAGGCGTACGGCCGGCTGGGGAAACTCTGCGAGTACGTGCACCTGCCGATGCAGTCGGGCAGCGATCGCATTCTCGAGGCGATGAACCGGCCGTACTCGCGCGAACGTTACCGCCAGATCGTCGCGGATCTCCGGCGCGTGCGCCCGGACATGTATTTTTCCACGGACATCATTGTCGGGTTTCCCGGCGAGACCGACGCGGACTTCGCCCGGACCCGCGACCTGTTTGTCGACTGCAATTTCGACATGGCGTACATCTTCCGGTACTCCATCCGCACCGGCACGCCGGCGGCGACGATGGCAGACCAGGTGCCCGACGCAGTGAAGGAGGAGCGCAACGCGATCCTGCTCGGACTGCTCGAACAGAATTCGAACCGCCGGAACGCGCAACTGCTCGGCACGGTGCAGGAAGTGCTGGTCGAGGGGCCGGACAAGCGCGGACGCCAGTTCATGGGTCGCACCCGCGGCAACCGGGTGGTTCATTTTTCCGCTGCGGAGCGTCTCATTGGTCAACTCGTGCCTGTCCGCATCGAGCAGGTCACGACCGCAGTGCTTTACGGCACGATCGAACTCGCCGGCGTTCCGGGCGGATCAAGCCTTGTCGCCGACGCCCGCACCTAGCACAAACGGATCTGCCTCATGACGCTTTTTCTCGCCACGCTCCTGCCCGGACTCTTCCTCGTGCTTCTCGGCACTTTGCTGCTCTGGAACGGACCGAAGGTCGAGGTGACCGCCCGTTCGTTGCCGCGATCGAATGGGGCCGCGTGGGTGTTTTTCGGCGGGGGAGCGATCTGGTTTCTGTGGCGCATTTCGCATCTCGGCGAAGCCGATCTGATCTTTTTCCAGACCCCGAATTTCGTGATGCTCGCGTTCGGGCTCCTGGCCGTCCTCGCGGTTTTCTATGCGCCGGATTTCCTGGCGGTGCGCGGACTGTGCCTGCTGATGCTGCTCGTCGCGGAGCCGCTGATATTCGCCGCCTACATGGAATGGACGCATCCCTGGCGCCGGCTGATGGTCGGCGAAGTTTACGTGGGTCTGGCGCTGGCCCTTTATCTTGCGGCGGCTCCGTATCGTCTGCGGGATTTCTTCGAGTGGCTGTTCAAGCAGCCGAAGCGCGCCCGCCTGATCGGCACGGGCCTGCTCGCCTTCGGCCTCGCGACCGTCGCGTCGGCGTTCACGTACTGACGCCATGCCGCCGACCCGGCCTCCCACCGCGCTGATCCTGCTCGCGGGACCCTCGGGTGTGGGCAAGAGCACCTTGTGTGACCGCATGGTCGCGGAAGTGCCGAATTTTGAACGAGTGATCACCGCCACGACCCGCCCGCCGCGACCAAACGAGGTCAACGGCCGCGATTACTTTTTCCTGTCGCCGGAGGAGTTCGACCGGCGCATCGCGTCCGGCGATTTTCTGGAATGGGCCTGGGTGCATCAGGATTATCGCTATGGAACCCTGAAGTCGGCCGTCCTTGACCGCCTCGCCGTGAAAAGTCTGGTGGCGAATCTCGACGTGCAGGGCGTCCGGAGCATCAAGGCTTCCGCCGCAAACATGGCCGTGTTGCGGGACCGCATTGTCACCATCTTCGTCGCGCCGGACTCGATCGACGTGCTGCGCGAGCGTCTGCAGGGACGCGGGCTGGTCGACGCGGCCGAGCTGGCCCGGCGCATGCGCAGCGCGGAAGCCGAATTGCGCGAGCGCGACTCATACGACTACGTGATTCACAGCGGCTCGAAGGAAAAAGATTTTCAGGCGCTGCTCGGGTACTGGGACCTCGCGCAGCGGCGTCTCGCGGCCGGGTGACCGTCCGCGCTCGCGGAGCAAAGGCGTTGCCTCGGGCGGTTCGGGACTCCTAGCTGGAGTCGGTCCATGGACTCGGCGCCTCCTCATCCCGCCAGTGCCGGCCAGCGTCTGCTCGCCGCCATCGTTTTCACCGACACGGTGAGCTTCAGCGCGCGCATGCAGACGGACGAGGTCGGAACGCTCGCGATGCTCGAGAAGGATTTCGCCCTGATGAAGGCGACGTGCGAAAAGTACTCCGGCTCGGTGCTGAAGACGACGGGTGACGGGTTGCTGCTGTATTTCACGAGCGCCGTGAATGCGGTGACCTGCGCCGTGAAGGTGCAGAAGGTGTTCGCCGAGAGGAAACGGTCCGATCCCGCGGCGGATGCGCTGACGCATCGCTTTGGCGTCCATCTCGGCGATGTGTTCATGAACAACGAGGATGTGATGGGCGATGGCGTGAACATCGCCGCCCGCCTGCAGGCGCAGGCCGATCCCGGCGGTCTTTGCATTTCGGGCACCGTTTACGACGTGGTGAAGAACAAGATCAGCCTCGAGGTCGAGAAGCTCGAGGGGCGGGAGCTGAAGAACATCTCGGAGGCCATCACAATCTACCGCGTGCTGCTCGAAGCGCCCAAGGCGCGCCTGCGTCCGCGTGCCGCGGCTCCCGCACCGGCGCCCAAGTACACACCGCCGCCAGCGGCGCCGCTGTTCACGGGACGACAGAAATTTCTGATCGCCCTGGGAGTGATCGCGGCGGCGGCTCTGATTGGCGGATGGTTGTGGAGTTCGTACCGGCGCACGCAGGACGAGATTGCCGAGAGCGCGCGCGCCCGAGCCGATCTCGACCGCCGTCTTGAACAGCACGTCGCGGAGAAATCCGCCGAACCCGTCGCCACCATCGTGCCAACCGCGGTGAAGGAGACGGATTTCGCCGCCCTGCTCAAACAGAGCGGCACGCCGAAGGCGGAGGCCGATCGCGCGCATGCCGAGGCCCTCGGGTTGGAGCAGACCTTGTTGGATTGGTCGGCCGGACAAATGACACGCTACACGCAGAATGGCGCTTTGCCGGTGCACTCGTTGCCCGGGCAACCGGCACATGACACCGATGTTTATCTGGACGCGAACCACCAACTTTCGTTTGCCGAAGCCAGCGGCAGAGTGGTGCTGCAACGGACCTGGGATTCGCTCAAGCCGGCGGAAAAGGCGGCCATCGTGGTGAGCCTGTTCCGCGAGGCGCCGGAAAAACCTCCCGCCGCCATTCGCCACGCCGCCGATGCCTTTGCCTATCTGCACGGATTGCCGGCCATGGAAGAGGCGCTGGCGCAGGAGAAATAGGTGGAGCGCGACCTCCGGGCGCGCTTGAGGCGGTTCAGCCATATTTGCCGTTTTCGATCGACGGGGCGGGGCGGAAGCGCGATCCCAAGAGCCGACCGCTGACTAAACCGGCCCGGAGGTCCGGTTCCACCTAATACCCCTAAAACCGCACCGTCTGCGTCGCGTCGTTGAGGCTCAGCGTGAGCTCGTTCTTCGCGATATGGACGACGTGCAGGTACGTCATCGCGTTGTTGCGATCGAGGACGATCACGTCGCCTTCCTTGCGCGGGACGTCGTTGATGATAATCTGCAGCGCGCCCTTGACCGTGACCATGCCGCCGAAGCGCAGCTTCGCGATGCATTTGGCGAGAGCCTCGGCGTTCGTGTCAACCGGCGCCGCCTCGGCCGTCTTGCCGGAGGCATCGACCGCCACCGGCTCGCCGTCATCGGAGTCGGCGCCGTCGGGACGCATGGCACCGCCCGTGACCACCGCAAACGGATTGGGCAGCACGACGGGCAGCGGCTCCGGCTTGTTGCGGTGAAGGAGAAGGCTGTCGATGTGCTGGCGCAGGCGTTGCGAGGCGTCGGCGGGTTTCGGCGCCGGAGCAGCAACAAGTCCGGCGACGGCCAGCAGAAGGGGAAGGGCGGCGGACTTTTTCATTGGACGGCCAGCAGGTCGGCGGTGAGATCGAGATCGAGATTCTTGGATTTCACATCGGCGCTGCGAACAAAACTGTAGGTGCGGATGCGGACGAGGCGCGGGCCGGTCTCGAGCTGGTGCACAAAATTCATGATTTGCGCGTAGGTGCCGTTGACGTGCATCGAGAACGGAACGGCGCGGTACGGGCTGCCGTCGGGTCCGGGCAGCGCGCTGAGCTGGTTCAGCTGGCTCAGGCGCACGCGGCTGAGGCGTTCGATCTTGTAGAAATAACCGAGATTAACCTCCATCTCGCCCTCGACGACGAGACTCCGGTCGATCTGCGCGAGCGCATCCTGCAGCTGCGTGAGGTCGGTCTTCGTCCGCGCCTGGTCCGTGAGCGCCTTGGCGACTTCCAGGCCGCGCCGGACGACCTCCTCGTGCTGCAGCGTCACGGTGTGTCGCTGCTGCCAGAGAAAATAGTTCGCCACCAGGAGAACCACGAAAAGGGTAACGAGCACCGTGACCACCGGCCGGCGCGCCACCAGGGCGAAGAACTGTTTCATCACGGGCATCAGGGTGCGGTCTTGAGCTTGAATGTGATCTCGAAGGACAGCGTGTCGGCGTCTTCCTCCCGCTGCATCGCCGTCAGGCCGATGCTGGTGAACAGCGGTCCGATGGCCGGGGCATGCCGCAGTTCGTCGAGATAGCGACCCAGCGTGCGGCTGGCCTCCTCCGACGGCTCGCGGAGGGCGCCATTGATGACCACCCGCGCGTCGGAGCCCTCAATGCGCGTGATGCGCATGTGCGGCGGCAGGGTCCGGCCGAGATTCAGCACGAAGGCGGACATCTCGTACGGGGGATTCATCAGGTTGTAGGCGAAATCGAGCCGCGCGGTCTTCTGGCTCAGCACGCGGCTGTCGCGCTGCAGGTCGTCGAACAGCTTCTGCTTTTCCGCCATCTGGGCCTGCCAGAAAACCGTGTCCGCTTCGTAGGAGCGCGTCTGGTATACCTGCAACACGGCGCCGGTGGCGGCGAGCGCCGCGAGCGTGCCCGCCAGGGTGCCGGCGAAGAAGCGTTTGCCGACGAGCTTGGTGTTGGGCAGGTCGCCGGAGAGGCGGACATCCACGTGCCAGGGGCGCTCGGTGTCGGTCGACGCCGGCGGAGCGGAGTCCCCCTTCGGCGCGGTCAGGCCGGCGAGCAGGCTGAGCGGTCCGATCCAGTGCGGCCCGAGTTCCGGCACGTTGGGGCCGACTTCGATGCCCACGCCCGGCATCCATTCGCGACAGGAAAAGGTCGAGGCCGTCCGCCCCATGACGAGCGCCAGCGGCTCGGCGATCCAGGCCAGCGTCGTGGGCAGGTAGGCGCAGAAAATTTCCCCGACCGGCTGGCCGGTCGTCATTTCATACGAGTCGATCACGGGCTTCAGCTCGCGGCCGATGGCGCGCACGAACTTGGTGGCCCGCAGCATGACCTCGTCGTCGGGATGATGCAGCCGGTGCCGGATCTCGGCATCGTCCGTGATCGCGAACTCCTTGGCCGCAGACTGCACAATCGAGGAGAAACCGTGCGACACCGCGGTCGGCGTGTGCACGCCCTCCTTGCCCAGGATGACTGCGAGCGTGTGTTCCTGCTCGATGATCACGACGACCACCGCGCGCTTGTCGTTGGAATGAATCTGGCGCTCGGACAGCGCGCCGAGCAGCGGCACCAGTCCGGGCTCCAGCCGATAGGGCATCAGTCGGAAATCGAGCATCCGCTGCTGCACCTGGTGGACCTCGGCGTTGGCCATGCCGCAGATCAGCGCCGGGCGGACCGAGCCTTCGGGCGGGATGGGAGTGCCCTCCACCGGGCTGAGCAGCTTCAGCTTCCAACTCTCGGGATTCTCGATCTTGAACTGCTCGCGGACAAGATTGGTGAGATAATCGGGTTCGGTGAGCTTGCGCGGCTGGATGCTCTCCCGCTGGAGCAGCATCTCCGGGGAAACGTAGCTGCAGATCGCCGGGACCCACGTCTTCCGCTTTTCAAAATTCCCATCGAGCCACTCGCGCAGGCTGCCCTCGTCCTGATTGGCAAATTCACCGGCCGACTCGATCAGGGTCGTGCCGTTTCCCGACTGGCTGAAACTCGCGACCAGCGTCTGATAGGAGTTGATCTCGACCAGCAGACTCCGTCGGGTCCCACGGTTGAACAAATCGGAAAGCATTGGGCGCCGGTCACTATTGCGGTCGAAAGGTCCGCGTCAATCGCGCCGGTGGTCTCACGGCTCCGTCACCTGCTTGAGCACGTACGGCGTCGTCACGCCGGCGAACCGCACATTCCGCAGCGCGCTGTCGTAATGGAAGGTCGGGCTGGTGGCGCTGCTCGAAAAGCGGACGAATCCATCGCTGAGCAGGGCGCCGTAGAAGGTGGCATTCTGCTGGATATCGATCGGCTTGTGGACGCAATAGATCACGCCCGTGAAGCTGGAGGAGGTTGTGTAGGTCAGCGTGTTGCTGGTCGAGGTGTTCGTGCAATAAATCGCGAGCTTCCGGGCATCGCCCGTCTGGTTGTTGAACCCGGTGCCGCCGATCGTCACGTCGCCGGCCACGAACAGGTCGAGCGAGGCCCCGGGCAGGATGGTGATCCGGCCGCTGGCTCCGCCGATCGTGAGGCTCCCGTCGACGATGATCTTCATCGGCTTGCTGATCGTCATGTTGGGAAAAAGGATGGGGATGTTGTCGCAGGTGAGGTTCCCCGTGATCTCGTAGGTGTCCACGTAGGCCGGCGTGCCCAGCAGCGCGGCCACCAGCGCAAGGATGTCGCCCAGCAGCCCGCCGAAATTGGATCCCGAGGTGCTTGGCAGGACGACGGGAAAAACGGCGGCGTTTGGAATGAAGGCGCTTTGACCGAGGCGCGTGGGATCGATGTTGACGGCGCCGGAGGTCGTGGGGCCCTTCACCCGACCGCCCGGGCTGCCTGACGTGGAATAGGAAACCGGCTGGCCAAAGGTCGTCACGTACCCGTCGACGAGCGCCCGGTTCAGGATGACGCCGTAGGAGCCGTTGTCGTTGCCGGCCACCACGGCCGCATAGTTCGCCGCCGTGCCGGCAGAAAACGAATAGGCGATGCCGCCGTGGGCCGGATCGCCGTCGGGATCCGAATTCCAACTGTCCACCGTCCCTCCGGAAACGAATGAAACATACGACGAGGATGACGCGATGGCGTTGCCGAAGAGCGGAGCCGGCGCGGTGGTGGCCTGGAGCGTCTTCGTGAAAACCTGCCCGCTGTCCATCGTCACCGTGGCCGTCGAGGTGATCGACGGCCAGCTCGCCCCCGTGCTGGCGTAGTTGGAAACGGTGATGGCCACCGAGCCGGTGGCGCCGGGGCCGACGGTGCCATACGAGATCGTGATCGTGTGATCGGAGCCGCTCGTGCCCCACGAGTCGGCGCCCGCGGGTCCGCTGGCATTCCAGGTGTTCTGGTTCAGCGCCCACAAAGCCTCCTCGAAACCGGTCTGCGCGAGCTCGCGGGTCTGGTCGTTGTGCATCTGCCGCGTGGCGAGATCGTAGGAGCGCGTGCACAGGACCAGATAACTCGTGACGGCGATGCCGAGCGCCGCGGTGAAACACAGGGCGACGAGCGTGACGGAGGAGCGTTGTCCGGGCTTTCGGATCGTCATGACTCAGTTGCCGTCGGGCTCCCAGCGATTCCGCAGCAGGAAGGTGGCCGAGCCCATGTCGTACGACGCCCTCGTCTGCGGCGAGGCGCTGCCGGTCGAATCCAGCGAATAGCTGACCTGGATCTGTTTGATGCTGAAAGGAACATTGGTGCCCGCCGTGATCTGGCTCACGGGCGAACCATTTGTCGTCGTGTAGTAGGAAAAGGCGAAACTCGTACACACGCAGGTGTCATTCTGAAGCAGCGTGTAGTCGCGGTTCGCCCCAAAGGTCGCCTGACGCCGAAGGCTCTGGCTCGAGCTGTCGTAGGTGTACGTCACGTCGCCCGAGGGCAGCGTCAGCGTGACCGCCGTGGCCGTCGGCGTGGTGCCGGACTTCACGCTCAGGGCCAGGCCGAAATCCGTGCGCATCACCGTCATCGCCTGACGGGATTTGGCTTCGAGATTCTGGTAGTTGACCAGGCGGCTGAGGCTTCGGCCCAGAAAAACGAAACTGGTCAACACGCCCACCATGACGATCGCCGACAAGGTCGCACCGATGAGGACCTCGACCAGCGTGAAGGCGGCGGCGCGTTTCCTGGGGGAGATCATTTCTGATAGGACAGGTGCAGTCCGTTCTGTCCGAAAAACGCCTGTTGCGTGCGGCTGTAGGTGCGCCCGGTGTTGCTGGTCCAGGTGATCGTGTAGACGAGTTCCAGGTAGGTGACCGTCGCCGACGAAGCGCTCGACGGCCGCAGATAGGTGCGGGTGAAGCTGCAGGTGAAACCGTGGCCCAAGGACAACAGGGCGGTGTTGTCGTCGCCGTTCGACGAGGTGTAATTGCAGATGGCAAACGAGGTTTCGTTGCCGCTCGCCACACCGGTGCGGCTGATCGAGATCGTGGCGCTGGAGGGCAGGGCGGCGATGGTCGTCCAGGGACCGGACCGCAGGCGCTCGATTTCGCCCGCCATGATCTGCATGGCGACCTGTTCCTTGCGGGCCGTGTCGATCAACTCGGAGCCGATGGTCACGGCCTGGATGAGTCCGATAAAGCCCACCAGCAGGATGGTGGTGGCCATCATGACCTCGATCAGCGTGAATCCGGCTCTCGGCCGGCCCAAGTCTGCCATGGCCAAGTGTTAAGCGGCGGGCGACGGGAAACGCAGCCAAATTCTTGCGGCCGACTCGGCTTGGGGAATCCCATCGCTCCGCATCGGCTCCGACCAGATCCCTGTTCCGCGCGAAAAATACCGTCGCGCGCGGCGCGTGCGGTTTCCGTCTTTGAAATTCCGTGTCTTCAAATCCATGTGCGGTAACCATTGCGCCGTCAGCGCCCGCGCACCAACCTGCCCGCTTAACTTCCCGATGACCGCTGCAGCCGCCAATCCGCCGGCCCGTGCCTCCGCTTCCGTCCTGGTGGTCGAGGACGAATCCAAGACGCGCCGCTCGATTGGCGAGGCGCTCCGCCTCGAGGGCTGGGAGATTGTCGAGGCGGGACGCGGAAGCGAAATGGACCAATGGCTGGACAGCCGGGCGTTCGACATGGTGATTCTCGACTGGATGCTCCCCGGGCGGGACGGACTGGAGCTGTTGCAGCAAGTCCGGGCGCGGGGAGTGCGCATTCCTGTCCTGATGCTGACCGCTCGCGATGGGGTGTCCGATCGCGTGATCGGGCTGGAGGGCGGCGCCGATGACTACGTGGTAAAGCCGTTCGCCATGGCCGAACTCGTGGCGCGATGCCGGGCCTTATTGCGGCGACCCGTCCTGGGCACGGATGAGTTTCTGCGCTGCGAAGACCTGTCGCTCGATACCCGCTCGCGCATTGCGCGGCGGAACGGACTGGAGATTTCCCTGACTCCGCGCGAAGTCGATGTGCTCGAATATCTGCTGCGGTATCAGGGCCAGATCGTGACCCGGGAAATGCTCGAGCGGGACGTGTGGAAGCAGTCCCACCGCTTCACGTCGCTCGACAACGTGATCGACGTGCAGATGATGCGCCTCCGGCGAAAGATCGATGACGAGTCGCCGGACAAGCTGATCCATACGCTGCGGGGCATCGGCTACCGTCTCGGCAAGGAGCCCGCGTGACGCGCTGGTGGCAATCGCGCCCCCTGTGGCTCCGGCTGGCTCTCTGGTATGCCGTGGTCGGCACCGTGTTGCTCTCCGGATTCAGCGCGCAGCTGTACTTTTACGTCAGCGAAACGCTGGCCCGACCGCTGGATCACCATCTGCGTCAGGATCTCGCCGAGGTGCTGAAGCATCTGGAGATTCGCGATGGCTTGAAGGTCTGGTGGAACGGGCGGGAACTCCCCGAACCGGCCACATCGACGCCGCAGTATCCCTGGTTCGAGCTGTGGGACGAAAACGGTCAGCTGGTCCGCCGCCTGTGGCCGTTTTCAGAAAGCCGGGTCCAGCAAAGCCCCGTCGCCCCGGCTCCCGGCCGCGAAACGATCTCGGTTTTCTCGGTGGCGCCCGATCTTCGCCTGCGCGTGCTGTCGGTTCCCTATCACGTCCCCGGCACCGACCGGACCTGGATGCTCCGGATCATGCGCATTCACGATCCCAGCGGGGACGCGCTGGGCGCGTTGCGCTGGATCATTTTTCTCACCCTGCCCACGGTGATCGTGCTGCTGGTGGTCGGCGGCTACGGCATTACCCGTCACTGGCTCAAACCACTCGATCGCCTGACCACGGAAGCCAGCCGCGTCTCCGCGGAAAATCTCTATCACCGGCTTCCCATCGACAGCCCACGCGATGAGGTCGGGCGGCTGGGGGTCGCGTTCAATGTCACGCTGGACCGGCTGGAGTCCTCCTTTACCGCCCTCGATCGATTCGTCGCCGATGCCTCCCACGAGCTGCGCACCCCGCTCACGACGTTGCGCAGTGTGGGCGAGGTCGGCCTGCGGCGCGGGCGCTCCGAAGGGGAGTATCGGGAGATCATCGCCAGCATGCTGGAGGAGGCCCAACGCCTGCACTTGTTGGTCGAACGTCTCCTCGAGCTGGCGAAGGCGGAAGGCGGTGACGCCCAACCCCACTTCGCGGAGCTTCAGGTGGACGATTGCGTGCGGAGCTGCGTCGCGGACCTGAGTGTGCTGGCGGAATCCCGGGGTCAGCAGATCGCGGTGGCAACGACTCCCTGCGTGGCCCGAACCGATGCCGTGCTGTTGCGCCAGGCGCTGCAGAACCTGGTCGACAACGCCGTGAAATACAGTCCCGAGCGGAGTTCCATCGATGTCTCCGTGCAGGCCCGTCAGGGCGAAATCGAAATCCGGGTGGCGGACGAGGGACCGGGCATCCGGCCGCAGGACCAGGCCCGACTGACCGAGCGCTTTTTCCGCCCCGATCGCGCGCGGGAGCGGGCCACCGGCGGTTTCGGTCTCGGATTGTCACTGACCAAGGCCTACATGCGGATGCTTGGCGGCCGGCTGATTTTCGAAGCCCGGCCAGGCGGAGGCAGTGTGTTTGCCCTGATCCTGCCAGGTGGCGGCAGTCCAGCTGTGGCCGCGACGGATTAGATCTGAAGCGGAGAGGGGGATTACGCGGCCGGAGTAGCAACTGCTTGCAGGCGTATTGATGGAACGCGACCTCCCTGTGCGCCGGGCTCAGGGCCTCGAGCGAAGTGGAGAGGCGGGCGCGCTCGAATTCCAAGGGTTCACCTTCCACTTCCGGCGAAGAACCGGCCCGGAGGTCCGGTTCCACCTTCATGAATTTCTCTGCAAGCAGGCGCCTGCCTTTCCGATCCAAAACGGCCGCAACTTGATTGGCCTAGTTACCGATTGGCTCCGCGGGCAGCAGCCCGAAATGCCGCATCCCTTCCAATACTCCGTCGGCCATTTCCGCGTCCGCGGCAAATGTACGCTGCGGATCGCAGGCCGCGCGGAGCTCCGGCAGCGCGTTGCCGACAAGGATTCCGCGGACATCCTCCAGTTCGAACATGCTTCGGTCGTTGGCCGTGTCCCCGGCCACAATCACCTGGTTCATGGCAATGCCAAGACGTTGGCAGATCCAGGCCAGCGCATTGCCCTTGCCTGCCAGCGCGGGAATGACGTCGAGGAAACGCCGACACGAATAGACGATCATGGCCTGCAGGCCGAGCAGCTGAAGTTTTGCCGTGAGCTCCACGACGTGTTGCTGCGGCGCGTCCTCCCAATACCAGCTGGATTTGAATTCGTTCGCGAACTCGGCCGGCTGCCTCCGGATGCCGGGAAGGCGGCCGACGATTTCCTCGATTTGCCCGCAATTCCATGAATTGCGCAATCGCGCCCGAAAACCCGCCGAGATGAGATAGAGGCTCGAATACAAGTCCGTGCCCATGCTCCCCACGATGTAGTCCGGCTCGGGCAATCGTCCTGCCGCCAGGAGAGTCCGGGTATCGTCCACGGACCGGCTGGTATTGTAGACGAGGAGCGGTCGGATTCCCAGCGGCACCGCATTCCAGGCCCGTTGGAACCGTTCGGTCGACTCCGGCCGCCCCAGCAGAGTTCCGTCGAGGTCGAAGGAGAGCAGGCGAAACGGCATCCGGACCATCGCACTCACTTTTGCCGGCTGAATGCCCGGAGAGGGACTCTCCCATGTCCCCGATCCATTGAGGATGTCTGTCAGCCGCATCGCCAATCAGTCCCCGTCGTTCCAGGGTTCGTCCCAATCCGTGTCGGCCAGCGTCAGGGCCGCCGTCTGTTGCTGCTCGACGAGGGCGACGATCTGGTGGGCGATGCCGGTCCAGGTGAACAGGCTCCGCGCCTTGTGCGCCCCCATGCGCGAAAGGCGGTCGCGCAGTCGGGGATGGCGGAAGACCTTGGCCATGGTGATCCCGAGATCGTCCCGATCGAACGGATCGGCGAACAGCGCGTGGCGGCCGAACGACAGCGCGCGATAAAGTCCGCCGTGGACCGTCACGATCGTCGGGGTGCCCGAAGCCATCGCCTCGACCGCCGTCATGCCGAAGGGTTCATAGCGGCTGCACAGGACAAACAGGTCCGCCGCCCGGTAATAGGCGGGCAAATCCTCGTCCGGAATGTACGACCCGAACGAGATCCGGTCCGGACATCCGCTTTTCGCCGCCCGTTCCTTCAGGTCCGCCAGGATCGCCTGTTCCTTCCCGTTGAGATCCGTCCCGCCGATCGCCAGATGGAGATTTGCCTCGGGCTCGCGGGCCACCAGGACGGGCAGCGCATCGATCAGGAGATCGTAGCCCTTGTTGCGGGCCAGCCGTCCCAGGGCGAGGACGACCTTGCCGGCCAGGCCGAGACGCCGGCGGAGGGCCTGGCGGCTCGCCTCGCCCATGGGAAAAAAGCGGTGGTCATCGTAGCCGGGCGGAACGAGCCGCACCTTGCCCGACGACACTCCGTATTCCCGCGCGATCAAGTCCGCCTGCTGTGGAGTCGTGGCCACAACGAGGTCGGCATCCGAATACAATTGGCGCTCCTCGCCGATGCGGCGGGCGAAATTATATCGTCGCTCAAAATCCGCCCCCGTCTCCGGCGAATCCATGCTCATCTGTCGCTGTTTCCACCAGCCCAGTGAATGCGGGGTGTGCACATGGGTCGCACCGAGAAGATGGCATATCGGCTGGGCCGCGAGCCCCGCATCCCAGTAGTGGCTGTTGACGAACCGATAGCTCAACCGGTGCCGCTGGATGAAGCGCAGCGCGTTCTCGCTCCACTCCGGCACGAAGTCGCACAGGTATTCCTTGGGGATGAATTCCGGCCCGCCGCAGGGAATGCGAATGATGCGTGCCCGATCGGAAATTTCCTCGATCTCGGGCTGGTCGGCAAATCGCCGCGTCCAGAGGTCGACCTCATATCCGAGCGACGCCAGCTTGCGGGACAGTTCCAGTACATACACGACCTGGCCGCCGGTGTCCGCCGCGCCGAGCGGCGGATTGGCGGCCACGTAGCCGTGCGTCGAAATCATCGCGATCCGCTGTCGCCGGCTGCCGGCGCCGATCCGTTTTCCGACCGCCGTGCCGCCTCTCGCCAACGGCCCGGACGCCCGGCTGCCTGTTCCCTGGCAGGGAGCGGATGGGGCGGTCTGGCACGGCATGCCCGGAGAATTCATCCCCGTCGTTCCGGATTCTAGCGTATCCAACTGACGATTATGTCAGGAACGGGCGCCGCACCACCACCCGCCGATTCGCCTGCGCTGTTCGATCGGATCGCTCTCCGGGAATCGCGCTCTGTCGCCCTTGCCGATTCCGGCCACGGCGAATCCCTTCCGGGTCCGTCGCAGTGTTCGCTGCGCACGGACAAATGTTACAATTGGATGCCGAACGCCTCGCAGGATTGAGACGGCGCGGATCATCTGCTGGCTTCGCGCGCGGAACACCGGCCCGTTCCGCCATCCTGTCCGCATGAACCGCACCCCCTACAAAGTCCTCATCCTGTGCACGGGCAATTCCGCCCGCTCCATCATCGCCGAGTATCTTCTTCGCGCCAAGAGTCACGGTCGCTTCGAGGTGTTCAGCGCCGGCGCCAAACCCGCCGGGCAGGTGAACCCGCTCGCCCTCTGGGTGCTGCGCGAGCACTACGGCATCGACGCCTCCGGTGCGCGCAGCAAATCGTGGGACGAATTCAGGACCCGGCATTTCGACTTCATCATCACGGTCTGCGACGATGCGAAGGAGAAGTGTCCGATCTGGCCGGGCCAGCCGATCGTGGCGCACTGGTCGTCGCCGGATCCCGCCGGTTTCAATGGCACCGAGGACGAAAAGGAACAGTTCTTCGTCCAGATCGCGTCGCAGATCTGCCAGCGCATCGACCTCTTCTGCGCCTTTCCCGACGACAAGCTCGAGCCGCTGGCGGTCCACGAGATCGGCGAGAAGTTCAAGATCGCCGCGGTTGGGTGAGGCGCGCGGCTTCGCCTGTCACGGGTAGGGATCGATGTCCTCATCGATCCGTGGGTGAGGCGGGGTTCGGCGACCCGCCCTACATTCCGTTCATCCTTTGCCAATGAACCGGCCCGGAGGTCCGGTTCCACCTTCTCAAACCGCCAGCTGCGGTCGCGTCGGCTCCGGCCAGTCCACGTGGAAGAATTTTCCGCGGGGCTGGTCGACGCGCTCGAACGTGTGCGCGCCAAAAAAGTCGCGCTGCGCCTGCAGCAGATTCGCCGGCAGCCGCGCCGAGCGATAGCTGTCGTAGTAGGCGAGCGACGCACTGAAGGTCGGGATCGGCACGCCACATTCGGCCGCGACGGCGACGACCTTGCGCCAGTTCGCCTGCGCCTTCTTGAAGGTCTTGTTGAAATACGGATCGAGCAGCAGGTTCGCCAGGTCGGGCTTCCGCGCGTAGGCCTCGGTGATTTTCTGCAGAAACGCGGCGCGGATGATGCAGCCGCCCCGCCAGATCTGCGCGATCTCGCCGAAGTTTAGCTTCCACTTGTACTCCTTTTGCGCCTCGCGCATCAGCTGGAATCCCTGCGCGTACGAGCAGATTTTCGAGCAATACAGCGCATCATGCACCGCCTCGATCAGCGCCTTTTTCGAGCCGCGGTATTTCTTGCCGGGCCCCTTGAGGATCTTCGACGCCGCCACCCGCTCTTCCTTCACCGCGGAAATGCAACGCGCGAAAACCGCCTCGGCGATCGTCGGCGCGGAAATGCCCATGTCGAGGGCGTTGACGGACGTCCATTTGCCCGTGCCTTTCTGGCCGGCGGTGTCGAGGACGACGTCCACGAACGCCTTCTTCTTCGTGACCGGATCCTTTTGCGCGAGGATATCGGCCGTGATTTCGATCAGGAAGCTGTCGAGAATGCCCTTGTTCCAGTCGGCAAAAATCGGGGCCAGCTCCGCGGGCTTCAATCCGAGCAGCGAGGACAACACGGCGTACGCCTCGCAGATCATCTGCATGTCGCCGTATTCGATGCCGTTGTGGACCATTTTCACGTAGTGGCCCGCGCCGTTCTCGCCGATGTAGGTCGTGCAGGGCACGCCACCCTGGACCGGATGACCCGGCGTGGCGCCCATCAGCGGCCGGCCGGTCTTCGCATCGACCTTCGCTGCGACCGCCTTCCAGATCGGCTCGAGTTCCTTCCAAGCCGCCGGGTCGCCGCCGGGCATGAGCGACGGGCCGAAACGCGCGCCCTCCTCACCGCCGGAAACACCCGAGCCTACAAAACGAAGCCCCTTGTCGCGCAGCGCCTTTTCGCGGCGGATCGTGTCCGTCCACAGCGCATTGCCGCCGTCGATCACGATGTCGCCCACCTCCAGCAGTGGGACCAGGCCGTCGATCACGGCATCGGTGGCCTTGCCGGCCTGCACGAGAATCACGATCTTGCGCGGCTTGGCGATCGAGCCGACGAATTCCTCGAGCGTTTTCGTGCCGACGACGCCACCCGGGGTGGACGGATTGTCGGCGACAAATTTGTCGGTCTTCTCGGTGGTGCGGTTAAAGACCGAAATCTGGAAACCATGGTCGGCGATGTTGAGCGCCAGGTTCTGGCCCATCACGGCGAGGCCAATCAGTCCGATATCGGAGGGTTTCGAGCTCATAAGAAAAGGTAACCAGTAGCCGCCGTTCAGCCAAAGACCAATCTGATTTTGTGACATTGACCGCGGATTTCACGGATGGCCACGGATCAATGCAGCGACACAAACGCTGCGGCCGAATCGTACTGTAGGAGCGGCTTTATGCCGCGATCGCCCGGTTCCGTGACTCACCCGCCCTACGGCTTCGGATTCGTCTGCTGCTTCGCGTTGTACGATCCCGCGCTGGGGAAGAAGGGCGCAATCCGGTCGATGATCGGCGTCAGGAATCTCGGCTCGTTGCGATTGTAGACCCACGAGAAAAACACGACCGTGCCGACGACGAAGACGACCACGCCAAGGACGATCTTGTTGGTCGAGGCGATCTTCCGAAGCAGGATGACCGCGATCACGACCGTCGCGAGGGCGATGCCGATCTTGACCCAGGTGGACGGCGGCAACTGCTTGACCGTCTCGAGCGCGGATGCAGCGAGCAAATGCATGATTCCGGGTTAGCGGGAATCGCCCGCGAGACGAGTCCATTCTCCGGCATCAGGCCGGCTTTGACCATTCCTTGCCAATTCCCGCCCACGAAAAGGCACCAGAATCAGTCGATTGGCCCGCGAAATACGCGAAGAACGCGAAAGCACCCAATCCTTCGGTTCGGTAACTTTTCGTGTGCTTCGCGTGTTTCGCGGGCCGATTTTGGAGGTGCGGTCCTCCATCCCTCGCCCAATTCGTGCCCATTCGTGGGCCACTGGCTCGGCCCGCCTCAGAAATATCGCGCGGCGCGGCCGAAGTAGTCCAGCAACCAGGCTTCCTTCCAGATGCGGAATCGCCCTTCCGGCGTGATCTTGCCGTGTTCCTCGCGCTCGGCCATCGGCAGCAAAAAACCGAGCTCCGTGTTGAGCTGGTCCATCAGCAGCTGCTGACGATTCAAGTCGTTCAATGGATCGCTGTCCCAGGTGATCGGTTTTTCCCCGGCCCGCATGATGCGACGCGAGTGGGAGGAAACCATGTCCGGCAGCGAACGACGCCAGGGATTACGATCGACCAGCCAGTTTTCCGGATAGAAGCCGCCGAACGGCAGGAAAAAATTGTCGGTGACGTAGCGCAGCCCGCCCTCGGTCTCGGTGGCGAGGCTGTAGCACACGGTGATGGCACCGGTGTCCTGCGGCAGGAAGGCCACCTGCAGCCGCATCGTGCGATCGCGATTATGATAGACCGACACCCGCAGCCAGATGCCGCCGCCGACCTCGGCTTTCAGCGCCTGCACGGAAGTGAATCCCTGCGCCCGGAGCCAGTCGCGCACCTTGAGCAGCCGGCGGTGCGTCGGCCATTCATCGCCGCTGGTGTTCGCCACAAACTTCGGGAACAGCGGGAGCGGGCTGAGGCTGATCGCGCTCACGCGCAGCCAGTTGAAACCCGACTCGACGAGAAACCACAGGAGGAACGCGCCCCCGGCCACGACCCAGAATTGCCGGTCGATCAGGTCGAGCCGCTCGTTGGTTTCCGCCGCAAACAGCGCGAACAAAATCCAGCGCATCCAACGGATCGGGATCGCCAGCAGCGGCGATGCGATCCGCAGGTTGACGTAAAACATCACCAGCAGGAGGGCCGCGGCGGGAGCGAGAACCAGGGTGATTGTATCGTTCATGCTCCGGGAAGAGGCGGGCGGACCGCCGCGAGGCCGGTCAGCTCAGTCGCACCGGCATGATCACGCACACGAAGCTCTCCAGCGTCTTGAACACGCCGGGGCTGACCTCGTCCTTCACTTCGAAGAACACCTCGTCCTTGGTCAGCGCGCGGAGCGGATCGATGATGAACTGCGGATTGAACGCCACCTGGAGTTCCGGGCCCGAGTACGAAATCGCCATCGATTCGTGCGACTCGCCGAAGTCCGGCGAGGAGGCGGTGATTTCGAGCAGGTTCGAGGAGAGCTTCACCTTGACTGAATTCGACTTGTCCGACGTGACCAGCGCGGCGCGATGCACGCACTGCAGGAACAGCTCGCGCTCGAGCTTGATGCGCTGGTGGGTTTCCTTCGGGATGACCTGCTGGTAGTTCGGGTAGTTCCCCTCCACCACTTTCGAAAACAGGTAGATGCTGTCGCTCAGGCCGCTGTTCGCATCCTTGTTGGTCTCGATTTGAAAAGCCGCGCGGCGCTCGTTGAACGCGATCTTGAGCTTGTCGCCCTTGCCGAGGAGCCGCAGCAGCTCCGCCACGGTCTTGGCCGGCAGAATGATCGCGCCGGCGCTCGTGGCGGGAAAAGCCAGCTCCTTGCTCACGAGGGCGAGACGCCGGCCGTCGGTAGCCACCAGGGCCAGCTTGCCGTCCTTGAAGTTGAAATAGACGCCGTTGAGGATGTAGCGCGTCTCGTCGGTGGATTGCGCGTACGAGACATTGCCTAGCATCGCTGCGAGGTCGGCCTGATCGAGCGTGTGCGTCTTGTCATCGCCCGTGTCCGGCAGCTTCGGAAACTCCTCGGCGCCGATGCCCATGATCTTGAAATGCGAGCCGCCCGACGTGAGCTTCACCTGATGGTTGGCGGAGGCGTCGACCGTGACGTCGACATTCGGCAGTTCGCGCGCGATTCCGGCCAGGCGCTTGACCGGCAGGGTGACGCTTCCGGCCTCCTTCACCTCAGCCTTGATCCGGCAGCGAATGCCGAGGTCGAGATTGGTGGTGGAAAGCGAGATCTGATCCTTTTCCGCCTCAATCAGCACATTGCTCAGGATGGGCATGGCCGCCTTCGAACCCACGACGTTGAGGACCTGGGCGAGGCCGTTGCTGAAGTGATCACGGTTGATCTTGAATTTCATCGGGCGGTAAAGGGAGGGCGGGAACGTTTTTCCCACACCATGGATGGATAGTTCCTCTTAAAGAAGCAATATCAGTACTATTATGGTCTGTGAATATCGGGGCAACGGGCCTTTTTCCGTCGGGAAATCCCCGGGAAGGCGATGCGAAAAGTTCCCGAATAACTGCGGATAACGGCTGGGTTGTTCACAGGGGAAAGTTATTCGGAGGTTTCCTGCCGCATCTTCACAACTTTTCTGCGCATGGCCCGGCGCTGCGCATGCCGGACACCGCGCTGGTAATGGGCGAAAAGGCCGTAGGCGATGTAGCTCAGGAAAAGGAAGAAGATCGCGATCTCCTGCAGCTGCCAGACCAGCACGATCGCAATGAAAATGAGGACAAAGGTGCGGAAACGCGTCTTCGTTTCCCAGTTGACCTGCTTGAAGCTCGGATAGCGGATTGTGCTGACCATTAGGAACGACACGAGGACGAGGATCAGCGGCAATCCAAGCGCCCACTGCCGCAATTCCCGCTGGTTTTCCGCCATGTTGAGCAACAGGAGAACGAGCGACGCGACCGTCCCGGCCGCGGCAGGGATCGGCAGGCCGACGAAATCCTTGCTCGATTCGGCCTCGGCGCGGTGGAGCAGGGGATTCGTAATGACATTGAAGCGCGCGAGCCGGACCGATCCGCACAGCAGGTAGATGAAGGCGATGAGCCAGCCCAGCTCACGGAACCACTGGTACTCGGCGCGCGGGGCCAGGATCAGGAAAAACACCATCAAGGCGGGAGCGACGCCGAACGACACCACGTCGGCCAGCGAATCGAATTCCGCTCCAAACAAGGACGTGCGCCCGCCCATCCGCGCGAGCCGGCCATCAAGCGAGTCGAAGATGACCGCAGCGAGAATGCACCACACGGCGCGGGTGTAGAGCGTGATCCAGGACAGGTTGGCGTGGAGCTGCTGGTATTCGCCAGTGTCGCTGACGAGCCGGGCCTGAATGCACAGGATGATCGCCCCGAATCCGCAGAACAGGTTTCCCGCCGTCATCAGGTTCGGCAGGAAGTAAATCCGGCTGGCCTGGGTGACGTTGTAGGGATTGTCGCGCTGTTCGAGGTCGGACATGGACGCGACTACTTCGTCAGGCTTTCGAGATATTTCCAGAATTTGTTGTGCTGTTCGAACAATTGCTGCTCGGAGACCGGCAGTTTCAGGCGGAAAAGCGCGTCCTCCAGCGAGTCCTTGTGCAGAATGTAGTGGGTGTGGAGGGTATTGTCGTCCTTGACCTCGAAATAGAACCGGAATTCGCCGGCCCGCAGCCGGTAAAAATCCTTCCCTCCGCGATGAAACTTGCCCAGCGGCTCGCGCGGATGCGCCAGGTCGGTCGACTTGACCTTGCTGATCGGCTCGATGGCGGTGAGCTGCTCCAGCTTGTCGAGCTTGTTCAGCTCGCGCATGCTTTGCTCGGAGAAGGTGACTTGATACATGGCGGTCGCAGATGGCGCCGCCGGACTCCGCGAACCGGACGTCTCATGCGCGCAGAGGGCGCCCGGGGCGGCCATCCGTCAAAAGAACACCTTATTCCTCTCCCGTCAGTCAGCAATCATTATCACGGCGCGCTGGTGGGGCGGGATGGCCTGCCCTGAGCCTGTCGAATGGGCCCAATCCCGCCATATGGATTCTTCCGGTAGGGGCGGATGTCCCATCCGCCTTTCCGATCCCCGAAGCTACGGCGGATGCCACGAATTCGGCGCGAATGGGCCCATGACTAGGCGGATGAGACATCCGCCCCTACCGAATGCGCATCTTCGGCGGGCGAGGTCGCCCGCCCTCCAACAATCCGAACGCATTCCGACTTACAGCTTAGACCTTAAAGCTGCTGCGGCTTCTCTCCCCATCTTTATTGCGCGCAACGCCGGTGTCATAAACACTGCCAGGCCATGTCCGTCACGCTCGCCGATATTCGGGCCGCCCGCCGGCGCATTGCGGGCGGGGTCATTGCCTCGCCCTGTCCGGCCTCGATTCCGCTTTCGGAGATCACCGGCGTGCACGTGCACTGCAAGTTGGACAATTTCCAGCGCACCGGATCATTCAAGGAGCGCGGGGCGCGCAACGCCCTCTTGCAGCTCAAGCCCGACCAGAAAAAACGCGGCGTCATCGCGGCCTCGGCGGGCAACCATGCGCTGGGCCTCGCCTACCACGGCAAGCTGCTGAAAATTCCCGTGACGGTGGTGATGCCGGACTACGCGCCGCTCATCAAGGTCAGCACCTGCCGGCGCCTGGGCGCGCGGGTGCTCGTGCGCGGACGCGACTTTGCCGAGGCGCGAACGGAGGCCGATCGTCTCGTGGATGCGGAAGGGCTGACGTACGTGCACGGCTTCGACAATCCGGACATCATTGCCGGTCAGGGCACCATGGGTCTCGAAATTCTTGAACAGGTCCGTAACGTCGACGCGATCGTCTGCCCGATCGGCGGAGCCGGTCTCATCGCGGGGCTGGCGGTTGCGGTGAAATCCCTGCGCCCGAAAGTGCGCGTGATCGGAGTCGAGTCGGTCGCGACCGCGAGCTTCACCGCGGCGCTGAAAGCCAAACGCCCCGTTACCATTCCGCGGCGCGCCACGCTCGCCGACGGTCTCGCGGTGCTCAAGGTCGGGGCCAACGCCTTCGAACTGGCGCGGAGCCGCGTCGACAAGGTGGTGCGGGTGACTGAGGACTGGATTGCGCTCGCCATCCTGCGCATGGTCGAACTCGAAAAGACCGTGGTCGAAGGCGCTGCCGCCGCGCCTCTGGCGGCCCTCATGGCGGGACTTTTGCCGGAGCTGCGCGGCAAACACGTCGTCCTGACGGTCTGCGGCGGCAACATCGACCCTGCCATTCTCAGCCGGGTGATCGAGAAAGGTCTCGTCCACGATGGTCGCCTGACCCGTTTCACCGTCATGATCAGCGACCGTCCGGGCGGACTGGCCGAACTCACGCGCGTGATCGCGGCCAGCGGAGCGAGCATCAAGGATATCGAACACGATCGCGCCTTCAGCGGGCCGGACGTGTCCGCGGTGAACGCGGTCTGCACGATCGAGACGCGCGATCACGCCCATATTCGCGAACTGCACCGCGCCCTGCGACGCCACGGATTTCCGCTGACGGTGGCGCGCTGACCGCTCGCAAGAATCTTTCGCCGACAGGTCCCGGATGGGATCCATCGACCCGTAAATGTAGGGCGGGGTTGCCAACCCCGCCAGGGTGGAGTGGCTTGTCCTCAAGACGCTTCAACGCGTTGGGGACAATGCGTTCCACCTCGGCCCGCCATCCTCATCGAGCCGCGCTCTCTGCCCTCCGCGAATCGGGAAGTCCCCGGCGCACCCAAAACGTCACCGCCAGCGAAGGCACGGCGGCAATGAGCACCCAGCCAAAGAAGTGGGTGTAGCCGATGCGTTCCTGCAGCCAGCCGGCCCAGAGTCCGGGAATCATCATGCCAAGCGCCATGAAGCCGGTGCCGATGGCGTAGTGAGCCGTTCGATAGGGACCTTCGGCCATCTGCATCAGGTAGACGAGATAGGCCGCGAAGCCGAAACCGTAGCCAAATTGTTCAACCACGAGCGAGGCCCCGATCACCATTTCGTTCGAAGGCTGCGCCAGCGCGAGGTAGACGAAAACCAGGTTGGGCAGCGACATTGCCGTCGCCATCGGCCAGAGCCATTTCCGCAGCCCGCCGCGTGCAATGGCGACACCACCGAGTATCCCGCCCAGAATCAGCGCGGCCACGCCAAACTCACCGTAGAGAATTCCCACCTGTTGGTCGGTGAGGCCGAGTCCTCCGGCCTCGCGGCGATCGAGCAGGAACGGGTTGACCAGCTTCAGCAGCTGCGCCTCGGCGAATCGATACACCAGCAAGAAAGCGAGCATCCGCACCAGGGTGGGTCGCTGGAAAAAGGCCACGAAGGCGGTCAGGTAGTCCCGGCCGAAATTTCCCTGGCGGACGGCTGCATTGTCCGCGGGCGGGTGCGGCATCATGACCAGATTGAAGAACGCCAGGACTCCATAGCCGGCGGCCAACAGCCAGAACACCTGCACCCACGCCGGGGCGAGGCCGTGGGAATCGAGTCGTCCCGCCAGCCAGACCAGTCCGCCCTGACCCGACAGCATCGCCAGCCGGTAAAACGTGCTGCGCACGCCGACGAACGCCGCCTGGCTGGCGGGCGGAAGCGCAAGGAGATAGAAGCCGTCCGCGGCGATGTCGTGCGTGGCCGAACTGAGCGCCACCACCCAGAAAAGCGCCAGGGTGGTTCGAAAAAACGTCCCGCCCGGTATCGCGAGAGCAATCAGGGCAAAACCGCCGGCCATCGCGAATTGCAACGTGATCACCCACGCGCGCTTCCGGCCGAGGAATTCGATCACCGGCGACCAGAGGGGTTTGATGACCCACGGCAGATAGAGCCAGCTCGTGAACAGGGCGATGTCCGTGTTCGAGACGCCGAGGTTCTTGTAGAGGACGGTGGAGACCGTCATCACCACCACGTAGGGCAGTCCCTGGCCGTAGTAGAGGGTGGGGACCCAGGACCAGGCTCGAGTCGGACCGGAAGCGGAGGATTCGAGGGGCATCGGGCGAACGGGGCTTCCGGTTGACGGTGGCGGCTCCTCCGGTGACGCGCAATCCGGGAGAACGGAGACCTTTTTATTTGCCAGCGCGGGGGAGGAAAATCACCGTCCTCGCGGGCCAAACGCATGGAATGGCATTATGTGAATGGTGGGGTTCGCATCGGGCCGATAACGCCGCAGGCGTTTGAGACCCTGTTGAATGATCGCATTGTGCGGGACGACGTCCTGGTCTGGACGCCGGGCTGGCCGGAATGGCGCCCCTGGAGTTCGGTTGCCGCGGAGACGGCGCCCTGTCTGGTCTCGCGCGGGCGGTTCCTGATCCGCGACATGGTGCCCTACGAGGACCAGTACGTTTCGGCCCAGGAGAAGGACGCGTTTTTTCAGAAGCTGCGCGAGGGAGTCAACACCCCGGGGATCATGGCCTATGGCGGATTCTGGATGCGATTTCTCGCGCGCTTCATCGACGGCCTGGTTCTCGGCGTGGTGAACATGGTGATCGTCTTCGGGCTTTCCATGGTTCTGTTCGGCTCGATCGGAAAACAGCCCGGACCGAATGGGAATCTGGGGGCGTTCTTCGCCTTTCAGGGCCTGGTGCTTGTCTCCGGAATGGGCCTCGGCCTGCTCTATAGCTGGTATTTCATTTCCCGCCATGCGGCGACACCGGGAAAAATGGCGCTCGGCCTGAAGATCGTTCGATCCGACGGCACGTCGCTTTCGAACGGCCGGATCATCGGGCGCTTTTTTGCCGAGTTTGTGAGCGGCATGATCTTCTACGTCGGCTACATCATTGCGGGATTTGACGACCAGAAGCGCGCCCTGCACGACCACATCTGCGACACCCGGGTGATCAGGTCGAAATGACGCCGGGGCGTCTATCCTGCCCATCGTGCCACCGTACCGTGCCGGAAATCTACTGGCAGGGTCTCGACCTGGTGCGATGCCCCGCCTGCGAATGCGAATTTGACCAGATCCGTTTTCGCGCCCTGAGCGCCCGGCCGGTCGTGGCCGTCGCCAACGCCACGGTGGACGGCGAATCGAGCTGCTTTTTCCACGCGCAGAATCGCGCGGAGGCCGCGTGCGAAAGCTGCGGGCGCTACGTCTGCTCGGTGTGTCGCGTCGATTTCGCGGGTCGCTCCCTGTGCCCGGCCTGCCTGGGCAATCACGGGGAACGCCGGCGCATCCCGGAAAACAACCGCATCCTTTACGATCGCATGGCGCTGATCGTGGCCTGCATTCCGCTGACGTTTATCTTCTGGTTTTTCTCCTTCGTCACGGCTCCGGTTGCGCTCACCCTCTGCTTCTACGGCTGGCGGCGCCCGGGCAGCCTGGTGCCGCGCTGGAGCCGGGCGCGCTTCATCATCGCGGGAGTCCTCGCGTTCGCCCAGATTGCCGGTTGGATCATCTTCTTCGGCCGCCTGATTTTCCGGTGAATAGCGCTGCGCAATCCCCCTATCGCCCGCTGGCCCGCCCGCTCGGCGCCTCCCAGTTGTGGAAGGCCGACGACCACCTGCTCCTGGTGCGCACCATCGGCTGGACGGAAAGCTACCGGCGCTTCTATTTCCGCGACATCCAGGCGATCCTGGTCGTGCACACCAACCGCCGGATCTATTGGAACCTCGGGTTGCTGGGCGGCGCGTTCATCGTGGTCATCCTGGTGCATGCCGGGGGAGGCCAGTGGCTCAGCGACGCCATCATCGCCGCGGTCTTCCTGCCCCTGTTGATCCGCAACAATCTGGCCGGTCCGGGCTGTCGGACCGTGCTCACCACCGCGGTCCAGGACGAAAAGATTCCGTGCCTGCGCCGGCTGCGCAAGACCCGCCGCGTGATCGAGGAGATCCGGCCGTTGATTCGCGGGGCGCAAGCTGATCTGGCCGGTGATTCGGTCCCGCCGGTGACACCGGTGCCGGCGACACCGCCCCCGGGCCCGGTCTCGGAAAATCCGCCACCGCCGGAAATTCCGCCCCCGGTGCCCACATGAACTCGTTCGCCGCGCGACGCTGCATCCGGCATTCTGCCCGCGAAGCGGTCGCCCAGTGCCCGTCCTGCCACGAGCATTTTTGCCGGGAGTGCGTGACCGAACATGACGGAGCCCTGTTGTGCGCCGCATGCCTGGCGCTTCTGACGACGCCTGCGGCGGAGCGGAAGCGGGTCGCCTGGCGGAAAATCCGCGACGCGGTTTACCTCGCATTCTGCGTGTTGCTCGCCTGGGTCGCCTTCTATGGGGTCGGTTCGATCCTGAAATCCATTCCGGCGCCGATCCACGAGGGAAACGTCTGGGGCACGACCACGCATTGACCATGGCCGCGCGGGAACACGAATCCGGAACGCCCGTCGTCGAATTGCTGGAAGAGGCGGTGCACCTGCTCCGCTCCCGCCCGGGCGAACTGGCGATCTACTATCTCGCCACCGGCCCGTTCGCCCTCGGGTTTTTGTTTTTCTGGAGCTACGTGACCTGGTTCGCGCCGGGCGATGGCGCGGTCGCGTGGGGCGCCCTATTGCTCGTGCTTCTGTTCGGCGTGATGAAAGTCGGACAGCGCCATTTCATGCGCCGGCTGCTGGCGGTTCGCCTGGGCGAACCGCCACCGGCGTTTTCCTGGCGCCGGCTGCCGGGTGAATGGAGCGCCCAGATGTGCCTGCAGGCCCCCGGGCTGGTGCTCGTCCCTCTGGTGATGATCGCGACCATCCCCTTCGGCTGGATCTACGCCTATTTTCAAAATGCGCTGATTCTGCCGGCCGACCGACCCGGGGATCTGGCCGCTTGCCGCGGCGAGGCCTGGAATATGGCGCTGCTCTGGCCGGGACAGAACCATCGCGGACTCGCCATCATCGCGGTGTTCTGGCTCGCGATGTTTCTCAACATCGCGGTCTCCTTCTACCTGCTTCCGATCCTGGCCACGCGGATGCTCGGGCTGCACACGATCTTTGAGCACGGGGGAATGATGCTGTTCAACTCGACGTATCTCCTGCTGATCGCGTCGCTGACCCATCTGCTGGTCGATCCGCTGGTGAAGGCCTTTTACCTGCTGCGCGTTTTCTACGGGCGATCGCAGCGCAACGGCGACGAGGTCCGCGTCGCACTGGCGCGCGAATCCGGATCAGGTTCCTGGCGGCGCGCCGCCGTCACAGTGGCCCTCCTCGCCGCGCTGGCCGGTCCTGCCACCGGCCGGTTGCGCGCCGCCGAGCCCCCGCCGCCCGCGGTATTGCCCGCGGCGGACCTGGATCGCGCGCTCGATCGCGCGTTGGAGCAGCCGGACTTTCGCTGGCGCCTCCGCCCGCTCCCCCCGCCGCCCGATCAAAAACCCAAGGGACTGCTGGCCGGATTTTTCGAGTCCGCCGCCGACACGGTGAGAGAGATGGTGGGAATGATCATCCGGGTCCTCAAGAAGATCCTCGACTGGATTTCCGACTTGGGTCCCAAACCCAATGCTCCGACGGCGGAATCCAGCTCATCGGGGACCGGCGTCGAATGGATGATGACCCTGCAGATCGTCGCCTACGTCCTGCTGGGCGTGGTGATCATCGTGCTGGCCCTCGTGGCGCTCAAAATTTTCCGGCGCGGCCGGCCGCGCGCCAGCGCCGTGGCCGCGATGCCGTCCGAAAGCGTGCCGGACCTGACCGACGAAAACGTCCAGGCCTCGCGCCTGCCGGCGGATGGCTGGTTGGAGCTGGCGCGCGAACAAATGCGCGCCGGACAGTGGCGCCTCGCCCTGCGCGCCCTGTTTCTCGCCACCCTGGCGCGCCTGGCGGAAGACCGCCTGCTGACGCTGGCCCGACACAAGACCAACCTCGACTACGAGCGTGAGCTGCGTCGGCGTGCCCTGAGCCGCGTCGAGCTGGTGACGGATTTCCACGGGCGGCGGCGGTCGTTCGAGGATGTCTGGTACGGCCGCCAGCCCGCCGCGGCCGAGGCGGTGACGAGCTGGCTCTCGACCCTGGAGAAAAAGGCATGAGACGCGTCAAGGCCTGGCTGCTTCTGACCGGGGTGCTCGTGGCGCTGCTCGCCGGCATCGTGGCCATCTACGACCTGCGCCTGGCCAGCGGCGATGTTTACCCGGCGTATTCCTCGCTGCGCGCCGATGCGTTCGGCACCCGTGGTCTCCACGACGCCCTGGCTTCCCTGCCGGGCCTGACCGTGACACGCGATTTCCGTCCGCTGGCACAACTCGAGGCCGGTCCGAAATTGGTGCTCATTGCGGGGGCGGACTGGACTGACTGGACCTCTCAGCCCGCGGAGTTGGTTTCCGCCCTCAATCGCGTGGCGCAGTCCGGCGGACGAATCGTCGTGGCCTTCGTGCCGAATGAGCTTCGCGACCAGGGGATCGATCCGCCGGATCCCGCCACCAAACCCGACGAAAAGGCGGACGAGAAAAAGGACGCCGAACCCGGGACGACCAAGCCGTCCGCGAAGAAGGAGCACGCCAAAAAGCCGGATCAGACGAAGGACGCGAAGGACGAAACCAAATCTCCGAACAAAAAAAATGCGCACAAGACGCGCCACCCGGAATTGCTGCCCGTCAAACTGCAGGAGAAATGGGGCGTCGAGATCAAGCAGCGCTGGCTTTTCAGTGCCGAGCAGGCGGAGCTCGTCGACCACGATGCGGTGCTGCCCGGGAGCATTCCGTGGCACAGCGATGTGTTCTTCCAGCCGGCGAAAGATTCCCCTTGGACCGTGCTGTACCGTCGGGCAAACGAACCGGTCGTCATTGAGCGGAAGTTCGGTGCCGGATCGATCGTGCTCATGGCGGATTGTTTCACCCTGAGCAACGAGAGCCTGCAAAGAAATCGTGTGACGGGCCTGCTGGTCTGGCTGCTCGGGACGCAGAAGCAGATCGTTTTTGCCGAGTCGACGCTCGGCGTCGTCGAGAACAACGGCGTGGGCGCACTGGCGCGTCGCTATGGACTCGGTGGGGCAGTCACCCTGTGCGCGCTGCTCGGCGCCTTGTATGCGTGGCGCATGCTGGCGCCGTTTGTGCCGCGGTCGCGGGACGAGGAGACGGAATCCATTGAGGTGTCGCAGACGCCGACGGCGGGGTTCACGGCGCTCTTGCGGCGATCACTCGATCCGGCCGCGCTGCTCGCCACGTGCATGGAGGAGTGGAAACGGGCCCGCCTCGGATCGGGTGACTCGGCCGCAACGCGCCTCGATGCCGTGTGGCGCGTGCGACCCGCCGACCAGCCTCCCTCCGAAACCTACAATGCCGTCACCGAAGCGCTGCGCCGGCGCTGAAACTTTTTATGAACGACCAGCTCCAAAAATCCCTCGAGACCCTCGCCGCCGCGCGACGGGAGATCGCGAAGGTCATCATCGGCCAGGAAGCCGTCATCGATCTCGCGCTGATCACGATCCTGACCCGACAGCACGCCCTGATCGAGGGTGTTCCGGGTGTGGCCAAGACGCTGCTCGTGCGTACTCTCGCCCGCGTGCTCGGCGCGGCCAGCGGGCGCATCCAGTTCACCCCGGACCTGATGCCGGCCGACATCACCGGCACGAACGTTTTCAACCTGCAGTCAGGCCAGTTCGCGCTCGTGCGCGGACCGGTGTTCACCACCTTTCTGCTCGCCGACGAAATCAACCGCGCGCCGGCGAAAACCCAGGCCGCGCTGCTGCAGGCGATGCAGGAACGATCCGTCACGATCGATCGCGACACCCATGAGCTCGATCCGGACTTCACGGTGTTCGCCACGCAGAATCCGGCCGAGTCGGAGGGGACCTATCCGCTGCCCGAGGCGCAGAAGGACCGGTTCATCTTTCGCATTCGCATGGAAGTGCCCGGACGCGACGACGAACTCGCGCTCGCCCGCCGGATGCTGGGCGGCGACGCGCCGGAGCTGGCGCTCGCCCGCGGCGATGTTCAGGCGGTGTTGCCCGTCGGCGAACTGGTCCAGTTGCGGGAAAGCCTCGCGGGCATCCTCGTGCGCGATGAGATGATGGCGTACATCGTCGATCTGGTGCGCGCCACCCGCAGCGACGAAAGCGTGCTGGTCGGGGCCGGCCCGCGCGCCACGCAGGCGCTGCTGTGGGGTGGACGCGCCCGCGCCGCGCTCGACGGGCGCGATTACGTGACGCCGGATGACGTTCGCAACCTCGCGGTGGCCGTGCTCGCCCATCGCATCATGCTCCGGCCGGAATTTGAGATCGAGGGTCTCAGCGTCGAGGAGGTCCTGACTCGCCTGCTGCAGCAAGTGGCCGTGCCGCGTTAGCCGGAAGCAGCCAGTGGACCACGAATGAACACGAAATGACACGAATGAAAGACACACCCATGCCTTCTGAGAAAACGAGTCATCGGAGGTTTTGTGCCGATCCTGGAATCGCCGGCCTATGCCCGTGGCGGAACGTCTCTGGACTCTCGGCACTATGCTCTCAGCTGCCGAGACCTGCCTTGGTCCCTCAACCCTCAACATTCAACCTTCAACTTGGTCCGCGCTTCTGAAGCAATGATTCCCGTCCCGTCCCGCCGCTTGCTGCTGATCGTTGCCGCGCTGATACCCGTCGCGGCGATGGCGGGACCGTTGCCGGTGTTCTGGCCGGTGTGCGTGTTGGGCCTGGCCGGAGTCGGGCTGCTCGCGGCCATCGATCTTCTGGCCGGCCCGCGAGCGGCGGATTTTCCGATCGTCACCGCCCCGCCGGTGATCCGTGCCACGCGCGACCGTCCGGCCACGATTCATCTGGTGGTTCCTCCGGGAGGTGGACAGGTCAACGCGCTGCGGCTCGCGCTGGCGCTGCCGTCGCTGGTGAGGAGTGAGCGTCAGGTGGTTGACGTGGCCTGGCCCGCGGGCGGCCGACCGGCGCTCGTCGACTGGCCCTGCGTCGGACTCCGTCGCGGTCGCTGGCAAATCGGACCGGTCGCCCTGGAGGCCGACTCTCCCTGGGGATTCTGGCAGCTTCGCCGTCGGCAGGAAATCGCCGCGGAAATTCGCGTTTATCCGAATCTTTTCAGCGAGCGGCGTCAGCTCGCCGCGCTTTTTCTCAATCGCGGCCAGTCGGGCATCGCCCGCCGCCGGATGGTCGGGCGCGGCCGCGACTTCGAGCGCTTGCGGGAATATCAGCCCGGCGACAGCTACGACGAGGTCCACTGGAAGGCGACGGCCAAGCGCGGACGCCCGGTGACCAAGGTTTTCCAGATCGAGCGCACGCAGGAAATCTACGTCGTGATCGATGCCTCGCGACTCAGCGCGCGGCCGGTCACGGTGGACGGGCGTTTGATGACGACGCTGGAACGCCACATCACCGCGGCGCTGGTGCTCCTGCTGGCCGCGAGCCGCCAGGGCGATCGATTCGGACTCGTCGTCCATGACGCCCGCCTCCGCACCTTTCTGCGCGCCTCGAACGGAGCACTGCATTACGGCGCCTGCCGCGAGGCGGTGCATGCGATGGAGCCGGCCGAGAACACGCCTGATTTTGGCGAGCTCTTCGCCACGCTGCGCATGCGACTGCGCCGGCGCGCGCTGCTGGTTTTTCTGACGGACCTGAGCGACCCGCTGCTCGCCGAGGATTTCACGCGCCATGTTCGCCTGATCGCGCGCCAGCATCTGGTGCTCGTGAACCAGATTCGCGTGCCCGGGGTGGAACCGGTTTTCACGCGGCCCGTGGCCGGAGAGGCCGATCTGTACGACCGGCTCGCCGGGCATTTTCAATGGCGCGAGGCGCGCGACACGGCCGCCCGCCTGCAGCCACTCGGCGTGGCCGCCCGGCTGCTCGATCATGAACGCCTGGCGAGCGATCTCGTCAGCCAGTACCTGCAGGTCAAGGGGAGGCAGGCGCTGTGATTGTCGACCTCTCGCGTTTTGTCGCCGCCGAGGAGCCGCACTGGCGGCGCCTGGATGACATGCTGTCCGCACTGAAATCCGATCCCTGGCACAAGCTATCGCTGGCGGAGGCGCGGGAACTCGATGTTTTGTACCGACGCGCCTCGGCGGACCTTGCACGCCTTGCCACCTTTTCCGGGGAGCGCGATCTGCGGCAGCGTCTCGAGCGCCTGGTGGCGCGGGCCTACGCGGAAATCCACGGTGGACGCGGCGAGCGCCGCGCCCGCTTCCGTCCATGGCACTGGTTCTCGGTCACGCTGCCCTGCACTTTTCGCCGTCAGATCGGTTGCCTCGGGTTCGCCGTGTTGGTGACCATCGCCGGCGCCCTTTTCGGCGGTGTGGCGGTCGCGGTCGATCCCGCGGCCAAACAGGTGATCATGCCGTTTCCCCATCTTATCGGCGATCCCCGCGAGCGCGTGGCCGAGGAGGAACAGGCGACGGAGGACCGCCTGGCCGGTCACAAGGCCACGTTCGCGGGCCAGCTCATGGTGCACAACATCCAGGTCACCCTGACCGTGCTCGCGCTCGGCATGACCTGGGGCGTGGGCACGATCCTCCTGGTCTTTTCGAACGGCATCATGATCGGTGCGATCACGGTCGATTACCTGATGGCCGGCGAACCGGCGTTCCTGTTCGGCTGGCTGCTGCCGCACGGCATCATCGAAATTCCCGCCATGCTGGTCGGCGCGCAGGCGGGTTTCGTCCTGGCGCGGGCGATGCTCGGGCGCGGCGACGGACGACGCATGGGCGCGCGCTTGCGGGCGGTGGCCGATGACGTTGCGACGCTCGCGGGCGGGGCCGCGTTGATGCTCGTCTGGGCGGGCGCGATGGAATCGTATTTTTCTCAGTACCACGAGCCGGTGCTCCCGTATGCGATCAAGATCGCGATTGGAATCGGCGAGGGCGTGCTGCTGGTCTATTTCTACGGCTTCGTGGGACGGCGAAGCGCGGAGGGAAAGGCGGCTCGTGGTTGAGGATCGGGTCACGATGCTGCGCATCCGCACGCCCGAGGGCGTGCCGTTCTCGTTTCCGCTCGCCAGCCCGGTCTCGCGGATGGCGGCCTGGGCCATCGACAAGCTCATTGTCTCGGCGGCGTGGAGCCTCGTCTCGACGCTGCTCGGTGTGCTGCGGCTGCTCGGACCGGACCTGATTCTGGGCATTTCGGTGGTCGGCTACTTCGTCGTCTCGACCGGCTACACGATTTATTTCGAGTGGCAGTGGGGCGGGCAGACGCTCGGCAAGCGACTGGTGCGCCTGCGGGTGATGGACGAGAGCGGGCTGCCGCTGAAATTTTCCCAGATCGTCGTGCGCAACATCCTGCGCATCGTCGATTCCCTGCCCGTCGCCTATCTTGTCGGCGGGGTGACCACGCTCCTGAATGCGCGCGCGCAACGCCTGGGCGATATCGCCGCCGCCACCATCGTCGTGCACGAACCGCCGAACGCCCTGGCGGGTTTCTCGAAGCTGGTCGCCGCAAAATACAACTCGTTGCGCACCCAGCGCCATGTCGTGGCGCGCCTGCGCGACCGGACCAGTCCCGCGCTCGCGCACGCCGCGCTGCGGGCGGTGCTTGGCCGCGAGCAGTTCGATCCCGAGGCACGGGTGGAATTGTTCCGACAGCTCGCCCAGCATTTCCGGGAGGTCGCCGCGGTGCCGGTCGAGCTGACGGAGGGGCTCGCCGACGAACAGTTCGTCCGCAACATCGTCGAGGTGCTTTATCTGCGCCCCGAGCTCACTCCCGCGCCGGAACCGATCGCGGCGCACTGAAAGGAAAAGGCACTTTAACCACAAATGACGCAGATTGAGGCCAGCCGGCGGGTAGGGCGGGACCGCCGGGCCCGCCGAACATTTTCCATATTCCTTTTCTTTTTTCCAGCCATGCCGCGATGGTTTTCAGCGCGTCCGGAGGCCGCGCTCCACCTTCTAGACGGTAGGCTCTTCAAATCCATCCCGGTCGCGCGACGGTGAGGTCGCCGCCGGCGTTGCCGGTGTTGACCGTCGAGGCAGGCTCGAAAAGCAGCACGGAGACCTCGGAGTCGGCGACCGGCCGGTGCTCGACGCCGCGCGGCACGACGAGCATTTCGCCGGGATTCAGCGTCACGGTACGGTCGCGGAACTCCATGCGAAATGACCCGGCGATGACGAGGAATAGCTCGTCCTCGTTCTCGTGCTGATGCCAGACGAATGGCGCGGCGAACTTCACCAGCTTCACGTGCTGGCCGTTGAGCTCGGCGATGATCCGCGGATTGAAATGGTCGGAGAACAGGCTGAGCTTCTGCGCGAGGGCGATCTTTTGCATGGCGATCGGAGATTGGCGCCGCTGCGGAGAAAATGCGCGGCGAAAAGCAAAAATGGATCTCAATGGAGGGCGGCCGACCCCGGCCGCCGGGAAGTTACGTTGCGGGAATTGCAGCCGATAAAACGCTGAACGCGAACCGGAAGTCTTCGGCGGGCGGGTCGCCCGCCCTCCATCGATCGCGGCGTAAAGCCGCTCCTACAGTGCCGGCGCCGGTTCGTTCGGGAGGCGCCGGATCCGCTCATCGAGCGGCGGATGGGCGGAAAAGATCTTGTTCGGGTCTCCCCCACGCTGCTTGAGCGCCTGCAGGACGCTGCGCAGTCCGCCACCGGCGTACCCCGTGGTCGCGGCATAGTCATGGCCGTCGTGATCGGCCTCATATTCCTTGTCCGAGCCATATCCCTTCTGAAATAGCACTTCCACCATTTTGCTGCCGGAGGTGTCGAGGACTTGCCTTGCCCCCGCGTCGAGCGCGCGGGCCTTGCCGCTGCTCGCGACGCCAAAATCGACTCCGGCGGAAAGCAGGGCGCCTTTTTCGAGAATCTTGACGGCATGGTCATCCGCGACATGGGCGATCTCATGCCCCAGGGCGCCGGCAAGTGCATCGTCGTTTCGCGCCAGGTTATACAATCCGCGGGTGATAAAGACATAGCCGTCGGGTGCGGAGAATCCATTGATCGTGTCCGAATTCAGCACGCCAAATCGCCAGTGCAAATTGGGCTGGCGGGAATAGCGCGCGATGCCGCGACCGATGACGTTCACTCGCCGCATGATCACGGGATCGCGCACCAGGCCGCCGTACCTGCCCACGATCTCAAGGGCAACGGTGTCGCCGATCGCCGTGATTTGTTCCTGATCCAAGCCATTGGCGCTCTGAAAACCTTTTTTCACGGCCGCAAACTTGTCCGCGGTCGTGGTGTTGCTGTTGGCGGGCGGAGCGTTGGGATTCAGCGCATCGGTGGCCTTTTTCAGCGTGTCGAAAAAGTCGGCGCCGGCGGTGACGGCAAGGACGACGGCGACGAGGAGAACAATGCCATGCCGGGCTTTCATTGATATTCCCCCTTTTTGTGCTCCTTCAGATAGGCGGTGACCTCGGCGTCGGTCATGGCGGCCGTCTGCTTGTTCAGCCAATCGAGGTCCACGCGCGCCTGGCCAAGATTGTGTCGGTTCGCATAGTCGTTGCCACCCTCGGACAGTCCCCGCGACGCTGCCGAGACGGAAGTCTGGCTGGCGTTCAGTCCGTAACCATTGGAATTCTTGACCTCGGCGGGCAGCGTATCCGTCAAATTGCCACTGAAGACCCAGCCGGTGGTGGCTGCCGCGGTGATGTGCAGCCATTTGCCGTCCACCTTGTCGATGCGCACCTGCTGGCGGTAGTTCAGTTTGCCCGCCAGCGTGCCGCCCGCGCCGGCCACCGTGTGTGGCTCGCGCATCACGTTGGTCGAGACGCCGGTCGCGTAGGCCGTGGAGCCCACAACCAGCGCGGCCTCGGTCGCCGCCGCGACCGCCAGCACGGCGAGCAGGGTCCAAAGGCGAACGGTGCGGCGGGAATTCACTTGGAATCGAGTTTGAGCACAGGCTCCCAACCCGGGGGCAGCGGGTGGAGTGAACAGGATTTGGCCTCGTCCCGCAAGCTCGCGGTCCATTTATCACCCGGTCGGAGCACGAGCGCGCGCTCTAACGCCACGACGGCCTCGCGGAATTGTGCCTTTCCGTATGCATCGTAGCCGGTGAGATACGCCGCGAGGAAATCCTGGTCGACCGCGGTCAGTTCTTCCGGCCGGCCGAGCAGCGTGTGGACCTCGATCGCCTCGTGCTTGCCCTTCACCTGCAGACGCGCGAGCGGTTGGGTAACGATCCGGCCCTGCACTCTCCGCGCCGTCTCGTCGCCGACGAGAATTCCGGTGCCGAACGCCTTGTTCGCGCCTTCGAGCCGCGAGGCGAGATTCACCGTGTCACCCATGACCGTGTAATTCCTTTTTCGCGTGGAGCCGACGTTGCCGACGATGAGCTCGCCGGTGTTCAGTCCGATGCGCACTGCCAGGGTGATTCCCAACGGGACGGCATAGCGCCGGTTGAGTTCGGGCACCATGCGCTGGACTTCCAGCGCGGCCAAACAGCCGGCGAGGGCGTGGTCGGGCAGCGCTTGCGGCACGCCGAAAACCGCCATGACGGCATCGCCGATGTATTTGTCGACGTACGCCCGATGATTCATCAGGCACTCGCTCGTCTCGTCGAGATACGCATTCACCGCCTCGACCATGCGATCGGGCTGATCCTTGAGTTTTTCCGAAAGCTCGGTGAAGCCCGCGAGGTCCGAGAAGAAAACCGTCGCTTCGCGTTTCTCGCCCCGGAGCTGGATCGCATCCGGATCCTTCACCAGTAATTCGACCACGCCGCTGTCCACGTACGCTCCAAACATCGACTGGATTTCTCGCTTGCGCGCCCGTTCCGTCCAAAAACTTTCGGCCGCGACGCCGAGGAGGGTGACAACACCGGCGACCACCGGCGTGGCCGGCGGAAAAAACCAGCCGAGCGAGAGTCCCGCATAACAACCGGTGAGAAGCACCACGACGACTCCGATTACGAGAATCGCCGGAGCTGTCAGACCGGGCCAGCGCCAGGCCGCCGTGAGAACCAGCCCCATAAAAAGGATCGCGGCGCCAAGTTCGTAGTCGCGCGAAATTCGGGTGATGAACCCTGCGCCCGCGAGATCCGTCCAGGCCGTCCAATGCAGAAGAATGCCGGGCTCCGTCGGGCCGACCGGAAGCTCCTTGAAATCGAAGGTGCCGCTCGCATTGGTGCCAAAAAACACGACCTTGCCTTTCACGCGATCGACCAGCGGGCCCGTCAGCTCCGGCTCCTGCGCCAGCACGCGGGCGTAGTCCTCCGGCGACGGATCGGGGACCTTTTGCATGAGATCATTCATGATCCCGAGTCCCGCCCGCACAAAAAATTCCGCCGGCAAAACGCTCACACCGCGGGCCTGGATTTCGTTCAGGCTGCCCTGCCAGCGCAGCAACCCGCCGGGCGACGCGAGCTCATGGTCGAACCCGGCGGCGCCAAGCGAGCCGTGCGCGGGATAACTCCGCATCACCCCATCACTGTCCGGGTGATAGTCCGTCAACGCCGTGCGCGGTTGCCGGAAGAATGTCGCATGGGCGGCCCGATACTCGGCGGGCCAGAAGATCGGTCCCCGATCCACTCCGGCTCCGAGCACGGTCCCGGGAGCCGCCGCCGCCATGGCCGCCAGAATCTCGTCCTGCGAACGATCCTCCGACTCCTCGAAAAAATTGACGTCCACCACAATGCGGCTGGCTCCGGAGCGATTGAGCGCCGCGATCAATCCGGCGAACGCAACCCGCGGGAACGGCCAGCGCATGTGCAGGTCGTGACCCAGGGACGCGAGCGTGGTTTCGTCGACAAGCACGAGCGCCGAACCCTCGGGAATTTTCAGCTGGCGCAGCGGATGCCGGCTTGCGCTGTCCAGCAACGCGTGATCGAGCGCCTTGGCCCCGAACGGCAACAGATGAAAACCCGCCACGAGAATAAGCGCGGGGACCAGCCAGCGCCACCGATGGCCGAGGGTTTTAGTCGCGGGCGAGGACAACCCTGCGATCCAAGCCGAGCGAGCCGTCCGTGACAAGCGGTCAGCGCAGCGAGGTGGAGCGCGGCCTCTGGACGCGCTCTCCGATTAATCGGCGGTGAGGTTGCATTCCACCCATCGCCGGCAAGCCACTCCAGAATCGCGGCGTAAAGCCGCTCCTACACAAACACTCAAGTGCCCGACAGGGCCTCGGTGACGAGCGAGGCGATCGCCGGCGGCAACGCGAGTTTGTGGGCGAGCTCCTGACCGCGCGGGCTCATTTTTTTCCAGGTCTTGCGCAGGATTTCGACAAACTTCTCGCGTGGATAGTCGGCGTGCTGGGCCGCGAAGGCCTCGATCTCGTTTTCAAGGAACACGAGACAGGCCGCGTCCTCGAGCGCCTGCGAACCGGGATTCGTCTTCAGCGCCGTCTTCGCAATCCACGCGGCGGCTTCATCGGCCTCGGATGCCGACACTCCCGCCTCCCGCATCAACGCGCGCGCCCGGTCGGCCTGGCGCGCATAAAGCGATTTGCGCCACGACAAATATCCGGCGCGTCCCTCGGCAAAGGTCGCGCGCGGCACGCTCCAGCGCTCGAGATGCTGACAGCGCGCCGCCAGTCGCAGCAGGGCCGAAGCTCCGGGTGCCGCCCGGGCCACCCACGCTTCCATTCGGTCCGCGTAGACCAACTCGGCGGGCCGGCCATCCGCCGCCTTTTTCGGATCGGCGGCATGGGCGGCGTCGGTGAGTTCGCGCGCGCGGGTCAACGGCTCCATGAGGAAAGTTTGAAGGACGAGGGACGAAAGACGAAGGAGAAAAGACCAAAGACAAAAGACGGGATACAGGAGACAGGAGACGATGGCGATGTAGGGCGGGGTCGCCGAACCCCGCCTCCGTCGATCCCTTATTAACCACGGATTACACGGATACTCCAAGATTCCGGAGGCATCGATCCGTGTCTTCCGCGATATCCGCGGTGGTTTGGTTGATATCAGTCGGGACTTCCGCTTTGCCTCAAGCGAAGTCGAAAGGCGGGCCGGTTGGCTTGGAACGAGCGCGTCCGGAGGCCGCGCTCCACCCCAGGCGGGGTCGGGAGACCCCGCGCTACATCACTCCCGCAACGACTGTCCGCGCACGAGGTCGCGGAAGAGTCCGGGCTGGCCAACCAGCTCATCGTAGGGTCCGTCCTGCGCGACTCGTCCGTCCGAGACGACGAGGATCCGGTCGCAGTTTTTCACGGTGGCTAGGCGATGTGCGATGAAGATGACGGTGCGGCCGCCGAGGTTGCGCTCGAACGCGTCCTGGATGAGCTGCTCGCTCAAGGTGTCGAGGGCGCTCGTGGCCTCGTCGAAGATGAAGCATGTCGGCTCCGCCAGCAGCGCGCGCGCGATGGCCAGGCGCTGGCGTTGCCCGCCGGACAGCGAGGAGCCGCCCTCGCCGACGCGTGCGTTGAGTCCGCCCTCGAGCTTGGCGACGAATTCCCACGCATTGGACAGCTCGCAGGCGCGCCGGATGGCAGCGTCGCTCGCGTCGGGTCGGGACACGCGAACGTTGTCGCGTACCGTCGTGCGGAAAATGAACGGATCCTGCGGCACGACGCCGAAAAGCCGGCGGAGATCGCTGCCGGGAAACGTGCGAAGGTCGGTTCCCCCCAACCGGATCACGCCGTCGGAGGGATCGTACAGGCGAAGGAGCAACTGGGCGAGGGTGGTCTTGCCGGCGCCCGACGGCCCGACGAGCGCGACCCGCTGGCCCGGCGGGATGGCGAGCGAAACATCGCGAAGTACGGTTCGACCGGGTTCGTAGGCAAAGGTGACGCGATCGAAAACAATCTCCGAGCCGACCGGAGCGGGCGGCGGGCCGGCGACGGGATCGGGCGTGGTGCTCGGAGTGTCGAGCACGAGTCCGATGCGATCGATCGACGCTTCGGCGCCGCCCCACAACGTGAAAGCCTGGAACAGCACCTGAATCGGCCAGCTCAGTCCGATGTACGACGCGAGGCAGGCCGCAACGGTGCCGAGATCGATGTGATGGCCGTCGAGATAGCGCCACGTGCAGGCGGCCATCAGCGCGGCATAGCAGAAGTAGCCGAACGTCTCCTGCTTCATGTACTCGATGTGGCTGAGCACATCGCGCTCGTAGGATTTGCGGCTGATCGCCAGCGCCTGCTCGTTGAAATCCTGTTCCACGAGCGCTTCCATGGCGTAGAGCTTCACCGCCTTGTTGCCGCGGAGCAGATCGGCGACGCGTCCGCTGACCGTGGTCTCGGCTGATTGAAATTCGCGGTTGATCACCTGCATCTTTTCGCGCGCTCGGATCATCAGCGTCACGCTCGCGAACGACGTCACGAGCAGGACCGTCGCCACGACCCAGTCCCACGTCCAGAACATCGCCAGCGTGGAAATGACCGTGATGATCGCGCCGGGCACGCCCATCGAGGTGTGCTGGAAAAACTGCATGATGTTGTTCAGTGGCGTGCCGAACAAGTAGCTGAACAATTCCCCCGAGGGATGTTCGCCGTGGAAGCGCAGGCAGAGATGGTTCACGTGGCGGAAGAACTGACCGCGCAGCGCAAAAACCACCCGTTCACGCGTCCAGGTGAACAGCCGGTAGCCCGCATGCCAGGCCGCCATGCGCACGATCAGGGACACCACCAAATATCCGCCGATCAGCCAGGCCAGGCGGGTCCACCGTTGCGTCGGCGTGATCCCGGGCGGCTCGAGCACCTGCGAAAAGAGCCACTTCGGATAGACGTTCTGCAGCGCGATCGCGACGCCATGAACGCCATTGAGCACCAGCGCGCCCACGAGCAGCCAGCGATGCCGCAGGAAGAGCGGCCAGATGTGTCGGCGGAAGGCGCTGGCGGTGTTCTTCGCGGTCATGCGCAGGGATTCACGATTGCCGGACCGCGCCGGAAATCAACCCCGCTGCGAGATGTAGGGTGGGGTTGCCGAACCCCGCCGGGCCGGAACGACCGGTTGGCCCACGAATGGACACGAAACCATACAAATGAACACCCTGATCCACTGTCTTCTCGACCCGACAAACTTTTCGGTGTGCACGTCCCAATCCAGAGGATTTGAGTCAATTCAGCGCAGATTCAGAAAAGGTGTGGCCGGGTCCGAAGGGCCCGGTCAGGTTCCGGATGCGGCTGATGCCGCAATCGACGCCCGGGGGCGGACGCCCCCGGCTACACCAAGCAGGAACGCTGATTCTGGCGGCGAGCTGGTTGCTGCCATCCGCGTAGGTAGCTTTCCTGCTTTCGCATCTTTGCGCCTTTTTTCGGCTACAGGTTATTTGAAACTGCTCTAGCGGGGCAGATAGTCTTTGGACTCTCGCAACGTCGCTGGAAACAACGTCGCTCGGGTAGGGGCGGATGTCCCATCCGCCTTTCTTTCAGCGTTTCAAGGCCGGCACGGAGGCCGTCCCCTACCGAAACTTCAGTTGGTCGACTTGGACAACGAGGGCCACCCCGGGATCCCGGCCTTAGTGAAATCCGTGGTTAACTATTCACTTTCCGTGCAGCGGCACGGCGCGGAGAATGATTTCGAAGGTGGCGGTGCCACCCGGCGCGAAGAGCGGCGAAAGCTGCTCCAGTTCGATGAAGGGCTCATGGCTGCCGAGAAACACCTGCGAGAAATAACCGTGGTCGGGCTCGCCCACCGTCTTGCCGGTCCGCGGGCCGCGCACGACGCCGATCTTCATCCGGTCGTCGATGGTGCCCTCGAGCAGCTCCGGCGCGAACCCGAGTTTCTCCGCGACTCCATTATAGTGCAGCTCGAGGAGGTGCCCGGTGCCCGATACCTGGGACGGCGTCGCGAACTCGGCGGTCAACTCCCGTACGTTGGTCGGTGGCAGGCGGACATAGCCGCGGGAAGCGAAGGCATCGGGAAACGCCGCGACGTGCACCTTGCTCGACCCGGGAATCTGGATGATCTGGATCACCTGCGCCGGGCGCGTGCCGCCCTCGAGTTCGGCGCCGCACACGAGGTCGGACCCGCGCCAGCGATAGGTGCGGGCGAGTTTCGGCCAGCCGTCGCCGGCATCGAATAGTTCGAGGCGCAACAGATGATGCTGGTCGAGGGAAACGGATTTCGCGCGGCTGCTCTCCCACGCGGCCGGCGGCGGCCAGATTTTCGGCCACTCGCCCTGGGGACCGAGCCACATCCGGTGTCCGCCCCAGCCGGCGGGATCATCGCGCTTGGTGGTTGAAAACAGGAGATTCGGTCCACCGATGCGGCCGTACCAGACCAGGCGCGCGCGATCGATCGACACCGTCGCGGTCCAGCCCGAGCTCGTGGACGTCACCGCTTCCTCGCCATTCCAGTGCGTCGCATGCCAGTCTTCCGAGGCTCCAAAAACGCGGACGGCGAAAACGACGACGACGGCGGCGGCGAGGAAGGGAAGACGGCGCAAGGGCATGATCAGTGGAGCATTTGTTGGGTGGCGAGGACGAGGAAGACGTAGTCGGAAGTCGGGTAACCTAGACAATATTCCGTTTGCTGCCAGAGATAAGGCCACTCCAGCAATTCCGGATAGTCAGGTCGAATCAGGGCGGTCCCCGAGGTGGTGCCACCGGGAATATACGAGGCGTCGGCGCGATTGGCCCCGTAGGCCGTCGTCGTTGAGCGCGTGCCGACGCCCGACACGAACGACGCGGTGTTTGATCCGGGATGGCAGCCGAGAATGAAATTCAGTGCATCGAAGACATACGTCGCCGGAAAAATATCCGGCGCCTCGCGATGCAGGAAATACTGTTCGACGCCGAAGCGCTCGATGTCCCAGCCCGCGCCCCAGATGTCCGGCTGATAGGGAATGCCGTATGGCGTTTCGCGCGCGAGCGCATCGACCTTGGCGCGATAGGCGCGCAGCGCGCCGCGGATTTTCTCGCGATAGACCGGGTCCTTGATCAGCGGGAGCGTGCGGGCGCCGAGCCAGGCGGCCTGGATGAAGCGTTCCGGCGTTTCCACGGGCAAAGTCGCGCGCTTCACGACCTCGTCGGAAAGATCGCGGATGACCTGGGCGTAGCGCTCGTCGCCGGTGGTCTGGTAAAGTTCGATTGCGGGCTCGAGGCGGGCGAGCGGGAAGCGCGGCTCCTTGGTGTGATCCCACAATTCCACGGCGATGCGACGGCAGTCGTCCGCCAGGGCATTGTTGTAGCCGCGCAGCGCGCGCGAGGCGGCGGCGAGGCCGGCCGCGGTGTCGAGATCGTGAAACGGATTTTCCTCCGTGAACACCCAGCGGTCATCGGCGGAGCCGCGCGAGCCGAGCGGCGGAAGGCCTGGAATCGCGGGCTGCGATTGGTCGCCGTTGACCGCGGCCGCCGCGAGAATCGCCATCGCGCGGCCGGTCGGGTCGTGAAACACCTGATTGTCGGTCATGTTCGCCGCGTCGCCGAGATTCGTGTAGATGCGCAGCGCGGGATCCTGCATGCCGCGGTAGAGCCGGCCCATCGACTTGTAGCCGCCGACGATCGACAGCACGCCGTGTTCGATCTGCTGGAGGATGTCAGGTTTGCCGTCGGGATGGTGCAGCTCGGCGACGCGCAGATTCTCGTCGATCGTCGTGTCGTCGAACATCGGATGAAACAGCTCCCAGGCGAGCGCGAGGCCGTGCACGGTGTCGACCTGCGACTCGATGCGGACGTCGTAGTCGCCCGCATCGTGCCAGCCGCCGCGGTCGAGGCCGGGCACATGGTCGCCGGACTTGAAGGTCGTGAGCGTCGATGGGCCCTGTTTGTAGCCGTCGAAATGATTGTGGTTCAGCGGCGCCATCAACGCGTCGTCGGTGTGACACAGTCCATGCCACACCCGATAACGGTCGTTCACGCGCATGTGGCACATCTGCACGGCGAGAAATGTGCCGACGGTCGGCTGCCAGACGTCGCGGTCATAGACGTCATCGTTGATCTGGAATTCGTCGGAGACCACCGAGCCGTAACGCACGCGATAGATGCCCGGCTTGGCCATCTCGCTGAAATCGAAGCGCGCATAACGATAGCGCAGGAAGTTTCCCCATGGCACGACGGCCTTGTGCAGGACGGTTTCGAAGCCGCCGTTCGCGGACACCCGCTGCAATTCTGCCTCGGGAGCGGCGGTGTCGCGCGGGTCGCATTCGATCACCGCAACCTTGGGCTGGCCCGGGTGATAGCCGACTTCGGAAACCTGAACGACCGGTGCCGAGCGCCAGCCCGGGATGGCGTGCGGTGTTACGAGCCACTCCAGCGCTCCGGTGGTCGCGCCGCCGGCGAGTGGGGCGCGGACGACAAACCAGCCGTTGTTGTGCTGGAAGCGGCCGTCGAGCAGCGACAGCTCGCCGCCGTGCACGGTTTCGATGGTGAGACGCTGGTCCTCGGACTCGGGCGCAATCACGAGCCGGCCGGGTCCGCGGGCGAGAGGGACGGCCTGAAAAATTTTCGCATCGTCGAGTGTGCCCGGTCCATTGGGCTGGCGCGGGAACATGCCGGTGGTGTTGCCGAGCGCATAGGATTTCCCGAAGAGCAGCCCCGGAAAAAATTCGAGATTGAATCCGACCTTGCCCACCCAGGCGGCCGGAAGCGGAGCGTCGAGATCGACCACGATGCGAAAGGAGTCGCCGCCCGCGGGCGTAACGCGCACCGTGTAGCCGAGTTTCAGGTCGGGATAGGAGATCGGGTTGAAGCCCTTGCGGTCCTGCGTCTCGTCGGGAAACGCGAAGTGGGCGTGAATCTCCTGGTGTGCGGCGTCGACCGCGCGATCGCCGGCCTTGGAGATCGGCTGCCACTGGCCGGGCGTCGGATCGAGCCGCAGGTCGCCGTTGGTCGCGACGCGCAGTCCGTTTTGAATAATGCCGACGCCGCCCTGATGGCCCTCGCGATAGTAATCGCTGCCGAGCATCACGTTCAGACCGGGCTTCTCGAAATAGCCGCGATCGTTGAGCGCGAGCGAATCAGGGTTGGGGGTTTCCGCGGCGCGCGCGCCGAGGGCGGCGCAGGCGGGCACGAGGAGGGCGAGACGCAGGAATGCGCCGGGGGCCAATTCGGGCATAGGGGAAGACTACATAACCATGACGTTTCGGACGTTGGCAAGGTCGCGCTCATGGCGAAGCGGTCGTTTCTCCAACCGCGCCGGACCCCTCGATCAATAGAATGCGGGCGGAACCAGCGACAACAGGAGGCCAATCAATCCGAACCAGCGACCGCGTTCCTTGCTCAGGAACGAAAACACACTCAGGCTGGCGCCACCGGCGCAGAGGACGATCACAACGGGCAGCAGCAGTCCGCCGAAACCCGCCCGGATCGGAGGCGGCAGCGGAAGGAGACACGCGAGGATCCCCAGGGCGATCGATCCTTTCCATCGGCTGAGTACGAGGCCCGAGGCGGATTGCGTCGCAGGCATTTCCCGGGCTTCCGCGAGCAGGGCAGCGCGCTCATCAGGCGAAAGGTCCGACTCGGCGAGTTCGATTTGTCGGATCAGGGCCGCGACAAACGCATCGCATTCCGCCGCCTGGGCTTTCTCCCGGATAATGTGCAGGACGGGTCGCTTCCAGATATTGTTGAATCGATAGTATTCGATGCGGCGGGACCAGCGAATCGCGCGAACGATGCAGATGACGCACACGATTCCCGGCCATTCCGCGAGGTAGGCGGCGGCGCCGGCGGGAATTGAGGGAGATTGAACGATGCCCCAGGCGAGTCCGCCGCTCAAAAACGCGCCGATGAGGGAAATCGTCAGAGGCCGGGTGGGACTGATCGCGCGGGTTTCACACTCGGGCGCCAGGCGGCGAAGGGGAATTTGCCCCTCAATCCGGCGGCCAAAGCGTCGCTGGGAGAAGGACAGGGCGTCGTCGCGGAGCTCAAAGATCACCCGACCAAGATGTGACTCCTGGATGAAAATGACCGCGGGCATCCTGTGCATGGGGATGCGTTATTCGCCATCGGCAGGCAAGCGGCGTAATTTTCCATTGACACTAGTTATTTCTGAAACTACAGAAATAATCATGAAACTCACGCCGACCCAGGAAAAGTTCATCCTCCACTGGGGGGAGATGGGATGGCGGTGGGGCATCAACCGCTCGGTGGCGCAGGTGCACGCGCTCCTGATGGTCGCGCCCAAGCCGGTTACCGCCGAAGAGATCAGCGAGACGCTGGCGATGGCGCGGTCGAATGTCAGCACGAGCCTCAAGGAGCTGAACGGCTGGGGACTGGTGCGGACCGTGCATGAATTCGGCGACCGTCGCGAACATTTCGAAACGCTCAAGGACGTCTGGGAAATGTTTCTTATCATCATGCGCGAGAGAAAGAAGCGCGAGATCGATCCGACGCTCCAAACGCTGCGCGAATGCCGCGACGAGGCCGCCGCCGGCAAAGCCGATTCGGATCACACAATCCGTCGGCTCAGCGAGCTGATCGATTTCATGGAACTGGCTGTATCCTGGACCGATCGCGCGCAGTCGATGTCGCCGGCGTCCGCCCGCAAGCTGTTCCAGCTCGGGGACAAGGTCTTTCGCCTCGTGGGCTAGGTTTTTCGCAACCCGACATTTCTCTGATAGCAGAAATCACCAAAACAAAGGAAATGCCATGAACAACACCGTAATTGCCTATCTCATCTACCTGCCGGTGGCGGTGGCGATGACCGTCTGGGTCGCGCGCACCTTGCACAAGAACGGACGGGTGTTCCTCGTCCAGGCCTTCCGCGGCCGCGAGGACATGGCCGATTCGGTGAATCACCTGTTGGTGGTGGGCTTCTATCTCATCAACCTCGGCTTCATCGCGACCGCGCTGCGTTACGGCGAAAAGCCGCGCGACACGCAGGAGATCATCGAATTCCTCAGCACGAAGCTGGGCATCGTGATGGTTGTGCTCGGCGCGATGCACTTCTTCAATATGTTCAACTTCGACAAAATGCGCCGCAAGGGCCTGCGGCCGGAAATGGTCGGCACCGTGCCGCCCCCACCGCTACCGATCACGAAATGAAATGGACCCGAATGGGCCGGCCTGCGCCGGCCCGGTGAAGCGCCAAATATCATGAATCGCGCCGCTCGAATTTCACTCGAGGTTCTCGGACCGCCAGTCCTCGGCGCGATGCTCCTGCTCTGGGTCGAGGCCGGTCCCATGATGATTCGGAACCCGATGCAGTTTTATCGGGGATTCCTGCAGATTGCCACGATGGCATACTATTTCGCCATCCTTCCGAGCGTATTGTATGCCGTGGCCCTGGAAATGGCTTTTCGACGGTCGCACGTTGCGCCGAATTCAGCGGCGACGGTGATTCTGTCCACAGGACTGGGTCTCGTTGCCGGTTATTGTGTGGGCGCCAGCTTTATGCTCCTCGGCGCGGGCTGGAATCTTGGTGGCGAGATCTATTTCGGCACCATTGGCGCTGGCGTTGGCACCCTGTTGGGTGGAACAATCCGCGCCTTCTCCACCCCCAATCACGGATTCCGGGATCTCGCCATTCCAGCGGCTTTGACCGGCTTGCTTTTCATTCCGTACGCGGCGTTCACTTGGGCGCAGCTGGAACCGGATTGGGTCTGCATGATAGCACTCGCGACCGGCGAGTTCGTCGCGCTGAAATTGTTCACGCTTGCTGCCAGTGATCTGACCGGTGTCCCGTGGCCGCGCCGCCTCGCGTACCTTTGCCTTTGGCCGGGCATGAACGCGGTCGCGTTCCTCGCCGGACCGAAGACGGACACTGAAAGACCGCATCCGGGAGAGTGGATTTGGGCCTTTTCCAAACTGCTTGGAGGCGCGGTGGTGGCGGTTATTGCCGCGCGCTCCGTCGACGGCCGCCACCTGGTTGTGGCCACGTTGGCTGGCCTGGTTGGCCTGATCTTTGTCTTTCATTTTGGGGTGCTTCATCTGGCGTCCTGCTTTTGGCGGCGCGCGGGCTACGACGCGCCTCCGATCATGCAAAACCCCATTGGAGCCGAGTCGCTGGCGAAGTTTTGGGGCGGACGCTGGAATCGCGCGTTCGCCGATGCCGGCCGGCGCTTCATCTTTCGGCCGACGGTGCGCCGTCTCGGGGCGCGCGGTGCCGAGATGCTGGTCTTCGTCGTTTCGGGACTGGTGCATGAATCGGTGATCTCGCTGCCTGCCGGCGGAGGCTGGGGCGGACCCACCGTCTATTTTCTGCTGCAAGGCGGCGGAGTGTTGGTCGAGAAAAGCCGTGCCGGAACCCAGCTCGGACTTTCTCATGGCGTGCGAGGCTGGGGCTGGATGTTTCTCTGCACCGTCCTGCCGCTGCCCTTGCTCACCCACCCGCCGTTCATCGAACGCGTCGCCTTTCCCCTGATTCAAGCACTGAAGGAGATCCTGCCATGAACATGATCCTGATCCTCAAACTGGCCGCCGTTGCCCATCTCGGGCTCATCGCGGCGGGATTGCTGATGCCGCAAGCGACCGGTCTCTGGGCCGAGACCGAACGCCTTTCGCCGTTTGGCCGCGGACTCTTCCGCACCTACTACGCGTTCATCGGGCTGTGCCTCGTCAGTTTCGGGCTCGGCTCCTGGATTTTTGCGCCGGAGCTGGTAAGCGGCACGCCTCTCGCGCGGGCATTGTGCGGCTTCCTGGCGGTGTTCTGGACGATCCGGCTCGTCGCCGCGGTCTGGGTGCTCGATGTGAAGCCCTATCTGACCAACGGCTGGTGGCGGCTGGGTTACGCGGCCACGAATGTGGTCTTCGGTTTGATGCCGTTTTGCTACGCGTGGGCGGCGATTCGGTCGTAGGTGTAGGGCGGGGTTGCCGCCGAACCCCGCCAAGCCGGTTGCCGACGAAAGGACACGTATTCCGGCCCAAACGGGAACGAATACCATCCTCGAAATCCATAATTAAGAGCGGAAAGACGGGGTTCGGCGACCCCGCCCTACACCAAGCCATCGCGGATGCCGCGGATCAATCCAACCCGGATTTAGAGAAATCAGTGATATCCGTGTAATCCGTGGTCAAAAGGATTGTCCCGTGTTTTTTCATTTCGGGACATTTCGTGGATGTTCGCCGGGGGATCGAGATGGGTTTTCCTCTTTTCGGCTCGAACTGAAGGCGGGGTTCGGCGACCCCGCCCTACAACTCAGAAAACCTGCTGTTCGAGCAACGCGAAGAGCTCCGCCTCGGTGATGCGTTTCTGGCTCATCGAATCGCGCTCGCGCAGCGTGAACGTGCCATCCTTCTCGATCGTTTCGAAATCGATGGTCACACACCACGGCGTGCCGGCCTCGTCCTGACGACGATACCGTTTTCCGATCGCGCCGCCGTCGTCGTAGAACACGGCGTACTTCCGCTTCAGCCGCGTGTAGAGTTCCCGCGCGCGATTGACCAGCGCCTCCTTGTTCTTGAGCAGCGGCAGGACGGCGACCTTGACCGGAGCGATGCGTGGCGAAAGCCGGAGCACGGTGCGCTTCTCGACGTTGCCCTTGTCGTCCTTCACGTCCTCTTCCGCGTACGCCGCGGTGAGCACGGCCAGGAAAATGCGGTCGACGCCCACGGCGGGCTCAATCACGTGCGGGACGACCTTGGCCTTGGAGGCCTCGTCGAAATACGTCTGCGGCACGCCCGAGAATTTCTGATGCTGCTGGAGATCGTAGTCGCTGCGCGCGGCGATGCCCCAGAGTTCCTGCACGCCGAACGGGTACGCGAACATGATGTCCACCGTGCGCCGCGAGTAGAACGCGAGTTTCGCCTTCGGGTGCTCGTGGAGCGACAAATGGGTTTCGGGCAGGCCGATCGACTTCAGCCAGTCCTGACACCACTTCAGCCATTCCTCATGGCAGGCGAGCCAGTCGGCGTCGGGATGGATGAAATATTCCATCTCCATCTGCTCAAACTCGCGCGAACGGAAGATGAAGTTGCGCGGCGTGATCTCGTTGCGGAACGACTTTCCGACCTGCGCGATGCCGAATGGCAGCTTCACGCGCGTGGTATCCACGACGTTCTTGAAATCCACGAACATACCCTGCGCTGTTTCCGGCCGCAGATAGGCGACGGACGACGCATCGCTCATCGCGCCGACGTTCGTCTGGAACATCATGTTGAACGACCGTGGCGGCGTGAGGCTGCCGGGTTCGCCCGTGGCGGGGGAGGGGATGAGCGCGATTTCCTCGGGCTTGGCTTCGGTGAAATCACGCGGCGCCACGGCCTCGAGTTTGCCCTGCAGAGCCTTCTTGCGCTTGAACTGCTCCGCGGCCGCTTGCAGCTCCTCGGTGGTTTTTTCGCTTTCGAGCGCCGATACATATCCTGCCACATTTCCGTCGACCACCACCGGCGCGAAAAACAATTGGTCCGCACGATACCGCTGCTTGCTCACCTTGCAGTCGACGAGCGGATCGGTGAAGCCGGCGACGTGACCCGATGCCTCCCAGACCTTCGGGTGCATGATGATCGAGGTCTCGATCCCGACGATGTCGTCGCGGCGATGCACCATGTCGCGCCACCAGCAGTCGCGGATGTTGCGCTTCAGCTCCACGCCGAGCGGGCCGTAGTCGAAGAATCCGTTCAGACCGCCGTAGATCTCGGACGACGGATAAATGAAGCCGCGGCGCTTCGCGAGCGACACGATGGCTTCCATGAGGTTGGCGGATTCGGCAGGAGCGGACATAAGTCGGGTAACCGCCAAGTGAAGTCGGTGGCCCCGGCCCGGTCAAGGCCCGGGCGTGACACTCCCTGCGGTATTGCCATCGGCCGAGGGAGGCGGTTGTTTGCCCGGACGCGGCGGGCCCCGTGCTTCCAATTTCCATGCCTTTCTGGATTCGTCTCGCCATCCTGCCGTGGCTGCTGCCGGTGGCCTTGGTGGCCAGGTCGGAATTCGACACTCCACCCCATCCATTGCGTCAGGAGGCGCCCACCTATCCCTACGGTCTCCGGCAGGCGGGGCTCGAAGGGGAGGTCGAAATGGAATACATTGTCGCTGCCGACGGTTCCGTCATCAATCCGATCGTGGTGGGATCGAACAATCCCTGGTTGGAACGACCGGCGATCGACGCGATCCTCAAATGGAGGTTCCGTCCCGGACTCAAGGATGGACATCCCGTCAATGTGCGGGTGGTTCAAAAAATCTCGTTCCAAATTTCCTGGGACCACGGTGGCGAATTGTGGAGCGTGCATCGCGGTGACTGGAACAACCTGCCCGAAGCGCTGCGTTGGGATGAGCCGCCGAAACCCGTGAAGTCGAACTATCCGGTCTACCCGGCCGACAAGCTGGTCGCTTCGAAACCGGGCAAGGCCCTGATCCGTTTCGTGATCGATGCGGGTGGTCAGGTTGACGCGGCCAAGGTGATCGAAGCCTCGGATCCCGAGTTCGGCGGGGCGGCACTGGCCTCGATCGATGCCTGGGCATTTGAGCCGGCCCGCAAGGCGGGAAAGCCATCGCTGGCGATGCTGCAGATGTCGTTCACCTTCGAGCCGTATGGCAGTGACAACGTTCCAGTCTCCTCCAGCATGCGCTCGCTCGCCCATGAGCTTCGCCGCGATCACCCCGATATCTGCGTGGCCCGGGATCTCGACGGTCCACTGAAGCCGTTGTCGATGCGCCCGCCCGCGTTTCCGACGCCCCTGCGAAAGGCAGGTCTTTCCGGCCAGGCGATGATCGAGTTCTATGTGGATCGCGAGGGTGACGCCCAACTGCCCCGCGTGGTCTCCGCTTCGGCCCCCGAATTCGGCTTCGCCGCCGTCCAAGCGGTCGCCGCCTGGCGATTTGAGCCGCCGCTGCACCACGGAAAACGGGTGATCGTTCGCGCGCAAGTCCCCATCAACTATTCTCTTCCCGGGCCAGAAGTGCCGCCTTCCGCGGCGAAGACATCCCAGCCATGACCTTTTTTCAATGGTTTGCCCGGGGCCTTCCCGCCCTGGTGGTCGCACCGGTTTTTCTGGCCGCCGAACCGGCGCCACCGGCCACTCCCACGAGCGCCGTCACGGTCGACGTCGGCGATCCGGTGCTGACCGACTGGACCGCACCCGAATATCCCGAGGCTGCGCTCCGGCAGAAACTGTCGGGCCGAGTCGACGTTGAATTCGTCGTCGATGCCGCCGGTGCGGTGACCGACCTGAGCGTGCGCAGGACCACCGATCCGATCTTCAACGCCGCCGCCCTAGCGGCCATTCCGAAGTGGAAATTCAACGCGGGAATCGACGACGGAAAACCGATCGCGGTCGGCGTTACCGTTCCGGTCGTGTTCGATTTTCACTCGGCTGGAAAGAAACTGACGCTGGCAGACCTGCCGGACGAACTGCATCCGGTGCCGCTGCCCGTGAGCAAGCCGGAGGTTAAGGAAGCGCCCGATCCGGACTATCCCGATGAATTGAGCGATCGAAAGCTGCCGGGCGAAGTCGTGATCGATTTCACCGTTTCTCCGGAGGGCAACGTGGTGATGCCGAAGGTCGTCTGGGCTTCGCACGCGGCATTCGTCGTGATGTCGTTGCGCGCCCTGGAGAACACCCATTTCAAACCGGCGCACCAGGGGCCGCTGCCGAAGCCGGGCAAGATGCGGTACCCGGTCGAATTTGAAATGTCGGGCGGCACCCCGCCCGCGATCATCGAGGCCAATCATCTCTCGGTGGCTCCGAGCGAGACGGCGGGCGAAGTTCCCCTGCCGCTCATGCTGGCCGAACCGGTGTACCCCTATGAGCGACTGCTCGCCGCCGAGGCGGGAAATGCCGTCGCGGAATTCAACGTGGACGAAAAGGGTCGGACGTCGAAGGTGACGATCGTTTCCGCCAGCGCTCCGGAATTCGGCCTGGCGTTCCAGGCCGCCGTCGAGTCGTGGATCTTCCGCCCGATCAATCGCCTGACGGGCATCATTCCCTCCCGACTGCGCTGCAGTTACGATTTTGTCCCGCCCACCGACGGCCCGGCGGCCCGAATCGTCAACGCGCTCCGACCGGGCGGCGCCGGCGTTTCCGGGGCGCAGGGACTGGACCGGCCGCTCGCTCCGCTGTGGCGCGGTTTTCCGGTCTATCCGATGGATCTGCGGGAGGAGGGAACGAAAGGCTCGGCGACAATCGATTTCGTGATCGATCGCGATGGTCGCGCCCGCGGCCTGCGGATCACCAACGCCACCAACGATGCGTTTGGCTGGGCTGCCGCCGCGGCAATCAGCCAGTGGGTCTTCGAACCGCCGCTGCGGAAAGGCGAGCCGGTCGACGTGCGGGTTTCGATCCCCGTCGCTTTTGCTCCGCCCAAGACCTGACACGGCGCGCGGTTTTCCGGACGCACATTGCATTTGCCTCGGCACTTTGGGGCGCTAGTGCTGTCGGCTCGTTTCCATGACCCCACTCCGCCGCTTTTCCGTCCTCATCCTCCTCGGTGCCGCTCTCGGGCTGGCTCTTCCGGCCTCGGCCGACTCGAAACCGGGGTACAACGTGCTGCTCGAAGTCTCGGTGAACGACAAGGGTGTGGCCGAGGATGCCAAGATCGTGAAGTCCGAGGACATCTCCGGCGACCACATCCTCGACCAGCTCGCCGTGGACCAGGTGCGCACGCGGAAGTTCGACCTGCACATGAAGGAGGGCAAGGCGGTGCCCTACAAGGCACGCGTGCCGTTTGTGTTCCCGATCGAGGGAGACGAGGGCGCCGATTCCAACCTCGCGCCCCGCCCGGCGCTGCATGGTTCCACCCAGGTGCAGCCGGTCTATCCGCCGGACCTGGCGGCGAAGGGGGAAGTCGGCGCGGCCATCATCGAGATCACCGTCGGAGCCGAGGGTGAAATCAAGTACACCAAGGTGCTCCGGGCCACCGAAAAGGCCTTTGCCGACGCGGCCGAGACCGCGGTCAAGCAGTGGCACTTCGCCGCGGCCCAGCAGGGTGGGCAGGCGGTTTCTTCCCGCTGGCGCATGGCAATCATTTTCCAGACCGAGGAACGCGAACCCGTCTGGGAGTGGCGCATCGCGCCGCGCCCGGCGCTGGGCTCATACACGGTCATGCACGTGATGCATCCGGAGGCGCTGAAAAAGTCCGAGACTCCCGCGCCGGCCGCGCCAGCGCCGGCGGCACCGGCCAATCCCCCGGCTCCGGGCAAATAGCGCCCCGAAATCGGTTTGCGGGCGGAAACGAATGCTCAATAGTTTTTCCCCGCCATGAAAGTGTCATTCACCGCCAAGGAATACCGCCAGCTGCTCGAACTGGTGCACCTCGGGATGTGGGCGGTGACGGCCTATCAGGGCGAGGACACGCCCGCCGCGAAACGCTACTTTGAATTCGACCAGCGGCTGCTCGAAATGGCCGAACAGGCCGGCTGCGCCGATCTGGTGGAGCGCCGGGACGACGGCTCGCTCCAGCCCGCGCCCAAGCTTTCCGAGGACGAACGCATCCGCGACATCCAGGGCGAGTTTCAGAATGATGTGTTCTGGCATGAACTCGTGAGCCGCCTTTCCGATCGCGACCTTTCCGGTGAAAAGGCCCAGCGCGGGCTCGACACCCCGGGCGTCGAGCCGCCGCCTTCGAACGAGGAGCAGCTCAAGAAGCTCGAGGAACGCTATTGGGACGAATTTGAGAAAAACGATCTCGCCCGCGTCGTCGTCCTGCGCGGCGGACGCGGCTGAAACGGCACCGATTTCCCGCGCTGCGGTCCCAACCATCCTACCCCCGAACGCCATGCGAACCGTCCGCCTCCTGTTGGCCACCCTTGCCCTTCCGCTCGCACTGTGCGCCGCGGAGCGCCCGCTCAAAATCGACCCCGCCCGCTCGTACGTCGAGGTCGACGTCAAGTCCACGCTCAAGAATTTCACGGCCCACCTCGACGCCTATGTCATGAGTGCGACCGTCGACGACACCGGCAAGATCAAGAACGCCGTCCTGCAGTTCCGCTTCGCCGATCTCAAGACGGGCGACGACGGCCGCAATGCGGACATGCTCAAATGGCTCGGCGGCGCGGACGCCACCGGCAAGTTCGAGCTGGGCATTCTTGCCGTGGCGCCGGACGGCCAGGGTCAGGCGACCGGCAAGCTGACCTTTCACGACAACACGAAGCTGATTGAGTTTTCGCTCAACATTGACCGAGCGGACGGCACCTACACCATCACCGGCAGCCCGACGTTCGATTACCGCGACTGGAACCTCAAAGTGTACAAGCGCGACTTCCTGCTGAAGGTGGACTCGGAGCTGCGTGTGCGCTTCAAATTCACCGGCGTGCCCGCCGAGCCCGCGGCCCACGGCTGATTCCTCCAGTGTAGGGCGGGGTCGCCGAACCCCGCCTGAAGGTGGAGCGCGGCCTCCGGGCGCGCTTGAACACACCCGGTCAAGATTTTGCCCGCGAAACCCGCGAAGAACGCGAATGGATTCAGTCGGTAGGGATCGATTTCCTCATCGATCCGTGGCAGGAACCCGCCGAATCGACGGAGCGCAGCATATCCAGGTCGATTCGAGGGTGCCGCTGTGGGAGCGGCTTTACGCCGCGATGTTTGGGCGATCAGCCCGATCGAGAATCCAAGCCGCCCATCCGACAGCCAGCGCGGAACCGATATGCCACAGGGCATGTGCCTGAATCGTCGCCCCCGGATGAAAAAGCCAGTTGCCTGGATGATCTCCGGTCTGGAACGCGCTCCCGAGAGCAAACAACCATCCGACTACGAAGTACGCCGAGCGGGAAATTTTCGACGCGGAATCCCTGCTCGCAATGACGGCGAGTGCGGCCAAGACGACGAGAACGGTAAAGCTGGTGAAATAGGTAAGGGCAAAAGGCTTAATTGGGCCAATCGGGGCGTTGCGTTCGATGGCAAGAAACGCGGCCAGAACAATCGATCCGGCCAAGATGGCGAAACGATCATCTTGAATGCGGCGAGAAAGGGACGGGACAAAAATCCCGGCGCAGCGCACTAGCAGGAGCACACAGAGGAAATCCATCGCACCGACATCCCAGTTGCGCACCATGCGGGCCGACGAGGCGTGGTAGAGAAAGCTGGCGACTCCGACACCCATGGTCGCCATGCCGATCGAGCGCCCCAAGAAAGTGACTGCGATGGAAAACGTGATCGTGCCTGTGATGATATAGCTGAGGTTGGACCACGTATTCTCCGGTTCTCGAATGAATCTTTCGGATACGGCAGGCGACAGGACGTAGTGTCCTTCAGCTGCGGCTTTGGGCTCATACGCCTCGCCTTGGGGTGGCATGGCGTCCGGAAGAGGCCACCCTCCGCTTATTCGGACTGCCAGGAGAATTGCACCGAGCACCGCGCAGGCCAGAAATCCAGCGATCAGCGCCCGTTTCACAGGATCGATTTTCTGTGCCTTTTTGCGGCCAATTCAATCCGGCGCCCGGGAGTCTATTTCTATTTCGGCCGATGCCGTTTCTCCAGCACCGCGATCGCATCCGCCAGCGAGAGCTTCTTCACACGCAAGAGCACGATGAGGTGATACAGCAGATCGGCGGCTTCGCCACAGAACTCCTCATCCTTCGCCGCCAGCGCTGCCAGTGCGGTCTCCACGCCCTCCTCGCCCACCTTTTGCGCGACGCGTGCCACGCCTTCCTTCGCCAAACGCACGGTGTAACTCTTGGAATCGCCGGATTTCAGCCGGCGGGCGACGACCTGGTCGAGTTCCGCCAGAAAACCGGCGCCGACGGCGCCGCTGTCGCCAAAACACGAGGGCGTGCCGCGGTGGCACGTTGCGCCGTCGGGACGCACGCGCACGAGAAGAGTGTCGTTGTCGCAGTCGACCTCGAGATCCAGGAGATGCAGAAAATGCCCGGAGGTTTCACCCTTCGTCCAAAGCCGGTTCTTCGTGCGGCTGAAAAAAGTTACCTTGCGCGAGCGCAGCGTCTGCGCGAGCGCCTCCCGGTTCATGTAGCCGAGCATGAGCACCTGCTGCGTGGCCGCGTCCTGGACGATCGTGGGAACGAGACCGTCGACTTTCTTCCAATCGATGCGGGGCGTTTTGATTTTCTTCATGGGCGTATGGGAATGCCGGCCTCGCCGAGAAAGGCCTTGAGCCGGGGAATGGGAATGGCGCCGCTGTGGAAAACCGAGGCGGCCAGCGCGGCGTCGACGCCGGCGTCGCGAAAGACATCGCGAAAGTGTTCCGGCGCTCCGGCGCCGCCGGAGGCCACGAGCGGGATTGTCAGCACCGCGCGCACGAGTTTCAGCTGCGCGACGTCGTAACCCTGCCGCACGCCGTCCTGATTCATGCAGTTGAGCACGACTTCGCCCGCGCCGAGCCGCTGCGCCTCGCGGGCCCAGTCGACCGTGCGCCAGCGCGTGGCCCGCGTCTTGGTGGGGTCGCCCGTGTACTGCTTGACGTAGTAGTCGCCATTCTCCGCCCGGCTGTCGATGCCGACAACCACGCACTGTGATCCAAATTCGGCCGCGAGCTCGCCGAGAAGTTCCGGCGACTCCAAGGCCGGCGAATTCAGGGAGATCTTGTCGGCGCCGCTGTGCAGGAGGCAACGCGCATCGATGAGCGAACGGATGCCGCCGGCGACGCAGAAGGGGATATCGATCACGCGCGCGACCTTCGTGACCCAGTCGGTCGACACGGTGCGCTGGTCGCTGCTCGCGGTGATGTCGTAGAACACGAGTTCGTCGGCTCCCTCGTCGCGATAACGCTGGGCGAGGTCGAGAATCGAGCCCATGTCGATGTGGTCGCGAAACTGCACGCCTTTCACGACGCGTCCATCGCGCACATCGAGGCACGGAATGAGGCGCCGGGCTAGCATGCAAGCGCCTCCTCGAGGGTGAACTTGTTCTCGTAGAGCGCGCGGCCCACGATCGCGCCCGCGGCGCCGGCGGAACGGGCGGCCCGCAGATCGTCGAGCGACGCCACGCCGCCGGAGGCCTGGATCTGCAGCGCGGGGAATCGCTTCACCAGACTGGCATAGAGCGCGACATTCGTGCCGGTGAGTTTGCCGTCGCGACTGATGTCGGTGCAAAGCACATGGACGAGCCCGGCGTCGAGATACTGGCCGATGAAATCGTCGAGCGTGAGCGCGGTGTCCTCCTGCCATCCGGCGGCGGCGACGCGGGCGTGTCCGTCCCGTCCAATGCGCACATCGGGCGCGAGCACGAGGCGTCCGCCGCCGAATCGCGCGAGCCAGCCGCGCACGCGCCCGGGCTCTTTCGCGGCCACGCTGCCCACGATCACGCGCTGGGCTCCCGCCGCGAGCAGGGCCATCACCTGGGATTCCTCGCGGATACCGCCTCCGGTCTGCACGAGCAGGCCGCTTTCATGCGCCAGTTTTTCGACGAGTGACGTCTGCCGCTTGGCGGGATCCTTCGCCCCATCGAGGTCGACGAGGTGCAGCCACGTGGCGCCCGCGGTCGCGAACGCGCGCGCGGTGGCGAGGGGATTGTCGCCGTAGGTCGTTTCCTGATCGAAGCGTCCTTCGGTGAGGCGGACGACCCGGCCGCCGCGCAGGTCGATGGCGGGGTAGACGATCATGCCGCCTCCAGGAAATTGCGCAGCAGCCGCGCGCCGGCCGCGCCCGAGCGCTCCGGATGAAACTGCACGCCCGAGAAATTCCCGCGTTGCACCACCGCAGCGAACGGCCGGCCGTGCGACGCGGAGGCGAGCGTGAACTCATTCACCGGTCCGGCGTAGCTGTGCACGAAATAAAAGCGCGTACCGGCGTCGAATCCCGCCAGCAGCGGGCTTTCGTGCCGGACGTCGAGCGTGTTCCAGCCCATGTGAGGAATTGCGATCCCCGGCGACTCGGGCAGCAACGCGACTCGACCGGGAATAAGCCCGAGCGAATCCACCGGACCTTCTTCGGACGCGTCGAAAAGCAGTTGCATGCCGAGACAGATTCCCAGCACCGGCTGGTGCAGGCCGAGCACGCAATCGATCAGGCCGCGATCGCGCAGCCGCTGCATGCCGGCCGGCGCCGCGCCCACGCCGGGCAGGATTACGCGATCGGCAGCCTTGATCACTGCCGGATCGGCCGTCAGTTCGCTGGCGACACCGAGGCGCTCAAGTGCAAAACGCACCGAGGCGATGTTGGCGCCGCCGCTGTCGACGATGGCGATCATCGGGAAAACTCCAAAAACCAGACTCCAAACCCCAAGGGCCAGGCGCCAAGACCCAAACTCCAAGTTCCAAAAACCAAACTCGATAGCCGAATCACCCAATCCAAACCTCCAATTTCCAAGCGACCAGCTGCAGTTCCCAACGGGCAAACACCAACCCCCCATTCCCCGATCGGGAATTCAGGTTTCGAAACTCGAGAATCGAGAATCGAAAATCCAACCGCTGAGCGTTCCAGTCTCACAAGACGCCCTTCGTGCTCGGGACCTCGCGCGCATCGCCGCGGGCGAGCGCCGGTCGCAGCGCGCGACCGAAGCCCTTGAACAGGGTTTCCACCATGTGGTGGGTGTTGTCGCCCTTCACGCTCATGTGCAGCGTCGCGCCGAGCGTGTCGCTTACCGACCGGAAGAAATGCGGCACCAGCTCCGTCGGCAGCTCGCCGACCTGTTCGCGCGGAAATTTTCCCTCGAAGACGAAATACGGCCGGCCGCTCAGATCCAGCGCGACCTGAGCCTGCGCCTCGTCCATGGGCAGCGTGAATCCGTAACGGCCGAGGCCGCGCTTGTCGCCCATCGCCTGTTTCAGGGCCGAGCCGAGGGCGAGGCCGACATCCTCCACGGTGTGATGCTCGTCGATCTCGAGATCGCCCTCACAGGAAATTTCCAGACCGATGTTCGCGTTTTTCGCGATCTGCTCGAGCATGTGGTCAAAGAAGCCGACACCGGTGTCGAGCCGCGCGGGAGCGGGCGTGTCGAGATCGACGGAAACCGTGATTTTCGTCTCCTTCGTTTTGCGCGAGAGGGCGGCACGGCGCGGCGCATCCGCGATCTGGCGAGCGATTTCCGGCCAGCCCAGCGTTTTCGGATTGTACCTCAGCCCGCGGATGCCGAGGGCGGCGGCCAGCTGGACGTCTGTCTCGCGATCGCCGATCACCAGGGAGTGTTCACGCGACCACGTGGTGTCGCGCAGATAGTCGAGCACCAGGCCGACCTTCGGCTTCCGGCAGTCGCAGCCGTCGGCCTTGGTGTGCGGACAAACCCGCACCGCCTCGAACGCGATGCCCTGCGACTGCAGGATGTGCAGCAGCAGATCCTGCAGCGGACGAAACTCCGCCTCGCGGAAACTTGGTGTGCCGAGGCCATCCTGATTCGTCACCATGACAAACGTGTAGCCGGCGTCACGCAGGCGCCGGAGGGCGGGAATGACCTCGGGCTCGAGCGCGAACTTGTCCAGTCGGTCGATCTGGAAATCGGCCGGCTCGGTGATCAGCGTGCCGTCACGATCGAGGAAGAGGATTTTCTTGGCCGTGCTCATGGCGGTGAAAGTTGAGAATGAGGTAGGGCGGGACCGGTTTGCGCTCGGGGCTCAGGGTGAGTTGCGAAACTGGGCCCGCCGAATGTCAGACCACGATCGCGGCGGGCCCAGTTTTGCGATTCACCCGAAAGGCAGTGCGGAAAACGGTCCCGCCCTACCTGTGTACAGTTGGTTTGTGGACAGCTACACACGGCCCATGACCTCCAGCGTGCGATTGTTTTCGTCAACGGTGCCGACCGTGATGCGGATCGTTCCGGCCACGTCGCGCTGGCGGTCGCGCCAGATCACGCACGCCGCGCGGCCGGCGTCCATGGCGCGCGTGGCATCGGTCACCTCGACGAGGAGAAAATTGGCGTCGCTCGGCCAGATGTGTCGGACGGCCGGCAATGCGCGCAACGCGATCGCGAGGCGCTTTCTTTCGGCGACCAACGTGCGAACGGATTCCGTCGCCGCCGCCAGCGCGGCCGGCGTGAGGGCGGCGAGCGCCGCCTGCACCACGGGTGCGGGAATCGGGTACGGGGCAATGATCTTGCGGAGCACATCGATCACGGCGGCCGAGGTGATGGTCACGCCCACGCGCGCCCCGGCGAGGCCATGAGCCTTCGAAAGCGTGCGGAGCACGATCAGGTTGGGAATCCGGTCGACCTCACTGGCGAAACCATTGGTACCCGAAAATTCCAGATAAGCCTCGTCGACCACCACGACCGCGCGCCCGAGCAAGGCCGAGGCGATTTTGCGCACGGCGCCGGCGTCCATCAGCTGGCCGGTGGGATTGTTGGGCGAACACAGGAAAACCAGTTTCACCATCGGACCCGTGGCGGCGATCACGGCATCGGCATCGACCGCGAAATCCTTTTCCCGGATAAGCGGAACGGTGATTACCTGTGCGTCCTGGATGCCGGCGGCGACCGAATACATGCCGTAGGTGGGCGGCGTGGTCAGAATCGCATCGCGTCCGGCCCGGCAAAAGGCGCGGAGCAGGAGATCAATTCCCTCGTCGGAGCCGCGAGTCACGAGCAGTTGCCGCGCGGGCACGGAGTAGAGCCGGGCGAGCTTGCCGGTCAGTTCGCCGGGTTGGGGCTCGGGATAGCGATTGAGCAGCGGCTGACCGGCGGAGGGCGTCTCGGGATTTTCGTTCGCGTCGAGCCAGATCGTGGCGGCGTTCGCCGCGAGACCCTTCGCCTCGCTGCGGGCGGAGCTGTACGGCGTCAGCGCAAGGATCTCGGGGCGGACGAGCTTGAGGACGGGATCGTTCGTGCTCATCGGGAGAAGCGGGTGAGGCGCACCTCGACGGCGCGGGCATGGGCTTCGAGCTGCTCGGCGCGCGCGAGTCGCGCCACGACGGGACCCAGCTTCGCGAGTCCGCGCGAGTCCGCCGTTTGGAGGGTCATCGTGCGCTGGAAATCCGCCAGGCCCAGGCCGCTGCATGAGGCGGCCCAGCCGCCGGTCGGGAGGACGTGGTTCGTGCCGCTGGCATAGTCGCCGAGGGATTCGGGCGTCCACGGACCGAGAAAAACGGAGCCGGAGGCGCTGATGCGGCTGGCGAGTTTTCGCGGTCGGCGAATCTGCAGGATAAGGTGCTCGGGGGCGTAGGCTTCCGCGATGGCGACGGCATCGTCCTCGCGATCGGCGAGCAGCAGCCGGCTCGCGGCGAGCGCGCGGCGGGCGATATCGCGGCGAGGCAACCGGCCCACCTGGCGTTCGATTTCGGCGCGGACGCGCTCGGCAAACATGCGCGAGAAGGCCACCAGGATCACCTGCGAATCCGGTCCGTGTTCGGCCTGCGACAGCAGGTCGGCCGCCACGAAATCGGCGCGGGCGCGGTCGTCGGCGACGACCATCACTTCCGACGGTCCGGCCGGAAGATCGATGGCGCAGCCATCACGCGACACCTGCAGCTTGGCCTCGGTGACGAACGCATTGCCGGGCCCGAATAGTTTGTCGCAGCGCGGAATGGTTTTCGTCCCGAATGCCATGGCGGCGATGGCCTGGGCGCCGCCGACCTTGAACACGTCGCGGATGCCGCAGAGTTCGGCGGCGGCGAGGATCCACGGGCTCACGCGTCCGCGCAGATCCGGCGGCGTGCACAGGATGCGGTGCGGACAACCGGCCAGTTGCGAAGGCACGCCCAGCATGAGGGCGGTGGAAAAAAGCGGGGCACCGCCGCCCGGAACGTAGAGACCGACGGCGCGCTGCGGGCGGACGGCTTTTTCGCAGACGATGCCGGCCATCGTGGCGACGCGGACCGGCAGGTTTTTCTGCGCGCGGTGAAAACGGACGAGGTTGCGGTAGGCCGTGCGTAGCGCGGTGCGGTCGGCCGGAGTCAGCTCTTTGCGGGCCGCGGCGAATTCCGCCGGCGACACCCGCAGGCGGCCGAGGCGCACGCCGTCGAATTTCGCCGTGAATCGGCGCACGGCCGCATCGCCGTCGCGCCGAACGCTCGCGAGAATGCGCGCCACGTCAGCGGTGCGTCCCGGGCGTTTCGACGGCGCCGGCCGGGCCAGGGCGGCGAGGCGCTGGCGGGGCGAGAGGTTTTTCCAGACAAGTATTCTCATCGCGCGACCTTCGGTTCGATTCGACGGGTCAACATTGGCTGAAAACGGCGCGGAGCGCCCGCCGGCTGCAGCGTATTGGCCTTCGGAATCTGTCTTTCAACATTCATCACTCAACTTTCAACGGAGCAGCTCACAGCATCATCTTCTCGATCGGCAGAACGAGGATGCTGCTGGCGCCGGCCTTCTTCAACGCCTCCATGGTTTCCCAGAAGACTGCTTCCTGGCAGACGGCGTGCAGGGCGACGCGCGATTCGTCCCCGGCGAGCGGCAGGATGGTGGGATTCTCGGAACCCGGGAGCAGGCGCTTGATGTCGGCGAGCCCCGCCTTCGGGGCATGGAGCATGATGTACTTGGCCTCGGACGCCATCTGAACGCCATCGAGACGGCGCAGAAGGATTTCGAGAACGTGTCCCTTTTCAGGTGCGAGCGCACGATCGCCGCGAATGAGGACCGCCGTGCTCTTGAAGATCGTCTCGACGGCGCGGAGCTTGTTGGCCTCGAGCGTGGAGCCGGTGGCGACAAGATCGCAGATGGCTTCGGCGAGACCCAGGCGCGGCGCGATTTCGACCGAGCCGCTCAACTGGACGACCTCGGCGGTGATGCCCTGCGCATCGAGATAGCGACGGGTGAGCTGCGGGTAGGTGGTGGCGATGCGCATGCCCTGGAGGTCGCGCGGGCCGGAGTACGCGCGCTCCTCGGGCAGGGCGATGGCGAGGCGGCAGCCGCCGAACTCGAGGTTGCGCTCGACGGCATAGGCATGGCCGTTGCCGGCGCTGCGGCGCTCGAGGGCGGATTCCTCGAGGACGTTCGTGCCGACGATGCCGAGGTCGCATACGCCGTCCATGACGAGCTGCGGAATGTCGTCGTCGCGCACCAGCAGCACATCGAGCGGAAAATTCTCCGAGTGGATCAGCAGGCGCTCCTTGGGCGACTTGAGCTTGATGCCGCAGCGGCTGAGCAGCTCGAGCGAATCGGTCGACAGCCGCCCGCTCTTCTGGAGAGCGAGGCGAAGGCGGTCCTTGGGCGGAGTGGCGGGAGGCATGGATGGAAGAAGTGACAAGTGACAAGTGACGAGTGACGGGTGGCGAGAGGCGGAGAACAGAGGACGGATGACAGATGACGGAGGACTAAAGACGTGGGACGTGGGAGGGAAGTGGCGGGTGCGGGTGGGAAAAAATAAAAACCCCGGCGGGACATGCCAGCCGGGGTTTTGAAATTCGAGTCATCACCCACAGGAAGGCACATCGAGCCTTCCCGGAGCGGAAAGGCTAGTTGGCGTGGTGATGATGGTGGATCGAGGCCATGGGGCGATCGAGGCGGAGAGAAAGCGACAGGACGTCGTCCGGCGCAAGAACTATTTTGGCGGCGGACACTGCCAACCGCGTCACGCAACGGGTTCAGGATGGCGTTTTCCCGTGGACGCCAGATACTTCGCGCCACCCCTGACCGAGCTGAACCGAGCACCCGTTTACCCCTGCGGGAACGATTCGCGATCGCGCCATTCCCCCATGTCGACCCCCACCGCCAGCCGATTGCACCCCATGAAGTGGGTGCCTTCCCTTTATTTTGCGATGGGCCTGCCGAACAACGCGGCCGCGGTTTCGTCGGCCATCATGTACAAGAACCTCGGCTACTCGAACGAGGTCATCGCGCTTTATACGAGCCAGATTTATCTGCCGTGGGTTCTCAAGCCGGTCTGGTCGCCGTTTCTCGAACCATTCAAGACAAAGCGTTGGTGGGTCCTCGCGATGGAATTCGCGATGGTCGCCACGATCGGGTCAGTGGCGCTCGTACTCCCATTGCCCGGAGTGTTCCGATTGTCGCTGGCGTTTTTCTGGATCACGGGATTTCTGTCCGCCACACAGGATATCGCGGCCGATGCCATCTATTTGACCACCTTGCCCGCGCGGGATCAGGCCCGCTACATGGGCGTCCAGGGGATGGCGTGGAACTTTGGCTCGATCGTGGCTTCGGGTCTTCTCGTCACCGTGACCGGGTATCTGCACGAATCGATGGGCTTCGACTGGGTCAAGGCCTGGGTCACGATGATGCTCACCGCAGCGGGCATGATGTTGCTGCTCGCCCTGTGGCACACGCGCACGCTGCCGGAGGGTGAGCCGTCACACCTTCAGGGCAAGGGCTTCGGCGATGCGGCGCGCGCGTTGCGGGAAACGTGGGTATCGTTTTTCACCAAGAAGCAGATCTGGCTCATGCTCGTCGTCTGTTTCTTCTACCGCTTCGGTGAGGGCTTCATCGAAAAGTTTGGCGTCCTGTTCCTCCTCGATTCGCGCGCGGCCGGCGGCCTGGCGTTCAACAACCAGGCGATCGGAAACTTGTATCAGACGCTCGGTACCGTGGGTTTCATCGGCGGCACGTTGCTGGGCGGGTTTTTCGTGGCGAAGTTCACGCTGCGCCGCTCGTTCCTCTGGCTGGCCCTGGCGCTCAACGTGCCGCACCTGACCTACTACCTCCTGAGCATCCTGCAGCCGCAAAGCATCGGCTTGGTGGGCGTCATCGTGACGATCGAGAAGATCGGCTTCGGATTCGGCTCGGTCGGCCACATGCTCTACATGATGCAGCAGATGGCACCGGGAAAATTCAAGATGTCGCACTACGCGTTCGCGACGGGCGTGATGGCCGGCACGAAATGGTTCACCGGCACGATCAGCGGTTTCCTTTTCGGCGCCGTGAATCAGAACTATCATTCCTTTTTCCTCTGGGTGCTCGTGTTTTCCATCGTGCCGATCGCGCTCTCGTTGATCGCGCCGTTTCCCAACCGGGACGAGGAAAGCAGCTGAGCCGGTTGAATCCTCGGTGGAGCGGTCCGATGGTAATGTAGGGCGGCATCGCCGAATGCCGCCTCGATCTCCGGAAAATCGCCCACGAAACGTCACGAAATTTCGCTCAGGGTCGGATCGAAGAAGCCAGTCCGGTTTCCTTTACGACGGAATTCCGCGCCTTTTCGTGGAGGATCGTCTTCGTCCCAAGCTGCTCAACGCGTTGGGGGCAACGCGTTCCACCTTGGATTTTCTGCTTAAAGCTTACAGCTTACGGCTTACGGCTTACGCCGGCAAATTCGCGCCGTTCGTGCGGATGACTTCGCGGTACCAGTGCGCGGAATCCTTCGGGGTGCGCTGCTGAGTCACGAAGTCGACGTGCACGAGTCCGAACCGATAGCGATAGCCCTCGGCCCATTCGAAATTGTCGAGCAGCGACCAGAGAAAATATCCCTCGACCGGAACGCCGTCGGCCACGGCATGGCGCAATTCGCGCAGGTAACGCGTGACGTAGTCGATGCGGGGCGCGTCGGGCACGCGTCCCTCCATCGTGACCCAGTCGTGCCCTGCCATGCCGTTTTCGGTGATCACGATCGGCAGGCCGTAACGTTCATGCACCCACTTCGGACCCCAACGAATAGCCGCGGGCATGACGCGCCACTGGTTGTGGGTCGACGCCCCGCCGATGGTGCGGGGGAGCCGCTCAGGTTTTCCATCGGCGCCGGCGCGCACGAAGTAGCCGTTGTAGATGTTGAGGCCGAAGAAATCGAGGGGTTGGGCGATCGTGCGCAGGTCCTGGGCGCTGAACTCCGGCACCTGCGCGCCGTAGGCCTGGAGGCCGTTTTCGGGATAGCGGCCGAGGGCCACGGGATCCATCCACCAGGCCTGGTTCCAGATGTCGGTGGGATTGACGGACCAGTACAACTCGCGCGCGGCGGCAATGTCGGCCGGATTTTCGGTGAGCGGAACCGGAATGTCACCCGTGGGCGCCCAGCCGACGCGCGGCTTCTTTTTTGCGTGGGCGCGGATGACCTGCACGGACCGGCCATGAGCCAGCAGGACGTTGTGCGCGGCGCAGAGCAGCGAGGGAATCTCGAGGCGATCGCCCGGTGCATGTTCGCCCTTGTGGTGGCCGAGGCCGATGAAGCACTGCGGCTCGTTCAGCGTCATCCAGTTCGTGACGCGATCCGAAAGCCGGTCAACGATCACGCGCGCGTAGTCGGCGAACCATTGCGGGCTGTCGGCATGCAGCCAGCCGCCGCGCTGGTAGAGCGGGGTGGGATAGTCCCAGTGAAACAGCGTGACCCACGGCTGGATTCCAGCCGCGAGCAGCCGGTCGACGAGGCGGTCGTAGAAATCGAGACCCGCGGCGTTGACCGGTCCGAGTCCGCCCGGAATCACGCGCGGCCAGGCGATGGAAAACCGATAGGCGTGCAGCCCGATGTCGCGCATGATCGCCACGTCCTCCTCGGCGCGATGCACATGGTCGCAGGCGACGTCGCCATGCTGGCCTTCGAAGACGCGGCCGGGCAGCCGGCAGAAACCGTCCCAAACGGAATGGCCCCGGCCGCCGCCGGCGCCCTCGATTTGAAACGAAGACGTGGCTGCGCCCCAGACGAAGTCGGGCGGAAAGGTCATGAAGGGGTGGAGGAGCGCCCGCCGCGGGGAGGCGGCCCGGACGCGCGCCGACGATTCCCGCTGCGGCGGACGGTGGCAAGTGCCGCCCGCCCGCCATTTTATTCTTACTAAAGAATGACCTGCGCCCGTCGCGGCACGCCGGGACCGTTGACCCAGCGGCCCTCGATCAGGGTGGTGTTGGGCGTGTCGACCAGTCCGCGGACATTCGAACGCATCAGGCCGGCGAGCTGTTCCACCGCGCGCTCGCCCACGATGCGATGATTCTGCCGCATCCCGGCCGCGGGGCCCGCGTCGGGATTGACGTCGAGCGAGACCACGACGACGTCCCGCGGCGCGCGCAGTCCGGTGGCGCGGAGCAGCACCGCGAAATTGGCCCAGTTGCAGATCACGGCGTCGAGGCGGTGGCGCCGCACCCACGGTCCGACGCGCCGGCCAATCTGGTCGATGCTGCCCTGGAGCAGCAGGGGAGGGACGGGCACCAGCTCGGGCGTCTGGGCGACCTCGACATGGTAGCCGGCGGTGAAGGCGTTCTGCAGGTAGAATTCCTCCCGCTCGCCGACGGCGAGCCCGATGCGCCGGTAGCCGAGACGGTGCAGCCGCCGGATGGCTTCGCGCGTCACCGCCTCCTGGTGATTGGAGATGGTGTGCAGCGACAGCCGCAGCTGGTGGGATTCGATGAGCACCGCGCTGAACAGGCGCCAGTCGAGGTGAAACTCGATCGTCTTGTCGCCGAACGCCGCGAGGATCACGCCCGAGATGCCGCGCGCCCGCAGCACGCGCTGCATCTGCGCGCCGGCGTCGGCGCCGTGGCCGACGAAGAAGACCTCGAGGCGGTAACCGAGTTCGGCCGCCTGCCGGCGCGCTCCGTCGCGGAACAGCCGATGCGGATGCGACTCGGCCAGCTCGCCCTCGTCGGCAAAATTGAGCAGGAAGGCCATTGCGGGCGGCGCCTTCACCGCGTCGCGCGAGGCGCGGTAGAAGTTCAGCGCCGACAGCATCGGGTCGGGGCGGTAGTGCAGCTGGCGGGCCGCGGCGCGAATCTTGTCGCGCGTGCGCGCCGGCAGCCGCGGGTCGTTGCGCAGCGCCAGCGAGACGGTGGTCTGGTGGACGCCCGCGGCGCGGGCGACATCCTGCATGGTGACGCGGGAAAGGGGCACGGGACCCGGCGGAGCCGGTTTTATTCTTTAGCAAGAATAACAGCCCGGTTGTTTCCCGGCGGTCAATCTTCGAAACTGCGCCCGTATCCGTGGCCTTCCCCTGGCCCCGCCCACCCCGGTCGGACACCCCGACATCCCAGCCCCATGATACCTAACCCGACCCCCCATGGTCTGTGATGCCTCCGGTGCGACCGGGGCGCGCGGTGCGGAAGCCGCGGCCGCCCTTTTTGCAGAGGTGTTGGAATAAGTTCTGTTCAAGGTTGGATGAAACCGGGGCGTCGGTGCGCCCCGGTTTCATTTTTTTCCGGTCCAGACATTGAGGTGGAATGCGTCGTCCCGGCGCGTGTTTGCGGCATGGTTGAGACAGGTTTGAACCACGGAGGCACGGAGGACCAAACCTGTGGGAGCGGATTTATGCCGCGAATCTCCGGCGCTCCGCGCCTCTGTGGTTCAAAAATTGATCCGGTTACCCGGACGGGAAAAGATTCGCGATGGCCGGTCGGCGGGAACACGATTGAACGAATCGCCCGACCGCGTGTCCCACGCCCCCGTGAAATTTGCCCTCCTGACCCTGTTCGTTCTCGGCCTGGTGCCGTCCGCCCGTCCCGCCGATGCGCCTCCGCCCGCCGCTGGCGAAGGCGAGACGCTGACCGACCGCACGTTGCGCGACATCGCCGCCCGGCAGGCCGCCCTGTTCGCCAAGGCCGAAAAGGAGGGCGAGCAGTTCGACGCGGCGCTTTTCCACGGCGAAGCCCAGGCGATCGCCAGCAGCTACGACGTGCTGATCCAGAAAAGCCCCGACAACGCGACGGCTTTTGCCGCGTACGGGATGTTTCTCAGCCGCGTTGGCATGAACAAGCAGGCGGTGGCATTGCTGCTCAAGGCCAACAAGCTCGATCCCAACATCGCCCCGGTGAAGAACCAGGTGGCCAAGCTGCTGGCCGAGGATGGCAAGGCTCCGGAGGCGCTGCCCTGGCTGATGGCCGCCATCGACCTCGCTCCGAACGTTTCGCTCTACCACTACAACCTCGGCCAGCTCCTCCAGACCAACCGCGAGGCCTTCATCGCCAGCGGTGAATTCACGCGGGCCGGCCTCGACCGCGCCATGCTCGGCGCCTACCAGAAGGCGGCGGAACTCGAGCCGCGCGACCTCTCGCTCGCCTACAACGCCGCCAAGGCCTACTACGATGTCGATCCGCCGCAGTGGGAACCGGCGTTGAAGGCCTGGACCGCGCTCGAGGAACGTCCGGTCACCACGACCATGCGCCAGCTGGTCTGGCTGCAGAAGGCCAACGTGTTGTTGAAACTCGGCCGCCGCGACGAGGCCAGGGCGCAGATCGACCGGGTGACCGATCCGAAGCTCGACGACGAGAAGAAGACTTTGCTCGACCAGCTCGGGACGAAGCCCGAGAAGTAAGGTTCATGTCGCTGCTCAACCGCCTGGAACGAATCTTCGGTCGCCTCGCGATCGAGAACGTGACCCTGTATCTGATCATCGGGCAGGCGTTTTTCTACCTGATGGCGATGCTCGGACGCGACTACACCGGGCTGATCGGACTGGCGCCGGCGCAGGTATTGCATGGCGAGTTCTGGCGGTTGTTCACCTTCATGCTGTGGCCGCCCTCGATGGGCCCGCTTTGGGTGGCGTTCTATTGGTACATGTTCTACCTGATGGGCAGCGCGCTCGAGCAATACTGGGGCGCCTTCCGGTTCAACGCGTTCCTCTTTACCGGCTGGTTCCTGACCGTCGCGGTGGCCTTTTTTTTCCCGGAGGCGCCGGTGACCAACATATTCGTCTTCCTGACCGTGCTGCTGGCCTTCGCCTACCTGAACCCCGATTTTGAACTGCTCATTTTCTTCATCCTGCCCCTGAAGATCAAGTGGCTGGCGCTGTTTCAGGCCGGCCTCTATCTGGTGGAACTCGTGCGCGCCCCCTGGTCGATCCGCTGGACCATTGTTGCTTCGCTCGGAAATTTCGTGCTGTTTTTCGGAGCCGACGTCATCCAGCGGATGCGCACGGGCCGTCGCCGCATGGTTTATCAGGCGAAGCAATTCGCCGCTTCGAAATCCGAGGAAGAGCCGAGGCATCGCTGCCGGATTTGCGGACGGACTGAAATCTCGGATCCGCAGCTCGATTTTCGCTACTGCTCGAAATGCGCGGGCGAGGAGTGCTATTGTTCGGAGCACATCGGCAATCACGTGCACACCACCGCTCCCGCGCCGAAGGAGGGCTGACGATGCCGGCGAAACCCCGCACCCTGGGCGACTGGCTGCACTGGGCGGAGGCGCGGTACGTCCGCCACAAGATCGCGCTCGGTCAGGTCGCGACGTCCGCACACGACGAGGCGCTGTATCTCCTGCTTCACGCGCTGGGTCTGCCCCTCGACAGTCCACGGGGCGTGTTGAAACGGGTGCTGATCGCCGACGAAGCGGAGCGGGTTGAGACCCTCTTCGAGCGCCGGTTGAAGGACCGCGTGCCGGCGGCCTATCTCACGCGCGAGGCGTGGCTGGGGCCGTACAAGTTCTACGTCGACGAACGCGTCATCATCCCGCGCTCCTATTTTCTGGAGCTGCTGCCGGAACAGATTCCGCAATGGCTGCCGCGCCGTCCGGCCGTGCAACGCGTGGTCGACGTCTGCACCGGGTCCGGGTGTCTGGCCGTCCTGCTCGCAAAGCAATTTCCGCGGGCTCGCGTCGACGCGATCGACATTTCCGCCGACGCCCTTGCCGTCGCGCGCTTCAACGTGGCGCAGCACCGGTTGGCCCAGCGAATCCGCCTGTGGCGTTCTGATGTGTTCGATGCCGTGCCGCGCGCGCGCTACGACGTCATTCTTTCCAATCCACCCTACGTGCCCGCCCGCGAGCTGGCCGGCCTGCCGCCGGAATTCCGGCGTGAGCCCGCGCTCGCGCTCGACGGCGGACGCGATGGATTCGATGTGATCCGCAAGCTGTTGCGCCAGGCGCGTGATCGCCTGCAGCCGCACGGGATCGCCGTTCTGGAAGTCGGTGGCCTGCGCAAGGCGATGGACCGCCAGTTTGCCGAGCTTGAGCCGCATTGGCTGCACACGACGGATGGCGAGGATTGCGTGTGCGTCATCCAGCAGCATCGTCTCGCGGCGTGGCGGGAATGAGAGACTCCTTTCGGTTGTAGGAGCGGCTTTGTGCCGCGAATTGCGAGCAAGGTGGAGCGCGTTGCCCCCAACGCGCTGATCAACGAACGCATTGAGGGCAACGCGTTCCACGTGGTTGGCCGCTGCGTATAATAGCAATGAGCCGGTTCCATCGCGGCGTAAAGCCGCTCCCACAAGAGAAAGGCAAACCACCATCGGGTTTTGCCAGAACAAGGCACAAAGAGGGTTAACCGAATACAATGAAGTGGCGCCTATAGGCGCGCGGAATTTTTTCGCGGGCAGGCGGGTCGTTGCGCCTTTTTGCGGCTATCCTGGTTTGAAGTCTTTGCGGGCTTGCCGGCCGGGTGATTGGCGTCTCTGATGGCCGGCCTACCCCCCGTATTCTGTGAAACATTTGCTTTCTCCCGTGCTCCTTGCGGCCGCCGGCGACTCGGTCACGTTGCATCTCGGTCTCGTCGATTATCTGATCCTTGGGATCTATTTCGCCTTTGTTCTCGGCATCGGCTGGGTCCTGAGGAAATACCTCCGCACCAGCGCCGACTTCTTCGAATCCGGCCGCTCGCTGCCGGCGTGGGTCTGCGCCCTCGGCTTCATCGGCGCGAATCTCGGGGCACAGGAGGTCATGGGCATGGCGGCGTCGGGCGCGAAATACGGTATCGCCACGAGTCACTTCTACTGGGTTGGAGCGATCCCCGCGATGGTGTTCGTCGGCGTGTTCATGATGCCGTTCTACTACGGCTCCAAGGCGCGTTCGGTACCGGAGTATCTGAAACTGCGATTCGACGAGAAAACGCGCACGCTGAACGCCCTGTCGTTCGCGGTCATGACGGTTTTCTCGTCGGGCATCTCGATGTTCGCGCTGGCGAAGCTGCTGAACGCGATTCTCGGCTGGAATTTTCACGGTTGCATCGTCGTCTCCAGCGCGATCGTCCTCGTGTACATCTACTCCGGCGGCCTCACCTCCGCGATTTACAACGAGGTGCTGCAGTTTTTCCTGATCGTGCTGGGCTTCTTGCCGCTGGTGATTCTCGGGCTGAACGACATCGGCGGTTGGTCGGGCCTCATGCACCAGCTCGACGGTTATGCCACCAGCAAGGGCATGCCCGGCGCCTGGTCGCATTCGTGGGCCTACATGGGCAACGCCAGTGCCAACCCGATCGGCATCGAATGGTTCGGCCTCATCGTTGGCCTCGGATTCGTTCTGTCATTCGGCTATTGGTGCACCGACTTCCTTGTCGTGCAGCGCGCGATGGCGGCCAAGGACATGGCTTCGGCGCGGCGCACGCCCGTGCTGGCCGCGATACCCAAGATGCTTTTCCCGGCGCTGGTGATTCTCCCCGGCATGCTGGCGATCGGCCTGTTTTTCCGCGATGGTCCGAAAGGCCTGCCGCTGCCGATGGGTTCCGACGGCAGCCCCGACTACAACATGGTCGTGCCCGTCCTCCTCGCGAAGTATTTCCCGAACGGCATGCTTGGCATCGGCCTCACCGCGCTCATGGCATCGTTCATGTCGGGCATGGCGGGCAATGTGACGGCCTTCAACACGGTCTGGACCTACGATCTCTATCAGCGTTGGTTCAATCATTCCGCGACCGACGAGCATCTCATCCGGGTGGGTCGCGTGACGACGGTCGTCGGCTTGTTGATCAGCGCGGGATGCGCGTACCTGGCGGCAAAATTCAACAACATCATGGACATGCTCCAGCTGGTGTTTGGATTCGTGAACGCACCGCTTTTCGCAATTTTCCTGCTCGGCATGTTCTGGAAACGAGCGACCGGCCACGGCGCCTTTTTCGGCCTGATCATCGGCACGGTCGCGGCGGCCGTCTTTCACGGGATGTCCCTGCCGGTGGGTGAAACGCCCGATCTCATGAAGGGCGGCAACTTCGGCGTGCACTGGTATTTTGCCAGCCCGATGGCCCAGAATTTCTGGATGGCGATCGTGGCCTTCAGCGGTTGCTTCCTCGGCACCGCGATCATTTCGCTCGCCACCAAACCAACCCGCACGGACGACCAGTTGCGCGGACTCGTCTATTCGCTCACGGAAAAAATCCGCGATCACGACACGCCCTGGTACGCTCGACCTGCGGTGCTCGGCATCCTGGTTCTGATCGTCGTCGTCGCCCTCAACCTCATCTTCTGGTAACCCCTCAACCTTTCCCGCCATGCAACTCGACGTCCGGATCCCGCTCGGCCTTCTCTTCCTGATCCTCGGCCTGATTCTGGTGGTCTACGGGTTCACCTCCGATCCCGCCATCTACGTGCAGCATTCGCTCGGCAAGAACGTGAACCTGCTTTGGGGCTCGGTCTTTGCCGTGTTTGGCGTGGTCATCCTAGTGATCTCGCGCCGCAAGGCCTAGGACTTAGTTTAAAGGAAATCGGTAGGGGCCGATGTCCTATCGGCCCGAGACGCGAAACTCCTACAGGAGGTCGCAGAGATCGCGGAGGAATTTGATGGGTAAGGCGGGACCGCTGGGCCCGCCCTACCTCAATACCGGAGACCGCATGTAAGAAACAAGAATCAGGAATGCGCCGCTTCGGCCGTCCGCTCGTCCATCTCCTCGTTCGAGAACACCGCCTGCACATCCTCGTTTTCCTCGAGGTCTTCCTGCAGCTTGACGATCTGGCGGGCGAGTTCGAGGCCCGTGACCGGCACGAGCACGGTCGGAATGTAGGCGATCTCCGAGGAGTCCGCTTTGATGCCGGCTTTCTCGAGTGCGTGCACGACGCGATCGAACGCGGGAATGCCGCAGCGGATTTCGAAGCCGTGTTCGGTGGCGATGACATCGTCCGCGCCCGCCTCGAGCGCGATCTCCATCAATTTGTCCTCGGTGGTTTTCTCGCGTGAAACCAGGAACTGACCGGCGTGCAAAAACTGAAAGGCGACCGAACCGGACTGTGCGAGGTTGCCGCCATGAGAGGAAAAGATCGACCGGATCGTTTGGGCCGCGCGCTGCTTGTTGTCAGTGGTGACCTGCACCACGAACGCGACGCCACCTGGACCATAGCCCTCGTAGTGCGTTTCCTCAAAAACGACGCCGGGCAACTCGCCGGTGCCCTTCTTGATCGCCCGGTCGACGTTGTCGGCGGGCATGTTCGCCTCGCGCGCCTTCAACAGCAGCGTGCGCAGGCGGGCGTTGCCGTCGGGATGTCCGCCGCCCGATTTCGCCGCCAGCGTGATGTCACGCGCCAGGCGCGAGAAGACCTTGCCCTTGCGCGAATCGGTGACGGCCTTCAGGCGCTTGACCTTGGACCATTTGTTGTGGCCGGCCATTGTAAGTAGTAGTGAGTAGCGAGTAGCGACTAGCGAGTAGGGGCCAGTGAGTAGACCGAAAAAACGGTAGGGATCGATGTCCTCATCGATCCGCCGATCTTGTCAACGGTCGGACCGACGGACCTGAATTGAAATTCTGGTATGCTCGCTACTCGCTACACACTACTCGCTACTTTCTTTTCTTCGGCGTCACATTCTTCATCGCGCCGGTCTTTTCCCCGGGCAGTTGTGGCTCCGGCAGGCGGTTCACGATCTTCTGCTGCACGATGGTGAAGAGGCCGTTGATGGTCGAATAAAGCGCGAGCGCCGCCGCGAAATTGTAGCAGAACAGCATGTAGACGAGCGGCATGAACTTCATCATCGCGGCCTGCGCCGGATCGGTGCTCGGCGAGGGCGTGATGCGCATCTGGTAGATCATCGTGGCGCCCATCAGCAGCGGCAGGATGTTCAGCGACAGGTGTGTCAGGCCCAGGAGCGGCAGGGTGACGGTGCCGAACGAAACCACCGTGTCCGGTGCCGCGAGATCCTTGACCCACAGGAACGAGGCGAAGCGGAGATCCGTGGCGCTCTGCAGCATCGCATAGAAGCCGAAGAAAAACGGCAGCGTGATCAGCACGGGAATGCAGCCGCCGAGCGGATTGACGCCATTCTCCTTGTAGGTGCGCATCATCGCTTCCTGCTGCTTCGCGGGGTTGTCCTTGTACTTCTCGCGGATCTCCTTCAGCAGCGGCGCGATCTTCTGCATGTGTTTCGCCGAGCGCGACGCCATGAGCGTGAACGGCAGCGTGACCAGTTTGAGGAACAGCGTCGTCACCACGACCGCCCAGCCCCAGCTCGGCAGCCAGGTGTGGACCCAGGTCATGATCGTGAGCAGCAGCTTGGAAAAGATCCCGCTGAACCAGCCGAACTCCATGACCTTGTCCTCGTCGTGCGCAAAATTCTCCGATTTCGCCAGGCGGCGATATTCCTTCGGTCCGGCAAAGTAGGTCGCACCCCAGGTTGAGCTCGCGTTCGCGGCGAGCGGCTTGAGATCGAATTCCGCTTGGCCGGTGAGGCCGTAGGCCAGACGATTGGCGCTGTCGAGGAGCGGGTTCACCTTCACGCGTTCGATCTTGAAGCCGACCCCGGGCTGGTCGGGCGTCAGGATCGCGGCGAAGAACTGGTTCTTCACCGTGGCCCAGACCACCGGGGCGGTCTTTTCGACGAACGGCAGGGGCGCGCTGCTGCTGAAGAATCCGGCGCCGGAAAGTGAATCGCGCCGCGTGAACGTCGTGCTGCTGCCGTCGTAGTAGCCCGCGTTGATGTAGACGCCGGTGTCGTTTTCGTTGAGCGGCGAGATGCAGCCGAGGCTGACGTACACGCGCGGGAGCGGGAGCGGCTGCGCGCTCAGGTTGTGGAAAGTCGTTTCGGCGCGGATCTGGTACGGGTCGCCCTTGCCGTTGCCGAGAAGCTGGTAGTGGCGCGTGACCTCGAGATGATTGTCGAGCACCGCGCGAAACACCACCTCGGTCGGACTTTGAGTGACAATGTCGTAATGGGACTGCTGATCGACGCCCGGAAAATCGATGAAGCTGAGAATGGGCGCGTTGCTCGGCGCATTGATGGTGTAGGGATCGTCCTGGCCGAGCCGGGCCTTGTGTTGCTTGAGTTCGATCGTGTCGATCGCGCCACCAGTCGTCGTCAGACGAACGTGCACCGTGTCATTGTCGAGGTTGGCAAACTGCGTCTCATGCGCGGCCTTGGCCGGGGCCGGAGCGGCGGGCAGCGGCGTGGCGGCCGCTGGCGTGTTCGGGGCGGGCGTGGGCACGGGTGTGGCCGACGCCGGCGCCGCGGTCACGCGGGGCTTCGTGGTCGCGGGAGGGCCGAACTTGGCGCTGACATAGAAGCTCACGCCCGCGGCGATCAGAAGAAGGATGCCGATGGCGGCGTTTTTCTTGTCCATGGAAAATGAAGAAAGAGAGACGGGTCAGGCGCGGGGATGCACGCGCACGCAAACGGGCATCGCGCGCGGCACCGGATCGATGCCGGCCGGGTGCCACGGTCCGCACTTCATGAGTCGGCGGGCGGTCAGCGCCGCGCCGGTGACGAGGCCATGTTCGCGCAATGCCTCGGCGGCGTAGTGCGAGCAGGTCGGGGCGAAGCGGCAGCCGCCGAAAGGATTGGCGACGGCGAGGGCGGGGGAAACCGTCCGCTGATAAACCGACACCAAGCCGCCGGCCACGCGGGCCGCGAGGGAAGGGTGCGCGTTCATGCGGCGGGCAGTCGGCGACAGGCGGACGCGAATCGCTCCGCCAGCTCGGTGAATTCCGCTCTCAAAATCGAACCGCGGGCCGTCAGGACCAGATCCAGATTGGCGGGAACCAATGTCTGGTGCTGGCGGAAGATCTCGCGCAGCCGGCGTTTCGCGCGGTTGCGCTCGACGGCGTCACCCACGGAGGCGCGGGAAGCCACGACACCGACGCGAGCGGGCGCGGGTTTGCCGTCAGGGGCCAGACGGATGCGCCAGGCCAGGACGAAATGACCGCAGTCCATTCTCCGGCCCTGCTGACGCATGGCCTGAAAATCGGTGGTGCGCCGCACGCGTTGCGCGGGTCTCAGACGCATGGTGGGACGCGGCGCGCGACAGTCGGGTCGATCAGACGACAGTCAGGCGCTTGCGGCCCTTGCGCCGGCGGGCGGCGAGGACCTTGCGGCCGCCGCGGGTAGCCTTGCGGGCGCGAAAACCGATCTTGCGTGCGCGCTTCTTGCGGTGCGGACGGAATGTGGGTTGCATAGATTTGCGGGAAAAAGAGGGGCAAAGTCACAGGTGGCGCGGGGGGTGTCAAGCGTCAGGATTTTCCGGTCATGGTATAGTTTGATTCTTTGGCACGGATTCGCTCGCAAAATCTTCATTTTCAGAGCGAAAAAGGGGTCTATTTGGTAAAAAAGACGCCCCTGTTTCAGTGGCCTAACAAGACCCGCCACCCCCTCGAAAACAGGTAGGAAATCGGTTAGTTTTAGTTCGGTTAACGCCTCTGAGGCTCGGTCGCTTCTGATACGATGTGGGGCCTTTAGTTGACAACGGCGACACCTACAGAGTGAAGCTACTTTCCCGAACACCTCTATACCGCCTCCGGAATTTCTGGAACCGGTATAATCGAATGCATGCTCACGCGATTTGCCGCTATGCGTGCGAACCTGCTAAAATCCCCGCACGGACCTCAAATGCCACCCAGAGCGACACCTCTAACCAATGGGTCGGAGCCAGAGAAAAAAGCAGGTTTTCTTAGGGAATCCGCGAATTCTCCCCTAATGTTCTCTCGCGACAGATAAAAACGACTGGAAGAGATGCCCTCAACGCGATCAATTCGAGCCCGTCCAATGCAGATCACCGTGTGCATCGTGATGCTGCTATTGACGCTGGCCGTTATCTTCTCAGGCGGACGGATCGAACTAGGCAAGGTAGGTAAGGCAGAGCTTCCATCCCTTGGGAATGCGATTCGGGATTTGCGGCACGGATTGAACGACTAGTCTTCCTCGATTCGGGCAAGCTCCTCCTTGCCCGCAAGGATTGCCTCTTCAATCGAAAGGCCTTGGCCTTCGGCTATCGCGATCAGAACCAGAATAGCTGCGCCCCAATCGCTTGGCTGCATACCTACCGCTGGTTTCGTAATGCCGCGAGAAATCTTGCCGGTGTAAGCTCCTAGGGCCGTCGATTGGGAATCAACGTCGTCGCGCAGGTCGGGCGCACCGATCGGCAAGCCCCGGACTATCGTCCGCAAATCGTCGATTTGCATCGGAAAAGGGAGCCTAATCTGTGTTGCGTTGTCGAACAAGAATGCCATTGTTATGCCATTATTAAAGGTCGGAAAAATAACCCCGTAAAATCGAAGCAAATCACTGTTACGGTGAGCGCGCCGCTGTACAAATTGCTCCAAGAATTGGCCCGTAGCGGCTATGCCGCCCGAACTGAAGCCGCAGTTGCAGAAGAGATGATCCGAAAGGGCCTCAGCGCTGACGAACTGCTCACCGATTTCGTCAAGAAACGAGTTCTGAAAGGTAAGACTTCATGACGGCACAGTTATTCACATTTGAGAGTAACCCTGTGAATTCTCTGGGAAGCGAATGTCCGTCCGTTTGGTTTCACATTCCGTGTATCTTTCACAACACATAACCTCAGCATGAACGAAAAAGTCCTCGCCGTTCCACGCCCTGCAATCGAACAGCATCTTCGCCAAGGCTTCTTTGCGCCGCCCGAAGCAGATTTGATGGGAGAAATCGCGGACTCAGCTGTGTTTCTAGATCGGAAACCAGCGGAAGAAGACCCGACGCACAAACAAATCATCCCGTACATTCTGGTGTGCCACAAGGAGCGTGTGTTGCTCTACCGCCGAACAAAAAAGCAGGGAGAGAGCAGACTGCATAACAAGCTCTCGCTTGGGTTCGGTGGCCACATCAATGATATCGACGGGAGCAAGGACACTAATTTGGTCCTAGCTGCGATGGTGCGGGAATTGAACGAAGAAATCTTCCTGCCAAGTGTTCGACAGGTGAAACTGGCGGGATTCATTAATGACGATTCCAGTCCCGTAGGCCAAGTACACCTAGGGGTGGCATTCATAGTTGAAGCATCGAACGAGAGGTTTGCTGTTAACGAACCAGAGATGATCGAAGCACAGTGGTGTGACGCCAAAGAGGTCGAACAAGCGTTTCCGAGCTTGGAGTCGTGGTCTCAACTTCTGTGGAAGTTTATCTCGGGATCTCACGACAACTCCGAATCTTCTTCTACGTCGCTAGGTAGTAGCGCAAGTTTGGCGTCAGCTTAGGGACTAGGCTGAGTATTCTTCGAGCCGGTATATTTAGGAAGGCGATGCCGCTTTCCTCTCGCGTCGCTTTGTAGGTGTGGAAAGAATACGTCGCGTAGCGGGCCAAGCAACCAAGGAGGCTGTGTGAAATTCTGTTATTGCGACGAAAGCGGAACGGGAGAAGAGCCTATCGCGGTCATGGTGGGGGTCATCGTCGATGCCCAGCGAATGCACGTTACGAAAGAGGAGTGGCGCGAACTCCTAGGTTCATTGTCGAGAGTGATCGGTCGGGAGGTCACTGAGCTGCACACTCGGGATTTCTATTCGGGCAACGGCATCTGGCGGGAGCTTAGAGGCACTCAACGCGCGGAGACGATTTCCAGTGTTCTAGATTGGCTCGTATCGCGACGACACGACGTTGTTTACGCTGCGGTGAATAAGGAGCACTTTAGGAGAAGCTTGGAGTCGGGAAAGATTCCGCGCGAAGTGAATACTCCATGGCGCTTTCTTGGCCTGCATTTGCTGCTCGCGGTACAAAAGGTGCATGAGAAGCACTCGAAAAACAAAGGACATACCATCTTCGTTTTTGACAATGAAGAGCGCGAAAAAATGAAGCTTTCCGATTTGGTTAGAAATGCGCCTTCTTGGACTGACACATTTTATTCGAAGGGTAAGAAACAAGAGCGACTAGATCAGATTGTGGATGTCCCGTACTTTGCCGATTCGGAAGCGGTATATCTACTTCAGTTGGCAGATTTTCTGGCGTATTTCTTAAGGCGGCACGCAGAGATTGAAAGCCGCCACTCAGGTGAACGGTACGATGGAGAGAGTGACCGACTCTCAGGGTGGATTGAGAAGATCATGAGCAGGTCAATTGGCGGAAGTGCCATTTATCCTGCGACAGGTCGGTGCAGTTGTGCGGAGCTTTTCTATGCACATGCCCCGAATGTGATCAGGACTATGCATCGAGCATGAGGCAGGATTACGTACGCCGTCCTTTGGCCTCGCCTCTTTGATCGCTCCTGGCACGATGGGTGACAATCGGGCCGGCAACCAAAGGAGACCCGTCATGCGCACAAATCTGGTTTTGGCCAAACTACGTTGTAATGGCCGCTGGTTCTTACTTGTTCAGATCGGGAACCAGCTAATCACGACGACCCCAACAAGAGAGCTAAACGCTTCCGCTGTTTTTTTGTCAGACCTGTTAGGGTTACCTGTCGTTCTCGTAGGTCTAAATTCTTCAGGTCGTCCCGAAGCCTTTGGGCCTCGGAGTCTCTTACGATGCGTCCCCCTCGAACGGTTATCTGATATCCAATGGACGAAGTTTCCGGTGAATTTGTGACGTTCATTCGGCCACATTAATTGAGGAAAACGTCCCTTCCCCGTATCAAATCGTACACGAGGGTGGTCTCTGGGTTGGGTACCTGCTTGTAGGTCATTTACCCTATACGGGTGGTGCGCGCGCTTTCCGATACACCGAAATCGCACGGCTTTATAAATTTCCGCTTGACATAGCTAGTCAAGTATTTGCCATAGAACATATTGCGCGATTTTCTCCCTGCTAATTGCAGGGAATCTGCAACGCTGGTCCTTCGCTATGAACCAGCTTTCCATAGAAAAACGCGCGCTCATGCTCCGCTGCTTCGCGGAGTGCGTTGGCGTCCGCGCCGTTGGCCGAATTGCCGACGTGGCCTACCTGTCGGCCCTAAATTTTAACATAAACCTAGGTCGCGCCTGCGAGGCGTTCTTTGCCCAGACCTTCAAGGACCTCCCCATCACCCATCTGGAAATGGATGAGACGTGGTGTTTTGTCGGCACAAAGGACCCCAAGAAAATCCCGGACGACAAGATCGGCGTATGGAACGCCTACATGCTTCTCTGGCTTTGCGTTGATCCCAAGACGCGCCTGATGCCTGTTTGGCATCTCGGTGGTCGTGAATATTCCGACGCCAGCACTTTCATGCAGCGTGTGAAGTACGTTGTTCGTGACTCGGGCGAAAGGCTGCAACTGGCCAGCGACGGAAACAATCTGTACGCGCCTGCTATCGCGGAGATGTTCGGTACCGACGCCGACTACATGAGGTTCGTCAAAGTCTTCCATGGTCAGGAGGGCGCAAAGGAAGGCGAGCGGTTGCCAGATTATGTGCGCTATTCGATGCCGAAATTGCGGGCATCCAAGCGAACGGTGATGAGTGGCAACCCTGACCCGGACATGAGCACGAATCACATCGAGCGGTGCAATCTCTCGCTGCGGATGCGATGCAAGCGATACTCGCGCCTCACAAATCACTTCTCACGCAAGATCGAGAATCACCGGCTAACGATTGCGATGCAGATGATGCTCTACAATTTTTGTACAGTCCATGGCGCGATCCGCTGTACGCCCGCCATGGAGGCTGGAATCACGGACCACATTTGGACGCCGGAGGAGGTCGTGGCCCTAATGGACGTCTATCAGCAGCCTGAGCAATCGGCGGCATAGCGTGCAGAAATTTTTCGCCCTTTAGGGCTCGTCAGACGGAACACACATTCCGTGAAAAAAGTCCACCTATGCAGTGGGCTGATGTTGATTACTTGTTCCTCGCACGTGTTCATCCTTAGCGGGATAAAAAGACCCAAGGGAGCACGAGCCTCCCGTTGGGTTCTTGTTCTCCGAGCGAATGCACTTTCGCACATTTGCCGAGAGCACGCCGAAGAGGCCGACAAGCAACCTCTGCACGAAGGTCTCACTAGCGAGACCGGATGGTATCGCGTCACAAGAACCAGAACCAACGCGTGAAGGCGAAGGTTGCGAGTGCCTGTGCATACTGCGATATCAACCAACAAGCGGCTTTCCATCCCAGGGTCCACACGGTCTTGCGACGTGTATCCCGTTTTGGATCGCCACCGCAACAAGAGCAGACTTTTGTCCGTTTCCGTTTGCGGTTAGTTGACCTCCTGATTGTACGCTTTTTCGTTTTAGGCCGAGCGCACTCTGCGACCTTTATGGATTTGGTTTCCATAAATTCGACTACAAGGAACACCTAACAGCATCATCGTTATCCGATGCTGCGGTTGCAGGTCAATCAGCAGACGATTCCAAATGTGTGCCGAGAATGGAACGTCGGCCTACTGCCCCAAGAGATCGCTGTATGCACAGCGGAGTGCGTCGCGAATTCTTCGTAGGGTTGAAATCAGAATCGTAATCTGCCCAGCCTCGATTTTCTGGACCACACGCGGGGCCAAGTCCGCCTTTTCGGCCAATTGCTCCTGAGTCAATCGAGCGGCCTTTCTCTCTCGGCGAATGTTCTCACCCACGGCGCGTAACCATTTGTCGGGCTGCTTCTTCGTCGGCACGACCTATTAGGTCGCAAAACGCATTTGACCAACACGACCCGACAGGTCGTATTTCGAGTAGGAGCAACAGTCATGGCTGGTCTTACCGTAACGATTGGAGAGGTGGTCAAGGTTGAGCACCGCGAACGCTCAATTGTGAGCGGCGGCGGGGCCTCAGGAGGCGTTACCCGGATGCCAGATGGCCGGCTTTACGGTGCCGTACGCTCGTCACCCGTTTCGACAAACATCGAATCCGAGGATGTGGTTTGGATGCGTACCGATGCTGGCATCGAAATCGAATGGCGCTTCTACGATGACCAATTCGGTTGCCGAGAGGGTCATCGGATTGCCGTCATTCACAACGACGGGGACCTCTATACGGTTCTAAACTACCAAACGAGGAGCCAGGTCAGATTTAAGAACGAGAACCAGATTAGAAACGCCTACCCCAAAGTTTCGGATAGCTCGATTGGTCTCTGGGGCGCGGTTCTTATCGGGGCAATCATAGGCTCCGCTGTAATCACGATTGGAAATCAGCCGGAGCAGCAGCAGGACCGTGACGGGTATTTGGCCTTTGCTGTGGCAGTTTTCATTCTGGCGCTAGCGGCAATCCCGTTCGCGATTCTATCTGCAATAAAAGCCAAGGACGCACGGTCAGTGCAGGAGGGTGAAGTACAGGTGCTTCTGAACCGCTGGCGTTCGCTGGAAGCGCAACTCTAGGTCTATTGGGGGCAGAATCGGGCTTTGCGCACCTTGGGATTGCGGCCAGAGTGAAGGCATGTGCAACCGCTACACGGCCGGCGGAAAAGCTGAGATTCGCGCATACTACCTAAAGCGATTCGGAGTGGTTTGGGACGAGGATTGGAACCCGTACCTGAACATCCCGCCAATGTCCCGGGTGCCGGTCATTACGTGGGAGGGTGGTCCGAAAGCCCTGCTCATGCGTTGGGGAACGCAATCAGCTATGGGACTACTGATGAATGCCCGCTCCGAGACGCTGACCACAAGACGCACTTGGAAGGACGCCGTGGACACGCACCGGTGCATCATGGCGGCGGATGGCTTCTTTGAATGGGAGACGGTAGGAAAGGCCAAGCTGGGGCATTACTTCAGCGTCAAGGACATGCCGGTCATCTCAATTGCGGCGGTATGGTTCCCGGGAGATGCAGCCGAACCGGATCGCTGTGTGTTGGTGACTAGCCAGCCAAATGAGATCGTGAAGCCATTCCATGACCGCATGCCCGTGATCTTGCCGGCCGGCACAGAGAACGACTGGCTAGGAGACCAGCCACTTGGACAGGATCGCATCAACGAGGTATGCCGTCCGTTTGACCCTGCGCGCATGAACCAGTGGCGCGTTACTCCAAAGATGAACAGCAATCGGTATCAGGGGGCGGATGCGAATGCGCCGTGGGTGGAGGAAAAGGGGTTGTTCGACAGTTGAACTAGGGACAGACCGAAACGGTTCACCTCGCAGGATACGAGACGTGATCCGCGTCTGAGTGACGGTCGCGGTCCCAAATGAACCTTCAACGACAACTTTGGAGTCGGTGGCCCCGAGAATCGAGTGACGCACGACACTTTCCTCTTGCGAATCCAAATTCCTGCCCGACGGTGCAAGACGCTGCCCTGAAAGGCAGCGGCCCCCGATTGCTCGGGGGCCGAAGGAATTGTTCTTTGCGAATAGGCCGGGATGGCGGAACTGGTAGACGCGCTGGTTTTGGAAACCAGTGGAGCCTCTTGAAGGGGGAAACATCCATGCGGGTTCGAATCCCGCTCCTGGCACACTCAGCAAAGAACTACTCGTATGTGGTGCATAGTGCCCCACCATGGGGCACTTTCAAGTGAAATGGTTCACAGCTCTGTCAACAGCACCTACTGCTCCTCTCAAGGCCAACCTATCATGTGACACATGTGACACATGCACCCCAAGGCCAGCTTGAACAAATTAGCGTTTTCGCTTGGGTGGGGTCGCAAACGTCTCCTTATCTTTCCACTTTTCGGCGATCTTGTTCAGCGGAGACGGTTTCTTGGTGCGCCTTGTCTTGAGAGACCGATCTAGTTTCGGGTCTCCCTTGAAGAGCCAGTCTGGCTGGTACGAACAGCCGTCTCCCCGTTTTGCTTCGGCAACGACCACGACGTAGCCACGTACACGAACCGTCTTAGGCGTGAGCTTGTACCGTTCCCTGAACGGAAGGCCCATTTGGGCGCGATAGATGCCCGGAGCGCAGTAGGTCTCTTCTGGCGGCAGTTGCCGCATTCTCGCACGGATTCAGGCGATTTTGGCTGCGGGGAACATTATTTGGCCCTCCGCTTTTTCCGGACAGTTTTGACGACGTGCTTAAACTTCCGCGCGCCCGAAGGAATCGGGACACCGGCAGTTTGCGCGATGAGCATTCCGAACAGCTGATGCGGCTCGGGATCGCGAGGAGTGGTTGATTTCTTGCGAGGCATGTTGGTAGATTTTAGATGACTATTTCCGCAGGGAGGGAAGCCAGTTGAGAGCTGTCTTCTCGCCAACGTGGAATGTGAGAAAGAGAAATTGATAGGCACTCGTTGATGTACGGAGAGATTCGCACATAGAACTTCTCGTCAAACGCAGCTTGATCGCGAATGAGGGCTCGAATTCTCATGCAGTAGACTTGGGAAGCAGCAAAGTTGGAAAAGATTCGTTCCGGCAAACGGTATCGGACGTAATGATTCCCAAATGCGACTTGAATGGTCGTGTCTTGGAGGAATTCAATTAGCCAAGTTTCGTCGGGATGGAGAAATTTTGGATCGTCCTCTTGGGATTTTAACGGAACTGGAAAAGGAACACCAACCGTAGCTGGATCATTTGTGGGGAAACGGGTGAGGGATTGAATCTCAACTGAAATGATTTCTAACGTCTTGTAAGAAGGATTCCGAATGCCCAAGCGACAACCCATTGGAGGCATCTGATTCGTGAACAGGGCCAAGGGTACTTCGAGCGAAAGGTCAAACGGAGGTGGCCGATATTCCCAGAGGGCTTCCGAAATAAAAGAGATCACAATCCATCCGAGGACGTATGCGCCGACAAAGAGTGGCAGAACCTCATACCAAGGCATTTGCTTAGCGAAACCTTCGATTGTTGCTATCACTGAGGTACCCCCCGGAGCCACTTTGAGTGACAATTTTATCAAATCCCATTTCATGTTTCCCTTGATGTCATTCCAATGAGATTTGAGCGGGCTCAGCATGCGCTGAGATGTGGACTACGAATGCCGCATGGTCAACGGGTGGGGCTTTTGCCGCCGGTAAGATAGCAAAATGGGGCTGTTGGGAATCAGCCCAAGGCATCACCCGCCTCGGCCCCGAATCCAGACGCCCACGAGGAGCAGATTCAGCCGGGTTCCTGCGACTTTCCTGTGATGGAAGCTCATGGTGGTGCGCCTCCGTTAAAAGCTGACTACCCGGCTCTTCTTTGGGTCGTTGTCGTGGTGAGCGAGGAGGTATTGCAGCGCTTCGATTAGCTCCTCCGGCGTCGCGGGAATCACGTGCCGTAAGCACGCCCCGGCGTGGTAAAACTCCGGTGTGAGCTTGCCGTTCTCCTGCCGCACGAGGCTCAGATGCGTCTCGTTGAGCACCTTGGGGATCATTTCCTCGCCCCCTCCGAATCGGTTGTTGGCTTTCATCGGGGGTTACTCCTTCACCTCGATTTGGGCCACCGCGCCGGTCTCTTTCAGGTCTCGGAGGTATTCCAGAACCGAAATGAGGGGCGACAAAGGGATGTTGATGACAAAGGTCCGGCGCTTGCCGATGACCTTGACGACCTCGCGACCCTTGCGGGTCCCGTAGGACAGGGCCGGATGTTTCGGCCCGTTGCGAACGATGTGTGTGTGCTTTTCCATAGCACAGATCATCGCATTTTAAGTCGCTCATAGATAGCGTAGAATCGAACTATACCATGACCGATTTTCCGTTTTCCCTCGGTCGCAAGCGGGACCGTTTTACAAAATCGCCATGATTTTCGGGCCGGTTCCGGACTCGCCTTGCTCACGGACCGTGAACAACCTGCGCACAAAAACCCTTTGCGTTCCGACCGGCGGAGGCCGACGGTGGACGCATGGCCGAGGCATGCAGGACCAATTCTCAGGCAAAGGAAGCGTCATCACCGGCGGCCGGTGCCCGGACGCGTCCGCCCAAGAACGCCTTCGCGACGATCACCGGCGACGACTGGCGGCGTTCGATCGCCTCCGCGCGGCAGCGGCCGAATGCGGCATTGGAACGGATCCGGACCGCGACCTCGTCATCCTCCCGGAAGACTCCGTAAGCCTGCTCGAGGGCCTGGGCGCCGAATGGGGCGAGCTCGGTTTCGCCATCCGCGCATTCCGGGAATGGTTGCCGCTGCTCCCGCTCCATCGCTTTGGGTTTCCCGCCGAGTCGGAGGATTCACTCGCCGAGGGCAGCCCGCATCTGCGGCACGTCGGCGGCGGCGTGGAAGCGTGGGCTTTTCAGGACAAGTCGGGTTCGATCTATAAATTCTTTCGTCCCATCGAGGCCGTATGGATCGGCGCGACGTTTCGGCTGAACCCCGGCGAGGACCATGCCCTCGAAGCCGAAGCCACGCCCGGCACCTATCGCGATCTGCTGGAAAAGCTCGACGTCATCAATGCGATCGGCGGCATGCCCACCGAGATCGTTGGCATCACCCCGGAAGGCGTGCTCGTGACGAAACAGGTCTTCGGCGAGCGCTTGCCGGAGGGCACCGACACCAGCACGCTTTTGCCCGAGACGCTCGTGCCGTGGCCCTCGCGCTTCCTGCGCTGCGATCGCGATCACCCGCGACTCGCGTTTGTCGATGATCGTCCGTGGCTGGTCGCCGACCCGCACGACCGCAACATGGTCCGAGCTGCGGACGGCTCTGTACGGATCATCGATATTGTGGCATCGCCGCTTTCCCTATCGCTGCTCGAAAGTTTTCCGCTGCTGCGCTCCTGGGTCGAGCGCGCGCGCCTCGATCCCAAGGCGGAAATCCTGGCGTCGGTTTCGGATGACGAATTGTAAGGTAGGGCGTGACCGCCGGGCGCGCCGAAGGACGAATCGCTGGGCGCTTCCGCTACCCGAACGTCTCACACGAGGCGATTTCGGAGTCGAAAATCGATATTCCAAAATCAAAATTTCCCGGGCAATCGTCCCTCGTCAATTGTACTTCGTAAATCTCTACCGCCCTTCCACCAATCGTCCGTACTTCTTCAAAATCTCGCGCAACCGATCATGCGGCAGTCCGAGCGCCGTGTGACCGTCGCGACCGGTCATCGTGTCGGCGGCAACCAGCGCATTGATGACGGCCTCCTCGGTCGCCTGGACGGTGGCGAGAAAAAGCGGATCGATCGCGTCGTTGTTCATTAGTTCGACGCGCGCGGTTTTCTCGCCGGCCGCCGGAACCGCATTCGCGGTGGAAAACGCCACAAAAAGATCACCGGACTCGTCGCCCGAATAGCTTCCGTCGCGTGCGATTCCCATCGTGGCGCGGCGGGCGACGCGCTTCAACTGATGCGGCAGCAGGGGCGCGTCGGTGGCGACCACGATCAGGATCGAGCCGGTGTCCTTGTGCTTGAAGGTGCCTTCGCTGATTTCACGTCCGACGGGTACGCCGGCAATTCGAAGCTCCTCGCGCACGCCATAATTGGCCTGCACGATCACGCCGACGGTGTAGCGGCCAACGCGACGCGACGAGGTGCCAATGCCGGCCTTGAATTCGTGACAGATCATTCCGGTGCCGCCGCCGACACTGCCTTCCTCGACCGGTCCGCCACGAGCCGAGTTCAGCGCGGCGAACACATGTTCGGGCTTCACGTGAAAACCGTTGATGTCGTTGAGCCAGCCGTCCCAGGTTTCGCCGACCACGGGCAGCGACCACTCGGCGTCGCCCTTGTGTTGGCGCGGCAATTGCCAGGCGATGACCGCATCACGCACCACACCGACGCTGTGGGTGTTGGTGAAAACGACCGGGCCCGACAGCACGCCGCTCTCCTCGATCCACGCGGTGCCCGTCAGCTCGCCATTTCCATTGAGCGAAAACCAGCCCGCGAAGACTGGCGCCGCGTTGTCCCGGCCGCGGGGCAGGATGGCCGTGACGCCGGTGCGGACCGGGCCCTGGCCAACCTTCAGCGGACCCTCGCCGCTGATCAGGGTCGTCTGTCCGACCTCGACGCCCGCGACATCGGTGATCGAATTCAGCGGCCCGGGCACACCATCGAAGGGTACCCCGAGATCACGCGCCCGCGGTTTCGCGGCCGCAACCGCCGCGGTGACGGCGATCGTGGCGATTCCAAGAACGAGCGCGGCGCGGGTCATGGACGTCATGCTGAAAAATGCTCCCATGAACGCAATGCCGTGGTGCTGCGGTGCAGGGCGGGGTCTCCCGCCCTGAGCCTGTCGAATGGGCCGAACCTCGCCAAATCGATCCCCCACCCAAGACACGAAAGTCTCACGAAACCCAGAGTGCCCACGGAACACACCGATTACACGGAAGAAAATCTTCTTCGATCGGTCAAGTTTCCCCCGGTTCAGATGTTTTCGCGGGAAATCGATTTCGGGATGTAGGGCGGGGTCGCCGAACCCCGCCTTA
>DASZXI010000068.1:0-1761 GCA_035545955.1 Candidatus Didemnitutus sp. | reverse complement strand
CCTGTGAATCTTTTCAAGTTGGCGATCGTGGTTCGATCTTTCGAGCGCGTGTCGGGGAGTTTCGGATTTGGCTGTCGGAGGGGTTTCCCCCTCGATGGCCCTTAAGCCGTCAGAAGTTCGGGGCCGAGGCGGAAGATTCGCATCACGTTGTGGGCCAGGGCGTACCACGTAGCCACGACGCGAGCCTTGATCAAGCCGCGGAGAGGGATTTGCCTGAGTCCGCGGTTGCGGGCCAGGGCGTTGACGCACTCCGCCGTGGAGGCCCGCTCGCGGTAGATCGTTTTTCCTTCTTCCGTCTCCATTCGCGCTCGCCACGCGGCCAGCACGTCTGATTCGTCGGGCCGCGGCGCCTCCGGCGGCGGACCATTTTTCGTTTGTCGCGGCGGCGTGTAGGCCGTCGTGCCGGCGGCGTGGAGTTGTTCCACGTCGCTCTTGGTGGCGAAATCCCCGTCGGCCAGATACTCGTCGGGAACGCGGCCATAGCGCTCTCGGAGTTGCTTGTGCATGCGGCCCATTTCTCCTTTGTCGCTGCCGATGTTGGTGACGTCGACGCCCACGATGACCTGCGTTTTCGTGTCGGTCGCGTACTGCACGTTGAACGCCGGGCGAAAGCCGCCATCGGCCATCTTCATGAAGCGGGCCTCGGCGTCGGTCGTCGAGGCCCGGGCCGATTCCCGTTTCGCAGCCGACTTCTTAGCCTCGATCTCTTTCAGGGCTTCGAGCGCCTGCACGACGCGTGCTTCCCGTTCCTCGGCGGCCCGCTGCCGTGCCGCTTGAAGCCGCCGCTGACCCGCCCCCGGATCGTCGTCCCGTTCGGACTTCAACCGCTCGACCTGTTCCCGCGCCTGGGCCAGACACTCTTCCAGTTTCGTCCGGCGGCGGAACGTCTTGCCTCCCGCGCTGGCCCGCACCCGCATCCCGTCCTGAGCAACCCGCTTCAACTCGACGACGCCCGCCGCCATCAGACTCGCCACCGATTCCGTCAACAGCCGGTCCAACAGCGGACCTTGCAACGCCCGAAAATCGGCCAACGTGTGATAGTTCAACGACACGCCGCCCGCGATCCACTGGTACGCCGCATCCGTCTCGCACCGCCGCGCCAGTTCCCGCGCGCTGCCGATCCCTTCCACCGTCGCGTACAGCCACAGCGTCAGCAGAATCCGCGGGTCGGTCATCGCCCGACCTTCATGCCCTTCCACCGCCTTGATCTGGGCCAACAGCAGCGACAGGTCCAGCCGCGAGACATACGCCCAGATCGAACGCGCCACATGCTCCGCGGGAATGAGCGCGTCGAGCGCCGCATACTGCATCAGCACCTGATCCCGCACTGCACACCGCAATCGCGGCTCGCCAACGGGCGGCTCGCCCTCGGCCGGCGCATCGGATGACACGAATTCCCCGCGATCGAACAACGGCTGCTGAGACGACATGGAAACCCCTCCTAGATCAGAAGGACCCGTTGTAGCGCCTCCGCAAAAAAATCGCTAGACATCCTAGACCGGGGAAATGAAAAATTCACAGGCTCCGGGCTTTAATCATCACTCTCACTCCCCCTTCCGGATCAACTCCGGATGCTTCGACCGCACGCGGAGCGCATTCGGGACGGCGTGGCCTTGGATGTACGGCTGGTTCGGGTTCTTTTTCGCGAAGTTCTGGTGGTACTCCTCCGCCGGATAAAACTCTTTCAACGGCACCACCTTCGTCACGATCTTGCGCTTGTGGACTTTTTTGGAATCCAGTTCAGCGATCTTGGCTTTGGCC
>DASZXI010000067.1:0-34713 GCA_035545955.1 Candidatus Didemnitutus sp. | reverse complement strand
GAATCGTTGCCGTGGTCGTAGACCGCCAGGATCCGTTCGCGCAGATCCAAAGAGAGCGTTTTCATGCACTCAGGTTGAACCCTCCGGCAGAGAATACAAGCAAAAAACGGCTACACTATTAATTAATATGCTCTAGCTGCTCACTGATTTCCTGCCGTGCCTCCTCCAGCGCCTTCAACAGCGCGGGTGACTCCAACAGTTTTTTCCCCACGGCTTCGCCGAGAATTTTGCCGGCCACCGTGTCGCTCGGGTAGTGGGCGCCGCCGATGACGCGACTCCAGCGAACGAGGGCGGCCTGTTTCCACCAATCGGCCTCGTGTTCGGGAAACATGTGGCTGAGCAGGACGGCGTACATTGCGGAATCGTAACTGTGGCCGCTCGGATACGAGGTGTTGGCGGGGCGCTCGACGACCGGCTGGAGTGTCGAATCGAAGATGTACGGGCGGTTGCGGTTCCAGTTCGACTTGGCGGCCTCGATGATCGGGCGTGCCTCGAGCCGGATCTTTTCAAAAAGGGCCGCGGTCTTCGGAAGGTTCTTCGCGTCGCACCAATCGCCCAGCACGGGCGCGAGCACGCGGAGCACGCTCAGCTTTTCGTAGTATTTCGCCATCGTGGCCTGATCCGGCGTGCGCGCGATCTGCAGATTGCGCATCAGGTCCTGTTCGCCGCGCGCAGCAATCGAGGTCGGATCGGGCGGCGACGGCACCAAGGTGTGGAAGTCGACCGCATCGGGCGCGATGAAATCATGCGTGGAGGCCGGCGGCGCGCCGAGGGCGACCGAAGCGGCGAACAGGAAAACGAAAATGGGGCGCATGGTCATGGGGCGGGCTTTTCGACGGTGCGGAGTTGGATGCTTTCGATGCGTTTCTTGGACTCGGTCTGGACGTCGGAAATGATCACCAGCTTGTCGCCGGGCGCGATTTGTCCGAGACGCAGCAGCGAATCGAGCGCGCGGCCGATGGTTTTCTCCGGGTCCCCGAACGGCGAGAGGAAGAACGCCTCGATCGAGCGCACCAGTTTCAGGTGCCGCAGGGTTTCCATCGAGTCGGTGATCGCGAAAATCGGGGCGCGGGCCGGGCGGTGGGCGGCCAGGCCGGCGGCGTTGATGCCCCGGCGGGTGAAGGTGATGAGACAGGAATTCGGCAGCTCGTTGGCCATCACGACCGCGGAGCGGCGCAGCTTCATCCGCTCGTCCAGAAAAACGGTGGGCTCGGGAATGTCGTCGGCCGCCTCTTCCTCGACGCGTCGCGCGATCAGGTCGAGGATCGCGACGCACTCGAGCGGGTATTTTCCGACGGTCGTTTCGCCGGAGAGCATGACGCAGTCGGCCTGTTCGTAGACGGCATTGGCGACGTCGGTGATCTCCGCCCGGGTGGGCATCGGCTGGCTGATCATCGACTCGAGCATGTGCGTGGCAATGATCACCGGACGTCCGATCGCGAGGCAGGTGCGGACCGCGCGGCGCTGGATGACCGGCAGTTCCTGCAGCGGAACCTCGATGCCGAGATCGCCGCGGGCGACCATCAGGGCGTCGGTGGCGCGGATGATCTCGTCGAGATGTTCGATGGCAGTCTGGTCCTCGATCTTTGCGATGATGCGGGCGCGCGACTTGTGCTCCTTGAGAAAGCCGCGAAGCTGCACGATGTCGCTCGCTTCGCGGACGAACGAAAGCGCGACGAAATCGACGCCCTCCTCGATGCCGACGAGCGTGTCAGCACGGTCCTTTTCAGTGAATGATGGCAGGCTGACGCGTACGCCGGGCAGGTTGATGTGTCGGCGCGAGCTCAGGGCGCCCGGCGTGAGCACGCGGCAGCGGATATGGGCGTCGTGCTTCTCGAGCACCTCGAGGCGGATCAGGCCGTTGTCGACCAGCACCGTGTCGCCCACGCCGATGTCGTTGACCAGGTTCAGGTAGTTGACGTCGACCGAACGTACCTCGACCGCATTCTCGCGGCTGGCGTCCGGCTTGACCGTAAAATCAAAAATCTCGCCGACCTTGAGCTCGATCGGCGAAGCGACATCGCCGGTGCGAATCTCGGGACCCTTGATGTCCATCATGATCGCGACCTCGCGGCCGGCGGTCTTCGCGGCGGACCGAATGCGCCGGATGATCGCGCGGGTCCAGTCGTGCTTGGCATGCGCCATGTTCAACCGGACGACGTCGACGCCGGCACGGATCAGCTTCACCAGCATTTCCTCGGACTCGGTGGCAGGACCGAGCGTCGCGATGATCTTGGTGCGGCGGAACGAGCGCGGTGACATCACGCGGACGGAAGCATCTTGCCGGCCAGGCAGCAAAGCAAAAGCCGGGCATATGGCGGAAGGCGAAAGGCGAGTGACGAGTGACGAGTGACGAGTGACGAGTGACGAGTGATAATCGCGGGCGATTTCGACTATGAAATTCGAGAATCGATTGGAAGGGTGGGTTGCCAGAGGTTCCGTCGGGAATGGAGGGCGGGTGACCTGGCCGCCGAAGACTCCGAATCGCGAATCGGACTCATGTCGGCCCTAATTATCCGCAACGTGATTCTTCGGCAGGCGAGGTCGCCTGCCCTCCATCGAATTCAACTCTCAACCCGGCTCGCCGGCCTCACGCCAGCTCTACCACGGCCGTGCCGCCGCCGGGAGCCACAATCGAGAAGCCGCATCGAAGGGCGGTGAGCACAGGCCCGCACGCGGCTTCGACTGCGGCGGGCGAGTTACAATCGCGCGACAAATGCGTCAGGTAGACGTGACGCCAGCGCGGACTGGCGACTGACTCGAGCAATTCGCGGGCGGCCGCATTTGAGAGATGTCCGTGCCGTCCGCTGATCCGCTGCTTCGTGCTCCAAGGACGCCGCGTGTCGGCCTGCAGCATCTGCGGGCAGTGGTTGGCCTCCACGACGAGCACATCGACCTCGCGAATGCGCTCGCGCACATGGATCGGCGCGTGGCCCAGGTCGGTGAGCCAGGCGAGGCTGCATCGCGGCGAGAGCAGGTCTCCGTGTCCGTGCGCGATGAGAAAGCCGACCGGATCCTGCGCATCGTGCGGTACGGTGAAGGTCTCGACCTCGAAGTCGCGAAAACGAAAGGCGGCTCCGGTTTCGAAAATCTGCCAGTTCGCGCGAAATTTCAGCGCGGGCTGAAGGGCGTTCGCGGTGGCGCGATTGGCGAAGACGCGGATGTGCGGGTGGCGCGCCAGGCCGGACAATCCCGCCGAATGGTCGCCGTGCTCGTGGGTCAGAAAAATGGCGTCGATGCGCTCCAAGGTTTCGCCGGCGTCGCGCAGGAGTTCGCCGAGGCGCCGCGCGGAAAATCCCGCATCGACGAGGACGCGGGTTTCGTCGGTTCGCAGCAGGGCGGCGTTGCCCGAGCTGCCGCTGCCGAGAATCTGGAACCGCAGTGGCACCTTGCCTTCCAAGTGGACCGGGCGATGCGGTGCAAGCCCGCACGTGCCGTTTTACGACGTATTTTGTCGGACAAAATCTCCGGAATCGGCTGGCCATTGCCGGGAGAGCGGGCAGAAGAAATCCCGTGCTTCCGCATCCCACGCTGACTGAACGGTACGCCACGCCGGAAGCGAAACCGGCCTTCGTCAACGGACTGTTCGACAAGGGAGCCAAATACTACGACAGCGTGGTGGACTGGGGCTTTCTGCGGAGCGGTTCCTGGTATCGCCAGTGGGCGCTGCAGCGCCACGGACTCAAGCCCGGCGACCATCTGCTGGACGTGGCCTGCGGCACGGGACTGGTGGCGGAAGGCGCGGCCAAGATTCTTGGCACGACCGAAAACATGACCCTGCTCGATCCGAGCGAGGGAATGCTCGCGGTCGCGCGGACAAAGCTGAAGGCCAATTTTGTGCTCGGCCGGGCGGAGGCCCTTCCGTTTCCGGATAACTCGTTTGATTTCCTGACGATGGGCTATGCGTTGCGCCACGTCATGAGTCTCGAGGACACCTTTCGCGAATACCGCCGGGTTTTGAAGCCGGGCGGCCGCCTGTTGATCCTGGAAGTGACCAAACCGACCGGTCGGATCAAGGGATGGTTCTTTCGCCTCTATTTTGGTCGGATATACCCGGCACTAACCCGGCTTTTTACGGGCAGCCGGGAAGCGCGGGACATGATGCGCTACTATTGGGAAACGATGGATGCGTGCGTGCCACCCGAATCCGTGCTGGCGGCGCTTGAGGCCGCCGGGCTGGGCGAGGTGACGCGCACCGGCATGATGGGGCTTTTTAGTGAGTACGCGGCCGTCAAAACGTAGGATTTCCGCCTGCTTTTTCACTTTGCCTCACCGCAAATGAATCGCTTTTCTCCGCCCTGACCCTCGACCCCTGACCCATGCAGCCCGCCACCCCTTCAGCCCCGAAGCTTCCGACCCCCGCGGATCGCGAGGAGGCGCTCCGGCACCTCCCGGAGGACGCACGTGAAGCGTTTGCCAAATTTCAGGCTTCCGGTGATCCGGCGGTGCTCGATCCGGTCATCCTCGCCATCCTGGCGGACTTCATCCCGCGGAAATCCGCGCAGCCCTTGAGCAATGTCCCCGGGACCAGCCGGCTGGTCGAGGATCTGGGCTTCGACTCCCTGGCGATCACCGAGGTCGTGTTTTTCACCGAGGACCTTTTCGGCATCAGCATCGCCAACGAGGAGATCATCCAGGTGCGCACCCTGGACGACCTCCGCAGCTTCGTGCACCGCAAGGTGTCGGGCCGCACGGCGGGCTGACGCTTCTCGCCGCTTCATGCCGCGCCTGCCAGTCATCACGGGCCTGGGCTTCGTCACGAGCATCGGGCACGACCGGACAACCGTCCTTCGCAACCTGCGCGAATTGCGCCACGGGTTCGAGCGCCACGAGTTTCTCGGCAATCCGAACATCCCGATCAAGGTCATCGGCACGGTCAAAGGCTTCTCGTTTCCGCGACCAAACTGGCGCGACTGGACCTGGCCGGCGCAATTCTCGGTCGATCGTGAACTGCTGCGCGGCCTCGCACCCCACGGCGTGTACGCCTTGTGCGCCCTGCAACAGGCGCTGGCCGACGCCAATCTCGTGGCGGGCGATCTCAACGATGGCACGACCGGACTTTTCTGTGCGTCGGCGGGTTCGCCGTTTCTGCTCGGCAATTTCCTGGAGCAAATGCACGCGGCGCGCGGGGAACGCGGCAACCCGATGGGCATCGTATCGTCGATCGCTGGCACCCTGAATTTCAATCTCGCGGCGCACTACAAGATCTCGGGCGCGGTCTGCGGGTTCGTTTCCGCCTGCGCGTCGTCGAGCCACGCGCTCGGCTACGCGATGGACGAAATCCGCCTGGGCCGGCAGGAACGCATGCTGGTGGTCGGGGCCGAGGACTGCACCGATGCGAGCATCCTGCCGTTCGCGAGCCTGCGCGCGCTCTCGACCAATCCCGATCCGGACACGGCCTCGCGCCCGTTCGATCGTCGCCGCGACGGATTTGTCGGCACGGGCGGCGCCGTCGCGCTGATCGTCGAAAATGCCGATCTCGCCCGCCAGCGCGGTGCGCGCGTGTATGCGGAACTCGCCGGCTGGGGGCAGGCGGGAGACGGACACAGTGTCGCCATCTCGCATCCGCAGGGCGCCGGCTTGCGTGAGGCAATGAGGCGCACGCTCGCGGATGCCGGCGTGACACCCGGCGCCGTGGATTATGTCAATGCGCACGCGACCTCGACCCCCGCGGGCGACACCTCGGAGGCGCTCGCGCTGCACGCCATTTTCACCGAAAATGGAGCGAAGCCTCACGTGAGCAGCACCAAGGCGCTCACGGGTCACGGGCTTTCCCTGGCCGGCGCCATGGAGGCCGCCTTCTGCGCGCTGGCGATCTCCGAGGGTTTTATCCCGGGGGCGGCGCACCTGGAAGAACCCGATCCGATTTCAGCAGGTCTAAACCTACCGCGCGCCTCGCTTGACGTATCCCCGCGTCTGGTGCTGAACAACAGCAGCGGTTTTGGCGGAAGCAACGTCTGCCATCTGCTCCGCCGGCCGTCGTAACACGGTCTCTTTCGCGATCCTCATGTCCGACCCGCTCACGCAACGACTCAAATCCCTCGTCGTCAACACGCTCAAACTCGACGGCGTGCGGCCGGAGGACATTCCGGACGACGAGCCCCTGATCGGTTCGCCCCGGTTCGGCCTGGACTCGATCGATGCGCTGGAGCTCGTGCTGTCGCTGGAAAAGGAATTCGGGTTGAAGATCGGCAGCAGCGAGGAGTCGCGCAAGGCCCTCGCCAGTGTCGGGGCCCTCGCGGCCTACATCCGCTCCCGGCAGAAAGTTGCGTGACCCGTCCGGCCGCATGAACGCGCCGGCCGAAACGTGCTCGCTCGGGATCGAGGCCTGCGACTGCCTCACGCCGTTTGGCGATGCCGACGCCACCGCCGCGGCGCTGCTCGCGGGGGCGCGGGCGCTCGAATTGCGACCGGTCCTCGGCCGCGATGGCGGTGATCTCGTTCCGCTGGCGCTGATCGGTTCGATGGACGAAACCCTGCCGGCGCGCTGGCTCGGCGAAGTGCGCCGGCTCGCTGGAGCACTGCCGCCCGGACCGTGGGGCCTGGCGCACGCTCCCGTGGTGGTGACGAGCAGCAATTTCGGGGTCGGCAGCCTGTACGCGTTCACGCGGGACCGTGACCCGCGACATATCGCTCACGGCACACCGTACGCGGCCGTCGAGGCCATCCGGCGTGAACTCGGCTGGGGTCCGCAGGTGCACGTGTTTTCCCACGCCTGCGTGACCGCGCATCTCGGACTCGCCCAGGCCTCGCGTCTCGTGCAGGCCGGACTCGCCGAACGCGTGCTGGTTTTCTCGTTCGATTTTGTCAGTCCGTTCGTTGCCGGCGGATTTCACAGTCTCAAGATCCTCAACGGCGAGATGCCCGCGCCCTATGCGCAACGGGAAACCGGATCGATCGGCCTCGGCGATGGTGCGGCGTTCGCCGTCATCTCGAAGGCACCGTCACCCACGCGGTTGTCGGCACACGCGTTTCACAACGAGATGTTTCACTTCACCGGCAACCAGCCCGATGGCGCCGGATTTCGCGCTTGTCCCGAGGCGATCGCCGCCGTGACCAAAGGCCGTCGGGTCTGGATCAAGGGCCATGGAACCGGTACCCTCGAGGCGGGACGGCTCGAGGCTGAAGCCGTGGCGTCGGTTTTCCCCGGTGCGCCCCTGGTGTCCTGGAAAGGAAGTCTCGGCCACACCCTGGGCAGCTGCGGCCTGGTCGAACTCGCGATCACGCTCGCGGCCCTGCGCCGCGGCCGGATTCCCGGAACGGTCGGCGGGCGGACTCCGTCATTCGCCGACAACATCGCCCTGCAACCCTTCGATCCGGGCGCCTTCGACGGAGCGGTGCTGTCGAGCAATGCCTTTGGTGGCGCGCACGCGGCCCTGTTGCTGGACACTTCGGGAGCATGACCGCGGAACGATTCATTCACCACGTGGCGGTCGAGCAGCCGGATCCGGCCGAGACGGTCATCGGCGCCCGCGAGCGGCTGCGCGACCGTTTTCCGCGGACGGCGTTGCGGCGCATGACGCATCTCGGGCTGATGCTCGGTTCGACCTTGGACGGCGCACGACTCGGACCGGAGGACGCCCTGGTCTATGCGTCGACTTTCGCCGAGACGCGTGCGCTCGAGGACTACCTGAACGGATTTCCTGCCGCCAGTCCGCTACTGTTCCAGACGTCGATCCATCCCGGCGGCATCCAGCAGGTGCTGATCGGCCGACAGCAGTCGCTCGCCCGACTCTGGCCGATGGCGGGCCGCGACCGTTTGGTAGAGCATGCACTGCTCACCGCGCTGCTGGAGCCCGCGGCACGCGCGGCCGTCGCCGGAGGCGAAGAACGCGGCACCTGGATGCTCGATCACCAGATGGCCGCAGACCGTCCGTTTGCCTTTGCGCTCGTGCTGACCCGTGAGTCCGCCGGCGCGCTCGGGCAGGTGCGTTTTGAAACGGCGGATGCCGGGGAGGGCAACGGACCCTCGCTCGAGGAATTTGCGCGGGGACTCGCGGACCGTCGGGCCATGGTCTGGACAGGTGGGGGCGGCGCCTGGTCGCTCGACTGGCGATGAAAGCGGCGCGGTCGGGTCGCAATCCGGGTCCCTCGTGGGGCTATGGTTTTCTGGCCTGGGCGGACCGCTGGTGGCCGCGCTGGATTTTCCGCCCGGGACTGATGATCGGCACGTGGATCGGCCTCGCGTTCATGCCGGAGCAACGGCGGCACTCGCGCGATTACCTCGCCATCGTGCTCGGCCGGCCGCCGACGCTGCTCGAGGTCTGGCGTCACTTCTTCGCGTTCACCGATTTCCTGATGCGCATGCTGCGCGCCGGCCGCGGGCGCGAGGAACGCTGCGAGATGGCGCCCGAGAATGCCGCGGAATTCGAAAAGCTGCTGGCGTCGTCCGAACCGGCCCTTTTCGGCACATTCCATTTCGGGTGCTCCGATCTGCTCGGCTATTTGCTCGGCGGCGCGGGGCGGCGGGTGGCGATGGTGCGGCTCAAGGTCGACAATTCCGATGAGACCCGCCTGCTCGGCGACCGTTTCTCCGAAAAGGTTTCATTTCTGTGGGTGAACGATGCGGCGCAGCTGATCTTTGCGCTGAAGGGCTGCCTCGATTCCGGCGAGTCGCTGGCGCTCAAGTGCGATCGGATGGAATTCAGCGCCAAAACCGACGCTTTCGATTTCCTCGGCGCGCGACGGGTTTTCCCGGTGACAATTTATCACCTGGCGATCCTGTTTGCGCGCCCGGTCGTGTTCTGCGTCGCCCTGCCCGGCGACCGCCCGGACACGCTGCACGTGCATGCGTCGCCCGTGTTTCGCGCTGATTCCGGGCGTTCACGCGCCGGGAATCTCGTGTTGGCGCACGCGCACTTTCAGGCCGTGCTCAGCCACCTGGAAACATTGGTTCGCCAGCATCCCCAACTCTGGTTCAACTATTTGCCACTCAATCCGGTCGCCCCTGCCCGCGACCGCTGAGCCCGGGCGCGTGGCATGTTTCTCCATTTCGTCTACAACACGGTCGGATACTACCTGTCGCTTTTCTTCTTCGGCGCCTTCGGCCTGGAATTGAACGTGGTGTGCCTTTTGACCGCGCTACTGCCGGCGACGGAGCGGATCCAGCGGATGCATCAGCGGCTCATTCACTGGCATTTTGCGCTCTTTCACTGGTGGTGCGGCATCGCGTGGCTGATCCGCGTGCGCTATCGCGGATTCGACCGGCTCCCGAAAAACGGCTGTGTCCTTGTGGCAAATCATCCGGCGTTGATCGACATCACCTGCCTGCTCGCCCGGATTCCTGAGGCCGTCTGCATCTTCAAGCCCGCGATTCGCCGCAACCCGCTCCTCGGGGCCGGGGCACGCCGCGCGGGATATCTCGCCAGCGACGGTGGGCACGATCTCGTGCGTCGCGCCGCCGAACGGGTTGCCGCCGGCTCGACCCTCGTCATTTTCCCCGAGGGCACCCGGACCCCGCCTGGCGAAACTCTTCTGCCGCTGAAGCCCGGCTTTGTGCTCATCGCACAACTGGCGCGGGCGCCCATCCAACTCGTCCGGATCACGACCGACTCGAACCTGCTGGTGAAAGGTCGCGCCTGGTGGCGCACGCCGCGCCTGCCCGCCCATGTCGAGGTGTCGGCCGGCCCGCTGATCACCACGGAGGGGGGCGAATCGGCCGAGGAACTTACGGCGCGGATCGAGCAGTGGTTCCGGTCACCCGGAACGGACAACGCGGCTTGCGCGACGGCGGAGCGCCGGCTTTCCTGAAAAGCCTGCTCCGCGCATGACGGAATCGTCCACTCACCTCGTTCTTCTGCCGGCGTTCAACCCCGGCCCGCGCCTCGACGCGGTCGTGACGGACGTGGCGCAGCGCTGGCGGCCGGTGCTGGTGGTGGACGACGGAAGCACCGATGGCACCGGGGCGCGACTGGCCGGCCTGGCGGCGAGGCACGAGGGTGTGCATGTCCTGACCCTGCCGGCGAACGCGGGCAAAGGCGCCGCCGTGCTCGCGGGTGCCGAGTGGGCCCGGGCCCGCGGTTTCACGCATGCACTGGTGATGGATGCGGACGGACAGCACCCCGGCGAAAGCATTGTCGAATTCATGGAGGCGTCGCAGGGCAGCCCCGGGGCGCTCATCCTGGGCCAGCCGATCTTTCCCGCGAACATGCCCGCGGAGCGGCGCCATGGGCGCAAACTCAGCATCGGATTGGTGCATTTTGAACTTTTGGGACGCAGTGTCGCCGATCCGCTGTTCGGCTTTCGGGTCTATCCGCTCGCACCCTTGCTCGCGGCGCTGGGCGGACGCGGTGGTGGGCGACGCTACGATTTCGACACCGAGGCCGTGGTCCGGATGGTCTGGGCCGGCGTCGCGCCCATCAACCGTCCCGCGCCGGTGCGCTATTTTTCGCGCAGCGAGGGCGGTGTCTCGCATTTCCATTACGTCCGGGACAATCTCGCGCTGACCTGGATGCACACCCGGTTGATCACGGAGCTCCTGCTTTTCCGGTGGTTCATTTTGCGTGGCCATCAGCGCCGCTGGCGGGAGCACGCGGCGATGACGGTGATGATGGCCTTCTCCGTTCTTGCTGCCCATGGCGCCGACTCCGGTCCCCTGGTGAATGCTGCCCATCGCATCTCTTCGGGTGATGCGACCTGGACGGCTCTGGCCGAACAGATTTCGCGGCAGCCCGATCTCGCCGCGCCGTTTTCCGAACAGCGTTTTTTTCCGTTCAAACGGGATCCCGTCGAACTCAGCGGCGACGTGCGGGTTTCGCCGGCGCGTGGGCTCAGCCTCCACTACACGAAGCCGGATGATCGCATCGTCATCCTGGACAGCTCGGGCGTGTTGATCCGCGCGACGGGCGACTCGGCTCCCCCCGAGGATCCGCGGGCCGGAATGGTCAACCAGACCCTGCTGCACATCCTGCGTTTCGATTTCGTCGCCTTGCAGAAGGATTTCGAACTCTACGGGGAAACCGGCACCGATGGCTGGAAACTGGTCCTGGTGCCGCGCACTTCCGCGCAAAAGCACGCATTCTCGCGAATCTCCGTGGCGGGACGCGGCCCGATTGTGCATCAAATCGAGCTTTTTCACTCGGCACACCAGCGCATCGAGATTGCCATCGGGGAACCGCGACCCACGCAGGCGTTCACGGCGGACGAACTGCGACGTTTCTTCCGCTGAGGGCACGGCGCGCATGACCTTTCGCACGCGGCAGATCACCGGCTGGGCCGTTTTGGCGGCGGCGGTATTGTCCGGCGTCGCGTGGCTGTCGTCGCTCGACTTCTCGCGCAAGATCTCGACCGACGTGCTCGACCTGATTCCCGCGGGCGAAGGCGCGCCCGAGCTGACCCTCGTGCGCCAGCTGGCGGGCGAGGCGGAATCGCGCACGATGTTGTTCGAGCTCACCGATGCGGAGGGACATCCTGCGCCGACCGAAGCCGCGCTGGCGTTTGCGAACGGACTCGCGGCGGATCCGGCCTTCGATCAGGCGGTGGCGATGTCGGACACTGCCGTGCGCGACAGCTTGGGGAAGGAGATCTTCGATCGTCGCCTGACCCTGCTTTTTCCCCACTGGCTCGCGGAAAAGCGGGCGGCGTTTGCGCGCACGGGTGCGCCGGAGGCCCAATTCGCCGAATGGCTTTCGCATGATACGGCGGACTCTCTCGGGCGATTTCTGTCGACGCCGGAAGCGCTGGCGTTTCAGGACCTGGTGCCTTCGGACCCGCTGCTGCTGCTGCCGGGCATCGTCAACCGGCTGAAGGGTGGATGGTCGCTGGTGCAATCTCCCGGCGCGGCCGGCGGCGCGGCGCTGGTCTGGGCGCGACTTTCCGCCTCGCCGCTCAGCGAGGCGGGACAGGTTCCGGCCTTCCGGGCCATCGAGCGAGTGGCCCAGGCGGTGCGCGCGACCTTTCCCGGGTTGAAAGTAGCCGATACCGGAGTCAACCGGTTTGCTGCGGCGAGCCGGGCGCGGATCGAACGCGAAATGGCGTGGCTCAACACGCTTTCGGTCGTGGCGGTGCTCGGCGTGGCGCTGGTTTTCATTCGAAATCTCGGACGCGCGCTGCATCTCATTCCCGTGGTTTTGCTCGCTGTGCTGGGGGCGTGGGTTTGCTCCACATTGATCTTCGAGCGCGTTCATATCCTGATCTTCGTGGTCGGTTCGCTGCTGACCGGCGTCGCGGTCGACTATGGCTTCTATCTTTTCATGCAGCCGCCGGCATTTCCGGGTGAGGACTACCCCGCGAAAGTTCGCCGCCTCGGCAAGCCGCTGCTCGCGAGCTGCCTGACCACGGTGGCGGGATTCGCCCTGCTGCTGCTGTCCGAGCTGCCGTTCATTCGCCAACTGGGCGTTTTCGTGGGCACGGGACTCGTGTCCGCGCTGGCCGCGGCGGTTCTCTATTTTGCCACGGTGCGGAATCCGTATCTCGAGGCGCGCACGTTTCGTCCCCGGGAATGGTGGTCCGCCGGCGGGCGCCGACGCCTCGCGCGGGTTCTGCTCGTGCTGGGCCTCGCGGCGCTGCCGGGGCTGGCGATGCTGCGTTGGAAGGACGACATTCGCGAACTCGATATTCCCTCGCCGCGGCTCCAGGCGGAAGCCGAGCGCATTCAAGGTCTGTTCGGCGAGCGCAATGGACAGACGGTTTACCTGACCTACGGAAATTCGTTGGCGGAGGCACGCGCCGGCGTGGAGCGACTTTCCGCGTGGCTCGAACGCGCCGGAGGCGGACGCACGCGGGCGCTGGGAGTCGGAACAATCGTTCCCACCCAGGAGGAGCACGCGCAGGCGCTGACCTTCCTGCGCGAGCATCCTGATTTTGCCTCCCACCTGCGGACGGCGCTGGAGGCGGCGGGCTTTGACGCGACCGGCTTCGAATCGTTTTTCACGGCGTGGGCCGAATACAGTCGGAACGCCGGCGCGGGCGAGGTCGACAACGCGCTGCGCACGCTTCCGTTGCGCCTCAAGGGCCCCGTGGCCCTGCTGCTGCACGTGGGCCGGCCGCTATGCTGGTTTGTGACGCTCGCGAGCGACGCGCCCAATGACGCGCCGCCGGCCGATACGCACACCGTGAGCGCGGGCCAGTTGCAGTCTTTGAACCGCGTCTTCGCCCGTTATCGCCAGTCGGCCTTGCAACTGAGTCTCGTCGGTCTCGGGCTCGTGGGCCTGGGCGTGTTCATAACCTACGGCCTGCGCGACGGCGTGCGCATCTTTGGCATTCCGGTTGCCGCGGGTCTCGGCGTGTTCGGGTTTTTCGGCTGGCTGGGCCAGCCGCTCAACCTGTTTCACCTGCTTGGTGCGTTTCTCGGCGTCTGCCTGGCGCACAACTATTCGATCTTCACGGCCACCTCGGCTTACCGGAGCGAAGCACCGCCGGTGAGCGTGCGCATGTCGGCGCTGACCGCGGCCGCCTCGTTCGGAGTGCTATCGTTGAGCGGCATTCCGGTGGTGCGCGCGCTGGGTTCGACCGTCGCGCTGATGGTGCTGGTGGCGCTGGCGATGGTGGAATTCGAGTATCTCGCAGTGCTCGGAAAAAAGAAATGAGCTCCGCCCTGCTCGCCGCCTGGTCGAAAACGCTTCGCCGCCACGGCGCGGCTCAAGCCGTCGTCCAGGCGGCGGACGGGCGCACCGCGACGTTTCGCGAAATTGATGCCGGTGCCCGGGCCTGGCGTGCGGCCTGCGTGCCACCCGGGGCCGATGTTCGCGGCCGACGGGTTCTCTTCGCGGTTTCGAATGGCATCGAATGGTTCGAGATTTTTCTCGGCCTTCTGCAGGCCGGGGCCGTCGCCGTGCCGCTCGATCCGGGCGAGCCGCCGGCCGCGCGCGAAGCACTGGCCCTCGCGCTCGGAGCGGCATGGCTGTGGGACGGGGCAGCCCTGCAACCGCGACCGGGCCGCCGCCGTCATGTCGATCCGCGCGTCTGCCTGCTCAAACTTACCTCGGGTTCGACGGGTGCGCCGCGTCCGCTGGCCTTCTCGGACGGCCAGTTGCTGGCGGACGGACGCCAGATTCGGGCGACGATGAAATTCGGACCGCGCGATTCCAACTACGCGCTCATTCCTTTCGGCCACTCTTACGGTCTGGGCAATCTCGTGATCCCGCTGATCGCGGCGGGAGTTCCGATCGTGACGGGCTCGGCGCCGCTGCCCCATGCGATCGCCGCGGACTTCAAGCGGTGGCAGCCGACGGTGTTTCCCGGCGTGCCCGTGATGTGGCGCGCGTTGACGGCCGCGGCGGTGACTTTGCCGGGACTCCGGCTGGCGATTTCCGCCGGTGCACCGCTGGCGCCGGCGACGGCCGCGGAATTTTTCGCGCAGAACGGTCAACGCATTCATGGTTTCTACGGGTCGAGCGAGACCGGCGGCATCGCCTACGATCCGACGGGACGCGCGGCACTGGCCGGCGGAGTGGGGCGGGCGATGAAGGGCGTTCGACTCACCGTGGGTCGGGGCGGACGTCTCGGAGTCAGCAGCGCGGCCGTGCTCACCGCGGGGAATCCCCGGCGCCGGGGAAAACTGGGCTTGTGGTTGATGCCGGATCGCGCCCGGGTCGACGGTCGCGGAAATGTGACACTCTTGGGGCGCCGGGGCTCCACCGTGAAAATCAGCGGACGACGCGTCACCCTGGCCGAGATCGAATCGATATTCCGCCAGGTTGAAGGCGTGCGCGACGTCTGGATCGGCGTGCGCGAGACGCCGGAGGTCCAGCTCGGGGCAGCAGTGGTGTCCACTCAGACCGTGGCGGAGGTCCGGACCGAACTGCAGACCCGGCTCGCGGCCTGGAAAATTCCCAAGCGGATTGTCGTGCTCGCGTCGCTGCCGCACACCGGGCGCGGAAAGATCGACTCGCAGGCGCTCCAGGCGCTCGTTTTCGGGGAAAGCAAACCTACTCGGGCCGGCTGAGAATCGCCTCGATCTCGACAAGAAGATCGGAGCGGCACAGGTCCGCCTGCAGATATTGCACGGAATCGTCGGCGGTCAGCAGCAGGCGCTCGAGATGGCTGGCGACTGCGGCCTGATCCGAGCCATGGCGAATGTAGGCCTTGAAGCGCCGCGCCCAGCCGTCCTTGCGGCCGACCTGCCGGCCCGCGCCGGCCGCTTCCGCGATCAGAGCGAGATTTTCAACCGTGCAGGCGACCTGGCGATTGACGTCGCCCATGGCCATCGTGGCGTGACCGGTGATGGCGGCTGTGCCGGAAACAAAGATCCGTCGCTCGCCTTCGATGCGCACCGCGGTGGCGCGCGCGAAGCTGGGCGGACGCGGACCATATTGCGGCGGATACTCGAAGGCGGGAACCTGGCGCGGGTTCTCGAAATGATGGGGCACGGCGTCGCCGGCGAGAAATCCGAGCGCGAGCGGGCCATCGACGGCTCCCACGGCGGACGCCGCCGGAAGGATCTTGCGGAATTCGGCTCCGAAATGGCGCTCGAACGCGAGCGAGCGCCCACGACAAAACAGCCGGTAATTTTCCAGCGCGCCCTCGACCGCATTGATGCGCGGCACATAGTTCCAGATCCGGAAAAGATGGAGCCCGTCCGTCGCCGCAAACAACGCGTCGTACAATCGCGCCGCCGCAGATTCGAGTTCGAGTCCCGTCGGTGCCACGGCGAAACCGGCCAGCAGGCCGTCGCCTTCGTGCAGGACAAAATCTCCGCTGATCCGGGGCGCCTCGGCGGCCGCCAGGATCAACTCGTCGGCGTCGCCGGCCAGGACGGGCAGCGCGACGTGCAGCGCCCCGGCATGGCTGTCCGTAGCGCCGGTCGAGGCGCGAGTGTGGCCGAACCGGACCCGGCAGGGAGCCAGATTGGAGTCGACCGGTGCGGACCCGCTGCGCATGCGCAAAACGAAAACGGGCGGCTTACTTGCCGTCCGCTTTTTTCAGACCCTTGGTGACGTCGCCCACGAGATTGCTCGCCCAGTTGGTCGGCTTCTCGGGTTTCAGTCGGTTTCCCTTGCCGTCGGTCTTGTAACCTTCCCACCAGAACTCGACGGCCTTGTCGGAAATAACAAGAGTGATGGAGGCTTCGTGTCCGTGCTTGTTGAGGTAGGCCACGACCTTTTCCGCGCTGTCCACCTTGATTTCGTAGCCGCGTTCTGTCGCGGCCGCCACGACGATGTCATGGACCTCCTTGGTCGAGAACTTGCCGTCGGGCACCGTCACGGTCTGATACTGCGTGCTGACGCTCGAGTCGTCGGCGCGGGCCAAACACGTAAAGGCGGCGCTTACGATCAGGACGGCGGACAGGCAGGTCCGGCGAAGGGCGGGGCGAAAAAGCATGTTTCGAAAATCGCACGCGGGTTTTTGCTAGCAAGCAGAATCGGGGCGACGAAAGTCGATTCGCGGGCATTGACGTCGTTTGGAAACACGGTTGCCTCAACGTTTAATGCTCGAATTGATTTTCCGCCCGAACGCCGGCTTCACCTTCTCTGCCCTGAGAAGCATGGCCGCCGGAAGTGTGCTTTTGATCGCCCTGCTTGGGAGGGTCGCGGAATTGAGAGCGAGTGAATCGTCGGAATCCCCAACGAACGTGACCAACGAGGCGAAGCCGCCTTCCGCCGCTGACGTCACGGATTCGAAGCTCGGCGTCGCCGTCGACCAGCCGTGGACGCGCCAGGCCTGGAACATCGAATCCGGCCTTTTGTGGGAAATCGGCACGGGAACGCCGATCCCTTACCGGCTCGTACCGACGATGCTGTCGTGGCGTTCGCGGAAATTCTGGGAATACGACTTCGCGGACGGATCGCACCTCGTGCTCCGGCACCGGCTCACCCTGATCGGCACCTGGATCGAGCACGGGCCCGAGCACCACTACGCGGGCTTTGCGGGGTCGCCTTCGCTCGAGTGGTGGGATCGCACGGGAAAATGGTCGCTGTACTTCGGCTCAGGCGGCGGCTTCGGCGTGCTCGACTCGAAGGGCGTGAAAAACGGCTCCGGCACCAAGGGAGCGCAGGGACAGGATTTCACGCTGAACTGGTTTATCCGCGGCGGAATCGAGCACATCACTTCGAAGCACGCGCATGTCTTTGCCGGCATCATGTATCAACACATGTCCAACGGCGAGATGACCTGGCCGAATCCGGGCATCGATGCGCTCGGTTTCACCTTGGGGTACGGGTGGAAGTATTAATCCGGACGAACCGGTTGAAGGTTGAGTGTTGAGGGTTGAGAGACCGGACTTCCGTGGCCGTGGAGTGACTGCGCCAGACTGCGAACGAATGTTTCTGGCGGGCCAGGTCACCCGCCCTCCATTTCGATCGAGCAACGGGCGATTTTCAGGCGGCGCTCATCGCGCACTTGAGCCGGCGCCGCAATCGCCGTTAGGCTTCCCGGGGTGTGGCTTCTCCTTTGCCTCAACCTGGCCGGCAAAATTGTCGCGATCGCGCTCTTCCGATCTGCGCCGTGGTCGGCGGCGGCGGCCTGGCTGATCCCGGATTTCCTGCTGGCGTATCACCAGCTCGCCCCGTGGTCGAACGGCATCGTGACCATGCATCGTCATTTCCGGACGCCCCGGCGCGAGGTCTGGCTGACGATCGATGATGGTCCTGATCCGGAGGACACGCCGGGAATTCTCGCGGCGCTCAGGGAGCATTCGGCCCGCGCGACTTTTTTTCATATTGGCCGAAACGTGGCGGCGCGGCCCGACCTGACGCGTGCCGTCGTCGAGGCCGGTCACGAGATTGGCAATCACACCCACACGCATCCGCTCGGCATTTTTTGGTGCGTGCTGCCTCCGCGGGTGAACCGCGAGCTCGACGATTGCGCCGCCCAGTTGCGCGCCGCGGGAGTGAACGCGAAGCGATTCCGTCCGCCGGCGGGGCTGCGCAACATCTGGCTCGGTCATGCCCTGCCAGCGAGACGCCTCGAATGTATTGGCTGGAGCTCCCGCGGGCTGGAACGAAAGATTTTCACGGCGGAAGGCGTCGCCGATCGCGTCCTGCGCGGCCTCGCTCCGGGATCAATCCTGCTGCTGCACGAGGGTCCGCGGGTTCATCCGGCCGTGCGCGTCCACGCACTCCGCCTCGTGCTCGAGCGCCTGCGCGCCGCGGGCTACACGTGTGTGATCCCCGGAGCGGACCAATTGGTCTAGGGGAGCCTTGCTGGTAGGGCGGGACCGCTTCTCGCACCGGCTTTCGGGTGAATCGCGAAACTGGGCCCGCCGTAAGTTCTCGGCGGGCCCAGCGGTCCCGCCCTACCACGCGACAGGAATAACGCGGCTTCATTTGACGCCGCCGGCCACACTTCCGAGCTGAATGATCGGAAGAAAAAGGGAGACCGTGATCGCCTGGGCTACGCCAAACATCACGAGGCCGGTAACCGTCGAAAAGATGACCGATCGAAAGGCCCGGGCGCGCAGGGCGACGACGATTGTCGAGATGGGTGCCACCACACCCAAAATTGCCCAGACCCACCAGGTGTCCGTGACGAAGACCGTCGGAGTGGGAAGTTTGGCGCCAAAATCGACAAACATCACTTGATACGTTGGTGCCATCCCGGCGACGCAGAGACATTGCGCGGAAAAAAGGCAGGGCACGAGGCACAGGCAGTACGCGACGGACTTCTCGAACTTTCCGACCCGGGTGCGAAGTTCGACAAAGTCGGACGACAAGGGCGACGGTGCGAGGGTGGGGGCTTCGGGTTCCATGCAGGCGGGGGTGGCAGGATTCAGGATGAGAGACTTGCCGGTTCGTCGGTGAAACGAAAATGCACGGCGACCACCGCGAGTCCGAGCGCGGCTCCCGCTAGCGCATCGAGGGCCACGTGCTGGCGGGTGGAAATCGTGGAATAGACGATGCCGACGCACCACGCGGCATTGAACAGTCGCGGCCCGGCACCGGCACCAAGGTGCCGCAATATGCGTTCCAGCCACGCCCCGGTGAAAACGGCAAACGCCACATGCAGGGAAGGACAGGCGTTGCCGGCGGCATCGAGCGTTTTGAGGAACGCAAAGTGCGGATGCACGGACCAGTCGACCTCGGACGGAGGAATGATCGTTGGCCAGAAATAGAACGTGCCCAGCCCGATGACCGCGAGGACCGCCGCGCCGAGACCATACGATAGGAGTTCGCGACCGCCCAGGAGCAGCGCCGGACCGGCGGAAACATAGATCCAGAGCGACAGATAGAGCACGAGACTGAGCGGGGAAAATGGCACCCAGCGGTCGAGCGCAATCAATGGCAGCACGAAGGGCGGACGCGCGGGGTGACGCAGCAGATAAAAATAAATCACGAAGAACGCTGTCATGCCCAGCGTGGTGCCCGTCAGTTTCCAGGCCCACTGCGCGCAAAAACGCGGCCAAAGTTCGGCAATCCATCCGGAAGAGGGCGGCGGGGCGGCCATCGATGGGCCACAGTAGGGTCGGGCAGCGGCGATGTCGCAAGCGTTCAGAATGTCAGCGACGACCGAGCGGGAATGGTATCGCTCCGCTGGATATTGGTCGCGGACTTTTTCACCTGCCGTTGCCTGACCGGATCGTTACCCAGCGCGAGGTTGACGCCCGGGGGGGCCGATCAGACGGGGTAAGGCTTTGAGGTTTGTGGTAGGCACCGAGGCGGAGCCAGTGGCTTTCGGCGCCATGGCGCATCTAACTGTGCGAATTCTCCTGGCGGAAACGCCTTCTGGCGAGCGGCGCACGGCAAATCCGAATTCGTTGCTTGGCGGGCACCAACTCCTCGGACATGATTGCTGCAACAACACGAAAGGTATCCCTCCTTCCATTGCCATTCCTCTCAGACACCACAAACCAGGCTGACCCCGTTCGATCGCGCCCGCGCGGAAAAATGTGACGGACTCCCAAGTGCGTCACGGCGACCTGCGCGAGGTTGCCTATATCTGTGAAGGTCATGTATTCGATCAGATCAGCGCGATTTCCAAGCAATGAAGACGTGCGGTAAATTTCTCATTGGCGTGCTTTTGATCCTCTCCCTGACGGCCAGCGCTGAGAGTCTTGGTTGGCCACGGGCCAGATTGGCGGTGCATGTCACCGACGAACAGGGCCGGGCGGTGCCCGATGCCGAGGTCAAGATATTCTTCCGGCAAAGATTCTCCGACGACAATGCTTGGATAACGGGAAAGACTGACAGTGAGGGGAGATTTTCGGGCGAAGGCTACAGCGATATGAGGCTGGGCGGATCGGTGGCCAAACCGGGCTATTATCTAGCGGGCTTGGGCTGGACGATTTTCAAGGCTTCCTCCTCCGGCCAATGGGAACCGAGGGACACCGTGGTCGAGGTGGTCCTTCGCGCGGTCGGGAAGCCGGTGGCGCTGGCGGCCAAACGCGTGCAAACGGAGGTCCCCGCCCTGAACCAGCCCTGCGGTTACGATCTGGAGAAAGGCGACTGGGTTATTCCCTACGGCCACGGAATGCACTCCGACCTGATTTTTGTCATCCAGCGAGACTACAAGGACTGGTCGAATTTTGAAGTGAATGCAAAGGTGACGTTTTCTCAGCCGCTCGATGGATTGATTCGAATGCATGCTCCAGCTTATGCCCACAATTCGGCGTTTTCCTGGGAGCGTGAGGCACCTGAAATCGGTTACCTGCCGTCCCATTCCATTCACTATCGAAGCCTCGACCTGCACACTCACGTCGATCGCGAAATGTCGTTCGATACCACCCATGATCGGGAGTCAGGCTATTTTTTCCGAGTTCGCTCGATCGAGCAAAACGGCCGCCTCACGGCCGCAAACTTCGGCAAAATCACCGGGGACATTGCCATCGATCCGCGTGACACCAAGACCTGCTACATTCTTTTCACGTATTACGTGAATCTTGAATCGCTGGATCGAAACCTCGAATGGGATCCCAAGCAGAATTTGCTTAGAGGACTCACGTTTTTGGAGACGCCGCACGACCCTTGAGAGGTCTCTACCGCGGCACCACCCGCACGCTCCCATCGGCTTCCTGGAGCACCCGCACCGGCATCACCTTCGGTAGAGTGTCGTCATGATGACGGATATGACAGGCACGACGGAGCGGGCAACAAGTGCAGAGCCCTCGCTGGTGCAGACCGGGGAGAAGCGCGATGCGCTGGGGCGGCGGCGCACGTTGGTGGAGCGGCGGACAGAGTTGCTGGTCCTGTACTGGCTTCGAATCGCGAAACTCTGGTGCGGAGTTGGATAAAAAGTCAGGCCGTTGCCTGACCGGATCGTTACCCGGCGCGAGGTTGACGCCCGGGGGAAAACGGGTTCGCTTGGCCCTCCATGCCGAAAAAGGCCAGTCGAGCCCGCCGTGAACCGCGCACCCATGAGGCGGCGGGCGAGGTGTTTGTCACCCGCCAGGTGCATTTCAATTCCGCCCACCGGCTGGCCAATCCGGCGCGCAGCCGCGCTTGGAACGCCCGGCAATACGGACCATGCTCGGAGATCCACGGACACAACTACGTCCTGGAAATCACGGTCGCCGGGCAGCCCGATCCGACCACGGGCTACGTGGTCGATCTCGGCGACCTCAAGCGCATCATGAACGAGGCGGTGGCCGATCGCTGTGATCATCGCGATCTCGCCGAGGTGGATTTCCTGCGCGGCGTCATTCTTTCCACGGAGAATCTCGCCATCGCCTTCTGGCGCGAAATCGAACCGCGCCTTCCGGCCGGCCGGTTGCACGCGGTGCGGTTGTACGAGACTCCGCGCAACTTCGTGGACTATTTTGGACCCGCCGGAAACGCCGCGTCCCTTCGCCGATGAAACCGATGTATCTTCACCGTTCGAGTTGTGGCCAGGCGCCGAAGATCAAGCGCGGCTACGACCGGAAATTCAAGGCCACGCCCGGTTACGTCGCGTCCATGCCGGACATGATGGACGTCGCGCACGAGGCCATCCAGGGCGCGCACGTGCCGATCCAGCAGGTCGGCATCCATAATTTCAAGCTGCCGCTCAAGTATCGCACGAAGCGCGGACGGATTCTCACGCTCGAGACGAGCGTGACCGGCACCGTGTCACTCGAGGCCGAGCTCAAGGGCATCAACATGAGCCGGATCATGCGCACGTTCTACGAGCACAAGGACGGCGTCACCACCGGCGAGTGGATGGGGAAAATCCTGAAGAGCTATCTGCGCAAGGTGCACAGCAAGGACGCCCGTCTCCGCATCGCCTTTTCCTATCCGATGCTTCGTCCGAGCCTGCGCAGCGGCCTGGAGGGCTATCAGTTCTATCAGGTCGCGTTCGAGGGGGTCATGACGCGCGACGGGCGTTACCGGCGCTACATCCATTTCGATTTTGTCTATTCCTCGGCCTGCCCCTGCTCGGCCGAATTGTCCGAACACGCCCGCGAGGTGCGCGGAGCATACACGGTGCCGCACTCGCAGCGCAGCAAGGCGCGCATCACGCTCGAGGAGGCGGAAGGGAAGAAAATCTGGATCGAGGACATCCACGCGCTCTGTCTCGAGGCCTTGCAGACCGAGACGCAGGTGATGGTGAAACGCGAGGACGAGCAGGCGTTCGCCGAACTCAACGGCGCGTACCTGAAGTTCGTCGAGGACGCGGCCCGGCTGCTGTACAAGGTTTTCGACGCCGACAAGCGCATCGGCGATTTCCGCATCGCCTGCTCGCATCTCGAGTCCCTGCATTCGCACGATGCGGTGAGCGTGATCTGCAAGGGCGTGAAGGGTGGGTTCACGGCGGATTTCATGGATTTCGGTTCGCTGCTCTGCTGACCTTGCTGCCCACGGAACACACCGACGACACGGAATGAACGAATTCCTTTCGGTGTATTCCGTGTGTTCCGTGGGCAAAATCTCATGAAAAGCCCGACCATTGTCGTCACGGGGGCCTCGCAGGGGTTGGGGGCGGCGATCGCCCGGGCATTCGCGACAAGTTTTCCCGGGGCTCGTCTCGCGTTGGTCGCACGGTCCAAGGGCAATCTCGAGCGCGTGGCCGAGTCCTGTTCCAAGAAGGGAAGGGTGACGGCGGCCGCATTTGTCTGCGATGTGACCGACGAGTCGGCGGTTGCGGCGATGGCGGCGGCGGTGATGAAGCGCTGGGGAGCGCCAACGATCCTGGTCAACAACGCCGGCCGTTTCCTCGGGCGTCCGTTGCTTGAAACGACCGCGGCCGATTTTGACGGACAGCTGGCGGCCAACCTGCGCAGCGCGTTTCTGGTTTCGCAGGCCTTTCTCCCGGCGATGGTGAAACGGCGTTCGGGCGACGTGATCAACATCAGCTCCATTGCCGGCAAGCAGGCCTATCCGAATGGAGCCGCCTACTGCGCCGCGAAGCATGGACTGACCGGGCTCTCGGCGGTGATGCGCGCGGAGCTGAAGCCGCACGGCATCCGCGTATGCTGCGTCCATCCCGGAGCCACCTGGACACCTTCCTGGCGCGGATCGGGCATTTCGCCACGCCGGATGATGCCGGCGGAGGATGTGGCCGATGCAATCGTTGGCATTGCGCGCCTGGGCCGCCGGACGGTGGTTGAAGACATCGTTTTGCGTCCGCAGCTCGGCGACGTTTGATCGCGGATCGACGCGATTTGCGATCGGGCAGTCGTCGGTGAGGTGCGCGGCGAGAGCGGGCGTCAGCGGGTGTCACCGCGGACCCGGGCAAAATGCCGGAGGAAAACCCGCAAAGGTCGCTAAATGCCTGCCGCGGTGCGGCGTGAAAGATTTTTCAGGATTTTTTCGGACCTTCGGCACAAACCGCCGTCGACGGTTGTCGGACCGACACATGAACACACTCAATGCAATGGGCTTCGTGATCTGCGGATTCGCGATGGCCATGCTCCCCTTCGTGGCGCCCCATTATTTTCCCGCCGGCTCGATGCCGGGCGGTACGAGTACGATCTGGGTTGAGTTCATGGGTTGGGTGAATGGCCTCACCGGAGGCGTCTACCTCGCCTGCGAGCGCCTCGGAGCCTTGATCCGGCGTCAACTGGCCTGGCAGCCGCCGGTCGAGAGGGTCCCGCTGCACTCGAAAATTGCCCGGCCGGCATTGCCGACGGCCCTGCCGATGCGCCCCTTGATGCCGCGGCGGATTGCGGCGTGAGCGGGGCTCAAGCGGTTGAAGGTTGAATGTTGAGGGTTGAGAGACCAAATCCCCAAATGAAACGGCACATGCTCAGTTCATCGGATGTGACGCACCGTTCGGTACCACTTTTTGACTCCTGTTTCGACGTCTCGACTGAGTCGTTCCGGCCGAGAGTCGAGTGATCTTTCGCCAGACGGCCGCGGATGCCCGCCCGGTAGGGGACGGCGTCCCGCCGGCCTCCAACCTCCAGGCGGCCTGGGCCGGTTATCGCCGTTTCAGAAAAAATTTAGCCGCAAGAGGACGCAGCGCGGCGGAGCCGCAACCAAAGTGGCGGGATCGCGACGGGAGGCTCCAGCGGGCGGATGGAGACATCCCCCCTACCGAAGACATGCGATCGTTCCGACCGCGGATGCCCGCCAGGTAGGGGACGGCGTCCCGCCGGCCTCCATTCGCGGCGGGACGACAACACAAAATCCTCGCGAGAGTGCGCGATTTGCCAATACAGCAGTGCAAAGGGCGCAAAGGCGCCCTGATTTTCCGGCCTGGAAACGGGCGATCCTGTCCTTTGCCACCGGCACTCTTGGCCAAATTTGATCGAGAGTTATCGGTCGGCAACTTTGCGTTCTTTTGCGGCAACAAGATTGCCTGGTCCGTTTAAGCGGCCTGTTCCCCATTCCGCTGCCTTGAAATTGCGGGCGGCATGCGGCACAAGACGTGTCGATGCCATCTCCGCGCCCCACGATCCTCGTCGTCGAGGATGAGCCGCCGATCGCCGAGACGATCGTTTACGCGTTGCGGACCGAGGGATTCGATCCTGTCTGGAAAACCACGGGAGCCGATGCTCTTGCAACCGTGGACGCGCAACCGGTTGCGCTCGTCATTCTCGATGTCGGACTGCCGGACCAAAGCGGATACGATGTCTGTCGCGAAATCCAGCGCCGGCGTCCCGTACCGGTAATTTTTCTCACGGCTCGCAGCGGCGAGATCGATCGCGTGGTCGGTCTTGAACTTGGTGCCGATGACTATCTGGCCAAGCCCTTCAGCCCGCGCGAACTCACCGCCCGTGTGCGCGCGGTGTTGCGGCGTTCGGCCGCGACCGTGGCTTCGCCAGGCAAGTCTTCCGGAAGCTGGAACCACGATGTCGCGCGATGCCGGATCGAATATCGCGGCCAGGCGCTGGAGTTGACGCGCAACGAGTACCGCTTGCTCGCCGCCTTGCTGGCGCAGCCGGGGCGGGTATTTTCACGGGACCAGCTGATGGCGGCGGCGTGGGACGATCCCGGGGCGGCGCTCGACCGCACGGTCGACGCGCATGTGAAGACCTTGCGGGCCAAGATCGAGGCCGCCGTGCCCGGGTCCGACCCGATTGTCACGCATCGCGGGCTGGGCTATTCGTTGCGGGAGGACGCATGAGCCTGCGGCTGCGGCTGCTCCTCGCGCTTCTCGTCGTCTTTTGCGGCGGCGGCTATTTTCTCACCCGCAAAGCGCTCGAGCAGGTGCGCCCGCGTTATGTGGAGTCGATGGAGGAGACGCTCGTCGACACGTCCGTGCTCCTCGCCTCGGTCCTCGAAACCCAGCTCGGCTCGGATCCGCTCGACGCCGGTGCGCTCGAACGGGCCCTGGGCGCGGCGCGGCGACGCCGCTTCGATGCGCAGATCTATTCCCTGCACAAGACCGCCGTCGACATGCGCGTGTACGTGACGGATGCGAAGGGTATGGTGATCTACGATTCGACGGGCGAGGCGGTCGGAAAGGACTACTCGCGCTGGAATGACGTTGCCCGCACGCTCGCGGGAAAGTATGGCGCGCGTTCCTCGCGGATCATTCCGGGCAACGACGACACGCAGACGATCTACGTGGCCGCGCCCATTTTTCAGAATGGCCGGGTGGCCGGAGTGCTTTCCGTCGGCAAACCCGCGACTGAAATCAACCAGCTTGTCGCTGTGGCCCAGCGACGCATTCTCTATGGAGCACTGGTCGGCGGATTGGCGCTGCTCGCGCTTCTGCTCCTGATGGCCAACTGGGTGATCGCGCCGATCGAGCGGCTGACGAAATATGCGCGGGACATCCGCGACGATCGTCCGGCCGCGTTGCCCGCCCTGCCGGGTCGCACCCTGCAGGATCTGGGGACGGCGTTCGAGGAAATGCGGGATGCGCTGGCGGGGCGCAAGCATGCCGAACGCTACACCCAGGCGCTGGCCCACGAGGTCAAGGCGCCGCTCGCGGCCATCCGCGGTGCCGCGGAATTGCTGGGCGAGGACATGGATCTCGAACAGCGCCGGCGATTCCTGAACAACATCCGCGGCGAAATCGACCGGATCCAGGCCATTGTCGAGCGCCTGCTGGAGTTGAGTTCGCTCGAGGCGCGAAAATCGCTGGCCCGAACGGAGTCGATGGCGATGGTCGCGCTCGCAAATGACGTGCGCGATGCGACGCAATCCGCCGCGGCCGCCCGCTCGGTTCGCGTCCGGCTGGAAGTGCCGGCGGGCCTTGAAATTTCCGGGGAGCGTTTTCTTCTGCGCCAGGCGCTGATCAATCTCGTTCAGAATGCGATCGATTTTTCGCCGGCCGGTGGGGAAATCGTTCTTCGCGCCGACCGACGCGAGAACCGAATCGAATGGGCGGTCGAGGACAGCGGACCGGGGGTGCCGGCGTATGCGCTGACGCGCGTCTTCGAACGGTTTTATTCGCTGCCGCGGCCCGACACGGGCCGGAAAAGCACCGGCATCGGTCTCGCGTTGGTGCGGGAGATAGCCCACCTCCATGGCGGGGATGCCTTCCTGGAGAATCGGGCGACGGGCGGGACGCGGGCGGGGTTCTGGTTGCCGCGGCGTGGGACGATGTAGGAGCCTGCTTGCAGGCGATCAGAATGTAGGTGGAACCGGACCTCCGGGCCGGTTTTTATGGAAAGCGCGACCGCCGGCCGCGCTACCGAAATCGCCTGCAAGCAGGCTCCTGCCTCTCGTTTCGCGGCCAAATGGGTCAATTGCTTGAGGGCGGATGGGGACATCCGCCCCTACCGGAATTGTCGGGCCATTAACGGGATAGATAGGAAAAGGCAGGTGACGGCGTCCCGCCGGCCTCTGCTTACCGCCGTTTTCTTAGGGATTTCATCGTCGCTTCATCAAGGTTTCACGCATGCCGGGCAGGATGGTGGCATGAACTCCACTCCTCCCGTCATTCCTCCGTCCGTCCCGGCGCCTCCGGCTTCTTCGCCGCGACGTCCGTCGGTCATCCTCAAGCTGGTCTGCATCGGCGTGCTGCTCATCCTCCTGCAAATTCCCGTGGGCCTGACCCACGGCATCGTGAAGGACCGGCGTTCCTACCAGTCCCAGGCCACCGGCGAGATCACGAGCTCGTGGGGCGGCCCCGAGACTTTGGTCGGACCCATTCTTGCGGTGCCGTACTTTCACAAGGCCCGTGCGATCCATGAGCGGGTCGTGAACGGCCAGCGGGTGAATGTCGAGGAGACCGATCTGTGTCCGGCGACGGCCTATTTCCTGCCGGAAAATCTGTCGGTGGACGGGACCGTCGATCCCGAGACCCGTTATCGCGGAATTTATGGGGCCGTGGTCTATACCGGGCGATTCAAGACCACGGCGCATTTCCAGGCCGATTTCGCGGCGGCGCGAATCGAAGCCGACCAGATCGACTGGGCCCACGCGCGCGTGGTGGTCGGCGTCGCCGAACTGCGGGGCATCCGATCGCTCGGCCCGCTTCACTTTGGCGCGGACGGCAGCGTGCCGTTTGAATCCACGGGACTGACCGCGGAGAAATTTCACCCCCTCGCCGCCGCGGTGCCGCTGGCGGGCGCCGGTGCGCTCGATGTTTCCTTCGAGCTGGTCTGCCAGGGCAGCGATGCGATTCACGTGGCGCCGGTGGGCAAGGCGACGCGCATCCGGCTGCAGTCGCCCTGGGCTGACCCTTCTTTCATTGGATCGACCCTGCCGGTCACGCGAACAGTGGGACCGAATGGTTTCGACGCCACGTGGGAGTCCGTGGAATTCAGCCACAGTTTCCCCAAATCATGGGCCAATCGTGTTACCCACACGGATGACGTGATGGCGCAGGTGAACGATGCCGCGATCGGGGTGCGCTTCGCGCGTCCGGTCGACGGCTACGGCATGGTCGAGCGGGCGGAAAAGTACGCGACGCTCTTCTTCGTTCTGATTTTCAATGCCTTTTTCCTCTTTGAAATGACCGCCTCCGTCCGCATTCATCCGCTCCAATACGCGATGGTCGGGGCGGCGCTCTGCCTGTTCTTCCTCGGGTTTCTGGCGCTCACGGAGTTTTGGTCCATCGCCTGGGCCTACGGCGTCTCCGCGGTGGCGTGCACCGCGATGATTTCGCTCTACTCGTGGAGTTTCCTGAAGACAGGTGCGCGCACGCTGATCGTGGCGGCGGGCCTCGCGTCGAATTACGGCTACCTCTATTTCGTGCTGCAGTCGCAGGACTACGCGCTGGTGGCCGGGACGTTCGCGCTCTTCGCCGGTCTCGCCATCGCGATGTACTGCACGCGCCGGCTGAACTGGTACGCGGTGGAATTGCCCGGCACTCCAAATGCCGCGGCGGTGGAGTAGAAGTGGTGTTCCATGCCGGGACTGGTCCGGGCTCTCGAAAAGTCTGGGCCGGTCCCGGTCGGAACCAATCGATCATACACCATGAAAACTTCCCTCACTCTTTCCGATCCGCGCACCCTGAACGACTTCGTTCGCTGGGCCGGACTCATTCTCCTGGTGGCGGCGCCGAGCGCCGGGCTGGGTCTCCTGACCTGCACCCGCAACCTTGTGCCGATGGTGGTAATTGCCGGGAGCGTCTTCGCCATCGCCGCAGCGTTCGCCACTGGTGCCGTGGTCGCGTCGCGTTTGGGCAATCCGGTGATTGACCGCATTCTGGCGGCCTGCCGGGGTGCGCTTTGGATCAAGGCGGCGCTGGCGGCGATGTTGGTCGGCATTGTGGCTGACATCTTCGGCGGCGCCCAGGCCATTCAGGCCTGGCAATGGGTGATCAACACCGCCCGCATCCGTGACCAGGTCGGGAACGATTCGATCGCCAACACCCTGGCGCTTTGCGGTCTCGAGGCGGGAGTTGTCCTCGTCCAAGTCGCGGCGATCGCCGGATTCCTTTTGCTCGCGCGCCTCGAGCCCCAGGTCGGGAAGGTGATCACGCGCTGTCAGCGGGCGATCGGCATGGAACCGGAACGCTAGAGCATATCAAGTAGAGATGATACCGATGAAATCTGTCTTGGGGGTAGGGCGCGACCGCTGGGCGCGCCGTAAATTTTCGGTGGGCCCGGTTTTCCGATTCACCCTGGTTCTGAGCGGCAAACGGTCCCGCCCTACCGCACTCGGGCGACACAATTACTTAAGTCGCTCCAGGAAATCTCCCAGTGGCTGATACTCACAGAAGCTGATCCTGACGGCCGCCCGAGGGTTTCAGGCCGACGGCCTGATAGCCGCGGGGTGTGAGCACCCGGCCCTGCGGGGTGCGGGCCACGTAGCCTTCCTGGATCAGGAACGGCTCATGGACTTCCTCGAGCGTGTCCTCCTCCTCGCCGACCGCGATGGCGATCGTCCCGAGACCGACCGGTCCGCCCTGATAATTCTCGGCCATGAGGCGCAACACGCGCTTGTCCATCTCGTCGAGTCCGAGCGCGTCGATCTCGAGCAGCTCCAGCGCGGCCGCGGCCACGGGCTGGGTGATGGCGCCGCGCGCTTTTTCGGAGGCGTAGTCGCGGACGAAATTGACGAGATTGTTGGCGATGCGCGGCGTGCCGCGGGCCCGGCGGGCGATTTCCTCGGCGCCGGCGCGGTCGATCGCCACCTTGAGCAGGCCGCAGGTGCGCTCCACGATGCTGAGCAGCGTCGCGCGATCGTAGTAGTCGAGTCGGGTGTTGAGCGTGAAGCGGCTGCGCAGCGGGGCCGTCAGCAGGCCGGCACGGGTCGTGGCACCGACGAGCGTGAAGCGCTTGATCGGGAGGCGCACGCTGCGCGCGTTGGGTCCCTGGTCGATCATGATGTCGAGGCAGAAGTCCTCCATCGCGCTGTAGAGGTACTCCTCGACGGCCTTCGGAATGCGATGGATCTCGTCGATGAACAGGATGTCGCCTTCCTCGAGATTGGTGAGCAGGCCGGCCAGGTCGCCGGGTTTTTCAATCGCCGGGCCGGAGGTGACGCGTACGTTGCGGCCCAGTTCGTGACCGAGGATGAAGGCGAGGGTGGTCTTGCCGAGACCCGGCGGACCGGAAAGGAGGACGTGGTTGAGGGCTTCGCCGCGTCGCTTCGCGGCGCCGACCATCACCTTGAGGCGCTCGACCGTCTTGGGCTGGCCGGCAAAGTCATCGAACGAGAGCGGACGCAGAGCCGTCTCCGCCGCGGTCGCCGGCGAAGCGAGCGTCGTGGCGATGAACCCCGTGCCCGTGGGAGGGATTTTCGATTTTGGATTATCGATTTTGGATTTCGGCACGGAAGAAATTCAGAGTTTGGCCACGGATTTCACGGATGGGCACGGATCCAGACACTCGGAAATCAAATTATCCATTTCTGGGGGAGGCGTTGATCGAAATTCCAGATATGAAAGGAGGCAGAAGATGCTGGTCACGCGGTTCGAGATTCCGAAATCGAAATTCGAGAATCCAAAATCGAAAATCCCCTCACTTCCATTCAACCTCGGCCCCGATGCTGCGGAGGTTCTCGACGAAATTGGGGTGCGCGCGCTTGATCGTGTCGGCATTTTTCACCACCGAGCGGCCGGGGATGCTCGCGGCGACCATGTAAAGGGCGACGGCGGCCCGGATGATGTAGGGTGCCTCGGCGGTGGCGGGTCGGAGCGGCTTGGCACCGAAAACGGTGATGCGGTGCGGGTCGCTGACGACCACATGAGCGCCGAATTTCGACAGCTCGGACATCCAGGTGAAGCCGCCTTCGTAGACCTTGTTCCAGAACATCACGGCGCCCTTCGCGCGGACTGAGAGTGCGATCATGCAGGGCAGAAGATCGACCGGAAAATACGGCCACGGCGCCGCCTCGATCTTCGGCAGGAGATTGGTCGTGAACGGCTCCTCGACGGTGAGTTTTTGGCGGCGCCGCACGATCGCGGTATCGCCCTCGTATTCGATCTTCACGCCGAGTTTGGCGAACGAGCGATTGATCAGGTCGAAATGCTGCGGAACCGAATTCTTCACCCGCACTTCGCCGCCGGTGATGGCGCCCAGGGCGAGAAACGTGACGACCTCGTGGTGGTCGGTGTTGATCGTGAACGAGCCGCCGCGCAGCTTGCGCACGCCGCGGACCGTCAGGCGGCTCGTGCCGATGCCGTCGATGTCGGCGCCCATCGCCGCGAGGACCTCGCACAGATCCTGCACGTGCGGTTCGCTGGCGGCATTGACGAGGACGGATTCGCCGTCCGCGAGGACCGCCGCCATGACGAAATTCTCGGTTGCGGTGACGGACATGTAGTCCGGCCAGTGACGTGCGCCCCGGAAGCCTTTCTTCAGGCGCATGACGAGACGTGCACCATGCGTGACCGCGACGCCGAGGCGCTCGAGAATCTCGATGTGAGGATCAAGTTCGCGGATACCGAGCGAGCAGCCCTTGGCGTTGCTCGGGATCGCGAGTTTTTTCATCCGCTGCAGGAGCGGCGCAAAAAGCAGAACGGATGAACGCATGCCCGACGGCAGTTCACCGTCCAGGTGGGCCGCATCGAAACCCGAATGATCGATCTCCATCCGGCCACCGCCGCGGTCCCAGACAATCCGCGAGCCCTGATCGATGAAGAACCCGACCAGTTTTTCGACGTCGGTGATGTTGGGAACGTTGCGCAGCGTGACCTTGTCGCTGGTGAGCAGCGTCGCGCACAGGATCGGCAGCACGGAGTTCTTGTTCCCGGACGGCGTGATGGTGCCGGAGAGCGGCTTGCCGCCGTGGACGATGAGATCTGCCATCGGAAAGGTGGGGTGCTGGAAACTGGGGAAATGAGGTCCTCGAATCGCCGGGCCATTCGTCGTTGCTCAGGGAACTCCGGCAAGCCGGACTCTGCGCAAGAAAAAAGGCGTCCTCGGTTGCGGACGCCCTGATAATGCGAGTCGCGCGAGGCGAGCTGGCAAGGATTAAGTGGCTGACGAGTTCGAGTGGTCACCCGCCTGGTCGCGGTGTTCGTGGCCGTGGCCTCCGCCATGACCGTGTCCGCGTCCATGACGGCGACGACGGCGGCGCTGGCCGCCACCCTCGTGATGATCGCCCTGGCCTTCGTGACGCGGACGATTTTCCCCGCCGGGGCCGCCCTGGCCCTGACCGTGGAAGTGTCCGCGGCCGCGTCCGCCGCGGTGACGGCGATGACCCTGACCGTCGCGTCCCTCGGGGCGCGGTTCGGAGGAGCGGCCCTCGGCGGGAGCCGCGGCCGGCTTGGCGCCGAAAATGGATTTCAGCCAGCCGACGAATCCGCCCGACTTGGCCGGAGCGGCCGGCGTCGGCGCACTCGACGAGGGAGGCGGACGGGGCGGAAGCGGACCGTCCTTGGCGCGCTCGTAGCGGAACTTGGACGGAACCGGAGCTTCGTCGCGGCGTTCGTTGTCGCGGCGGAATTCCCGGCGGGGACGATCCTGACGCGGCTCGCGTTCGCGGTTCGGCTGGTTTTGGAATCCCTCGCTTTCCCAAGTCTGGGGCGCAACCGCCTTCGGACGTTCCGGGGGGAGGATGTTCAGTTCCACCTTCTCGTCCGGAGTTTCCGGCGCGGCGGTTTCGGTGGGGACGGGGGCTTCGACCGGAGCGGGAGCTTCGGCAGCGACCGGCGTCGACACGGGCGACACCGGCGCGGGTTCATTCAACACGGCGACCGAAGCGGCTTCCGAGGTTTCGGAGGCGGCGGGTGCGAACGGGTTTTTGTATTCCCGGGGGGCATTGACGATTTCGATCGCGGTGGGCTTGTACTCAGCGGCGCTGGCGCCGGCGGGTGTGGCGGGCGTGCTGCTGGTACGCTTGCCGCGGGCCAGGCCCGAGCCGCGGCTGGTGCCGAACGTGGGGGCAGTGGCGGTCGCGCCCGACTGCGTGGTCGCGGTGCCTTCGGCAGGAGCACCGGACGATTCTGTGGATGACATGTCTATGTATTTGTGGTGAAGCGTCTTCCGCAATGGCGGTGACGCGGGTTGGGATCGCCTGCCGGAGTGCCATGGGCGCTCGACAGCGGCGTTAAGGCGCAACCATCGCGAAATCATGGTCTTGGCGCAACTGGAAAAAAACGGTCTCTGGAGGGTAAATCGGGCCATGCAGGGCGGGCGACCTGCCCGCCGAAAAACGCCGATTTGATCTGGAACTCCAGGAAGTCAGGATTCAATTGCGCCACACCTCGTCGGGATGGTTGTTTTCCTGAAAAGTGCATCTTGAAAGGGTATCGCGTGTTCCCGGCGGGCGAGGGCCGCCTTCGCTCGTGACGTCGGTGCGCCAAGTCACCCGCTCTCCATGCTGAGCGCCGAACGCTGACGCACTTCAGTCCATGGGCGGGCTTGCTTCCCGTTTGGCAGGAGGCACGCTGCGGACATGGACAAATTTGAAGAGATTTTTCGGATGCAGGATGCCTTGAACCGCCGGATCGGAGTGGCGCTGCCGCCGCCGAGCGACGAGGAGAAGGCGAAATGGATTCTGAACTACACGCGCGCGTTGCAGCAGGAGACGGCCGAACTGATCGACAGCGTGCCGTGGAAGTGGTGGGCGAAGTATCAGAAATTTGACGAGCAGAACGCACGCGTCGAGGTGGTGGACCTCTTCCATTTTCTGGTCTCGCTGGCCCAGACGCTGGGCATGACCGCGGATGATGTTTACCAGGCCTACGTGAAGAAGAATGCCGTCAATCATCAGCGCCAGGAGACCGGCTACGCCAAGAAGGACGAGGCGGACTCGAAGCATATCTGAGGGGTAAGCTTTAAGGCTTAAGCTGTAAGCTATAAGTTTTAAGCGGTAACCTGTAAGCGAAAGAGAGTGGGCTCTAAGCGGTGAGCAGGGCGCGGTGAACAGTGAGCCGGCGTTGAGAGGTGGAACCGGACCTCCGGGCCGGTTTGGCAAGTTGCGGGAGAATTGCGGCCTACCTGAAAGCGCGCCGGGGACGTCGCGCTCCACCTCGATAGCCCGGATACCAACTGGGTCTCAGTCGGAACGATTCAGTTGAATGTTGAAAGTTGAGTGTTGAATGGGCCCGGACCGATCGGATCCGTGCGCTTGTTTGAGAGATGGATCGGCGAACCAAACGATGCGGGGTTCCTGGGCTCCGGTGACCTTCGGACAGGCGGTTAGGTCAGGCCTTTCAACGTTCAACACACGCCTGTCTGATTATGAGTCATTGATTTTGAGCAAGTCGCAGAAGTCGGTTTGTCGATCGTCTGGAGGTGATTTGGTAAGTAGCTCGGAGAGTGGAGTTTTCTCCCAGATGCAGACACTGACGATTTGCAGGATTTGATACAGACTGGCCTCGAGACGGTGGCGTGCCCGGGCGATGGCGACCAGCAGATGGGCGCAGAGGGCGGACCAGATCTGGAGCCGGACTCCGTTGGGCGTGGTGGCGAAGAACCAGCGCAGGCGCAGGTGCTGTTTGATCCAGCGGAAGAACAACTCGACGTGCCAGCGGCGTCGATACAGCTCAGCGACCATCAAGGCGTCGAGCTCGAGATGATTGGTCAGAAACACAAAGCTCTTGCCCGTGAGCGCATCGAAGTAGCGCACCCGCCGCAAGGCGCTCGGATAACTGCGGGCGGAGGGGCGGTGGGTGAGGCGGATGCGCTGA
>DASZXI010000066.1:0-38084 GCA_035545955.1 Candidatus Didemnitutus sp. | reverse complement strand
GGCGGGGAAGGAGCTACGCCCCTTCCCCTGCACCCCATCCCAAAAATACTTTTCTTCAAACAACCATCAACACAAGGGTGTCAACTTTTAGCCAGGACTCGACACTCACCGCTTACTGCTCACTGCTCACCGCTTACTGCTCACTGCTCACCGCTTACGGCTCACCGCCACCCGGCCCTCAAGACGCCGGCTTCGGCTGCGGACGGTCGTAGAACAAGCGGACATCCGCCTCCTTGGCGTGCAGCAGTTCCGTGGCGCGATCGAGCGCCCGCTTGGTGCTGATCGTGGGATTCGCTTCGGCGGGAAATACATTCTCCTCGCCGATGATCGCCAGCAATCCACTGTTGCGCAGCACGCGCTGGATGTCCTCCGTGACGCCACTGATCAGCAAATGCCGCCCCGTGGACCGGAGATAGTCGTGCAGCGACTCCAGCGCCATGGCTGTCGAGGCATCGAGGTGACGGGCATTTTTCATCCGCAGGATGAACACCTCGATCGAACGGTCCTCCGCCTGGTTCCGAATCTGTTCCACGAAGACGTCCGCCGCGCCAAAATACAGGTCACCCTCGACATGGATGATCGAGATGTACGGATGCGCCCGGGCGGCATTGTCGCGCCGCGCCGTGAGAGCCCCACCCTCGTTGAACGTGTATTCCTCGAGCAGAGGCGTGCTGGTTTTCTGCAAAAAGAGCGCTACGGCCACACCGATGCCCATGTAGATCGCCGTGTCGAGTTTCAGGAACAGCGCCGCGATCATCGTGATCGAGAAAACGGCCACGTCGGAACGGGTCGACCGGCAGCAGATCCGGATCTGGTGCCAGTTCAGCATCCGCGATCCCACCCGGATCAGATGCGCCGCGAGCGCCGCGACCGGGATGTAGTTGAAGATCGGCGTCACGAACAGCAGGACGATCAACACGAGCATGCTGCTGAACATCGACGAGAGCTGTGAGGCGGCTCCGCTCTGAAAATTGACCGCGGAACGGGCGAAGGAGGACGATCCCGGCACCGCACCGAAAAGGCTGCACGCGATGTTTGCCGCGCCCATGCCGACGAGTTCCTGGTTGGGCTCGATCTTCTGGCCGCTACGTGCGGCGAGTCCCTTGGTGATCGCGGCCGCCTCCAGCATGCCGAGAATCGAGATGGCCACCGCCGTGGTGAAAACCTCCTTCATCGTGTCGAATTCCATGCCGTTCCAGTGCAGCCCGGCGAACGCGGGCAGGATCGCCCGCACCGCCCCCTGATCGCGCACCAGGGTCAGGTGCTGGAGATGCGGAAATACGCTCCGGATCTCCGCATCGAAGTGCACCATGATCCGCGCCAGGGCGCCCATGATGGCGAGCCCGATCAGCGACTCCGGCCAGCCCGGCCGCAGGCGTCGCACGAGCCAGAATATTCCCAGCGTCATCAGCCCGGCGACGATGGCCTCGATCGAAACCAGCCCGTCGAACAGCCGGAAAATCGCCTCCCAGATGTTCATGCCGAAGGACCCCGCACTCTCGACCGTGAAACCGAGGAAATTGTGCAGCTGGCTGGCGATGAGGATCAGCCCGATGCCCGCGCTGTAGGCGACGATGACCGAACGCGAAATGAATTTGGTCAGCTCGCCAAAGTTCACCAGTCCGGCGGCCACCTGGATCACGCCGATCAGGAATGCGAGCAGCACCGCCAGGTGCAGCGGCGATATCCCCATCGGACCGGCATGGGCGGCGATCGTGGCCGCGGTGATGATGCTGATCGAACTGGTCGGACCGAAGACGTGATGGTGCGAACTGAAAAACAGCGCGCCCACAAAGCCGCCGATGATCACCGAAACAATCACGACCTGCGAGGGCAGGTCCATGATCAGCGCAAATCCGATGGCCTGCGGGATCGAAACCAGCGTCAGCGTGGCCGCGGCAAAAAGGTCATGCCGGCACTTCGCGAGCGTGTAGTTCTTCAGCTCCGCGACGAACGGCAGGCGCAGCTTCAGGATCTTCGCGCCCATCGCCTGGGCGTCGGCGATCGTCTCCCGCACCGCATCGTCAGATCCCTCCATCGCGCACCACCTGGACTCAGAGAGTGACGCCGATCTTTTCCAGCACCCGCTGCAAATCCTCGTTGCCCTGATACTCGATGATGATGCGGCCGCGCTTCGGCGAGTGGCGCAGGCTCGTGCGCGCCCCGAGATGCGAGGTCAGCTTCCGTTCGATATCCGACAACGCGGTGTTTTCGGCGGGCGGACCGCGGCGCTTCTTCCCCGGACCGCCGCGGCGGGGTCCCAGCAGTTCCTCGAGCGCGCGAACGCTAAGGCCCGCCTCGACGCAGCGGCGCGCGAGCAGCAGGCGTTCGGGAGAATTCTCCACGCCGAGCAACACCTTGCCATGACCCGTGCTGAGCAGACCCTTGCCGAGATAACCCTGAATCTCCGCCTCAAGTCCGAGGAGGCGCAGTGAATTCGCGACCGTTGCGCGGCCCTTGCCCACGCGTTGCGCAGCCGCCTCCTGCGTCAGGTCGAAATCGCGGATCAGGCTGGCGTAGCCATGCGCCTCCTCGACCGGATTCAGATCCGCGCGTTGCAGATTCTCGATCAGCGCGAGCGAGGCGGATGAGGCGTCATTCGACGCCATGATCCGCGCCGGAATCGTCTTCAGCTTGAGCTGTTGGAACGCGCGCCAGCGGCGTTCGCCGGCGATGAGCTGAAACTTGTCACCCGCCGGACGCACCACGATGGGTTGCAGCAGTCCCTCGGCGCGAATGCTCTCGACCAATTCGGTCAGCGCATCCGGCCCGAATTCCTTGCGCGGCTGATAGGGACTCGGCTCGATCAGATGCACGCCGATCTCGCGGTAGCCCGGCAATCCTTCGACCGCGGGTGTCGGGCTCGCCGCCGCGGGAGCCGGATGATTCGCCGGCTTGGCCGGAGCCGCACCGCTGGCGATAAGGGCGCCGAGTCCGCGACCGAGACGGGATTTGGAGGTGGCCATGATTATTTGCCCTGGGGAATGAAAAGAGTCTGTCCGGCCCGGATCTTCGAAGCGTCGGAAATCTTGTTCGCGTTGATGATGTCCTGCATCCTCGCGTTGTTCTTTTTCGCAATCACAGCCAGCGACTCACCCGGCTGCACCGTGTAGCTGATGCCTTCCTTCGGATAATTTTCGGAGAAGGTCGTCTGGATCGCGGGTCGCGCGGCCTCGTTGCGCGCCACCGCGTCGATCGCCGCCTGCGTTTGTCTCGCCAGCTTCTCCACCTGCGTGCCGACCTGCGCAAGGATGTCGCGCTTCTGCTCCGCGAGTCCGTTCTGCAGCGTGTGATTGATCTCCGCGACCGTGCGATTCAGCTGTTCCAGCGTGACGTAGCTTTCACTCGCCTTGGACTGCAGCGCGGCGTTGTCGCGCGTGAGCTGCTCCAGGCTGAGCGACAGTTCGCCCACGCGCTGCTGGAGCAACGCCACCTCCTGGTGCAGATTCGCCAGCTCCGCCATCGGATCGTTGGCTCCCGTGCGCGTCTGCGCCGGCAGGGTTCCGGTGGCGAGCAGCAGGCTCAGGCAACCGGGGAGCAGCAGGTTTCTCATGGCGCCAGCTTGGGAGAATCGCCGGCAAAAACAAGCGAAAGCCCGGCGCCGTCAGGTTGACTTCCGGGGAAACGGTTCCCGGCCAACGAGCGGAGCCATCGTCTCCGACGGAATGATCGTCCCGTCCGGAATGGCAAATCCGCGCACGAATTCCGCCGCCGGCAGCATCTTTCCCCCGGGTCGCTGCAAACGGCGCAGTCGAAGCACCCCGCGCCCCGTCGAGACCAGCAGACCGTCGCGATCGATGCCAAACACCGCACCGGGCGCGACCGGAGCATCCGGGCGGTCGGGCGCCACATCAGCGAGGCCCAGCTTCACGGTCTGGCCGTTGATTGCCACTGAACAGCAGGGCCACGGGAAAAGCCCATTGATGCGCGCCGCCAGCGCTGCCGCCGGAAGCGCAAAGTCGACCCGGCCGTCCGATTTTTCGAGGCGCCGGCAAAAGGTGGCTTGCTCCGAAATCTGGTCCACAAACCGCAGCGTACCCGCCGCCAGAGGATCGATGGCTCCGCTCAGCAGCGGAATGCACGCCGCCGCGAGCTTCGCCTCGATCTCGCTCGCCGTGTCGAGCGGACCAATCGGCACCGATTCGGTGGCGGCCACCGGCCCCGCATCGAGTTCCGGCACGATGCGCATGAGCGACACGCCCGTCTCCCGCTCACCGGAGGCCACGGCGGTCTGGATCGGCGACGCGCCCCGCAGCTTCGGCAGCAGGGAGACGTGCACGTTCAAGGTTCCCAATCGCGGTGCGTCGATGAACTCGGGCCGGAGAATGCGCCCGTAGGCCATGACCAGCGCCACGTCGGCGCGCAGTGCCTTCAGCTCGCGCAACTCCGGCTCGCCCAGTTTCTCCGGCTGAAAGACCGGCAGATTCCGCCGCTCCGCCCACTGGCGGATCGGTCCGGGTTCGGTTTTCTGGCCCCGACCCGCCGGACGGTCCGGCTGCGTGAATGCACCGACCCATTGCACGCGCGGATCGCCCGCCAGCGCCTCCAGCATCGGAACGGCAATCGCGTCCGATCCCATGAAAACGAGGCGCAACATCGTGTTCAGGTTCGCGCTCCTCAGTCGTCCAGCACGCCGGGATCCGTCTCGTCGGCCTCCACCACGGGCTTTGCCCGGCGGCGTCCCTGGCGGGCGGCGATGCGTTCCGCGGCATCCTGCTTTTTCTTGCCGACGAGATCGAAATGAATCGGACAGCCGTCGAGTTTGAATTCCTTCACCAAACCCGCCTCGAGATACCGCCGGTATTGTTCGGTCAGCTTCTCCTCCCGATTGCAAAACACCTTGATGCGAAACGGACGGTTGCCGGTCTGCGTGGCGTAGTAGACGCGGAAACGCTGGCCTCCGATCGACGGCGGCGGCATGCGATCCGCAAGCCGGATGATCGTCTGGTTCAAGCGCGCGGTCGGAATCTTGCGATCGAGACGCTCATTCAACCCGCGCGCCGATTTCAGCATCCGCTCGATCTCGTGTCCGGTGAGCGCGGAAACGAAAATGACCGGCGCACCTGGCGTGAAAAACAGCCGGTCCGCCAGGGCTTCCTCGAACTTTTCCCGAAAATCCCGCTCGCCCTTGAATTGCGGGAGCGCGCCGCGCCGGATGGCGGCGTGGACGAGGTCCCATTTGTTGACCACCACGACAATCGGACGCGACGCCGCCACGATCTCCCCGGCGATCGCCTTGTCCTGCTGCGTCACACCGTCCATCGCATCGAGCACCATGTAAACCACGTCAGCCTGGCGGATCGCGTCCAGCGAGCGGACGCGCGAGAAATATTCCACCGACGAGCCAAGCTTGGCGGCCGGGCGGATGCCGGCGGTGTCGATCAGGCGGAACGGCCAGACGCGCTCGTCGCGCGACTTGAAATCAAAGTCGATCTCCACCGAGTCGCGCGTCGTGCCCGGCACGTCGCTGACGATCAAGCGGTCACTTTTCAGGAGGCGGTTGCTCAACGACGATTTTCCCACATTGGGCCGGCCAACGAAGCAGATGGTCAGCCGGGCCCGATCGGCCGCGGACTTTTCCGGCGGCGGACCGAGCCGTTCGAGGATGGCGTTGCGTACCGCAGCCTCGCCGTTGCCGTGTTCCGACGAAATGAAAAGCGGTTCGCCGAACCCGAGGCGGTAGAACTCCTCCACCCCGGATACTTTCTCGGGTCCGTGGTCCGCCTTGTTCGCCACCAGCAGCACCGACTTCTTGCGCTTGCGCAGCAACGAGGCAACGCGCTCGTCGAGCGCATTCAGACCTTCCTTGGCGTCGATGACAAATAGAATGACGGCGGCCGTATCCATGGCCAGGTGCACCTGCGCCTCCGAAGCCTTGACGATTTCCGCCGACGTCCGTGCGTCCTGCAGGCCGAGGCCACCCGTGTCGAGGAGCAGATAGCCGCCGTCCTCGACCTCGGCCGAAATGATGTCGCGCGTCACGCCCGGCTGGTCGTGCACGATGGAAATGCGGCGGCCCGCCAGCCGGTTGAAGAGGCGGCTCTTGCCCACGTTGGGGCGGCCTACGATGGCGACGGTGCGGGACATCCTGGGTGATGAGTGTCAGTGACGAGTGGCGGGAAAGTAGTGAGGAGCGAGGAGCGAGGAGCGAGAAGGAAATGCACCCGCCCTGAGTGTCGGCACGACGGGTCGCGCGAAGTGGGCGATCAATGTAGTCGGGGCGAAGTGTCCGGCTACATGAAGGCTCGGGAGCTATTAGCCCCAAGCGACAAGCGTCACGTCATTCTCCCCGCCCCATCGTTGGTTGGCTTATCGCTTAAAGCTTACAGCTTATTTGCTTCGCGAAGCCACAAACCTCTCCATCCGGTCACAGGCCTCGATGAGCTGTTCGTAGCTGGTGGCGAAACAGGCGCGCACGTGTCCGCGGCCATTTGCACCGAAGGCAGCCCCCGGCACCACGGCCACCTTTTCCTTTTCGAGCAGCTGCACTGCGAACTGTTTTTCGTCGAGGCCGGTGGCACCGACCTCAGGGAAGGCGTAGAACGACCCGCGCGGCGAGTGGCATTTCAGCCCGATCTCGTTGAAGCGGCGCACCACGAGGTCCCGGCGGCGATGATACTGTTCGCGCATCTGCAGGACCGCATCCCAGCCATTGTTCAAGGCCTCGACGGCGGCTTCCTGCGACATGATGGACGCGCACATCATCGAGTACTGATGGACCTTCATCATCGCGTCGATCAGCACGGCCGGTCCGCATGCATAACCGATGCGCCAGCCGGTCATCGCAAACGCCTTGGAAAATCCGTGCAGAAAAATCGTCCGCTCCGCCATTCCCGGCAGGCTGGCGATGCTCGTGTGCGTGCCGTCAAAGGTCAGTTCGGAATAAATCTCGTCGCTGAGCACGAGCAGATCCTTTTCCCGGCAGAACGCCGCGATCTCCTCGAGCTGCTCGCGCGTGCAGGTGCCGCCCGTGGGATTGCACGGCAGGTTGAGCATCAGGATCTTCGCGCCCGGCTGCCACGCCGCGCGCAGCGCCGCCGCGGTCAGCGCAAAGTTGTCGCGGGCGAAGGTCGGCACCGCGATCCCCTCGGCGTGGACCAGGGTTACGCTCGGATGATACGAAACGTAACACGGCTGGTGAAACATCACCTTGTCGCCCGGGTTGCAGAAGGCGCGGAAGGCCAGGTCGAGCGCCTCGGAAACGCCGACGGCGACGATGACCTGGTCCTCGGGCCGGTACGAGATGCCGAAATGCTGTTCGACGTACTTGTTGATCGCGCGCCGCAACTCGATCAAGCCGAGGTTCGACGTGTAGTAGGTCTTGCCCTTTTCGAGGGCGAAGATGGCGGCCTCGCGGATGTGCCAGGGCGTGACGAAATCGGGTTCGCCCACGCCCAGCGAAATGACGTCCTGGCCCTTCATCTTGGCCACCAGCTCGAAGAAATCGCGGATTCCGCTCCGGGGCAGCGAAGCCACATGGCCGGCCACCCATTGTTTGGGGTCGGTGCTCATGACATTCCTTTCGGGGTCACGGCGCGACGTTTAGCCGCGCGCTCGTCGCCTCGCCCTGGTCCAGGAGAAAGCCCTGGTCCTTGTAGCAACGGAGCTGGAAATGCGTGGAGGTCGAGAGCACGCCCTCGATCGTCGACAGCTTTTCGGAGACGAATGCCGCGACCCGCTGCAGCGTCGTGCCGCGCACGAACAGAAGCAGGTCGTAACCGCCCGACATCAGGAAACAGGACTCCACCTCGTCGAAGCGGCTGATGCGCTCGGCCAGGCGATTGAATCCTCCCCCGCGCTCGGGGGTGATCCGGACTTCGATCACCGCCCGCACGGTAGCGGCGGCGGCCTCGCGCGACAAGTCGAGCACCGGACGCCAGCCGAGGAAGATTTTCTCCTTCTTCAACTGTTCCAGGTGCTGATTGACTTCGGCCTCGGGAATGCCCGCCACCTGCGCCATCTGCGCGGTGGTGAGCTGCCCGCCGTCGAGCAAGAGCTTGAGAACAGGGTTCATGACGGCTCCGAGAGTGGCAGAGCGCCGCTGCGGTTATCCACACAATTCCGCGTCACTGAATTCGGAAGTGGCAAGTGACGGGTGACGAGTGGCGAGCGAGAGACCAGAGACAAAAGACGGGGGACTGGACGTCAACTGGCGTCCGGATAAGGCACAGTTTGCCCAGGCAAATCGATGAAAGTGAGCCCCCAATACCGTCCGCCCTCGCGAATCAAGACACGCCTATCGGAGATGGACATCTCGTCACTCGTCACCCGTCACTCGTCACTTCCCATTCCTTTTCCTCTTTATTCGGACGCGTTCCTGGTATCCCTTCAACCTCTCCATGTTTGAGAGCCTGACCGACAAACTTACCCAGGCGCTGCGCAATCTGCGCGGCGTCGGCACGCTGTCCGATGATAACATGGCGGATGCCCTCAAGGAGGTGCGTGCCGCGCTGCTTTCCGCCGACGTTCATTTCAAGGTCGTCCGCGATTTCATCGAGCGCGTCCAGCAGCAGTGCGTCGGACAAAAGGTGTTGCAGAGCGTCACGCCGGGCCAGCAGGTGGTCAAAATCATCCACGACGAACTCGTGCGCCTGCTCGGCGAAGGCACCACCGACCTCTCGGCGAAGCGTCCGCTGAAGGTGCTGATGGTCGGTTTGCACGGCTCCGGCAAGACGACCTCGACGGCCAAGCTCGGCCGCCTGCTCAAGAAGAAGGGCAGCCGGCCGTTTGTGATTGCGGACGACGTCTATCGTCCCGCCGCCATCGACCAGCTCGAGATCCTCGCCAAGCAGGAGGAGCTCGGATTCTACTGCGACCGCAACTCCAAGGACGTGCCGGCCATCGCCGTCAAGGGGCTCGAGGCGGCCGCGGCGGCCAACGCGGACGTCATCATCGTCGACACCGCCGGCCGCCTGCAGATCGACCAGGAGCTGGTCGACGAGGTCAAGCGCCTCAGCGCGGCGATCCAACCCGACGAAATTCTCCTCGTGGCGGACGGGGCGCTCGGCCAGGAGGCCGTCAACGTCGCCAAGACGTTTCACGACGCTCTGCAACTGACCGGCCTCGTGCTGACGAAGCTCGATGGCGATGCGCGCGGCGGTGCGGCGCTGTCGATCAAGTCCGTCACCGGCGTGCCGATCAAATTCACCGGCGTCGGCGAAAAGACCGCCGACTTCGAAGTCTTCCACCCCGACCGGCTCGCCTCGCGCATCCTCGGCATGGGCGACGTCGTTTCCCTGGTCGAAAAGGCGCAGGAGAACATCGACCAAAAGGAGGCCGAGCGCATGGCCGAGAAAATGCGCAAGGCGGATTTCAACCTCGAGGACTTCCTCGCGCAGATGCAGCAGGTGAAGAAGATGGGGTCGATGCAGTCGATCCTCGGCATGATGCCCGGGATGAGCGGCATCGAGATCGGCGACGATGCGGAACGGCAGATGAAGCGGACCGAGGCCATCATCCTGTCGATGACCGTCCAGGAGCGCCGCAAGCCCGCCCTGCTGAACGGCAGCCGGCGGATGCGGATCGCCAGCGGTGCCGGGGTCAAGGTTCTCGAGGTGAATCAGCTCATCAAGCAGTTCGAACAGATGCAGAAATTGATGAAGATGATGAAGGGCGGAAATCAGAAGAAACTGATGCGCCAGATGGAAGCCATGAAGGGCCGCGGCGGGTTCCCGGGGATGTAGGTGGAACCGGACCTCCGGGCCGGTTTTCGGCCGCTACGACGTTCGGCCGACTCTCCGTTCGTATCAATTCGGGGACTCGTCAGCGCCCATTGCTGGCACCATTTATAAAAACCCTCAACGGATCGCTTTCGCCAACGCCTTCAGCTTCGCGTGATCCTTGAGTCCCGGCGAAGCCTCGACGCCACTGTTGACGTCGATGAAATTTGCCCCGGTGGCGGCCAGGGCGGTGCCGACATTATCCGGAGTCAACCCGCCGGAAAGGATCCAAGTCTTGCCCGCATGAGCTTCGCGCAGCTGCCGGAAATGGCTCCAGTCGCCGGTGCGGCCCGTTCCACCGAACTTCACCGGATCATAGGAATCCACCAGCATGGCCGCCGACCATTTCAGCCAGTCTTCGTCGAAAGGAGTGCCCGGCGCCATTTTCGGCGCAAACCAAAGGCGGCCGGGTCCCCATGGCGCCATGCCGGCGATCGTCCGATGGATTTTCGACTCCGTGCGAAAGTGAACCTGAAGGAAGTCGAATTCCAGTTCCGCCAGACGGGCCACGGTCAGCGCGTCGGGCTCGACCACCACCGCGACTTTTCTGGTGTCCGGAAGCTTCTTCGCGATCCTGCGATAATCTTCGAAGGAAAGGTTGCGCGGCGATTTCTCATGAAAAATGAATCCGAGATAATCCGCGCCGATATCCGCCGCTGCCTCGGCGTCTTGCACGCGCGTCAGGCCGCAGATTTTGACTGTCGTCGCTCCGATCATTGATGTGGACCACGGATTACACGGATGGTGGCCGATGGCAATGAAGTCCATGGTGCAACCCCACCTCCGGGCGGGTGCGAAAAGCGTGCCCGGAGGTCACGCTCCATCTATTTCTGCTGAAACGAATTCACGGACGCGATCACGTGTCCGACCTGTTCGTCGGTCAGCTCGGGAAAAATCGGCAGGCTGACGCACCGGGCGCTCGTCCTTTCTGTGACCGGCATGCTGCCCGGCTGGTAACCGAGATGCGCATAGCAAGCCTGCAGATGCATTGGCCCGGGATAAATGATTTCGGTCCCCACACCCGCCGCCTCCAGATGCGTCCGCAAGGCATCCCGGTGCGGATGCAAAAGCGTAAATTGATGCCAGACCGACTCACCGTGTTCCGGTGTGGCAGGGAGTTGCACGTCAGCGAGCGTGATTTCGGCCCGGTAGCGAGCTGCGATCGCCCGTCTCCGCGCGGTCCAGCGGGCCAGATGCTTCAGCTTGATGTTCAGGATGGCGCCCTGGAAGCCATCCATCCGGAAATTGAAGCCCACCTCCGCGTGCTGGTAACGTCGCGGCGAGCCGTGGACGCGCAGGAGCTGTGCGCGATCCATCACCACGGGATGTTTCGACACGAACGCCCCGCCTTCGCCGCAGGCGCCGAGGTTCTTGGTCGGATAGAAACTGAACGTGCCGCAGTCGCCCAGCGCGCCGACCGGAACGCCGCGATAAGCCGCACCCACCGCTTGTGCACAATCCTCCACGACGAAGAGCCGGTGCCGCGCCGCCAAGGCCATGATCTCGCTCATGCGCGCGGGCTGACCGAAAATGTGCACCACGACGATGCCCCGCGTGCGCGGAGTGATGGCGCGCGCGATCGCCGCGGGATCCAGACACCAGTCGTCGGGATTGATATCCGCAAAAACCGGCGTCGCCCCGACATAGCTGATTCCCCAGCAGCTCGAGGCGAACGTAAACGGAGTCGTGATCACTTCGTCGCCGGGACCAAAACCGCCGCAGATGGACGCCACGTGGAGCGGCGACGTGCCGCTGTTCATTCCCAAGGCCCGCGTGTAACCGAGTGTCTCGGCGAACATCCGCTCGAAATCCTCGACGTCCCTCCCCAAGCAAAATCGCGTGCCGTCGTACGTGTCCGCCAACGCCGCCAGCACCTCCGCACGCAGCGGCTGGTGTTGGAGCTTCAAATCGAGAAACGGAACTTTCATTTCGGTCGAGAGAATATGATCGAGGGCGGGAAACTCCGGATTCTTAACCACGAATTACACGAATGAACACGAATTAAATTTCGGGTTCTCGGTTCAAGAAAGCCCGTACCAAGCGACTGTTTCCCTCCTGACACGATTGATGGGTGCCTGTCCGTGACCTCCGTGGTCAAAGCTTCTTCATCAAGGCTCCGAGCAGCGAATCCAGACTGGCCTCGGGCGCCTCAAAATCGACCGGCAGGCCGAGCTGTTTCATCGCGGCGGTGGTGGTGGGTCCAATGCTCCCCGCGATCGGCCGCACGGCCTTTGCTCCGAGCTTCAGGGTTCCGGCCTGATCGAAAAACGACTGCGCCGACGACGGGCTCGCGAACAGGATCGCGTCCGCACCCTTTTGCCGAAAATCGTTGGTCACGGGGTCGGAGGCGACGTCGTTGGCCTCGGTGCGGTAGATCGGCAGGCGGTCGACGATCGCGCGCGCCTCGTTCAACTTGTCGACGAGCGTGTCGCGGTTGAGGTTTCCGGTCACGACCAGCACCTTCGCGCTGTCGAGCGATTCGCGTTCGATCAACTTTTCCGCCAGTTCGGCGGCGTTGGCTTTCTCGGGCTGCAGCTCCACGCGCAGATGTTGGGCGCGCACCACCTCAGCGGTCGACTCGCCCACCACCGCGATACGCACGAGTCCCAGGGCGCGAATGTCATCAAAGGCCTTGTGGAAATCCTCGAAGAAAAAACGTGCTCCGTTGGCGCTGGTGAAAACAAGCCATTCGTAGCGTCCCAGTTCGGTGAACACCTCAGCCAGCGTATTCCGGTCGACCTCCTTGGTGACCTTGATGAGCGGCAGTTCGATGACGTTTGCGCCGAGTTCCTCGAGACGCTTGCGCCAGGGCGAGGTGACATCGTGCGGACGGGTCAGGACGATGCGTTTGCCGGCGAGCGGCGAGGTGGAAGGACGGTCAGGCATGGAAGGATATCTCCTGAAGAATGCGCGTGGCGGTCTCCACCGGGCGATCGAAATCACCCGGATTCAGCGCCAGACTCCGGCGACCGGTGCTCGAGTGGAAAAAATGGAGCATATCCGCTGTGGCATGCGCGCCGAACGCGATCTGGCAGCCTCCCCCCACCGCGGCTTGCAACGCGCGTTCGAGAGCGACCGCGCGGCCGGTGACCGCGTCGAGCGCCGGGGAAAACCCTGCCGCATCCCCTTCGCGGCACTGCAACGCGATCGCACCCTGCCCCACGGCTGGAATGCTCTCGTCCAGCGAGAGCGTCCGAAACACGAGGCCCGGCCAGGACGAAATACCCAGGCGTTTCAGTCCCGCCGCCGCGAGCACCGTCGCATCCGCCGCGCCGGCCGCGATTTTCTTCAATCGCGTGTCCACATTGCCGCGGATTTCGGTGAACGACGCGCCGGGAAACAGGCTGGCCACCTGCAGCTGGCGGCGCGGGCTTCCGGTGGCAACGGTCGCCGGACGGGCGATGCCTTCCCGCGACACCAGGACATCACGCACGTCCTCGCGCGGCAGATAGCCGGCGACCACCAGACCGGGCGTGTTGACTCCGGGCAAATCCTTGCAGCTGTGCACCGCCACGTTGGCCTCTCCGCGTAGCAGCGCCTGCTCGAGTTCCGCCGTAAAAAGTCCCTTGCCGCCCTCCTTGGAAAGCGACCATTCGGCCTGGCGATCACCCGTCGTCACCACTTTGAGCAGTTCGCATTCGGCTCCCGGGATGGTGGCGCGCAAGCGGGCGGCGACCATTTCGGTCTGCACCAGGGCGAGCGGGCTCTTGCGGGTGGCCAGGACGAACTTCATGCGGAGAAACGACTGAAACCACTAACGGCGCCAAAGGAAAACAAAAGATGCGGGATTGGCCCGCGAAACACGCGAATGACATTGCAGGCCGGGATTGCCCGCCCTGAGCCGGTCGAATGGGCCGTATCCCGCCAATCCTTTTTCGCCACGGATTTCATGGACGGCGCCGATCGATCCAAAGCCTATCTTTGAGGAATCCGTGTTGTCCGTGAAATCCGTGGTCAAATCGGGATCGAACATTGGCGGGATTCGGCAATCCCGCCCTGCATCAAAAGCTCACGCCGCCAGCGACGGATAGTCCGTATAACCCTTCACCGAACCGCCATAAAACGTGGAGGCGTCGGCTTCGTTCAACGGCGAGCCGAGTTTCAACCGGCGCGGAAGATCGGGGTTGGCGATGAACCATTTGCCCCACGCCACCGCATCGGCCTCGCCAGCTTCGAGTGCGCGCTGAGCGCTGGCCGCCGTGAATCCCTGATTGGCGATGTACACGCCGCCAAAGGCCTGTTTGAGGGAAGGTCCCAGACGCGGTTCGTCGCTCGACTCCCGCGCGCAAATGAACGCGATCTTCCGCCGGCCCAGCTGCCCGGCCAGATAGCCGAAGGTGGTGCCCCGATTGCTGTCGCCCATGCCATGGGAGTCGCCCCGCGGCGCCAGGTGCATGCCGACCCGGTCCGCGCCCCAGACGGAAATCGCGGCATCAGCCACCTCAAGATGGAGTCGCGCCCGATTTTCGATCGAGCCGCCGTAGTCGTCGGTGCGGTGATTGGAACCGTCCTGCAGGAACTGGTCGAGCAGGTAGCCGTTCGCGCCGTGGATCTCGACTCCGTCGAAGCCGGCGCGCTGCGCATTTTCGGCTCCACGACGAAACGCGGCGATGACTCCGGGAATCTCGGCACGCTCGAGCGCGCGCGGGGTGACGAATGCCTTGTGCGGCCGCACCAGGCTAACATGTCCCGGCGGCGCAATCGCAGTCGGCGCCACGGGCAGCGCACCGTTCAGATAAATCGGATCCGAGACGCGTCCGACATGCCAAAGCTGCAGGAACATCCGTCCGCCCGCACCGCGCACGGCGTCCGTCACCCGGCGCCAGCCGGCGACCTGCTCCTCCGACCAGATGCCTGGCGTATCCGGGTAACCCACTCCCTGCGGATCGACCGAAGTCGCCTCCGAAAGGATCAGGCCCGCCGAGGCCCGCTGGCGGTAGTATTCCACGTTCAATTCGTTGGGCACGCGTCCGGCGCTGGCGCGGCAACGCGTGAGCGGAGCCATGATGACGCGATTCGGCAGCGTGAGAGCGCCGACGCGCAACGGATCGAACAAGGTGGGCATGGGCGGGTTTATAGCCAATCCACGTTCGGAAGCAAACCGGTCGCCGGATATTTTACCGGAAGCCGGCAGGCGCCGAAGTCCATCGGCCCGTGCTGGGGATTTGAACCACCGAGGCACGGATTTCCCAACCCATGCGCGTCGCATTGATACTCGCTCCCCGCTTTTCGCTTCTTCCGGCATTCCGCGTTCGTTAGCCCGCCGAGGGCTCACTGCTCCCGGCTCACTATTCTATGAACCACCGGGGCACGGAGATTTCTTAACCACGGATTTCACGGAACGGCACGGATTTCCCAACCCATGCGCGTCGCATCGATATTCGCTCCTCGCTCCCCGGTTCTCGCTTCTTCCGGCATTCCGCGTCCTCCTGTAAACGGAAATTCGGTCCGCTTACCGAATTGCGCTGCGCGGCTTTCGCACCTTTCGTCGATTTGTGACCGAACATAGAAACTCAAATTCGTCGGAACGACTCGCGCGGCAGATGAGCTTCCTCATCGAAGCCGATCGGCTCAAGGAGGTCCTGCGGCGGACCGTGACGAGCAAGTCCCGCCGGCCGGAGAACAGTGCGGAGCACTCCTGGCACATCGTGCTTTTCGCGATGACGCTCGCCGAGCATGCCGCCGTGCCGGTGGATCTCGCGCGGGTCCTGCGCATGCTGGCCGTGCACGACCTGGTCGAAATCGACGCCGGCGACACCTTTGCCTACGACACCGCGGGCATGGCCGGTCAGCACGACCGTGAGGCGCGCGCCGCCGATCGGATCTTTGGACTCCTGCCGCCTGATCAGGCCGCGGAATTTCGCGGGCTGTGGGACGAATTTGAAGCTCGTGCGACGCCGGAGGCGAGATTCGCCCTCGCCTGCGACCGCTTCCAGGCGATGGTCCTGAATGTCCGCACCGAAGGGCATGCGTGGCGTCAGCACGGCATCACCCACGACCGGGTGATGGCGCGCAACGCGGCCGTGCGCGACGGTTCGCAGATAATCTGGGAGTACGCCGAACAGATGATCCGCGAGGCGGTCGCCGCGGGACATCTGTCGCCGGCGAAATGACATTGCTTCGGGCGACCGCGACCCGTTGCATTTCCCGCGGATCGGGCCACCCCATGAACAAACAGACCCGATGGTTGCTCCAGGAGATTGACCGTTGGAACGACGAACGCGTCATCTCGTCGGAGCAGGCGAATCAGCTGCGACGTCGTTATGCCGACAAGCCCGGCACGCCTTGGAGCCTCATTGTGTTCGCGACGGCGGGCGCGGTCGTATTCGGCCTCGGAACGATTCTTCTTATCGCCTACAATTGGGATGACATTCCGAAGTTCGGAAAACTCGGACTGATTTTCGGAGCTGTAGTCGCATCCCACACCGTTGCGTTGTGGTTCTGGCGGCGGGGCCAGCGCATCCTGGGCGAATGCATAGCCGTGCTCGGGACCATGTTTTATGGCGCGGGGATCTGGCTGGTGGCTCAGGTGTATCATATCGATGAACATTACCCGACCGGTTTTCTTTTGTGGGCTCTCGGGGCCCTGGCCTTCGCGTGGGTCTTCCAATCGGTCCAACACGGTCTCGTCGCCGTGGTGCTGCTAACGATCTGGGGGGCCTCTGAAGATTTTGCCTTCGCCGCCGCCTCGGCCACCGCACCGTTGCTCGTCGCGCTCGGTGGAGGCGTTCTGGCGTGGCGTCGCCGCTCCGCGCTGTTGCTGGCGGTGACCCTTGCGGCTGTCGAAGTTCTCTTGTCCGCCGCAACGTTTGAAAGCGGCACCGGCGCCCTGGCCGCAGGTAATTCGCTCGCCTTTGGCGTGCTGCTGATTGCACTCGCACGACTGACCGCGACACGGGGACCCGATTTTGCCGGCCGGTCCCGAGCTTGTGCCGTTCTCGGTTACATCATCATCGTTGGATTCTGCTATCTGCTCAGCTTCGAATCGCTCGCCCGGGAGATGCTCCGCTGGTCGGAAATCGAAGGCCCGCACCGGTTCGCCGTGCTGACCACGCATGGCACCCTGCTACTTTTTGCTCTCGCCGCCTGGATCGCCCTGAGTTTCGCCGTCATTCGCAAGAAATTGCGCCTCCATCCGGAAGAGTGGCTCCTCCCCATCGCAGTCATTTACGCCTTGGGGATCGCCCGCACTCCTGGCTACGACGTCACCTGGTATCTCTCCAGTTGCTTCAACCTGATCCTCCTCGGAATTGCGCTGATGCGGATGTGGCGTGGCTGTCGTGAGGCTGCGATCGGCGACACCGTCTTTGGCTCACTGCTTTTCGCAGCACTTATTATCGCTCGCTACTTCGATTTGTTTCACAGTCTGGCGTCACGAGGTTCTGCATTTCTCGTGCTGGGTGGGGTGTTGCTCGCCGAGGCCATCCTGTTTCGCAAGTCTCGCCGAGGCGCGGGTCCCATGGAGGCCGCCTCATGAGATTTCGCCTCGCGGTCCTCGTCGCCATTCTGCAACTGGCGGTCCTGGTCTTCATGGCCGGCGAACGCGAATGGATCCTGCGGTACGGCCAACCGCTAGTGATCCGGGTTGCTCCGTTAGATCCGACCGATCCCATGCGCGGGGAGTATGCTCATTTGGAAACTGAATTGTCACCCGTCTATCGCGCCCAGTGGGGCGCCGGACTGGTCCGCCTTTTTGATGAATCTGACCACCGCACCGTGGTATTCGGCGGTCGCCTGCGGGATATCCGGGTGTATGCCACGGTTGAGGCCGGCCCCGACGGTCGATTCCAGGCAACCTCACTCGACACGCAGCCGCCGGCAAAAGGCCTCTTTATTCGCGGACGCACCAACAGCGTCTATGCGGGAAGCGCTGAGGTCCGCTACGGCATTGAGGCAATGTTCGTACAGCAGGGAAAAGCCGGCCAATTGGAACAAACACGTCGCACCCAGTACGCTGGCGTTCCGCTGGACCTCGAGATTGCCGTCGGGCATGACGGCCTTGCCGTGTTGCGCGGATATCATTGGGAATCGCTCGGGATTACGGTCACGACCGAGCAAACCAAAGACCGTCCGGCCAGGTTGTCTGGCCTCACAATCACGCTCACCAACCATGGATCCTCGGATCTCGCGATCGTGGATCGCCCTGGAGCCGGATCGTTTCGCATGGTTCCAAATCGCCCGCGATGGATCAACCCCGATACTGAGTCGTCCCACTTCGAATGGGTTGGCGCGGGCCTGGCAATGGAACCTGTGACCGCTCCTGATATCATCGTGCTCCACCCCGGCGGCGCTCATTCGACTCACATGAACCTGCTGGATTCCCGCTGGTTCGTAGTAGACCGTCGCGCGAAAGATGCCAAACCGGGCTCCCTCGGAAACTTCAATGCGTGGCAGGCAAATTTCCGCATTGAATATGATCCGGCGCTGACGCCCAACGACCGGACTCTGCCCAACGGAAATCTTGTGGCTCCAGCGAAACTTCGATCGCGCCCGATTATTGGCGGCGGCATCGATTGAAATCCCGGACGAAAGCATCCGCCCCTTCGTCGAGCCGCTGGATCTTCAACCCCGCGCTCGATCTGCTGGTGGGTTGTGGGGCCTGGTCGCTGCCGCTGCTCGCGGTGATGTTCTATTTGAGCCGCTCGCAGGCGATCGCGGTGTCGTTCGCGTTCTATTTTCTCGGCGTGTTCTGCAACCAGCCGCACTACATGGCGACGATTTATCGCGCCTACCGCACGCGCGGCGATTTCCATAAGTACCGTTTTTTCACCGTCTACGTTTCGGTGTTCGTGCTGTTGACGGTCGTTGTCGTCCATCTGGCGCCCGGACTTTTTCCGTGGCTGCTGACCTTCTACCTCACCTGGAGTCCGTGGCACTACACCGGGCAGAACTTCGGCATCGCGATGATGCTCGCGCGGCGCGCGGGTGCGCAACCCTCGCGCCTCGATCGCAATTTCATCTGGTGGTCGTATTTCGCGTCGTACGCCGCGTGGTTTCTCGCGCTGCACAACACCGGCACGCCGTCGCAGGCGACCCTGGTGATTCTCCCGATTCCGGCCGAGGTCGCCCGCATCGGAATCATGTTCTTTCTCGCGCTCTACCTGGTCGCGGGTGCCTTTGGACATCTCCGCCTGGTGCGCACCGTCGGGTGGTCCGCGATGGCCGGACCGCTGACCCTGTTCGTCACCCAATTCCTGTGGTTTCTGCTGCCTGAAGTCCTGCATGAAACCACCGCAATGGATTTCCCGCCCACTTATGCGAGCGCGGGCATCCTGGCGTTCATGCATTGCGCACAATATCTGTGGATCACGACCTACTACGCGCGACGTGAGAGCGACGCCGACTCTGCCGGCACCCACAGCTTTCGTCCGTGGCGTTACTATTTCATTCTGATCGTCGGCGGAATCGCACTCTTCATTCCGGGACCGTGGATCGCCAGCCGCGTCTTCGGGCACGATCTGGTTGAAAGCTTTTTCATCTTCGCGGCGCTGGTGAACCTGCATCATTTCATTCTCGACGGAGCGATCTGGAAACTACGCGACGGTCGAATCGCGCGACTGCTGCTCGGACGCAATCCGCCCGCGCCCGATCACGCCGGCGCGGAATCCGACGACGCCCCGGTGTTCGGCTGGCTGGGCGGACCTTCGGCAGGTGCCCGGGCGCTGCGCTACGGTGCCGTCATCGCGCTGGTGGCGATCGCAACCGTCGACCAGACCCAGTTCTGGCTCACGCTCAAGAATTCGGGCTCCCCCGCCCTCGCCATTGCCCAGATTTTCAATCCCGAGGACACCCGCATTTATTTCCAGCGCGCGCAGCAGCTCGTGGCCGCGGGCCGGCGCGATGAGGCCATCGCCACTCTGCGCCAGGCCGCGGCGATCAATCCGCGCAACGGGCCGGTCCAGCAGATGCTCGGTGAACTCCTCTACCAGTCGGGGGACACCGCGGCCGCGCTGGCCCAGTATGATCGCATGGCCGATCTGTTCCGCCCGGACCTGGTGGTGCTCGTCAACAGCGGCATCCTCGCGTCCCAGCGCGGCGACCACGCCAAGGCGAAGGCGCGCCTGGAGGCGGCCTTGCGTCTGGCCCCGGAAAAGCTCGAGCTGCACCTGTATCTCGCCGAAGCCCTGGAAGGCGGCGGGGACGCTCCCGGTGCGCGCCGCGAATACGAGGCCTATCTCGAAGCGCATCGGGCGGATGCGGGTGACCCGCGCGTGACCCCGACTTACCTGGCCGCGGCCTTGAAAGCCGGCGACCTGGACCGGGCATTGTCCGACAATGTCGCGGCGCGCACCTGGTACGAACGGACCCTCGAATTGGCGAAGTCCACGGGACAGACCGGTGCCGAAGCGGCAGCGCGGCAGCGACTGTCAGTGCCTGCACCGATCAACCGCTAGAATGTCTCGGAATTCCATCGCCGCAAAAGGGCGCAAAGAACGCAAAGGCGGCGGACCAATCCCGGCCTCTAAATCATCGAAAACAAATCCTCTTCCGTCCGCACGTCCTCACCGAGAAATCATGGACACCTCGACGGATCATAAACGAGAGGCTTAGCCAGGTGTCCCCTCTTCGCGTTCTTTGCGCCCTTTTGCGGCGATACATTTGTCCAAGGCAGATCCAGAAAAGGTGTAGCCGGGTCCGAAGGGCCCGGTCAGCTTCCGGATGCGGCTGATGCCGCAATCGACTCCCGTGGACGGACGCCCCCGGCTACATCAAGCGGGAACGCTGATTCTGGCGTCGAGCCGGTTGCCGCCATCCGCGCAGGTAGCTTTCCTTCTTGCGCACCTTCGCGCCTTTTTGCGGCTGCGGGCTTTTTGAAACTGCACCAGATGCACCGGGGAGACGGTGCCCGATCCCGCGCTTGCCAATCGGTCCGCTGACGCGATGCTCCCCTTCGTCCCATGACTCCCGCCCAGGTCATTCCCGCTCTTATCATACCGCTGCTCATCTGGCGGGTATATCGCCGGTTCCGGCGCAACGTCGGCCGCCAACATTTTCATCCGGGACGTCTGACGACGACGATCGTGATCTTCAGCCTCTTTACCGCCGCGATCGCTTTCTACGCCTGGCCGAATCAGGATGCTCTGCTGGCACTCGGCGGCGGCCTCGCCGGTGCCGTCATCCTGTCCCTGATCGGCCTGCACCTGACCACGTTCGAAAAAACACCGGAAGATGTGTTTTATACCCCGAATACCGTCATCGGCGTAACGATTACGCTGCTGTTCGTCGCCCGCATTTGCTATCGCGTCATCACATTCACCGCGCCTGCGCCCGGACAATACGTGCCGCCGGTGTTTCAGAGTCCGCTGACGCTGGGGGTATACGGTCTGACCATCGGCTACTACATCGCGTACTGCTCGGCCGTGCTCATTCGCGGGAAGAAATTGGCCGCATCGGCGCAGGCGTAGGTTGCCGCACCGCGCGCCCGCCCGGATTGTTGTAGGAGCGGCTTTACGCCGCGAATCGGTGGCGGGGTTCGGCGACCCCGCCCTACAATGGCCTCCGCGGTTGATTCGATTGGATTGCGGAATTCCGTTTGTTCGGTGTGTTCGGTGGGCAAAAGGCATTGCTGGGCGAACGATCGTCGGATCGATGGGGACACCGATCCCTACCGCAAATTGCCAACGGCATGACCCTGTCGGGTCGCCTACTCGCTCCTCGCTACTCGATGCTCGCTACCGGGTTGTAAGACATCGAGCCCTACCCTCCGTGCCTCCGTGGTTCAATTCATCCGGTGGCCGGAAATCCGCCGCGTATTAGCTCAAATCCCGGAAGCTCCCGAACTCGGGGTCGAACAACCGCCGGTACGTCCGGACGATCATGCCGTCGGTTTGTCCCGAGAGGTAGTCGCAGATGCGGCGGGCCTTTCCGTCCTGCGATTTCTCCGCGTCGACGAGCCGGCTGATCGCAGGCGGCAGGATGCGGATGATGCGCTCGTTGCGCTCCGCGTAGTTTTCCCAGATCGCATTGAACATCTGGGTGAAAATGGTGCGCGCCTTGAACTCGAGCTGCTCCAGCTGCGGGCTCTCAAAAATGATGTCGTTTGCCATCTGCTTGAAGAACGCCGCTTCCGCGATCGCCGCCTCGTCGACCACCAGTTCGAAACGATAGCGATTGGTGCGAGCCGCCATGAAATTGTCGCGCTCCTGCAGCCGGCAGGCCTGGATGAATGCGCCCGTCTTCTTCGAGAATGCCTTCTCGAGACTGTCCTTCCGAATGGCGTTGAACAGCGTGTCGAGATGCCGGCTCGGCACGGCGCCCGATGGCTGGGCCGCCGCCCACTGTTCGATCCGTTCGATGGTCAGAAAGCCCGCACGAACGCCATCGACGATGTCGTTGAGCGAATATGCGGCGTCATCGGCCCAATCCATGATCTGGCATTCGACGCTCTTGAAAGCGTTCAGGGCCATGCCGCGCATCAGCGAGCCCGGGATGCGGTTGCCGCCGAAGACGAAGTCGCGGATCGGCTCCTGGCCGTCGTAGATGAAATGATTGACCGGGGGCGTCGCGAATTCCGTGTAGAGCTTCTTGTATTTGAGCACGCCATCGAGCAGCGCGCGAGTCGGCTGCATGCCCTTCACTCCCGATTCGTTCTGGTAGATCGTCTCGCACAGCAGGTGCAGCGTCTGGGCGTTGCCTTCGAAGCCGCCACGACGTTTCATCAGCTCCTGCAGCGTGCGCTCGCCGGAGTGGCCGAACGGCGGATGGCCCATGTCGTGCGCCAGACAGCTGGCCTCGACCAGATCGGGATCGATGAAAAAGTCCTCGGCCAGCGGGTCGCCGCGACTCAGGAGATAATGGCAGATCGAGCGACCGATCTGCGCCACCTCCATGGAGTGAGTCAGACGCGTCCGGTAGAAATCGTATTCGCCACTCAGGAAGACCTGCGTCTTCGACTGCAGTTTGCGGAAGGCGTGGGCGTGGATGATGCGGTCGCGGTCGACCTGGAAAGGACTCCGGTAGTCCTTTTTCCGCGCGCTGCCCCATTCCTGAAAATCGAAGTCGCTGTAGAAACGGTTGAGCGGCATGTTTCGTTTCGACAGAAACAGGAGATTTCGCACATTGCCAACACATATGCCGCGTCTCCGTTCGCTCGGATTGACCCTCACCCTGCTCGTCCTGGCTGCGCCCGCCCTATTCGCCGGTGTTCCGGCCGAGAGCGCGCTTATTCAAGCCACCGATCTCCTGAAGATCCGCCAGCTGGAGGCGCCGGCGCTGTCGCCGGATGGACGCTGGGTGGTGTACGTAGTGCGCACGATCGAGCCCAAGCCCGGCGCGAAGGACGACTGGGTGTACCGTTCCCATCTCTGGCTCGTGCCCGCGGACGGATCGGCGGCACCGCGGCAACTCACGCATGCCGGCGTGAGCAATTCCGACCCCAACTGGAGCCCGTCGGGCGACCGCATCGCGTTTGTCCGCACCCTCGAAAAAGAGAAACCGCAAGTCTACGAGCTGTCGCTGGCCGGTGGCGAGGCGACACCCCTGACCAAGCTGGAAACCGGCGCCACCTCGCCTCGCTGGTCGCACGATGGCGCCCGAATTCTTTTTTCGACTTCGCTCTCCTATGAACAGGTTCGCGCCGCGCAGGAAAAGGACAAGGCCGACGCCAAGCCCAAGTGGAAAACCGAACGCCCCGGCCGGGCCGCCAACGACACCGCGATCTGGCCGGCGTCCAGGGAAGGCGCCGAAGCAAAGAAAGAACCCGGCGCGAAAGCGGATCCGGATGGCGACCTGGCGGCACGTCGGGAATGGCTCGCGAAAAATGAAGCTGCGGGAAACCCGCGCGCGCTGGACCGGCTGAATTTCCAGAGTGAATCGGACATCGACCCTGAACTGACCTTTGCGCACGTCCTCGTCCAGGAGGCCCGCGAAGGGGCCACGGCACGTGACCTCACGCCAGGTTACTTTTCAGTTCGAGGCGCCGAGTGGCTGCCGGATGGCAAATCGATTGTCGGCGTGACGCAACGCGCGGACGACGAGCATCCCGATCGCTCGGAGCGGACACGAATCGTCGTGATCGACACGACTGCGGCAACGCTCCGCACGTTGGTCGATGCCGCGGGCTTCAACTATGGCTCGCCCATGCCCTCGCCTGACGGGGCGACCATCGCATTCACCGCCACCCCCGGCGACTATTTCGGCTACGGCCAGGCGGAAGTGGCGGTCGTGCCCACGGCGGGCGGCGCCACCCGTTATCTGACCGAGAATCTCGACCGCGGCGCCGGCGAGCTCCGCTGGTCGCCCGATGGAAAGTTCATCTATTTCACGGCTCCGACCGGCGGCGCCTTTCCGCTCTATCGCGTGGCGGCGACGGGAGGCGAGGTCGCAAGGCTGGACCCCGAACCGCAGCTGGGTGTACGCGCGTTTGCGATCGGGCAGGAACGCCTCGTGCAGGTGCAGACGCGGGCCACGAATCCCTATGAACTTTACAGCGGCCCCGTCGACGGCAAGGCGGCGCGCCCGATCTCGTCGCACAACGCCGACTGGCTGAGGGACAAAAAACTCAGCGCCTACGAGCCCCACCGTCTGGTGGACGCCGACGGCCTAAACGTCGACTACTGGACCATGAAGCCGACCTCCTTCGAGTCCGGCAAAAAATATCCCCTGCTGCTCGAGATTCACGGCGGCCCGGCCGCGATGTGGGGGCCGGGCGAGGACTCGATGTGGTTTGAGTTCCAGTTTTTCGCGGCGCGCGGCTACGCGATCGTATTCTCCAATCCACGTGGTTCCGGCGGCTACGGCTACACCTTTCAGCACGCGAACTATCGCGACTGGGGTGTCGGGCCATCGTCGGACATCCTGAGCGCCGTGAGCTTCGTGGAAAAGGAATCCTTTGTGGACACCCATCGTGAGGTGATGACAGGCGGCTCGTACGGCGGCTACATGACGGCGTGGATCGTCGGCCATGATCACCGGTTCAAGGCGGCGGTGGCGCAGCGCGGGGTTTACGACCTGCTGACGTTCTTCGGCGAGGGCAATGCGTGGCGGCTCGTGCCGCGCGCCTTCGGTGGCTATCCGTGGGAACCCGACGTGCACCACATTCTCGAGCGCGACTCGCCGATCACGTACGTTGAAAACATAACCACCCCGCTGCTGATGCAGCATGGCGACAGCGACCGTCGCACCGGCTTCGTGCAGAGCGAGATGATGTTGCGCAGCCTCAAGGTCCTGGGGCGCGACGTCGAGGAGGTGCGTTATCCGCGCGCCACCCATGAGCTCAGCCGCAGCGGCGAACCGAGGCAGCGCCTCGATACACTGGTTCGCTACGAGGAGTTTTTCCGCCGCTATATTGGCGAGGATCAGGCCCAAGGCGGAAATTGAGCGCCCGATTTTCGTCATGGGCCGGTAAATCGCCGGCGGCACACTTGCGCCCGGGCCGCCATTCAGCCAATCTGCGCCATGCCCCACGTGCTTTTTCCCACCGCTTTTGGAGCCTGCGGGATCGCGTGGAATGATTCGGGATTGACCGGATTTCAGCTTCCGGAGGGCAACGAGGAACTGACGGAACGCCGTGTCGCCGCCAAGGCGCGGAGCCAGAACTCGAGTGAGCCGACGCCCGAATGGGTGCAGGCAATCATCGCGCGCGTGCAGCAGCACTTCGAGGGCAAGCTGCAGGATTTTTCGGACGCGCGGATCGACTGGTCACGGGTCAGCGATTTTCAACAGGCGGTGTTGCTGCGCACGCTGGCCGTACGCCCGGGCTACAAGACTACGTACGGCGACATCGCACGCGAGATGGCCCTCGGACCCGAGGCCGCGCGCGCCGTCGGCGTCGCGCTGGCGACGAATCCCTGGCCGCTCATCGTTCCGTGTCACCGCGTGGTGTCGGCCAATGACAAGATGACCGGATTTTCCGCGCCGGGTGGAGTTCGCACCAAGACTCGTCTCCTTACGCTTGAGGGCGCCGAACTCCTGTCGGAATGAAGCCGCGCCTGCGTTACGATCCGGCCGAGGCCGTCGCGCACCTGCGTCGCGCCGATCCCGAATTGGCGGTCTTGATCGATCGGGTCGGCCCGTTTGCGCTGGTACCGCGCAAGGTGGACAGCGTGTTCGAGGCGCTGCTGCGGTCGATCGTCTACCAACAGCTCCACGGCAAGGCAGCGGCGACAATCCTCGGGCGCGTCGAGGAACTGCTCGAACGCCATGGCGGCACGACCGCCGAGGCAATGCTGCTGGCGCCGGACGATCATCTCCGCGCCGCGGGACTTTCCCGTTCGAAAATGCGCGCCGGTCGCGACCTCGCCGAAAAGGTGCGGGCCGGAGTCGTCCCCACCCTGCGCGAGGCTCATCGTCTCAAGGACGACGAACTGGTCACCCGACTCACCGAAGTCCGCGGCATCGGGCCATGGACGGTGCACATGCTTCTGATTTTCTATCTTGGCCGGCCCGACGTGATGCCCACCGGCGACTACGCCGTTCGTCTGGCCTTCAAAAAACTCTATCGCAAACGCCGCGACCCTTCGCCCGAACACATCCTGAAACACGCGAAGAAATGGCAGCCATATCGCAGCGTGGCCGCGTGGTATCTGTGGCGGTCGCTGGATACCACAACCCAGTAGGAAACCGGTCCGAGCCAGTTGCCCACGAATTACACGAATGGGCGCCAATCCAGAGAGTCAGGATTTGGAAATGGACATGGACTCAACGGAGGCAGCCCACAGAACACACGGAGAACACGGAAACGGATCGATTAAAAATAGTTCGACCGGTAGGGCCCGATGTCCCCATCGGGCCGAGATAAATCTTCAGAGCTTTCTGTGTCTTCGGTGTGTTCCGTGGGCAGGTCGGTCTTCGATCTGTTCGTGGTCATTAGTGTAATTCGTGGGCAAATCGGATTCTTCCTTCGGGGTTGTGCCCGTGTCATAAACGCGTAGCGTCCGCGTTTACACATCCTGATTATGCCCGCCATCATGCGCGCCATCGTCAAACCCGCGGCTGCCCCGGGAATCGTCATGACCGAGGTCCCCGTGCCCAAGCCCGGCGTCAATGACGTCCTCATCAAGATCAAGAAAACGTCCATCTGCGGCACGGACGTCCACATCGACAAATGGGATCTCTGGGCCCAGCGCACAATCAAGCCCCCGCTCGTGATCGGGCACGAATATGTCGGCGCGGTCGAAGCCGTGGGCGATGGCGTCACGGGTTTTCAAAAGGGTCAGCTGGTGACGGGCGAAGGCCACATCGTCTGCGGCCACTGCCGCAACTGCCTCGCCGGCCGCCGGCACCTTTGCCCGAACACGGTCGGCGTCGGCGTCAATCGCGACGGCGCCTTCGCGGATTACGTGTCGGTTCCTGCGACGAACGTCTGGAAAGTGCCCGCCGGACTGCCGCTGGATGTCGTTTCGTGTTTCGATCCGCTGGGCAATGCCGTGCACACGACCCTTTCGTTCGACATGGTCGGGGAGGACGTGCTCATCACCGGCGCGGGACCGATCGGCTGCATGGCGATCGCGGTGGCCAAACACGCGGGGGCACGCAAGATCGTCATCACCGACATCAACGATGGCCGCCTCGAACTCGCGAAACGGTTTGCTCCCACCCGGGCCGTCAACGTAAGTCGCGAAAACCTGTCCGAGGTCTGGCATCGCGAACTCGGCATGACTGAGGGCTTCGACGTCGGCCTGGAGATGTCGGGCAGTTCCGTGGCGCTGAACCAGATGATCGACAACATGATCATGGGTGGCCGCATCGCCCTGCTCGGCACGCACGCGGCCGAGGCGAAGGTCGACTGGAACAAGATCGTCTTCAAAATGCTTCATCTGAAGGGCGTGTATGGCCGCGAGATGTTCGAGACGTGGTACAAGATGACCGCGCTCGTGCAGGGCGGCATGGACATCTCGCCCGTGATCACGCACCGGATGCCGGTGGCGCAATTCCGCGAAGGGTTCGACCTGATGGGCGCGGGCAAATCGGGAAAAATCGTGCTCGATTGGGAGGCTTCGTAACGCGCATGACGCCGCAATACCTCGAACATCTGCGCAAGACGCTCGGCGAAATCGAAGCCGCCGGATTGTACAAACGGGAACGGGTCATCACCACTCACCAGACGGCGCGAATCGCCGTGGCGGGATCGGCCGGTTCGGGCGCGAAGGTATTGAACCTGTGCGCCAACAACTATCTCGGCCTGGCCGACAATCCCGAACTGATTGCCGCCGCCCGCGCGTCGCTGGATCGGTGGGGTTACGGACTGGCCTCGGTCCGTTTCATCTGCGGCACGCAGCAGATTCACAAGGAGCTCGAAGCCGCGGTGTCCCGGTTTCTGGGGACGGACGACACCATTCTCTATTCCTCGTGCTTCGACGCCAATGGCGGCCTTTTCGAGACGCTGCTTGGGGCCGAGGACGCGGTCATTTCCGACGAACTGAATCATGCCTCGATCATCGACGGCATCCGTCTGTGCAAGGCCCAGCGTTATCGCTACAAGAACAATGACCTTGCCGACCTGGAGGCCAAATTGCGTGAGGCCGATGCCAAGGGGGCGCGCTTCAAACTGATCGCGACCGACGGCGTGTTCTCGATGGACGGCTACATTGCCAATCTCGCCGGTGTCTGCGATCTCGCCGATCGTTTCAATGCCCTGGTGATGGTCGACGACAGCCATGCCGTCGGCTTTCTCGGACGCACCGGACGCGGCACGCACGAGCATTGTGGCGTCGAGGGTCGGATCGACGTGTTCACCGGCACGCTCGGCAAGGCGTTGGGCGGAGCCAGCGGTGGCTACACCTCGGGTCGCAAGGAAATCATCGACCTGCTTCGGCAGCGATCCCGTCCGTATCTGTTTTCGAACACGATCGCGCCGTCGATCGCCGCCGCCTCGATTCAGTGCCTCGAGATGCTTTCACGTTCCACCGCGCTGCGCGACCGTCTCGAGGAGAACACCCGGTTCTTTCGCCGCGGGCTCGAGCAGGCCGGATTGAAGATTCGTCCCGGCACCCACCCCATCGTTCCCGTGATGATCGGCGACGCCGCCCTGGCCCAAAAGGTCGCCGCGCGCATGCTCGAAAAAGGCGTCTATGTGATCGGTTTCTTCTATCCCGTGGTGCCGCAGGGCCTCGCCCGGATCCGGACGCAAGTCTCCGCCGCCCACTCCCGGGAAGACCTTGCCTTTGCCATTGAGAAGTTTGCCGAGGTGAAATCAGAATTCGGACTCTAACGCCCATGAGTCGTCTTCTTTTCCGCGTGCTGGCGGTCGTTCTTCTCCTGCCGTTGTTCGCCCGGGCGGACAGCGACGAAGACCTGGTCAACGGGATGCTCGCCCGCATCCAGGAATTGAAAAGGAGCGCCAGGGCCAACGGCGACCTCAGCGATCCGAAGAAAACGGACGCCTTCCAGCAGCAACTTTCCAAGATCATCGAGGATACCCTGCCCAAGCTGTCCCCGAAATCGCGCGCCGGGATGACCATCAGCCTCAAGATGATGCAGCCCCTGCACGACGAGGTTACCGCCTACGTGAAACTGGTCGACGAGTTCAGCTCATCGGACGAAGCCCGGTTCACCACGATCAAGGACCGGGCCGAAATCCCGCCGCGCGTGGCCCACATCACCCGGCTCTCGAATGCGAACGACAACCTGACGAACAAATATCGCGGCCTGCGTGACGAGGCCAAGGCGCTGCTCGACAAATCCGACATCAGTTCGAGCGACAAAACCGGTTATCTGACGGCGTTTGACGAAGGCTTCGGTCGCACGGTGGGACCGACGATGGCGATCCGGGAACTCGATCGGAAGCTTTACGGCGAGTGGACCGCCGCCCTGCAACTTCTCGACCGCTCGTGGGGCCAATGGAAGGTGAATGACAAGCAACAGATCGAATGGACCGACGATGGCGGAAGGGCCCGGTTCAATGAAATCATGGAAAACATCCACGTATTTACGGAACGGCAACAACGCGCGCAGGAATTGCTCATCAACCGCGGATAAATCTTTTCATGCCAAAATCCATTTCCCCCGCCCGCCTCAAGCGACTCGAATCGGAAGCCCGGCAGGCCTGTCGCGATGCGTATGCGCCCTACTCCAAATTTTCCGTCGGCGCGGCCGTCCTGACCGAATCCGGCAAAATCTTTTCCGGCGCCAACGTGGAAAACGCCTCCTTCGGCCTGTGCAACTGTGCCGAGCGTACGGCCATCTTTTCCGCTGTCGCCGCCGGCGAGCGGCGCATCCAGGCGGTCGCCGTTTATACCCCGACGCAATCCGCGGTCATGCCGTGCGGCGCGTGCCGCCAGGTGATCAACGAATTCGGACCGGACGCCCGCATCATCTCGGTCTGCGCCGGCACTGATCGCGTCGATGTCGCCCTCAGCGCCCTGCTTCCGGCGGCGTTCGGACCGGACAATCTGCGTTGAGCCGGAACAAGGCAGTTGCCCACGAATATACACGAATCGACACCAATAACGGGCAATGACTCCAGACGATCATCCCCGGCAAGCCGTTCGGCGATCTCCACCAGCCGACTGAACCTGCACCGATCGAGCCCTGAAAGCTTCAACCCTCAATTTCCAACTTTCAGCCGCGACGTTCCGGCTGTGATCATCCCATGAAATCCGTCCGCCTTCTCCTGGCCGCCGCCTGCGGCGCCACTCTCCTCCACGCCGCGCCCAAGATCAGTTGCGTTGATCGCGCGTATATGAACCTGGCGGCCTCGCCCGGCGCGGATTTCTACACCTACGCCTGCGGCGCCTACGACAAGGTGCCGATTCCGCCCGAGTATTCCGCGTACGGGGTGAACCAGGAGATCGACGAACGTAACTTCGCGATTCTCCGGCGCATTCTCGAAGCTTCCGCCGCCCAGCCGGGTGCCGAGGGCTCCGTTGGCCAGCGCATCGGCGACTTCTACGCCGCCGGCATGGATGAGGCGGCGATCGAGAAAAGCGGACTGCAGCCCCTGGCCGATCTGCTCGGCCGCATCGATACCGTGAAGGATTCCAGGGATTTGCTGCCGCTGCTCGGAGACCTGCTGCGCCACGGCATCAACGCCGGCTTCAACTTCGGGGTGCAGGTCGACGACAAGGACAGCAGTGCCGAGATCGGATCGTTTTATCAAGGCGGGCTCGGTCTGCCCGAACGGGACTTCTATTTCCGCACCGGAACGGAAGCCGAGGATATCCGCAAGGCGTACGTGGCCCACGTCGCACGCACTCTGCAACTGGCGGGAGCAAGCGCCGACGCCGCCGGTCGCGAAGCAGCCACCGTCATGGCCTTCGAAACCAAGCTGGCGCAGGCGTCGCGCACGATCGTCGATCTCCGCGATCCCGAAAAGAACTACAACAAGTTCGAGCGCGCGGGCCTGAACAAGGTCGCACCCGGACTCGCCTGGGAAGGATTCCTCGGCGCCATTCATTTTCCCGCCAGCGAGAAGACGGTCCTCGTGGGCCAGCCGGAGTTCTTCCACGCATTCGACGAGTTGGTCGCGCACGAACCGATCGACACGTGGCGCACCTATCTGCGCTGGCAGGTGCTGCTGCAGACGTCCGACTATCTGAGCCATGCCTTCGTCGATGAGCATTTCTCATTTTTCGGCGTGAAGCTGAACGGAACGACGCAGCTCAAGCCGCGCTGGAAACGGGTGCTGGCGGCCACGGACGGCGCCATCGGCGAGGATCTCGGCCAGCTCTACGTCAAGGAAGCCTTCAGCCCGGCCGCGAAGGAACGGGCCCTGCAGATGGTGCATTTTCACCTCGAAGCGATGCGCCAGCGCATTGCGGCCGCGACGTGGATGAGCGCGGAGACGAAGAAGGCCGCGTATGCCAAGATCGACGCGATGCGGACGAAGATCGGTTACCCCGACCATTGGCGCGACTACAGCACGCTGCACATCACCCGCGATTCCTATGTCGGCAATGCGCTGGCCGCCGCGACCTTCGAACTCAACCGTCAGCTGGCCAAACTCGGCAAACCGGTCGATCGCACGGAGTGGCTGATGACTCCACAGACGAACAACGCCTACTACGAGCCGACCCTGAACGAAATGTGTTTCCCCGCCGGCATCCTGCAGCCGCCGTTTTTCGACGAGGGAGCCGACGATGCCTCGAATTATGGCGCGCTCGCGTCGACGATCGGACATGAACTGACGCACGGTTTCGACGACCAGGGCCGTCAGTACGACGCCCAGGGAAATCTCAAGAACTGGTGGACCGACGCCGATGCCGCCGGATTCCAGGCGCGAGCCGAGCTCGTCGCGAAGCAGTACGACGCCTTCGAGCCTCTGCCCGGGTTGCACATCAACGGGCACCAGACGCTCGGAGAAAATATCGCGGACGTAGGCGGATTGCGCGTGGCCTACGCCGCGTTTCATCTCGCGACCGCGGGCAAGAGGCAGCCCGACATCGACGGCTTCACGCCCGAACAGCGATTCTTCATCGCCTTCGCGCAAGGCTGGCGCACGAACGAGCGGCCGGAGCGCGTCCGCACCCACGTGGCCAGCGACGTACATAGTCCCGTGCGCTGGCGCGTCATCGGACCGGTCGCGAACTTTCCGGAATTCCGCGCGGCGTTTGGGCTGACAGGGCCGGCGCCAACGTGGGATCCGATTTGGTGACGGTGCAGGGCGGCATTGCCGAATGCCGCCAATCACCGATCTATTTTCTCGCCACGGATTTCACGGAAAGCACGGATTCCTAAAACATGGTCCGTGAATCAATCCGTGTTTTCCGTGAAATCCGTGGTCAAAAGGATTGCGTACGTTTGCCGGCGGCATTCGGCGATGCCGCCCTACACGGAGCCGAGTGCCGACTTCACCGCGGCGACCGCTTCGGCGCGCGGCACTTCGCGTTCCGAACGATCGGTCAGGTCGCGAATCTTGACTACTCCGCGGGCAATCTCGTCTCCGCCGAAAATCAGGGCGATGCGCGCACCTGATTCGGCCGCCGCCTTGAACTGTTTGCCGAAGGCCTGCTCCTTGAAAGGATACTCGACGCGACAACCGCTCGCGCGGAGTTCACGAATGCAAGGGAGCGCCTCGCGTCGGCCCGCCTCGCCGTCGATCACCACGTAAACCTCCGGCGCGACGGAATACTTCGGCGTCAATCCGCGCTGTTCCAGCAAAAGTCCGGTGGTGACATCGCCGATCGCAAATCCGACCGCCGGCAGATCGGCGTAACCCAGTTTCTTGATCAAATTGTTGTAGCGTCCGCCGCCGGCAAGGGCGCGCAGGTCACCCTTGCGATCGAACGCCTCGAACACGAATCCGGTGTAGTAGGCCAGCCCACGCACCACCGCCAGGTCGACCTGGATGAATTCGCCGAGTCCCATGGCTTCAAGGCCGCCGATGACCTTTTTCCAGTCGGCCAGCCGGGCCGCCAGCTTCGCTTGTCCCAGAGGAGCGAGGATGGCCTCGAGTGCGGTCAGGCTCTTGACGCCCAGAAACGCCAGAATCCGGTCCTTGATGCCGGCATCAAGGGCACCATGCTGCTCGACATACCCGTTGAAGGCAGCGTCTCCCATCTTCTCGAAACGATCCACTGCGGCGAGGATGCCGCGCGCCTGCGCCTCGTTCAGGCCGAGGGCTTCGAGAAAAAAGAACCACAGGTCACGATCGCTCAGCCGGACGTAGAAATCGTCCTTGGTAAGGCCAAAGCCGGTCAGGCATTGAACCAGAAGCGAGATCAACTCGATTTCCGCTTCCGGACCGGCTTCGCCGAAGATGTCGGCGTTGAGCTGATGAAAAGCGCGCAGGCGTCCTTTCTGAGCGCGCTCGTAGCGATAAAATTCCGCGATGCTGAACCATTTGATCGGTCGCTTGAGCGCACCGGCCTTGGCGCCCACCAGACGGCAAACCGTCGGGGTCATTTCCGGCCTTAATGAGACATCGCGTCCGCCCTTATCGGTGAAACTGAAAAGCTGACCTTCGATCTCGTCGCCGGATTTGGTTGTGTAGAGCTCGAGTGGCTCCAGCACGGGAGCATCATATTCCTGGAAGCCGTGCGCGAACGCTGCGTCGCGCCATATCCGAAAAATGTGCTGACGCCGAAAGAAGTCCTCCGGGTAAAAGTCCCGGAAGCCCGGCAGCGATTGGAAACCCGCCATGCCCGTCCGCGAAAGTCGCCGCTCAGGCCGAGGCCGGCGGGGGCGGATTGCTCTTCAACTTCTCGAGGCTCAGCTGCTTGATCTTCTGCTTGAGAATCTTGCCCGACTTGAACTTCACGACGGCGCGCTCCGGAATGACGACTTCCGTCTCCGGTTTGTTCGGATTGCGGCCCACGCGGGCCTTTCGCACCTGGACTTCGAGGACGCCGAAGTTGCGCAACTCAACGTTGCGGCCCGCAGCCAAAGCGTCCATGACGATGTCCAGAGTCATCTGCACCGTGTCCTGGATTTGTTTTTGGGGAAAGCCCGTCTTCTCGTAGATCTCCAGCACGATCTCGCGTTTGGTTAGATTCGTCGACATAGCTCGATGGGGTTGTGAGTTTACGAAAATGAGTTACGGCACAAATAATTAACTAGCGCGTGCTTGCGTCAATCGTAAACACACCTAAGGGGTTTGTGTTAACCGTCATGCCCGATCCAGCCGCTGTCAGATCCATGTTTGGCCGGGTGGCTGGTCGCTACGATCTTGCCAATCATCTACTTAGCGGAGGAATTGACGTCATCTGGCGGCGCATCCTCGTACGAGCGGTCAGAAAGTGGCATCCAGTTGATGTGCTGGACCTTGCGACTGGAAGTGGTGATGTGGCCTTCGCACTGGCGGATGGCTTGAATCCTTCCACGCGCATTACCGGGGCCGATTTCTGCCAACCCATGTTGGATGAAGCGATTAGAAAACAAGCCGGCAATCCTCGCTGGGAGGCGATCCGTTTTCGGCAAGGGGACGGGATGAATTTGCCCTTCGCCGATCGGAGTTTTGACGCGGTGACGATCTCGTTTGGTTTGCGCAACATGGCCGATCGATTTCGGGCGCTTTCAGAAATGCGTCGGGTTTTGCGTCCCGGCGGCCGGTTGTACGTGCTCGAGTTTTCGCAGCCCTATCGCTGGTTTTCGCCGGTTTACTATGCGTATCTGCTGCGCGTGTGCCCCTGGCTGGCTCGATTGGCCACCGGCGAAAGATCGGCTTACGAATATTTGGGCGGCTCGATCGAATCGTTTCCCAATCGGGTCGAACTCGCCGCGGAAATGACCGGAGCCGGATTCCAGCGCGTGCAGGCGACCCCGCTGACGTTGGGCATCGTGGCCCTGCATGAGGGTGTTTCTTCCTGACAGGGCGCAGAGATCGCTGAGACCAAAAATTCTGATCGTGAGGGAAAAGGCTGAATACCCCTCGGTTTCGAAATTGTCCGTGTGTTCAGTGTGTTCCGTGGGCACCTGACCTTGGCGGGATATGGCAATCCCCCCTACACGGGCCGACGGGACATCGGCCCCGAGCGGCAAACAGGTCAGTTGAACGACTTGCCGCAACCGCAGGTGCTGGCGGCGTTCGGATTTCTGATCTCGAATCCCTTGCCGTGCAATCCGTCGTCGAAATCGACGCTCGAACCATCGAGATACGCCAGGCTCGTCGCATCGAGCAGCACGCTGACGCCTTCGCTCACGAATTCGGTGTCGCCGTCCTTGCGCAGATCGAAGGACATTCCGTACTGAAACCCCGAACAGCCGCCCGTCTCGACAAACATGCGCAGCTTCCGGTCAGGCGAGGCCTGGCCGGCTTGCATCGATCGGACCTGGTTGGCCGCGCGCGGCGTGAGCGTGATCATTTTTCCGCACCGTAAGTCCGGGGCGGGGCTTGTCAACCAAGGGAAAGATTCGCGGAGTCAAGCCTGTAGCAGGAAGCGTGCAAATTCTGATGCTGTGTTCTTGCCAGTAGCCGATGTTAGGATTGAAGTAACCCCGTGGCTTCCCTGAAACACATCTTCAATGAGCTTCATTACGAGCTCACGCGCAAGATCTCGGAGGGTGGCATGGGAGTGGTATATGAAGCGGTCCAGCGGGGAGCCGGCCAGTTTCGCAAGGTGGTCGCGATCAAGCTGATTCGTGAGGAGTATTCGAGCATCGAGGAGTTCCAGAAAAACTTCATCGGCGAGGCTCGTCTCGTCGCCGATCTGATCCATACGAACATCGTCCAGACCTATCATCTCGGGCAGATCGGCGGACAATATTTCATGACGATGGAATATGTTTCCGGGGTCAACCTGGAGCAGTTCCTGGAGCGCCACGTCGAGCTCGGACGCCTGCTGCCGGTCGAGATGGGCGCCTTCATCATTTCCCGCATTTGCCGCGGTCTGGCCTACGCCCACGCCAAGCGCGATCGCGAGGAGCGCCTGCTCGGCATCGTGCACCGGGACGTCAATCCGAAGAACGTCATGCTGGCCTACGAGGGTGACGTGAAGCTCACCGACTTCGGCATCGCGAAGGCCCTCGACCTGATGTACAACGAGGAGGGCAAGGTGATTCCCGGCAAGGACGAGTATATCTCGCCCGAAGGCGCCAGCTACGCCGTCACCGACGCCCGTTCCGACCTTTTCTCGCTGGGCATCGTCCTCACCGAGATCCTGCTCGGCAAAAACGTCTTTCGTGCGGCCAACCGCCTCGAATCCCGCCGTAACATTCTCACGATGCCCGTCCCGCAATTCTCGACGTTGCGGGCGGAAATCGACCCGAAGCTCGAATCGATCATTCAGCGGGCCCTGCAGCGCGACCGCAGCAAGCGCTATCAGACCGCCTTCGAGATGATGACCGATCTCGAGATGTATCTTTACAGCGACCGTTACGGCCCGACCAACGAGAAGCTCGCCGTCTACATTCGCGACCTTTACAATCAGGACAACTCCAGCCGCTCGCCCCTACCCCCCGAAAACCTGCCGCCCCGCATCTCCTCCCCGCTCGAGAACAAACGTTAACTCTTCTCGATCATGAGCGGCCCGGGCTTCAACCAAAGCTTCCAGCAGAGGCAAACCCAGCAACTTGTGCTGGCGCCGCAGATGCGGCAGTCGCTCAAGATCCTGCAGGTGGCGGCACTGGATCTGCGGGCGACCATCCAGGAGGAAATGCAGTCCAATCCCACGCTCGAGGAGCTGCCGATGGACGACGTCAGTCTCGAAAAATCGGCGGCGCCCGGCGACGCCAACGAGGCGCCCGATACGGATTCGCGCGAGGAGATGGAATTCAAGGAGGACTTCCAGATGCTCGAGAAGATCGGCCAGGACTGGCGCGATCAGATGAGCGACACCGGTGGCGTGCGTCAGTCTTCGCCGGAGGACGACGAGCGCCGGCAACATTTCTTCGACTCGCTCACCACGGAGACCTCGCTCTCGGAACATTTGATGCAGCAGGCAGAGATGGCCGACTGCTCGCCCGAAGTGCGCGAAGCCGTCCGCTATCTGGTCGGCAGTCTCGACGATCGCGGATTTCTGACTTCAACCCTGTCGGACCTCGCGCTGCTCGCCGGCGTGCCGCTCGAAACCATGCAGGCGGGCGCGCGGCTGTTGAAGACCTTCGATCCCTCGGGCATCGGAGCGGAGAATCTTGGCGAGTGCCTGCTGATCCAGCTCACCCAAAAAGGTCGCGACAAATCGGTCGCCGCCCGAATCGTGCGCGATCATCTCGATCTGCTCGTCCGCCGCCGCATTCCCGACATCGCGCGCAAGATGGGACTTTCCACCGAAACGATTCAGGAGGCGATCGGCGAGATCGGCGCGCTCGAACCCGCGCCGGGCCGGCGTTTCGCGGACGATGCCAATCGGGTCGTGGTGCCCGACGTCACCGTCGAGAAGGACGGCGAGGAATGGAAAATCATCCTCAACAGTGACTACATTCCGCGCCTGCGGCTGAGCAACACCTACAAGGACCTGATCGCAAAAGGCACGCTCGCAAAACAGGAGCGCGACTACCTCCGCGAAAAGCTGCGCTCCGGAAAATTCATCATCAACGCCATCGAACAGCGCCAGCGCACGATCGAACGCATCACCCGCGAGATCATCCGGCACCAGCGGGAATTTTTCGAGGAGGGTGTCTCGAAACTGAAGCCGCTCACGATGACGCAGATCGCCGAGATCATCGGCGTCCACGAAACGACGGTCAGCCGCGCACTCGCCAACAAGTACATCAAGACGCCCCATGGCGTCTTCGAGATGAAGTATTTCTTCACGTCCGGGTACCAGTCCGACGCGGGCCTCTCCGTGGCGAACACCAGCGTCAAGGAGATGATCGCCGACATCATCGCCGGCGAAGATCCCGGTTCACCCTTGAGCGACCAGGACATCGTTGGCGCGCTGCAGGCCAAGGGTCTGAACATCGCCCGCCGCACGGTGGCAAAATACCGTGAGGAGCTGGGCCTGCTCTCGAGCAATCTGCGCCGGCGGTACGATTAGGAGGCGAGGCCGATTTCTAGGTAGGGCGGGACCGCTGGGCCCGCCGCGTAGATTAACGGCGGGCCCAGCGGTC
>DASZXI010000065.1:0-38033 GCA_035545955.1 Candidatus Didemnitutus sp. | reverse complement strand
ACCGCTGGGCGCGCCGAAAGTTCACGGCGCGCCCAGCGGTCGCGCCCTACCCCTTCCAGGCTACGTCATTGCATTAACACGCGGTCGGGGCCGATGTCCTCATCGGCCCGGCTTCCGGAACATCAGGTCGAAACCGGAAACGTTTCAGGCCACGGGGCGGACACTTTGCAGGGCACGGATCACCTCGAGTCCGGTCATGGGCTTTTGCAGGAATTTCAGCCGGCCCGGTTCCTCCTTGAGACCGGAAGTCTCGCCGACGATCCCACTCATGGCGACGACCCGCACGTCGGGATCGATGGACCGCAACTCCCCGACCAGTTCGGCCCCCTGCATTCCGGGAAGCATGATGTCGGTGAGGACCGCGCTGATTCGGGAGGGTTTCTCGCGGAACAAGGCCACTCCCGCCGGACCATCCGCCGCGAGGAGCACGCGATAACCCGCCGCCATCAGCAACGCCTCGGCGATGGCGCGAATGCTCTCCTCGTCGTCAATCACCAGGATCGTTTCGCCCCCCGCCTTCGCGGGTGCCGGGCCGATGACGGTCGTCTCCGCCGCGGCCGTCTCCGACACCGCGGGGAAGTACAAGCGGAATTCCGTGCCCTCGCCCACCCGGCTGCTGACGTCGAGGAAACCACCGTCTGCCCGCACGATACCGATCACGGTGGACAGACCAAGGCCGGTTCCCTTTCCCGCGGGTTTGGTCGTGAAAAACGGATCGAAAATGCGCTCGAGCACGTGCGGCGGAATGCCCGTGCCGGTGTCGGAAACCGTCAGCAGCACGTGCGGGCCGGTGCGGGCGCCGGGATGCGCGCGAATCATGCCTTCGTCGACCACGGTGTTGGCGGCCGCGATCCGCAGACGGCCGCCCTCGGGCATGGCGTCGCGGGCATTGACGCCGAGATTCATCAGCACCTGGCCGAGATGCGTGGAATTGCTCCGCACGAGGGCGAGGTTCTTGGGCGCTTCCGTTTCCAACGTGATGGACCGGGGCAAGGTCTCTCGGAGCAACTGGGCGACATCCCGGATCACCAACCCGACCTGCAGGTCGGTCCGCTCGCCGTCCGCTCCGCGCGCGAAGGCGAGAATCTGGCGCAACAGTCCCGCGCCATGCAGGGCGCTGGTCTCAAGCACGCCCAGCAGGTGGCGCAGCGACGGATCCATCAGGCCTTGTTGCAGCAGGCCGACCGCCATCAGGACCGGGGCGAGAACGTTGTTCAGGTCGTGCGCGATGCCGCCCGCGAGCATCCCGATGCTCTCGAGTCGCTGGGCACGAAGGAGCTGCTGCTCGAGCTCGTGGCGCTGGCTGACATCGGTGCAGATGATCAGGTGCGACTTGGGTTTGCCCATGCCGTCGCGGATAAGCGAAATGCTGCAATCGAGGGTCAACCGCCGATGCTGCTTGTCCTGCACGTGGACCTCGCCGTGCCACTCGTCGTTGGCCATCGGCGTCCGGCCGGTGTCGATCTGCCGGAGGGCGTCGGCGAAAAACATTTCCGCTCCCGCGCGTCCCATCGTCTCCGGCTGACTCCAGCCGAAGATGCGCTCCGCCGAGCGGTTCCAGTAGAGCACACGCTGCTCGAGATCGCTCACGATGATGGCATCGCGGGCCTTGTCGAGCAGCTCGGCCTGCTCGTGCAGGCGCTGCACGTGCGCCTTCCGCTCCGTGATGTCCTTGGCGATGCCGCTGATCCGCACCGCGACGCCGTCGTCGTTGCGAATCAGCGTCCCGGAATCCAGCACCCAGCGCAACGTTCCATCGGGACGCGCCACCCGGTACTCCTCTTCGTACGAAAGCACCCGGCCGGCGACACAGTCGTCGTAGGCCCGGTTGACGCGTTCCCGATCGTCGGGATGGATCGCGCCGAGCCACGCGCGGGGATCATCGTAGAAGTGTTCCGGCGGCCGCCCCCAGATCCGCTCGATGGCGGGTCCGATGAAGAGGATCCTTTCCGGATTCAGCCCGACAAACCAGTAGACCTCACTGCTCTGCTCCGCGAGCTGGGTGAACAATTCCTGGTGTTCCTGCAGGCGCGCCTCCACGCGGCGCCGGCGCCGGTCGCTCGCGGCATCGTCGAGCGCGCGCTGGACGGCGGGGACGAGGCGGCCCATCCGGTCCTTGATGATGTAGTCGGTGGCGCCCGTTCTCAGGGCCTCGACCGCGTTCTCCTCCCCGATCGTGCCCGAGAGGAAAATGTACGGGATCTCGGGCCGGGTGCGGCGCGCAATCTCGAGTGCCGCCAGGCCGTTGAATCCCGGCAGCGAGAAATCGGAGAGGATCAGGTTGAACTTTCCCTTGTCGAGGGCGGTGACGAATTCGTCGCGGGTCTGGACCCGCGTGATCGAGCAATTCGGCCAGCGCGGACGGAGGATGCCGTGAATCAATTCGGCATCGAGGACGTTGTCCTCGAGGTGCAGCAGGCGGAGCGGATGCGGCGAGGCGGATTCGGTGCTCATGGTGCCTTGGTGGTTGGGGGATTGCTGGCCCCGGAGCCGGGCGGGGGCTGGTTGTGGACGGTCCAAAAGATTCCGAGCTGGCGGACGGCCTCGACGAAGGCCTGGAATTCGACGGGTTTCACGACGTAGGCGTTTACCCCGAGCCGGTAACTGTGGATGAGATCCTGCTCCTCGCGCGACGAGGTGAGCATCACGACCGGAACGGGCTGCAGCGAGGCGTCCTGTTTCATCACACGCAACACTTCAAGGCCGTCGACCTTGGGCATCTTGAGATCCAGCAGCACGAGGGCCGGATTCCCCGGCGTGCGACCCTGGTGCTTGCCGCGGGAATAGAGATAGTCGAGCGCCTCCGCCCCGTCGGAAACCACGACAATTCGGTTCGCCAGATGATAGGTGTCCAGGGCCGCGAGGGTCAGCTCGACGTCGTTGGGATTGTCTTCGGCCAGGAGGATATTGTGGATTTCGTTCATAAATGGGCAGCGGCCAGGTGGAGGCGGTATTCGGGGATTTGCGGGAGGCTGAAGAAAAAGGTCGCGCCTTCGTCGGGGCGGCCCTCGGCCCAAACCCGGCCGCCATGGCGCTCGACGATACGGCGGACGTTGGCCAGGCCGATGCCGGTGCCCTCGAAGTCGTTGGCGTGATGAAGGCGCTGAAACACGCCAAAGAGCTTGCCGGCGTATTCCATCTGAAAGCCCGCACCATTGTCCTGCACCGCGAAGACGTGTCCGTCCGCTGGATCGATCCGATGGGTGATGGAGATTCGCGCGACGTCGCGGCGGCGCGAGTATTTGAGCGCGTTGCCGACCAGGTTGGCCCAGACTTGGCGCAGCATGGCGGGGTCGCCCAGAACGGGGGGAATCGGGTCGATCGACCATTCGATCCGACGATTCTGGATTTCCTGCTGAAATTCGGTCCGGACCTCGGCGATCAGTTGTTGGCTGTCGACCTCGACCCGCTTCATCTCGGTCCGTCCCATGCGGGAAAAGACAAGCAGGTCGTCGATCAACACGCCCAGGCGCTTCGCGGAATCGGTCACCGTGGTGAGATAACGACGGGAGGTGTCGTCCATCTTCCCGTCCAGCCGCGTATTCAGCAGCTGGGCAAAGCCGTCGATGTGGCGCAGCGGAGCCCGGAGGTCATGGGACACCGAATACGAAAACGCCTCCAGCTCGCGATTGGCCGCCTCCAGCTGCGACGTGCGGTCGAAAACGCGCTGTTCGAGCTCGCGATTGAGCGTGAGAATCTCGGCCTGGGCTCGCTTCAAACCCGTTATATCGGCACAGATTGCCACGTATTCAAATGGGCGTCCGTCGGACAACAGGAACGGCACGATGGTGGTCGCGACCCAGTAAAGGGCACCATCCTTGGCCCGATTGCAAAATTCTCCGTGCCAGACCTTTCCCTGCGCAATGGTCTTCCACAAGCCGTCGATGTATTCCTTGGGATGGGTGCCGGAATTGACGACTCGATGGTCCCGGCCCAACAGCTCTCCCCGCGCATAGCCTGAAATCGCGCAAAACTTGTCGTTCACGTAGGTTAGGGCGCCCTGATCATTGGTGATCGCAACGATGGCGTGCTCATCCAGCGCGGTCTTTTGCGCGTGGATCTGCACCAGCAACAGATTGAAGGCGTCCGTCAGCAGCCCGACCTCGTCCTGGCCATGTTTCTGCGCGCGCACCGAATAGTCGCGACGGGCCGTCACCGCCCGGGCGGTTTCAGCCAACGCCAGAATGGGCCGGGAAATCTGCCGCTCCATCAGCCGCGAGATGAGGTAGGCGATCAGCAGGACCGCGCCCATCACCGCCAGGGCGATGCGCAGCGAACCCCAGATCCAGTCGTGCATCACCGCGCCCGCATCCACCCGCAGGTAAAGCGTCCCCAATCGCCGGTCCTTCTGCACCACGGGTTCGAATCCGTCGAGAGTGGCGCCGTTGAAAGCGTAACCGTCGCGTCCGGGAGCCGCCGGCAGCCCACCGTCGGCCACGCCCTCGGGATAGCGGGCGAACAGCCTTCCATCGCGATCGTACAAGGCCGCGGCGGTGACGTGCCTCTCCGCCCGCAGCGCCGACAGGGTCTCGCTGGCGTCCTCCTGATTCTCGAAGGCCAGGGCCGCGGTGCTGTTCGCCGCCACCACCCGGCCGAGGGTCGAGAGTTCGCGCTGGGTGGCCTCGCGAAAGGTCCGGTACTCGTAGATGAAAAACGTCGCGCGCATCATCAGCATCACCGCGATGCAGGTCAGCAGCATGACCAGCATCAGCTTTCTCCGGATGGGGACGTTGCGCAGGGCCATGGCTCAGTCTCCTCCCGCCGGGACGATGTCGGCGGGCCGCAGAAGCTTGGAACTCACCGTGAGGCCGGCACTCCGGACAGCGTCGAGATTGATGCGAAGGCGGATCTTGTTGCTCGCGGTCACGAATCGGATCATCCCGCCGCGCCGCGCAAAATCGTCGCCGTCACCGACCGTGAGAACCGCATGGTCTCTCACCGCCGCGAGGACGGCGGCGAAGTTGGACATGGCTGATCGGAAGACGAAGAGCACGTGGCAATCGGCGGCCTCAGCCGGATCGTGAATCCTCCTTACCACCAGGGGATGCAGGCCGGCCTTCTCCCCGCGCACGACGTCGTCCAGGGTGCGGCCGAACGGATCCTCGCCGAAAATTCCGATCACGAGCGGAGCGTCCGGCGACTTGAAGGCGGCGGGCGGCCACTCGACGAAGTGGGTGAAATTGAAAAGGAACACCGCCTTGACCTGATATTCGGCCGCCGTCTCGGCGCGCGCGGAGGTGCCAATCGCCCACCCGGCAAAAGTTACGACCATCCCCAGCCACCGGATCCACCGGCGGCTTCGCGTTGCTGCCTTCAGAAACGCCATGAAGCCTTTCCATAGATGCTGCGCTGGATTTCCTCCGGAATGGAGGTGGCGTTGGAAATGCCGTATTCGAGGTGCTGCCCGTGCAGAAGATTTCGGCCGACGAGGGCCAGCTCCAGGTGGCGGGTGACTTTCCAGGCGACCTGGACGTCGAGCTCGGTGTAGCTCGGAATCGTCACGATCTCGCCCGCGTTGTTCAGCGGACGATCGTCCACCCAGCGAAGGTCCGCATCCACCGCGATGCCATGCGGCAGGTCGAAGGAGGAGCGCAGATTCCAGCGCTGCTCGGGATCGCCGAGTTCGTTCAACGCATTGTTGTAGTCAAAGGCACCCGCACGCACCCACAGATTTTCGCGCAGGAGCGTGTAGCCGGCGTGCAGCCGCCAGGCGGGCAGGACCTGCCAGTTCGCCGACCATTCGGCGCCGTAGGTGTCCCCCTCGAGATTGTTTTCGAAATAAAACGGAAACGGGAGGTGAAACACCGGGTCGGGCGCGCTGATCGACGTGCTGCGGACATCGTCGTAGCGGTTATAAAACGTCGATACGGACATCGCGAGGCCGGGGGCGACCTCCGCCCGCCAACCGAGTTCGTAGGCGAGCACCTCCTCCGAACGGAAGTTGGGATTACCCTCGAGCAGGACGATCAGGTAGCCGGGGGCCGGTTCGGAAAGGTCGCGATCGATCCGGGAGGGCGTCCGCACGGCACGGGACACCGCCGCCCACAACATCTGCCGCGCGGTGGGATTCCACTGCAGTCGAACGCTGGGCTCGGCTTCAAACCCGGTGTAGTCGTTGTGCTCGACCTTGGTCCCCAGCGTGAGACGCAGATCCGGACGCAGGGAAATCTCGTCCTGCACGAAGGCGCTGAAAAGGCCCTGATCCAGCGTGGTGGGAAAGAAGGCCAGCGCGGGCGCGTTTCCGACCGTGTCATGCGTCCACCGATAGCCCGTGCCCCAGGCGAGATTGTTGCGCCCGCCCCAGCGGAAGTGGTGCTGAAAATCGATGTCCCACGTGTCGAGATCGTCGACAAAGGTGCCGGCGGGCGCGAAGATCACGCCCGGCACGTCCTGCACCAAGTGCGTGCGATCGTAGTAAACCTGCAGGCTCGTGGTGCCGCCGTCCGTCAGCGTGTGCGACCAGCGGCCAAGGACGTTGCCGCCGCCAAGGCGCGAGTCGCCCCCGGTGGCGATGCCGATCGTGCCATTGTACAGGTCTCCCTGCAGCGTGAACTGGTCGCTGGAACCGGCAAAGGCATCGAGACGAAAACCGCCCTGGCCGAAATGTTCGGAGTCGGAGGCGTCCGACCCGGACTCCAATGCCTGGGGATCGCGGTTGGTGTATTTTCCGTAGACCCGAAAATACACATTGGACGCCAGTTGCCCGCCGTAGCGAACCCCGTAGTCCTCCCGCAATTCCGGCCCGGCCGCCGATTCGACATACCAGCCCTGCGTGTCCCGCGCGCTCTTGCTGGTTATATTGATCACGCCATTGACGGCATTGGCTCCCCACAGCGCACCGCCGGGGCCGCTGATCACCTCGATGCGGTCGATGTCCTCCAACAGGTAGTCCTGGCGGTCCCAAAACACACCGGAGAAAAGCGGCGTGTAGATCGTCCGGCCGTCCATCAGCACCAGAAGCTTGTTCGCCAGGTCCGTGTTGAAACCGCGCGCCGTGATCGCCCAGTCGTGGGCGTTCTTCTGGGCGACGTCGAGATTGTCGGCCAGCCGGAGGGCCTCCGGCAGGCTCGTCGCCCCCGAACGCGCGATGTCCTCGCTCGTCACCACCTCGATCGAGGACGCCGCGTCCAGCAGTCGCTCCGGCTCCTTGGTCACCGACGTGACCTCGATCTCCATCAGTTCGTCCACGCTCAGCTTCTTCAGCGTTGAAATCTCGTTGTCCGCGGCCCCCACGTCGCCGCGGGCGGTGGCCGCAGCGGTTGCCACCAGCAGGCTCAAGGCCAGAGCGGCGCCGCGGGGTGCGGCCCGGCCACTTCTCATTCTGCGCGCGTCAGGAGTCATGCAATGCCGCGCGGCCCGGGCGGCAGACAAAGACTATGAAACCGCCCCGGGCGAGGCAAGGGAAAGTGCCGGGATCGTCAACCTGCGCCTGTAGACCATTAACGACATTCCGGGTCTTTTAAAACATGATATATCGCCTTGCGAAATAATATTATCGTGGTATATTTTTTTGACGGGCCATTTATATAATGAGGCATCCGCCGATGCTCATTCGACGTTTTCACCGTTTCTCCCGCCCCCACCACCGAAGCCGGATTCAGGCGGCCGGCCGCGCCGACGTGGCCTCTGGGCGCCCGCCGCTGGCGATCCGTCGCACGGATACCATTTCCGCCGGAACGTGACCGCCGCCCATGCCTGCCCCCGAGCAATCACCGAAGTCGCCGCTGCGGATCCTGCATCTCGAGGACAATCTTCACGATCGCGTCCTCATCCTCGAGGCGCTCCGGACCGCGCGCTACGCGTGCGAATTCCTGTGGGTCGACAACCAGTCGGAATATGAAAGCGCCCTGCGGGACGGCGAGTACGACCTGATCCTGTCGGACTACTCGCTGCCCTCCTACGATGGCGGCCAGGCGCTCGGGGCCGCGCGGCGCGCGCAGCCCGCGACACCTTTCATCTTTGTCTCCGGCACGATCGGCGAGGAACGCGCGGTCGAGAGCCTGAAATGCGGCGCCACCGACTATGTGTTGAAACACCATCTCGAGCGCCTGATTCCCGCCGTGCAAAGGGCGCTGCGCGAGTCCCAGGAACGGCACCGGCGGCGCGAAACCGAACAGGCGCTCGCCCGCAGCGAGGAGCGATTTCGGGAGCTGGCCGCCAACATCCGGGATGTCTTCTGGACCACCGAGGCCGACGGACGCACGCTGCTCTATGTCAATCCGGCCTTCGAACACGTGTGGCACCGGTCGCCGGTGGAGGCCCTGACCCGGCCCACGAGCTGGATCGACGCCATCGTGCCCGAGGATCGGCCGCTGTTTGAAGAGGCCACCCGCCAGATCGCCGAAGGGACTTCCTATTGCATCGCCTTCCGGCTGACGTGGCCCGATGGCACCCTGCGCTGGGTCGAAAGCCGCGCCTATCCCGTGCAGGACCTCGTTCGGCTCCGCGTCGAACGCGTGGTCGGCGTCACGATCGACATCACCGACGCCAAGGCCGCCGAACACCGCCTCAGGAGCGAGCGTCATCTCCTCCGCACGATCCTCGACCACCTGCCCGATTACATCTACGCGCGCGACCGCCAGTCGCGGCACGTCCTCAACAATCGCGCCAACCTCGATGCGATGGGCGTGGCGCACGACGAGGAGACGACCGGAAGGACGGACTTCGATTTTTATCCCGCCGAGCTGGCCCGCGCCTATCAGGAGGACAATGAGCGGGTGTTCCGCTCCGGCGTACCCTTGCTGAACCGCGAGGAACCCGGCATCGGCCCGAACGGCGAGCCCCGCCTGCAACTGACCACCAAAGTGCCGCTGCGTGATCCGGCCGGCAATGTGGTCGGCCTGGTCGGCATCGGCCGCGATGTCACCGATCTGCGCCGGGCCGCCGAACAGATTGAGGCGCAGGCGCGCATGCTCGATCAGGCGAACGATGCCATCATCACCACGGACCAGGACGACCGCATCATCTATTGGAACGCGGGCGCCGAACGGGCCCTCGGCTGGCCGCGACAGGAGATGGTCGGCAAGCGTGTGCACGAGCTGGTCTCCTCGGAATGCGTCGCCGCCTTGGACACCGCGCGCAACGCCACCTCCGCGAGGGGCGAATGGCTCGGCGAGCTGAAGGTCCGCCACCGGGATGGTCGCACGATACTGCTGGAGGTGCATCGCAGCCTGCTGCGCACTCCGGCGGGCGAAGTCACCGGACACCTCAACATCGGCAACGACGTCACCGACCGAAGGAAGTTCGAGGCGCAGATGCTCCGGGCCCAGCGCATGGAGAGCATCGGCACCCTCGCCAGCGGCATCGCCCACGACCTCAACAATGTCCTGGCGCCCATTCTGATGTCGATCGCCCTCCTGCGCATCAAGGTGCCGGGCAAGCCGGAGGTCGCCAGCATGCTGGACCAGCTCGAGACCAACGTGCAGCGCGGAGCGCATCTGGTGCAGCAGGTGCTGGCGTTCGGCCGCGGCGTGGAAACGGATCGCCTGCCGGTTCAGATCAAGCATGTCGCCCACGAGATCGAGCAGATCGTCCACGACACGTTTCCCAAGAACATCGAGTTCGACTTCACCTTCGAACCCGAGGTGTGGACGGTCACCGGCGATCCCACCCAGGTCCATCAGGTGCTTCTCAACCTGTGCGTGAATGCCCGGGACGCGATGCCCTCCGGCGGCCGCCTCGAGCTTCATCTCGAGAATGCAGTGATCGACCGGAATTTTTTTGGCCCCAAAGGACAGGGTGCGCCCGGACCCTATGTCGTCGTGTCGGTCACCGACACGGGCACCGGCATCCCGGCGGCCATCCGCGACCGGATCTTCGATCCCTTTTTCACCACCAAGGATGTCGGCAAGGGCACTGGCCTCGGGCTGTCCACCTCGCTCGCCATCATCAAGAGCCACGGCGGATTCATCCGGCTGCACACCGAGGAACGCCAGGGCACCACTTTCAAGGTCTACCTTCCCGGCAATCCGTCCGCCTCCGCCCCGGCCGAGCCCGAAGCGCCGAGAATGTATCACGGCAACAACGAATTGGTTCTCGTGGTGGACGACGAGCTGGCGATCCGGGAGCTGACGAAGCTGACCCTCGAACGCTTCGGCTACCGCGTCCTGGTCGCCGCCAACGGAACGCAGGCCGTCGCCCACTACGCCCTCCATCCGCAGGATGTCGCCGTGGTCATCACCGATATGACGATGCCGATCATGGACGGTCCGGCCACCATCCTGGCGCTGCGCAGCATCAATCCCGACGTCAAGGTCATCGGCTGCAGCGGTCAGTCGGCCGAGATCTGTCGCAATTCCGCCAAGGCCGTCGGCGTGACCGTCGACAACTTCATCTCCAAGCCCTTCAAGGCCGACATGCTGCTCCGCGCCGTTCATCGCGTCCTCGGGAAGAAGACGCGCAACCCCTGGAAGCGGTAATCCGGGAGGGCAGCGGCGCGGTCGCCGGAGACGACCGGCGTTTCAGAAAAAATATGCCGCAACAGGGTCCGGCGGTGATCTGGAAAATGGCGATCTTAGCCCCAAGGCCCAGGTACTCGCGCTAAATTCAGGGGGTATCAATCAATGATATATCCCGCCCCACCAATTTCAAGCTACACAATTTCTTGAACACTTGCCGTCGAAAATAATGGGCTGGCCGCTTTGCGTTCTCTTGCGACGAAACGACCAACAAATCCGCCGTGAGCGTCACGCCCGTTACCGTTGCTACCGCCGGCGGCCCGCAGCGCGCAGCAGCCGATCGTTGATCGCCACCGCCAGCGGATCGCCGGCGCGCACGGGCATTGATTCGGCCACGATTTTCCGGAAACCCGCGGCGTCGACCTCGCGCAGCACGCGATAGAGATGGCGCGCCACCTCGCGCGCCGAACCCGTCCGACTGAAGGAAAAAATTCCGCGCCGAATCCGTCCACGCGGTCTCCGGCGGAAAATATAGGCGGTGTGCGGCTCGCCTGAGCGGGTCAGGGACGAGGCGATTTTCGTCCGAACCTCCAGAGGCGTGCTCGGACTGTAATGCTGGTCGAGCAGTCCGGGCGCGAGGACGGTGCGCGCCGGTTTTTCCCGACTGAGGCGGCCGCGAATTCCGGCCCGTCGCAACGCCTGCACCAGGCTCGCGCCGGAAATCGCCCCGGGGCGCAGGACGCGAATGGCGCCGTCGGCCGTCACCGTGGCGATTGTCGATTCAACTCCCACGCGACACGGACCGCCGTCGAGAATCGCGTCGATGCGCCCGCCGAGTCCGGCCAGCACGTGCTCCGCCGTCGTCGGGCTGACATACCCAAAAAGATTCGCACTCGGCGCCGCCAGCGGGATGCCGGCCGCGCGCAGCAGTCGACGGGCGACGGGATGGGCGGGAGAGCGGAGCGCCACGGTGGACTGCCCCGACGTGACGACGGCGGGCACGATGGATTTTCGCGGCAGGACGAGCGTGAGCGGTCCGGGCCAGAATGCGCGAACCAGGACTCGCGCCGGTTCGTTGAAAACCGCCAGAGACTCCGCGGCGCGCAAATCCACCACGTGGACAATCAGCGGATCGTCGGCGGGACGCCTCTTGGCGCGGAAGATCGAACGACAGGCGCGGGCATCGAGCGCGTTGGCCGCCAGTCCGTAGACGGTTTCCGTCGGGATCGCCACGAGTCCACCTCGACGCAAACGCGCCGCCAGGGCGCGGATCGCGCGCGGAGTTGGCTGATGGATCTTTGCGGGCATGATTTCGAAAAGAAATGAATCAGAAGGTAGGGACCGACGTCGCGGAAATCTTCAGGAAAAAACTCGGCCATTTACAGACTCGAAATGCAGCCTGGAACTTCGTCAGCCCGGCCACCGCACGCTCAAAACGAAATATCGGTAGGGGACGCCGTCCCGGCGGCCCGATCGCAATCGTCCTGGGCATCGACTAAGTTCACGGGTGCCATTTGAGAAATGTTATGGCCGCAAAAGTACGCAAAGGGCACAAAGAGATCCACGGAATCCAGTTTGGAAAGTGGTGATCGCGATCTCTGCGATGGGCACTCTCGCCCAAATTTGATCGAGGTTATCGGTTGGCAGCTTTGCGTTCTTTTGCGGCCATAGGTTTACTCAGGCCGTGGCGGAATTAACCGCATCAAAGAAAAAGCCGGAGCGTTGGCTCCGGCTCGGAAACGCGATCCGCGGGGCGGATCACATCATCGTCAGCATCTTGCGGGCGCGCTTGATCTTCTTGGTGACGGCGCGCTGCTGCTTGGCGGACATGCCCGTGTACTTGCGGGGCAGGATCTTGCCGGTGTCGGTGATGTAGCGGGACATCAGCTGCGGGCTGGTAAACGGAATCTCCTCCGGCTTGAGAGTCTGCGTCTTCTGTTCGGGCGTGGTTGTCATCGAGAAAAGGAGTCGAGATGTTGCTCCCCCACCCGGACCTGTCAACGGGCATTTTTGCGATGGAGAATGGCCCTCGAGAAATGCTCGGAAAAAGTCGCCAAATATTGTAATCAATTGAGCTAGGCCATTTTAAACACTGATGTCGCCCGAAAGTGGTAGGGCGGGACCGCTGGGCCCGCCGAAAATTCACGACGCGCCGGGACTTCCAATTCACCCGAAGGCCGATGCGGAAAAACGGCCCCGTCTCACGTGTTCAGCCTCTGGAAATACTTAATCCTCTGTGGAGCCAATGCTCTCGAGTTTTCGTGAAGCCGATCCCCGTCTATTGCAGCTCCGCGATGCACTCCTCCACTGCCGGGTGCAGGCGCGGCCACGCCGGGTCCGTGCAACGTTCCCGCGGTTGCATGATCTGGTCGCGGAAGCGGTGCTCGAAATCGTTCGCGTAGTAATACTCCTCTTCGGGAGTCATCAGGTTCCGGTACTTCGCCGCCAGCGACTCGTCGAACGCCGTCTCGAAGCGGCTGCCCAGTCGCGCGTGCGCGGGATCGCGATAAAATGCGTGGGCGGCGTCGACCAGATGCAGAAAGCGACCAGGCGGAAGGTCGCGGTCGGATTCCGCCGCGGCGCCGGCAATGGTTGCGCCGGCATCCTGGAGCGAAGGCTGGCCGGTGGCGCCACGCAGGAAATTTTCCCCCAGCTGACGCAGAGCCGCGCTGGGGCCGGCGGCCTTGACTTCCCGCGCGAAGAATCGGTCCATTCCCGCCGCCCCGGCGAGGCCGCCGTGCGCCGCCATCAAGCGGAGCAGCGCATTGGCATCGGCCGGGCTGGTCCCGTGCGACGCCCCGCCGGCGTGAAGAATCTGCCCGGCGATCGCAAAGGTTTTCGTCGTTTGTTCCTTCTCCTGCTCCGAGCCGGGAGCCGGAGGCACGCCGCTGTACTCGACGTATTTCGGTATGAACCGTGAATCAATTTCGACCGACTTGGTGGAGGTCTCCGTGTGGGGTCCGCCTCCGCCCGCGTACCATGTCGTGGTAACGGTGGTGATCGTGAGGGTCCTGTGGTCGGCCGGCAGAAACGCGGCGCATTTTTCCGAAAACAGGTCCACGTAGGCAACAAACATGCCGCGGAAATCCGGGTCTTCGTCGACGTCGTCGGCGAAGCCGCCGTCAAAGACTTCGCGCAGAAAGTCGCTGCTGCCGGCCCAGTAGGTCGCGGATTTCCGAACCAGGCCGGCCGGGGCCAGCTGCGTCGGTCGGGCGTTCTTCATCATTTCGGCCCGGGCCTGCAACGCCGCAGCCTCGTCCGCATTTCCCACCGCCTTCTGAGCCGCGATGGTTCCATTGATATCCGCCGATTCGGCCGCATCCCACGTCGCCTCGAATTGCGGTACACAAAGGGCGGCGAAAGAGCCCGTTGCTTCGACGCTGACGATGCGGCCGGTGTTCTGGTTCAGATTGGAAAGAAATCGGCCCTCGAATCCCATTCCCTTGAAGTTCTTGAAACCGGTGGGTGGAATCGTCTCCCACTCATTGGCAAGCAGATGAAAGGTACCGCCGCCATCCTGGGATCCGCGGAGACTGTAGGTGTAGGCCTTCGTGCCGGAATCCGTTGCCAGATAAATCGTCGCCATGCCATCGATGACTTGCGTCGTGCCATTGTGCTTGATGGTCAGCTTGAACTTTGCGGGCGCCTCGCCTTCCCGGGTGTAAGTGCCGTTGAATACTCCCTGGATGTCCGGTCGCGCTCCCGGACTGGTCGGCGCGGTCACCCACTCGGAACGTACGGCTGCCAGGGCGCTGTCGATGTCGTTCGACGCGGCCGACGACGGTGACGGGTTCGCCCGCCGGGCCGGCGCCGTTGTCGTCGCGACCGAACCAGGCGCACTCGCCTGGACGGCCATGAGATGATCGAGGTCGGCCGACGCGCCTTTGTCCCGCACGAGTTCAAATTTGTTGGTAATCCGGTTATTGGTGCCGATCACCTGTCCGGAAATCCCGTCGCGGTTGGTCACGCGCTGATATCCACCTTTGCCGTCGTCCACCAACGGCCCCTGGGCGAAGCCGCCGGACAGGCGCGTGATGGCGTAGGCGTCCGGTGGAGGTTGTCCGATCGGTTTCACGGACCAAAACTGAAACGGATACGTGTTCCCTGTCTGGCCCACGCCGATCAGCTTGTAAGTATAGGTGACGGGCCTGGCTCCGGGGGTCGGCGGCACATCGAACGTGAAGAGGCCGCTCAAGGTTCCGTTGACCGATCCGTCGTCGACGAACTTGACGTACAGCTTGGCCGTCACGGTGTCGTCCGGATTCGATCCGTACGTGCCGACATAGACGCCGTCGACGGCGTTCCGCGAATTGCCCGCGAGCGCAGCAGTCGACTGCACGGAGGGCGGGGCGCTGCCATTCCTGCCCGCCTTCCCGCCAGCCGTTCCGGCCGACTCCGCGGCGTCCCGCACGGCCACAAAAGGAAAGCCCGACCGACCGCGGACATTGCCCTTAATTTGCCCGGTGCCCTTGGGATCAAAGACGCCGGATATTTGCGGCAGGTCGACGCCGTCCGGAGGAGGCGTTCTCCATTGGCCGCGAAAAAATTGAACCACTCGCATCGCCGGAACGTATTGTCCGTCGAGGTCGCAGATGTACCCATTGGCGGAGGCTCCTTGAGCGGGATGCACCGTGTACTCGCCAACGAGCCTGCCCATCGCGTTTAGTTTGACCGACAGGCTAAACCGAATTGCTCCTCCGGGGCCTTGGGAGCTGCCGCGGTAAACGCCCGTGATGTCGGCGGCGTCCTGAGCGAACGCACACGGCAGCAGCGCCAAAAAGGCGAACATCACTGCGATCAGAGTTCTGCCTGCCGTTTTCATGGTGTCCCGCAAAGGGCGAGTGAATAGTGATTGCCTTCCGGAACAAGAAAAAGGCGGCGGGCGCCCAATCGCGACACTGGTAAATAATTCAGTCGACGCGCCGACCCATCCGACCGACCCCGATTTTCCGCATCGCTCTTCGGCACCGGGCCTGACAGCGTGAATTCTGGTCCCCGTAGCTCAAATGGATAGAGCAGCGGTTTCCTAAATTGAACCGGAAGATTTGACGGGTTCAGCTGCGATCACTTGGGATCACGATCCCTCTCAGCGCCCGCACTTTTGCGGATTTGCGATCACCCTGCATCATCCAGAATCCACCCAAATTTTCGCGCCGGGTGACAAAAACGGGTGACAACACTCAACTAATTTTAGCTCCAGTCGTTCGCCCGGAACAACGTCCCTGTCACAGCCAATTGCCCGTGATTGCCATCGCGCCGCACAGCCACCCCGAAAAGGCCAATCCCAGACCAAACAGTCCGCCGATAATCAAGAGCCACCATCTTGGTTCTCTCCGATAAAAAACCGGGACCGAAACTATGAAAACCACGGAGGCAATCCCGAGAACGTTGAGGACTGTGGTCCGCCAATGATCGCTCGAGGAGCGGTGCTCAGCTTCCCAGTTCGCGCCGCCCCACAAACATAGAATGATGTCTGGAAGAAACAAAAACAGAAAGGCGGTCAACGGCGGGAACCGGCGTTTCTTCAGACGTGCAACTCCACACATCGACAGAGCAGCCAACGCCAGAGAAACAGGCCAGACTGACCGATTTGCAATTACTAGAACTGTAAGAGCTCCGTTTGCCGACATGCAGTATTTACGCTACCCTAGTTTATTCAAAAATTAGACAAGTGGGCGAGGACAGTTGTTAGCCATAGAGAACAAGGAAAAGCGGCTGCGCCGCCGGCTCGACGGCTGGCCTTTCGATTGAGTTGTTCCTCATTTGACAAGGAAGGGCGGCGTTGCCGCAGGATGCGCGCGAACGGCCCGTTGCATTCCCGCCATTCATTGATTGGCGCAAATGATGTTGCTTCGAAGACTACGGCCTGCGGCCCAACTGGGGCGGAAAATCGCCCCCAGCCCCCTCAGCTTTCGCGCTTTTCCTGACTCGATTTTGGCGGGGAGTTCCGCACCTCGTGCTTGCTTCTCTCAGAATAATAAAAGGCTGCAACTAGAATGAAAGGGAATCCCGCTGCAAACCAAACGGTCGCAATCATACGGTTGTCGTACGGCGGAACCCAGTAGATGGGATACCAATCGAATCGCGCCAAGCTGTTCTGCATGTCCCAAATGGATCGCTCCAGAACAGCCTTATGCTCCGGTTCGACGGTCCCAAGCATTTGCTCATAGTTGTGAAGCTGCTGCTCAAGTGCCTCCTTATGCTCTTCTCGAAACCGCAAGTCCCGGAAGAGATGAACCAGGAGCACTGCTGCGCCACCCACCGCCATTGCGACCGCCAAGCCAACGAATGCTCGTCGCCATCGAATTAGCACCCACGACAAGGCGACGATTGAAAGCGGAAGATAGACACACCACCGAAACAAGAACCAATCGGGAGGTATCAGATTTTCGCCATCGAGCGCTATAGCCAAAACAGACATCGCTTTGCTAACCGAGATTGTCGCCACAAGCAGTATCCGGAAACGCCAACTCGATTCGAGAAGATATTACGCACATGCCGGAAACTTCAGGCCAGGGCCGCAGCAAAACACTGCAGGAGTACCACGATTTGACTTGGCGAATCCGCTGCAGTTATCCCGAGAACGCCGAAAATCGCGCCCAAATTCGGGAGAATCTGATTCACGTTGGTTTCGCGCCGGCGCGCCGAAGACGGCTTCATGTGCGGCGTGACGGTCGCGAGCCATTGCTTCGCGCACTCGGCAAAGGTCAATTCACTCCGCGCCTTGGAATGGTCGAGCCGGTCAATCTTGCGGCGAAAATCGGCGAGAGACCGGTCTGCCAGCTTGCGATCCGTCGTCCGAAGGGAGCGCCGATACTGCTTGCCCGACCTTTTCACCAGAGCGTAATAGGTCCCCGATGACTTGCGGCGATACAGGCACTCAACCACAAGTCGCAAATATCCTTCGATTTTTACTTACGTAAGTTGCTTATCTGTAATTTATTGTCCCCGTAGCTCAAATGGATAGAGCAGCGGTTTCCTAAACCGCTGATCCCGGTTCAATTCCGGGCGGGGGCACCAGCCGGGATTTTCGATTTTGGATCGGAGATTTCGGATTGCCGGCCTGCGGCGATCGAAATTGATACGGCAAACAGCCGACTTCCAGGGCTTGCCCGCGACGGCCCCGAGCAATCAAGACGAAGGCGTGCCGTGGTTCGTTTACATTCTTAGGGACGCCGCCGGCCGGCACTACATAGGCATGACCTCCGATCTCGACCGAAGAATCGCGCAGCATCGTTCCGGTGGCACTCAAACAACACGACGGATGCAAGGTAGCCTCTCGCTCGCGGCCGCAGCTTCGTTTGCCACCCGAAGCGACGCCCTCCTCATTGAGCATAAGCTCAAGAACTGGAAAAATCCTCACAAGGCCATCGCCTACCTTTCTTCGGCTTCTTCCGGATAGAGCAGCCCCGACTTGTCGGGGCGGATCCCGGTTCAATTCCGGGCGGGGGGCACCAAGCGGATTTTCGATTCTGGATTGGCGATTGCGGATTGCCGGCCTGCGGCGTTCAAGAACCAGGTCGACTGCAGTGCGAAGCGACAGTCGACTACGGATGCGAAATCGTGATTGGCTGATGTGGCTCCATGTCCGAGCTCATCGGAAGATCCCGCTTCCATTCGAGCTTTTCGCGCTCCCGCGCGGCGAGCGCACGAACAACGTCGCCGTCGAGTTCGCCGAACGCATTTTCCGCCGGCGCAGGTGACGCTTCGGCCGTGGCGAAATCGTCCGCTGAAGCGAGGGTGATTCGGCTGTCGCGGCGCGTCACCAGATCACGTCCCAGCAAAGGTGCCGTGTCCCTCATCAACGCCAGGAGCGTGGGAGCCAGCGGGGTGTCGGCCGGACGATCGGTGGTGTGCAAGCCGACCCGCCAAAGGAGAGTCCGCTGATGCCGGGTGAGATCTGCGTAGTCATAGGCGGAAATGATCACGAACGCGATCGACTTGGGATCCATCGCCATCGGGAATCCGCCATTGGCCCGATGATCCAGCCGCATCGATCCCCAGTGATAAATCACCACGATGGACGGAGGCTTGCCCGGTGCGGCGGGAGCGAATCCCTGCGCCGCCATCGCGGTTCGCAGCGCCGCGCTCATCCGGACCGCACTCGGAATATCGTGCTCCTCCCCACCCGCCACCGGCGTGCTCTCGAAAAAGCCGGCGGGATAGGCCAGATAACGCACCGGATGCTCCGCCGTGGGCTGGGGCGCGGCGGCGCCCGTCTCGGTGACGGCACCGGAACCGGAGACCAGGAGAGTGCGCGGGGCGCTTGGTGCGCCTGAGGGAAGCGCTTTCGTCGCATGAGACGGGGACTCGGACGCGCTCGCCGGGGCGGTCGCACCGACGGGAGCGAGCTTGAACAGGGCCAGAACGCTGTAGTCGTTCTCCTTGGGTGCGCGCAGCAGCAGGGCGTTCCATGCGCCCACCGCAGTGGTCAGCTCCACCTCGTCTCGCCGCACGTTCAAACGCGGTCGCCCCACCTCGAGCTCCACTCCCGGAATCGGCTCCCGGGAAAGAACCGTCGCGATCTCGGCGCGACAGGCGACACGCACCTGCAGCGCGTTCTCCGTCGCCTTGGCGAGAAAGGTGAGCAGATATCGCGGGACGTCGGGCGAGTCCGCCGCGATCTCGCGGACTCGCAACGTGCCGTCGGCCTGTTTTTCAAGATATTGCGTGGGCGCCGCGCAGCGAATCGTGGCCGGCTGGTCGAACGCCATGCGGATCGATTGCACGGGCACCGCCGCGAACGCCGCCGGTGCGGCTGCGCCGGAGCTCCACCGGTATTCCGCGCCTTCGAGCGACAGCACCGTGTCGTCGAAGCGGAGGCTGCCGGGAGGCTGCACGCTCGTGGCGTTGGGAAGATCCGGCTTCGCGCTCACGGGAACGGTGGCGACGGTGCGAAACTCGGAATTCTTGAAGACAAACAGGCGCGAGGTAAGTTCAAGTTGCTCGCCGGCACGAAGCGCCGGCGCTCCGGCAACGAGCAGGCTGAGGACGGAAATCGACCCGAGGCGAAGAAAGTTCATGGGAAAAAGGATCGCGAGTGCTGCCGGCAGGTGGGATCAGGGCGTGCTGACGGTGACGAAGAAACGGGGAGGCGTGCGCTCGTGCGCCGGCGACTCGAGCAGAAGGGCGCGCAACGGTTCGGGAGCCCCTATTTCGCACTGAATGCTCGCAGGCTTCGTGTCTCCGGAGGGACGGGATGTGCCGGTGCGTGTGACCACCAAGACCACGGCAGCGGCGATGCCGGCGGCCGCACAACCGCCGACCCAACGCCATATCGGGGGTGGCGACGCTTTTCGTCTGGCCTGCGCAGCCTCGGCGAAAGCCGACTGGATGCGCTGCTCGAGCGCGGAAGAAGGGGCTGCCAGAGGCGCCCCGCGCAGAATGTCCTCAGGGTCGTTCATCCGATTTCACGGGCCATCAGGGTTTTCAATTTCGCGAGACCGCGGCGATACCAGGAGGCGACAGTCGGCCCGGGCACTCCTCGCATATCCGCGATCTCCTGCAGGGTAAGCGCCTCGTAGGTCTTGAGCACAATGGTCTCCCGCTCGTCGGGGGAAAGCTGATCGAGCCAGCGGGCCAGTTCGGCGGCGGAAAAAGTGCCGGATTCCGTCGTTCCCTGATCGGAAGCGAACGTATCCACGAAAATCGAATCGGTGCGAACCTTCGTCCGACGGAGGTCGTCGAGGGCCGCGTTGCGCACGCACCGGAAAACGTACGGTCGCAGATCCGCCGGCAAAGTGTCGTGACGCAGGAGTTGTTGAAAGGCCCGGTGTATCGCGTCCTCCGCGGCCTCGCGCTGGCGCGTGATCGAGACGGCGTAGGTGTAAAGTGACTGACGGGATTCGACATAGACGGCGCGCAGTCTTTCGGCGACCGATGAGTTCATGTCGCTGGAAGAGGGGTCATCATTTTCTCTGCTCTTAACATCCACGCGCGCGGGTCCCGGATTTATGCAGTCAAGCGCGAGAAAGATGCCCGGATCGACCGATTCGGAGCGAACAGATTTCACACCCTCGGTGCGGCGCCGGTCCGGCCCCTCTCGGGATCTCGCTCGTGGATTCCGGATTGCACATTTCCGGCGACCGATTGCGATAGCGCGCGCTCCTCATGCGTATCCGCAGCACGCTGACGATCGGCAACCGGGTCTATGCCAAGGGCGACGAGATCCCCTGGACGCGCATCTATCCGTTTTTCCTGCTGCACATGCTGGTCTTCGGCGGGAGCGGGTTCTTCATGGCCTACGGCACGAAGCATGTGCCGCTGGTTTTTCTCTACGCACATGGCGGTTTCGCCATCCTGATCTACTCGGTTTTCTACTGCGCCATCTTCGGCGTCGACGAGGTGAAATGGATGCTGATCAACGCCGGCCTCGGCGTGGTCGGAATCTACGCGCAAATCGGCTGGCTGCTGTCGCTCTTCGGCAAACGCATCGAGGATTACCCCATTCGCGTGCAGGTCATCCCGTTCCTGTACTTCGTTCTCTATACCTTTCTGCTGCGTCACGCCGTGCTCGATCTCACGGGGTCGCGCGACGACGCACCGCGGAAAAAATCGGTCGAGTACGCTTACATCGCCGGGTCCCTGCTGATCAGCGCCGTCGCGTGGTGGTGGGATTGGAGGGGGGCTAAGTTGTAAGGTGTAAGGTGTAAGGTGTAAGGGGTAAGGGGTAAGGGGTAAGCTCTAAGCGATAAGTCGTAATTCCAAAGCCTGTAGCGTTGCCCTGGTTTGCGTCTCAGAGCGGCCAGCGAGATTTTAATTTCCGTGGTATCTCTTCCTTTCGCGAAAGTTCGCGTGTTTCGCGGGCAAATAGGATTGATAGGACATTCGCGGGAGGCGTTATGCGGATCGATGATGAGATCGATCTCCCTTTTCGCGAAAATTCGTGTGATTCGTGGGCCAAATGTCTGGCACAGCCGGGCCCGACGGACCCGGCTACAACACCTCGCGGAGCGATGACAGCAACCGTTCGTTCTGTGCCGGTGTGCCCACGGTCACGCGCAGCCACTCGGGCAAGCCATAGGGTTTGACCGGGCGCGTGATCACGCCGCGTCGTTGCAGGCCCTCGAAGACCGCCGTCCCGTCGCCCACCTTCACCAGCAGGAAGTTTCCCTGTCCGGGCACGAACTCGAGTCCGAGTTTTTCAAAGCCGGCGCCGAGTTGCGCCAGGCCCGCGCGGTTGTCGCGCCGACACCGCTCCACGAATTCGCGGTCGTCGAGCGCCGCCGTCGCCGCGGCCGCCGCGATCGCGTTCACGTTGAAAGGCTGACGCGCCCGCTGCAGAATCGCGATCAGTTCCGCCGCGCCGTAACCGTAGCCGACCCGCAGCGACGCGAGCCCGTAGATTTTCGAAAACGTGCGCAGCGCGAGAATCTTCCGTCCTTCGGCGATGAACGGGCGCACGTCGGGCGGGTTGTCCAGAAACTCGGCATAAGCCTCGTCGAACACCAGGATCACGTGCGACGGCAGTCCGCGAATGAGTCGCGCAATCTCGTCCGCCGTGTTCGTGGCGCCCACTGGATTCGCTGGACTCGCGAGAAAAACGATACGCGTGCGCGGCGTGATGGCCGCGAGCAGCGCATCGACGTCCTGGCGCAGGCCCGCGGCCAGCGGCACCTCGACCGGCGTCGCCCCGAACATAAGCGTCACGAGCTTGTAGACGATGAAGGCATGGCGGTGCATCACGCATTCGACGCCCGGCGCCAGGAAGGCATGGCCGACGAGTTCGATGAGCTCGTTCGAACCGTCGCCGATCACAAACTGGTCAATTTTGAGACCGGTCTTTTCGGCGAGTTTCGTGCGCAGGGCGAAATACCCGCCATCCGGATAAAGTTGCGCCTCGCGCAACGCGCGCGTGGCGGCGGCGATGGCGAGCGGCGACGAACCGAACGGATTTTCGTTCGAGGCGAGCTTGATGATTCCGGCCGGATCGAGTCCAAGCTCGCGCGCGACCGCTTCGATCGGCTTGCCCGGTTCGTATACCGGTTGCGTCAGGATACCCGGATTCGCCAGCTGCGCGTAGGTCATGCGCCAGCCCAAGACCGACCGCCACGCGGTTCAAACAAAAAGGCCGGAAAGCGAGCTGAGGATTAGCCGCAAAAATCGAGTGTAGGGCGGGGTTGCCAACCCCGCCGAGAAGATACGAGACCTGACTTGCCCGCGAAACACGCGAATCACACGAAGGACAGAATCGAAGAATATTTCCTTCCGTGTGGTCAGTGTGTTCCGTGGGCAATCTGGGTTTCGTGACGCTTTCGTGTCTTTCGTGGGGGATCGAATTGGCGGGGTCCGGCCCTTCGACAGGCTCAGGGCAGGCGACTCCGACCTACATCTTCTTCACGATCCGGCTGGCGACGCGCACCCACTTCATGCCGGCGGCCTCCGCGGCGCGAAAGCCCGGCTCGGCGTCTTCGAAGACGAGACAATGCGACGGCTCGACGCCCATCTTTTTGGCCGCGAGCAGAAACATTTCCGGCGACGGCTTCCCATGCTGGACGTCCTCCGGCGTAACCACGACCGGAAACAGCTCCGAGATTTCCATCAGTTCGAGGGTCTTCTTCACGACGACCCGCGGGCCGCCCGACGCCACGCTCATCGGTTTCCGGCCGTGGAGTTTCTTCGCGAAATCCACCACCGGCTGGATCACCTTCATTTCCGACTGCATCTCGAGAAACAGATGTTCCTTCTCGTGAAACACGCGGTCGCGATCGATCGTCAGGCCATAGTGCGCCGCCATCACCGATGCGACCTTCAGCGTCGGCATGCCGCCGAGCGAATAAAACAGCTCCTCGCTCAGCGGCTCCTGCAATCCGGCGCGCCGCATGGCCTCGGCCCAGGCGCGATAGTGCAACGGCATCGTGTCCACCAGCGTGCCATCGCAATCGAAGATGTACCCGGCGAATTCGCCGGCCGGAATGTCGAGTTTCATGCGCTCGGGGCTTCTCGCCCCAGTGATAGGTGATGAGTGACAGGTGACAAGACTACTGGATCGGAAGAGTCGATGCGCGAACTGCGAGTACGTTGGCGACCAATCCCTGTGGAAGCGGCTTCACGCTGCGAACGAACGGAATAAGGCGGGCTTCGGCCCGCCCTCCCACCGGCAGGCTAGCGCCGCGCGCCGCGGGTCAGACGGCTGGCCGGCTTGGCGACCTCGTTCTTCGGCATGCCGCCGCCATCGAAGATGCCGGAATAGGTGTAATTGAAGCCGGCCACCTTTTTCCACTCGATGCTCATGCCGATGAATCGCTCGATGCTGCGCGCGTCGCGCCAGGTTTCCTCGGTCACGAGCGTGAGCGCATCGCCCGTCGCCTGCGCGCGCCCGGTGCGGCCGATGCGGTGCACATAGTCCTCGGGATTCTCAGGCACGTCGAAATTGATCACGTGCGACACGCCCGCGATGTCGAGTCCGCGCGCCGCGAGGTCGGTCGCGACCAGCACCTCATATTTGCCCGACTTGAAACCCTTCAACGCCTCCATGCGCTCCTGCTGGCTGCGGTCGGCGTGCATGACGGCAACCGTGTGGCCGGCGTGCTTGAGGCGGCTGGCCACGTAGTCCGCGCCGCTCTTCGTGCGCGAGAAGATGATGACACTCTTGTAATGCGTTTCGTCGAGCAAGTGCACCAGCAGGTCGAATTTCTGCGCCTGCACGACGGGATAAAATGCATGCGCCACCGTCTCGGCGGTCGAGCGTTCGCGGCTGACCGCGATCTTGAACGGATCGCGCAGCGCCCACGAGGCGAGCTGCTCGATCTCGGGCGGCAGCGTGGCGGTGAAGAAAAGCGTCTGCCGGTTTTTCGGCACCTTCTGCACGATGCGCTTCACGTCGGGCAGGAAGCCCATGTCGAGCATGCGGTCGACCTCGTCGAGGACGAGCACGTCGACGTTGTCCAGGCGCACCTCGCCCTGCTCCATGAAATCGAGCAGGCGACCCGGCGTCGCCGCCAGGATATCGACGCCGCGATGCAGGTCGTCGCGCTGCTTGCCGTAACCAACGCCGCCGTAGACGACGGTGACATGGAGGTCCGTGAACTTCGCGAAATTCTTGAACGCCTCCTCGACCTGCACCGCGAGTTCGCGGGTCGGCTCGAGGATCAGGCAGCGGAGCGGGCCATGGCGGTCGAGTTTCTGCAGGATGGGCAGGGCGAAGGCGGCCGTCTTGCCCGTGCCGGTTTGGGCGGAACCGATGACGTCCTTGCCGGCGAGCACCTGCGGAATGGCCTGGGCCTGGATCGGCGTCGGGCTCTCGTAGTTCATCTGCTGCACCGCGTAGGCGAGACGATCGTTCAATCCGAGCGCCGTGAACGCCGACTCCATCTTTGGCACTTCGGGCAGCGGCTTCGACGCAGCCGGTGCGCGGTGAACATGCGGTGCAGGGTGCGACGCGCCACCGCGCGAACCGCCATGAGAATGCGATCCGTGGCCAGCGTGGGACTGCGCTCCGTGCGAGTGGCCGCCGTGGCTGGATCCGCCGTGAGTCGGCCTGGCGCCATGACTCCGGCCGTGACCGCTGCCGGTCCGCTTCTCATGTTTCGGATGTCCGCCGCGAGCGGTCTTTTCGCCCTTGGGATGACCATGACCGTGCGGACGCGACTCGCGGCTCTCGGGCTTCGGGGCCGACTTGAACGTCTGCTTAATCTTCGAAAGAATCTTGCGTAACATGAGGAACCCCCACGGTACCGGACGGAATCCAGCCTTGGCAATCCCGCAAACTTTGCCGCGCAACCGCTAGAGCCCGCGCTTGATGCGATCGAGAACCAGCTGGGACATGTCCTGGTCGCCGACGACGCCGATGTGGATTTCGATCTTCGTGACCCGGTCGCCCGCCTTCGTGACCGTGATCTCGACCTTTTTGTCCAGGGCCGTGCGCGCAACGAGTCGCGCCACCAGCGCGTCCTTTTTGGTTTCGATCGGGACAAACTGCAGGTCCTTGATGGCGGCCTGCGTCGCTACGAAGACCTTTTCGTAGTCGACGCCGACATTCACTTCGAGGGTGCCCTGGATCCAGGCGACGACATTCGCATGAGTGCCGGCGTCCAGCAGCCCGCAGCCGGCGAGCCCGCCGATTGATCCGAGGAGAAGCGCTGCAGCCAGCGCGCGCAACGATCGCGATGAGGAGGATGTATTCATGAGGTGAGCACGTGTCGGTTCCACAGACCATCCTTTCGCCCGTTTGCTCCATTCCGGCAAAAAAAGATGCACCGATTGCGTTCGCCGCGGAACCCGCCGCCGCGCAAGAGTGGCGCATGTCCCTCTCCCTCCGAGCCGCCCGGCGCGAGGACGCGCCCCTCATCCTCGAATTCATCCGCGCGCTGGCCGCCTACGAAAAGCTCCTCGACGAGTGCGAAGCGACCGTGGCCCAGCTCGAGCGGACGCTCTTTCCGGCGGAAGGGAACTCGGTCGCGCACTGCCTCCTCGCTTTCGACGGCGACCGCGCCGCCGGATTCGCGCTTTATTTCTACAACTACTCGACGTTTCTGGCGAAGCCCGGCCTCTATCTCGAGGACTTGTTTGTGCATCCCGAGTTTCGCGGACGGGGCATCGGCAAGGCGCTGTTGCTCCATCTCGCCCGGCAGGCGAATCAACTTGGCTGCGGACGGATGGAGTGGTCGGTGCTCGACTGGAATCAACCCGCGATCGATTTCTACGAATCGCTCGGGGCGCGGCGCCTGCGCGAATGGCAGATCTGTCGTCTGACCGGGCCATCGCTTGCCCGATATGCGCCCGCTTAGACGAATCGAGGGAACTGGCCCACGAACAGTGCCGCTCCAGCGCGCCTGAAAGGCCTCTCTCGACCCTTAGCTCCTCGCTCTCAGCTGTGTGGTTTCGTTCTAGGCAATATCCCGCGGGGGCCGCGATCCGTCCACCCGGGCCAGGCGCACCTCGTGTTGCTTCAACTCCCCCCGCAGGGTCTGGAGCATGCTCTTCATCTTCAGTTCCGGTGCCGACAGGGGGCGTGCGGGGTTTTCAAATACGTCGATGCTCGCGTCCAGATGGCCCAGAAGGAAGATACAATCGAACTTGGTGAGTGAGGGATACGGGTTGTCCATTCAAGTCGACGCGTAAGGTGCGAGACTATGCGACAGAATAGCGCAGGGATATGGGGTTAGTACCCCACGTTCGGTGGGTTCATTGTCATCGTATTTGGACTTGGATCCGGCAAGTGGGCCCACGCGATTTCGGGCATTCGCGAGAACGGAAGAGACCGTTTCCCGCCCGGCCCATGGGCCTCTTTAAGTAGGTGTATACCCCATAAAACTATGTAGACTAAAGTGGTACATTGCGAATTTACCCCGATGGACGCGTCACCCCTCTCCCTCACGGACGACCACATTTCCGAAATCCTGAACCACTTGGAACGGTCGCTCCTGGTTTTCGACGAAATGTCCCTGAAGGCAGCCGGAGAAATCCGTTTGAAAAGCATGCTCCAGGCGGTGCGGCGCGAAACGGAACTGTGGCGAGTCGAGGCGGGCCGGCGGTCTCACCCGCCGGTTTGATCGCGCGCCTCTACCCCGAAATGGGGCTTGTAAACGGGCGCAGCTGTAATTGAGACAGTACCGCTTTTTGCAGCTGTACTGGTGTCAATCCGCATGGGCTGAGGCTGCCGCGCGGACGCGATTTCCGGTACAGTCACCGCGCATCCACTCCCGCCATGATTCAGACTGTCGCCGCTCCCCCGCCCTCCGCGCCCGCGCGGACGGACGTTCGCCCGCTCTACGCCGAGCTGGCCGATTCCCTGCAGACGCTGATCGAACAGGGCACCCTGCGCCCCGGCCATCGCGTGCCGTCGGTGCGCGTGATGTCGCGGCAGCGCAATGTCAGCATCGCGACCGTCCTCCAGGCCTACACCGTGCTGGAAAACCGCGGCTTTCTCGAGGCGCGTCCGCAATCCGGGTACTACGTCCGGCCCCGCCCACCGAGTTTCGCCCCCGAACCGCGGATGGCCAAGCCGATGGCGAAGCCGTCGTATGTGGGCGTCAATGATCTCACCGCCGAGGTCCTCGAGTTTGCGCTCCACGCCGATTACACTCCCTTCGGCTCGGCATGCGCGCATCACAGCCTCTTTCCCACGCAGAAGCTGGCGCGGATCCTCGGCTCGGTCGCGCGCCGCGACGCCTCGCTGATCGGGCGCGCCGGCCTGAACTGGGGCTACGAGCCGCTGACCCGCGAAATCGCCCGCCGCTATCTGCAGGCGGGAGTTCCGATCGCCCACGACGAGCTTGTCGTCACCTCGGGCTGTACCGAAGCGCTCAATCTCTGCCTGCGCGCCGTGACGAAGCCCGGCGACACCGTGGCGATCGAGACGCCCGCGTACTTCGGCTTCCTCGAGATCATCCAGAGCCTCAACCTCCGTGCGCTCGAGATTCCGACCAGCTCGCGCGAGGGCGTGTGCCTCGACGCGCTCCGCTCCGCGATCGAGCAGAACGAGGTCAAGGCCGTGATGGTCATGCCGAATTTCCACAATCCGCTGGGCTCACTCATGCCCGACGAAAAGAAGGAGCGGCTCTACGATCTCGTGTGCGAATACGACCTGCCGCTGATCGAGGACGACATTTACGGCGACACTCATTTCGGCGACGTCCGTCCCAAGCCGATCAAGGCGTGGGACCGCGACGGCCGCGTGATCCTCTGCTCGTCATTCGGCAAGACGCTCGCGCCGGGCTTCCACGTCGGCTGGACCGCTCCCGGCCGCTACCTCGAGCGCGTGCGGCGGCTCAAGTTCACCAACACGATGGGCACGCCGGTGCTGCTGCAAAAGGCGCTCGCCGAATTCCTGCGCGACGGCGGCTACGACCATCATCTGCGCTCGCTCCGTCGCGCCTACCACCAGCACCTGCACCAGTTCGCGCAGGCGATGCAGAAGTATTTCCCCGACGGCACGCGTTACAGCCGGCCGCAGGGCGGCAACTTCATCTGGGTCGAGTTCCCGGCGAAAATCGACACGCTGCGCCTGCGTCGCGAGGCGCTCAAGCTGCGCATCAACACCGCGCCCGGCAGCCTGTTTTCCGTCAAGGAACGCTACCGGCACTGCCTGCGCATGAGCTGCAGCCTGCCCTGGTCCGACGCGATCGACGCCGCGCTGCGCGCCCTCGGCGAACTCGCGGCGAAGCAGCTGTAGCGGAGCTGAAACCGGTTGAGGGATGAACGTTGAGGGTTGAAAGACCCATCGCGCCAAATCTCAGAAGAATCTATATCGAACAACCGCATGCGATAGCGCCCAAGCTCCCAATGTCCGCCATTCAACCTTCAATTTTCAACTCTGCCTGCTGCTCATCTCCATTCGTGAAGCCAACGTCGCCCGTGTCCTCACCGCTCTCAGCGCTCCGCTCTGGGCTCTCAGCTGGCCTTTGCCCCCCATGAGAGCCACCGTTGCCGAAACCTTCGCGCGCATCCCGATTCACGGCGGTGCCCAGGCTGCGCCCAATCCACGCTGGCCCAAGGGCGAACCGTTCGTGACCGCGATGCAGCACGGCTCGATGTCGGTCGAACTGTATGCGCCGCGCGGCCAGGACGAGCAGACGCCGCACCGACGCGACGAGATCTACGTGATCGTGTCGGGCTCGGGCCAGTTCGTTCACGGCGTGCGCCGCGACCCGTTCGGACCGGGCGATGTCCTGTTCGCGCCCGCGTTCATGGAGCACCGTTTCGAGGATTTCACCGACGACTTTTGCACGTGGGTGATCTTCTACGGCCCGGAAGGAGGAGAAATCTGATGCGCCGGCTCGTGGACATACTGGTCTTCGATGAAGTCGAAGTGCTCGACTTTGCCGGACCGTTCGAGGTGTTCGCGGTGACGGACAGCCTGAACAACCAGACATTGTTTCAGACCACGACCATCGCCGAGAACCCCGGCACGATTCGCGCCCGCAACGGACTCAAGGTCGTTCCCGAGCACACACTGGAGTCGGCGCCGCGTCCGCAAATCCTGATCGTGCCGGGAGGTTTCGGCACCCGGCCGCTGCTGCGTCGCCCGGCCCTGCTCGAATGGATCCGCCAGACCGCGCGCACGGCGGAAATCGTCGCCTCCGTGTGCACGGGATCGCTGGTTCTGGGCGCTGCCGGTCTGCTCGACGGTCTCGGCGCCACGACGCATCATCGCGCGTTCGATGAACTAAGGACCGTCGCACCCCATGCACGAGTCGAGGAGGGCCGGCGTTTCATCGACAACGGCTCCGTCGTTACCGCCGCTGGCATCTCGGCCGGGATCGACATGTCCCTGCATCTCGTCTCCCGCCTCGCCGGAGCCGAAGTCGCGCGCCGCACCGCCGACTACATGGAGTATCGGTGGGTGGAGGACGCCACCGGGTTAAAGGTTGAAAGTTGAAAGCCATGCAACCGGCTCCGCCACCTATCGCAAAACTGTCCGAGATACCAGTTGGGGAGATCGTCACTCAACTCTCAGCCCTCAACTCTCAACTCTTTCCCGGCCCATGACCGCCGCCGCCAACGATCAAGCTCCCGCCACCCGCACCCAGGTGCTCGCCGCCTTTGCCGCGATTTACCTGGTCTGGGGATCGACGTATCTGGCGATCCGGGTCGCGGTCGAGACGCTGCCGCCATTCCTGATGGCGGGCGCGCGTTTTCTGGTGTCGGGGCTGCTGCTGTACGGATTCCTGTGGTTCACGCGCCGCATCCGCCCGACCGCCCGGCAATGGCGTGACAACGCCATCGTCGGCGGATTCCTCATGCTCGGCGGCAACGGTGTCGTCTGCTGGGCCGAACAAAAGGTGCCTTCGGGCGTGGCCACGCTCCTGATTTCAGTCGGGCCGATTGCGGTGGTCCTGCTCGACTGGGCCGTCCTCGTGATCGGACGCGATCCCAAGCGCGGTGCGCGACCAAACTTGCCGACCGTCATCGGATTGACTCTCGGTTGCGGCGGACTTGCCCTCCTCGCCGGACCGTCGGTTTTCAATTCCCAAGGTGGATTCGATCGTGTCAGCGTTGGCGCGCTCATGCTGGCCAGCACGCTGTGGAGCGCCGGTTCCCTCTACGGCAAATATTCGCGCGAGCCCGCGGAGCCGTTCACCGCATCCGCCATCCAGATGCTGACCGGCAGTGCGTGGCTGTTCGCCGCCAGTTTCATCGCCGGGGAACCGCAGCGGTTTTCCACCGCGATGATCACGCCGTCAGCACTGGGCGCGTGGGCGTATCTCACGATCGTCGGCTCGCTGGTCGGGTTCACCGCGTTTGTCTGGCTGATGAAGCACTGCTCGCCGGCGCGCGTGTACACTTACACCTACGTGAATCCGATCGTCGCCGTGTTTCTCGGCTGGCTCATTCTCCACGAGGAAGTCACGCCGCGCACCTTCGCCGCGGCCGCCATCATCATCGCGGGGGTGGCGATCATCACCACGGCGAAAACGCGCAAGCCGGCGCCAAAACCCGTTCCCGCCTCCGCGCCGGAGCCCGAAAAAGTCGGGACCTGACCGATGGCCCGTCTCGCGCTCATCGGCGACCACAATCCCGACGTCATCGCGCATCGGGCCATTCCGCTCGCGCTGGAATGGGCGGCTCGTGCCGCGCAGGTTTCACTATCCTGGGATTGGATCGGCACCGAAAAAGTGACGGATGTCGGCGTGCTCGCGCCCTACGACGCGGTGTGGACCGTTCCGGCCAGTCCTTATCGGAGCACGGAAGGTGCATTGCATGCCATCCAGTGGGCACGTGAAACGAATCGCCCGTTTCTGGGAACCTGCGGCGGATTTCAGCACGCGGTCATCGAATTCGCACGGCACGTCGCGCACCTGAACAATGCGGGCCATGCCGAGACCGATTCCGCCGATCACGATCTGGTCGTCACAGCGCTCTCGTGCGCGCTGCGCGAGAAGACCGGCCAGATCCATTTCGTGCCCGGATCGAAGCTGCATCAGATTTTCGACGGACGTCCGACCGAAGAGGGATTTCACTGTGGCTATGGTGTGAACCCGGTCTTCCGCACGCGACTGGAGGCTGCCGGAATGCGATTCACCGGCTTCGACCCGATCGGCGACATCCGGGCGATGGAGCTGTCCACGCATCCGTTTTTCATCGGCACGCTTTTCCAGCCGGAACGCTCGGCGCTCAAAGGCCTGGTGCATCCACTGATAACGGCGTTTGCGCGCGCGATCGGCGGGGTTCCGCGGCCAGCGTGAAAACGATTGGGTTTGCGGAGGGTCGCAACCGGTAACATTGTCTTTGGCGATGAAATTCATCACCTGGATTGCGCTCGCCGCATTCTGCGCTGCCTTCGGGCAGACGCCGATGGTCGAGTCGCGGGTCCAGGCCCGACACGCCGACTGCTGCTGTCATAGCAAATGCGGCATGCCGGAATGCGCGCCCGTGCCCCAGCGCACGTCCGAGTCGCTCGCCACCGCCGTGGAACCCGCGACGCGGCCGGCCAGCCGGAAACGCGCGCAGCGCCGGGCGGCGCCGACATGGGTCGCCAGTCTGGACACGGCCAGTCGCAACCGCCGGTCGGCAAGCGCGCCGGTTCGTTCGGAAGGCGTTGTCTCGCCGGTGCGCTTGTTTGAAGCGCACTGCGCGTTCCTGATCTAGGACCCTGGGTGAGGTGTGCCCGCGCATCGCGCGGGAATTCTCGTGCGCGCCCGTCGCGCGCGATCGTGTCCATTTTTTTCGTCGCGCCCTCTCTCATGAAAATATTTCTGCCCGTCCTTTTCTTTCTCCTGCCGGCCATCCCGGCCCACGCCGCTCTCTATCAATGCCCGATGCATCCCAGCGTCACATCGGACGCCCCGGGAAAATGCACCATCTGCGGGATGGACCTCGTCGAGGTCGGCACCGCCCACGCCGTCACGTCCCCCACCGAAATCAAACTGGGCGCCGCCTCCACCAATGTGATCGGCGTGCGCACCGCCGAGATCATGCCCGGTTCGCTGGTGAAAACGCTCCGCGTGGCCGGCACGATCGAGGATGACGAGACCCGCCACCGCATTCTCGCCGCCCGGGTGCCTGGACGCATCGAGACCCTGCACGTCAACTACGTCGGCGCCGAGGTGACCGCCGGCGCGCCGCTGGCGACGATCTACAGTCCCGAGATGCTCACCGCGCAGAGGACCTACGTGGAGCGCCTTCGCGCGGGCAACTCGGCTTACACGGCCTCCGAACGGGCCGCGGCGCGCGAACACCTGCTCGAACTCGGCCTGACCGACGCCGAGATCGTGATCCTCGAGCATACGCTCGAACCCACCGCGATGGTGAACGTGCGGGCCCCCATGTCCGGCACGGTGGTCGCCCGCGGCGTCTACGAGGGACAGTACGTCCAGACCAATGACCGGCTGTTCGAAATCGGCGACTTCTCGACCATGTGGTTCGTGTTCGAGGCGCACGAATCCGACCTCGCGTGGCTGGCGCTCGACCAGGCGGTCGACGTCACCACGCCGTCATTGCCCGACCGGGTGATCGCGGCGCGCATCGGGTTCATCGACCCGAATCTCGACGCCCAGACGGGCACGGCGCGGGTGCGCGTCGTGCTCGCCAATCCCGATCACCGCCTCCTCCACCGCGAGCTGGCCTTCGGAGTGGTGCATCTCGCGAAGCCCGCCCTGCTCGTGCCGCGGTCCGCGGTGCTGCAAAACACCGGCGCGCCGCTCGTCTATGTCGAACACGCACCCGGCACCTACGAGGCCAGGCGCATCCGCCTTGGACGGATCGGCGACGCCTATGCCGAGGTGCTGGCCGGCGTTGCCGCGCACGAGCACGTCGTGACGGAAGCCGCCTTGCTGATCGATTCCCAGGCGCAACTCGCCCGCGCCGCCGCCGGCGAGGAACCGCCGGCCGTGGCCGCCGCCCTGCCGGTGTCCCTTGGATCCGCCAGCGCTCCGACCGACGCCCATCTCATCGCGCTCGGCGAGGCCGTCGCCGATGCCGGCGTCGCGCTCGCCACGGAAAATCTCGCCGCCTACCGGGCGCAATTGCCGTCCCTCCGCAGCGCGCTGCAGGCGGGAATCGACGATGCGCCCGCGGGCGACCTCGCGCGCTTCGCCGCCACGCTTCCCGATCGCGACGAGCTCAAGGCCGCGCGGCGCGATTTCGAACCGCTGAGCACCGCGGTTTGCGACCTGGTGCGCGCCCGCCACCTGGCCGAAAAGCAGCACTGGCACCTCTATGAGTGCCCGATGACGCCGGTGCTCGGCCTCGGTCGCTGGATCTCGCGCGACGCCACCATCCACAATCCGTTTTTCGGGTCGGCCATGCCCGATTGCGGTGACGAATTGCCATGAAAACCCCAACTCACGTCTCCATGAATCGCCTGTTCAGTCTGCTCGTTCTTTTGATGTTCGTCGGCCAGCTCGAGGCCGACTCGCCCTACGCCGGCCAGCAGCAGCGCCGGATCAAGGCCTTGTCCGACGACGAGGTCTCCGGATATCTCGCCGGCCGCGGCATGGGCCTCGCCCGCGCCGCTGAACTCAACGGCTATCCCGGACCCCGTCACGTGCTCGATGCGGCCGTCCGCCTGAATCTCTCCACCGCCCAACGGTCGCAACTGGAGGCCATCTTCGCCGCGATGCAATCCGCCGCCGTTCCGCTCGGGCGGGATCTGGTCGACCGCGAAACGGAGCTCGACCGCGCCTTCGTGACCAATGAAATCACCGCCGGGGAGCTGCGCGCGCTCACCGCCCGGATTGGCGAGCTCGAAGGCGCCCTTCGCGCCGTGCATCTTCGCGCGCACCTGGAAACCCGGGCCATTCTCACCGCCGCGCAGATCGAGGAGTACAACCGGATGCGCGGGTATGTCACCACCGCGCCGGACAAATCGAAACCCTCCCCATGATCCGTAAGGTCATCGACTGGTCGCTCCGGAATCGCTTCGTCGTCATCGCGGGCTTCCTCGCCATGATGGCGTGGGGGGTACGGGCATTGCGGGACACCCCCATCGACGCCATCCCGGACCTGAGCGAGAACCAGGTCATCGTCTACGCTGACTGGCCTGGTCGCAGCCCCCAGGAGGTCGAAGACCAGATCACCTATCCCCTCTCCGCCAACCTGCGCGGACTCACCGGAGTGCGCGCCGTCCGCGCAAAATCGATGTTCGGATTCTCGCTGCTGACGGTCGTGTTTGGGGACGAGGTCGACAACTACTTCGCGCGCACCCGCGTGCTCGAGCGCTTGAATTCGCTCGGGGACCTCTTGCCGGCCGGCATCTCGGCCCGCCTCGGACCGGACGCCACCGGCCTCGGATGGGTTTACCAGTATTATCTCAAGGTCGATCCGCAACAGGCGCCGAACGGACAAGGCTATGACTTGGGCGAACTGCGCGCCGTGCAGGACTACTACGTCCGCTACCAACTCGCCGAAATTCCCGGCGTGGCCGAAGTCGCGAGCATCGGCGGCTTCGTGCGGGAATGGCAGGTCGAGGTCTCCGCGCTGAAGCTGCAGGCCTACGGGGTCACGTTGGGCGAGGTCATGGATGCCGTGGCGCAAAGCAGCCTCAACGTCGGCGGCAAGTCCCTCGAGGAAAACGGCGCGGAGTTCGTAGTCCGCGGCCTCGGACTGATTCACTCGGCCGCCGACCTGGAAATCATTCCTGTGCATCTCCGCGGCGGCGTGCCCGTCTATCTCCGGGACGTCGCGCGCGTGCATGTGGGCGGCGATTTCCGCCGCGGTGCGCTCGACGTGAACGGCCACGAGGTGGTCGGCGGCACGGTGGTGATGCGCTCCGGAGAAAACGCGTGGCGGGTCATCCAGGACGTCAAAGCCCGCATCGCCGGAATGCGACAGGGCCTGCCCCCGGGCGTCACCGTCGAACCGTTCTACGACCGGAGCAACTTGATCTCCCGCGCCGTGCACACGCTCGCCACTGCGCTTACCGAAGAGATCATTCTGGTGACCCTCGCGCACATTCTCTTCTTGTGGCATTTCCGCAGCATCCTCGTCGTGACGCTGCCCCTGCCGGCGGCCGTCCTAGTCTCGTTCATTCTCATGCGGACGACCGGCATCACGTCGAACATCATGTCGCTGACGGGAATCGCGATTTCCATCGGCGTGCTCGTCGATGCTGGAATCGTGATGACCGAAAACGTCCTGCGCCATTGCGAACTGGCGGAAAGGAATCTCGGGCGCCGACTGCGTCCGGCCGAGATCGCGACCGAGACCCTGGCCGCAACGACCCAGGTGGGCCGACCGGTGTTCTTCTCCATGGCCATCATCGTGCTGGCCTTCGTGCCGGTCTTCCTGCTCTCGGGCCAGGAGGGAAAACTGTTTCATCCCCTCGCCTATGCCAAGACCTACGCCCTCGTCGCCGCCACGCTTCTCGCTGTGACCCTCGTCCCGGTGGCGTGCACGCTTTTCGTTCGCGGTCCTTTTCGCTCCGAGGATCGCAACCGGCTCATGCACGGGCTGCTCGCCGTCTACGATCCCGTTCTCGACTGGGCGCTCCGCCACCGGCGGACGGTCCTGGTCCTCGCTGGCGCGCTGCTCGCCGCGGCCGGCATCGCGGCCTTCGGACTGCCGCGGAGCGTGGTGCGGCGTCTGCCGGAGGCGGTGGCCCGCCATCTGCACGGCCGCGGCGACGAGTTCATGCCCACGCTGGACGAGGGCTCGCTGCTGTTCATGCCGACTCTGCTGCCGAGCACCTCGCTCACCGAGGTCAAGCGCATCCTCGCCTGGCAGGACCGGGTGCTCAGCGCCGTGCCGGAAGTCGCGTCCGCGGCCGGCAAGCTGGGCCGCATGGACACCGCCACGGATCCCGCGCCGGTAGAAATGATCGAGACGACCATCGTGTTGCGCCCGGTCGACCAGTGGCGGCCCGGCATGACCAAGTCCGCACTGGTCGCCGAGCTGACCCGAAAGATGGCGACCGTGCCCGGCTATGTGCCGGGCTTCCTGCAGCCGATTGAAAACCGCCTGCTCATGCTTTCCACGGGCGTCCGGGCCCAGGTCGCGGTGAAGATTTTCGGCGACGACCTGACTTCCCTGCAGGCAAAAGCCTTCGAGGTCGAGCAAGTCGCCAAATCCATTCCCGGCGCCACCGGAGTGGCGGTGTCGCGCGCCCAGGGCAAACCGTACCTCGAGATCGCGGTGGATCGCGAGGCGCTGGCTCGATTCGGCCTGCGCACGGCCGATGTGCTGCGCTACGTCGAGACCGGAATCGGAGGGTCACCGGTTGCGTCCACTTTGGAGGGTCGGCAGCGCTGGCCGATCGAAGTGCGATTCGAACGGGCCGACCGGGAAGATATCGATCAACTCGGCGCGATCCTGATTCCCACCCCGGCCGGGCCGCACCTGCCGCTCAGTCAACTGGCGTCGATTCGCCGCGTCGCCGGTCCCAATGAAATCGAAAGCGAGAACGGACGACTCCGGGTCTTCGTCCAGGCCAACGTCTCCGGCCGGGACCTCGGCGGATTCGTCGCGGAACTGCGCGAGCGACTGGCGAGGGACATCACGCTCGCGCCCGGCATGAGCCTTTCAATCGGAGGCCAGTTCGAGAATCAGGAACACGCCCGCGCGACCCTGCAGCTCGTGTTGCCGCTGGTGGTTCTGGTGATCCTCGTGTTGCTGACCCTGCTCTTCCGCTCGCTCGCCGAGGCGTCGCACGTCCTGCTGGCGGTGCCGTTCGCCCTGACCGGCGGGGTGTTTCTGCAAGCGGCGCTCGGATACCCGTTCAGCGTCGCCGTCTGGGTCGGTTACATCGCCCTGTTCGGCACCGCGATCCAGACCGGCATTGTCATGGTAATCTACCTGGAGGAGGCCGTGACCCGGAAGCGCGCGGAACTGGGAAGAAATCTCACGCGACCGGAGCTGATCGCGGCGATCAAGGCGGGGGCCCGGCTGCGGCTCAGGCCCAAGGTCATGACCGTCGCCACCGCCGTGGCGTCGCTGCTGCCGATCTTCTGGACCGACCGGACCGGCACGGAAATCATGCGGCCGCTGGCCACGCCCGTGGTGGGAGGCATGATTTCCAGCCTGGTACACATCCTTGTCGTAACCCCGGTCCTGTTTCTGATGCTTCGCGAACGATCGGCGCCGGAGAAACCTGTTGCCGCCCAGGATGCCTGAGCGGCCCGTTACAATGTCGCCGTTGCGCGGAAATGGAACCCGGCTAGGCTCGCCAGCGTCACAAACCCATCATGAAAACGCGCGTTCTTGCCACCCTGCTCGCCTTCGGCGCCTTGATTTCCATTACCGGCTGCCAATCCGTCGATTCGCGCATCAAGGAAAAGCCGGAGGTCTTCGCCCACCTCGATCCCGAGACCCAGGCCAAGCTCAAGCAGGGCATCATCGACATCGGCTACACCGAGGACATGGTTTACATTGCGCTCGGCAGGCCTGACCAGAAGCGCGAGACGGTCACGGCCCAAGGCCGCACCGTCACGTGGATTTACAACACGTACTACGAAACCTACGAAGATGCGCACTACGTTGGTTATTACCGGCACGTCTATTTCGACCCGTATCTGAACTCTTATCGCCTCTACTACCGTCACGCATTCCCCGCCACGGTGGTGGTCGAGCAGAAGGACGAGCGCATCCGGATCGTGTTCAAGGACGGCAAGGCGGCGGTGATCGAACAGGCGAAGGATTAGGGTCGGACGGGTTTGATGTAGGGCGGGGTCGCCGGGTGTTCGGACACTGATGGGTGACACTTTTGGCCTCTGATGGGTGACAGTTAAAATTTAGGGGAGGGTTGAAGGGAGGGGGCTT
>DASZXI010000064.1:0-68802 GCA_035545955.1 Candidatus Didemnitutus sp. | reverse complement strand
CTCGCTCAAAGCGAGCGCTCGTTGGTGGGCGAGAAGCACAAACTCGAGTCGTTGGGACATGGGGGTATGGGTGCACCACGGCATCCCATGGTGTTACCCATGTCTCCGAACACCTGTCACCCATGTCTCCGGTCCTTACAGTCTCCATCGGTCCGTGGAGGATATTCTTACAGGAGATCGCCAAGACCGCCGAGAAGGTAAACCGATTTTTCAGGAGGCAACGGGTATTGAGGTAGGGCGGGACCGCTGGGCCCGCCGATATTTTCTCGCGGCGGGCCCAGCGGTCCCGCCCTACCTCAATTCATCTCCTGCGAGCTCTCTCTTCGCTCTCAGCTTTTCACCCCCACGAACATCCCGCGCTGATGTTCGTGGTAGTCTCCCGCGGTCATGCTCGTGCACATCTGCGGGCCGAAGCGGCTGTATTCCTCGGCGACGAAATCGAAGCCGACGTCGCGAATCGCCTGCACGAGGTGCTCGCGTCGAATCCAGAACGAGCGCCGATTGTCCCACGACGACCAGCGGGCGGTCTCGCGACGCGCGAAATCCTCGTCGCCCGAAAATTCGGTGTACCACTGTCCCTCGAGGCCTTCGTGGTTTGTCAGTCGCGACAAGCGATACGCGTGTCCGCCCGTACGAAACGCGCGGGCCCACGCCTTGCGCAAACCGGGCGGCCCGGGGAGTCGCGCGGCGGAATGGGCGACCGAGAAATGCGTCTGAAGAATGAGTAACTGGCGCGTGACCCGCCCCAGGGTTTCCAGGAATGCGTACGGATTTTCCAGATGATAGAGCAGGCCGCAGCAGAACACGGCGTCGAAGGATCCATACACGGCGATGTTCAGGGCATTGTCGCGGCGGAACTCGAGATTCGGCAAATGGGTCCGCGCCTTCACGTATTCGCAGGCGGCGAGGTTTGATTCCCGGACATCAAGACCGACGGTTTGGAAACCCAGGCGCGCGAATTCGACGGCATAACCACCTTCGAGACAGCCCAGGTCGGCGATGCGATACCGGGATTTGTCGCCTGGGAAGGTGTGATCGAGCACCCGTCTGGCCGCGAGGAACCACGGGTAGGACTCCATCGTGACGGATTCGTCGGGCTTCGTGCAGGTGCCGTCGTCGAGTCGGATATTGTGGGCGGTGAAGACGACGGGCATTAAACACCCACGAAATCCGAATGGCCCCAGGGTGGGGAGCGAAAAATCCGTTCGACTTGATGTTCGGATGTAGGAGCGGCTTTATGCCGCGATCAGTTCCGACGTTCGCCTTTCAACCGGATCGAATCGCGGCGTAAAGCCGCTCCTACAGTGGAAATCCAGCCTTTCAGCTCTTCAGCCATTGGCAAAGCCTCAGCCTTTTTTCCCGCCGCCACCGCCACCGGAGCCGCCACCACCGCTGCTATGTCCGCCGCCACCACCACCGCCGCCACCTCCGCCCCCGCTACTATGGCTGCCGCCGGAGCTTCCGCCGCCGCTGCTGTGACCACCGCCGGAGGCACCACCTCCACCGCTGGGACGCGGTGCGCTGGGAATTGACGGTGGCCGGCCCGAGCCGCCGCCACCACTACCACCGCCGGGATGAGAAGGCGGTGTGGGATGACTTCCGCCCGAGCCACCGGAGCCGCCGGAATGCGGAGGCGGAGGATTATGGCCGCCACCACCGCCGGGATTGCCGGGATGATTGTTGCCGGGACCGTCGTGTCCGCCGGGTTCGTGGTGATCGCCGCCACCGGGATGGTCAGGATCGCCGCGATGATCACCCGGCTCGCCGAGTTCCCCGGGATGATACGGCGGGCGAACGTGGGTCGAGCCGCCGACTTCAAAGTCAGCAACAGGTTCGTCGTAGTCGACCCCATCGTCGTTGCCGCTTAGCGTCCACTGAGTAACCAGCTCATACTTGCCAGGGTCCGCCGTGATGTCCTCGAGGCTCACTTCGACTCCATCGTCTGTCGACAAAAGGTAGTGATGTCCTGGTTCAAGCTCCATCGGCACGGTTGCGTGCCCGACAAAATCCATGAAACCGTTCGCGCCTCGATGAATGGTGAGCAAATTGACCTGATGGATTCCCGGTCCCAGGCGAAGATCAATGGCCGAGTCGTTTGGCGCCAGGGCGACTGCTCCGTCAATGGCCTTAACGTCTACTCTTGCCACAGCGCCAAGTGGGGTCGTAGCCGCGCTTGACGTTCCGGTAAGCCAGGCGGCGTCCGGTGCATCAAAGTTCACGTAATGGGGCGCTGAAACACAACCCGTCAGGAGTAGCGCTGCGACCACGCCTGCGAAGCAAGAGAAGGCGGCAGATTCTTTCATGGCGCCTCATCCTTTTTCGCCGGCGCGGCGGGCAGCTCGAGCAGTCCGATGTGCACGCCGGCCGGATCGACCACGACCGCGCGCCAGCCCTGGCCCTGGGAATCGTCGGGGGCCACGGCGACGCGCCCGCCGAGTTTCACGGCTTTTTCCGTGGCTTCCTTCACGTTGGCGACGCGCACAAAAAACAACCACGCGGCGTGAGCCTTCGGCTTGTTGGGCAGCGGAAGGATGCTGGCCCGGGAAAACCCGCCGCTGATCAGGATGGAGTCGTCAGGACGCGGCGTGCGATTGTCCGGCTGGCATTCGTAGCCCGCGATTTGTCCGTAAGCCTTGCCGGCCTGCACGGGATCGCGCGCGAACAATTCGGCCCAGACCCAGTCGCCCGGGTCCGCGAGGTACTCGCCCGGATCGCCGCTGCCGGAATGCATCACGCCGACCAGCGCGCCGTCGGAATCGGCAAACACGCCCTGCTCGCCGCGATCGACGAGTTTCTTGGGATGGGTGACGATTTTCCCGCCGGCATCCGTGGCGGCTTTCAAAGCGGCCACCACATCCGGAACGGAAATGTACCCGACCCAGCGGCCATGAGCGGCGTCCTTCAGTAGCGTTGGCCGGTGATAAATGCCGGCCACCGGCCGATCGCCGTTGTGGAGAATGGTGTAGGGTTTGGTGCCGTCCTTGGTCGGACGATCGATCACGGTAGCCGTCCAGCCGAACAAGCCGGTGTAAAAGGCCGTCGCGGCGGAGGTATCGTCGGTGAAAAGATCCGCCCAGATGAACTTGCCGGGATGCGATTCGTTCGTCGCGGGGGAATTGAGGGGCGGCACATCGGCGGCCAGGGCGCCTTTGATCGCCAGAAGGCTTAGGGTAATGGCTAGTCCGATACGGGGGAAAAGGTGCATACGGGATGTAAGCTGAGACGCCAGGTCGGGTGGATACGTCACTGCAAAGCGTGGGAAAAAATCTTCGCGCACCGAAACCCGGGCGCCGCCGGTGGCGTCATCGCCGACCCGGGGCCGACGAACGGCCTCGCCTCCCGCGACTTCGCATCACGCAACTTGTCCCTTGTCAGTCGTCCCCGAATCGGGCGAAAGTCACCCCGTTCGGGCGTGTAGCTCAATGGTTAGAGCAGGGGACTCATAATCCCTTGGTTCTGGGTTCGAGCCCCAGCGCGCCCAGTTATTGGAGAGAACTGAGGAGCGGGGAGCGAGCCGAATACTTCGGCCTTGGGAGATCGCGTCAGTTCGAAACCTGCAGCACCATGAACGTATCGGGCTTGGGGCGCGGACGGCCCTGCCCGGTGGACTCCTGAAATTCGGCGGTCGGGAGATAGATCTTGTGCGTTTTGGTGTCGACGCCGGCGGTCCGGGCGCCGGGCCGGGTTGTCACCGTCTGGATGACTGCGTATTGCCCCGGAGCCTTTTCGCCGACGACCGTCAGGGTGCCGTCGCCACAGCTGGCCAGCGCCAGCCCACGATCAAAAACCACTGCGTCGACGCCGCGGCCGATTGGCAGGTCGGCCACGACTCGTCCGTCGTCGCAATTCATGACGATCAGTTTTTGCGGCTTTCGGCAGCCGATGAACAGGTGCCCGCTCTTGGGATCGATCGCCATGCCCACCGGAGCGCCGCCGGGCGACACTGGCCAATGCGCGAGCACCTTGCTGGTCTTCAGGTCGACGACGGCCACCTGATCCTTGTCGACCAGATTTACGAACACCCGCCCCTTTCCGTCCGCGGCGAGGAATTCGGGTTTGCCGCCCAGCGCGATCGCGGGATCCGCGGTGCCCTTCACCGGATCAACCGTTGGCGAGATCGGAACGAGGACTCCGGCGTCCCCACACACGGCGAGAACCTTGTTCGACGCCGCGTCGTAGATGACTCCGTCCGCGTCGTCCTGCGCCTTGATCTTTCCCAAAGCCGCGTACGTTTTCAGGTCAAAGATCGTCACCGATCCGTCCTCACCGTCGGTGATGAAGCCGCGCCCGGCGGAAGGAACCAGGGCGACGCCGTGATTTCGCTTCTGGCCCGGGATGTCGGCCACCACCGACCCGTTCGATGCGTTGATCACCTGCGTATGCGTCGATCGGGGCACGAAAAGAAGTCCGTGGTCGGGATCCACGGTCATGTAATCCCAGCCGCCGGGTCCGCCGATGGGAAAAGTTGCCGTTACCTGATAGGGTCGGTCGTTGGCCGGGCCCGCGACGCCGAGCGCGGGCAGGATCGCGAGGGAAGGGACGAGGCAGAGAATCGAGGCTTTCATGAGGGGATTTGGCACTTGGGATGGCGCTCGCGGAGCGAATTCGCACGGGGCGAACGAGGGGAATCATAGACGAACGTCAATTACGCCAAGATTACGCCGTTTCCGAAGAAAGTGACGAGTGACGAGATCAGAACTGAACCCCAAGGCGCAGAGGCTCGGTGTCATTCGTGACCATTCATGGAATTCGTAGGGGATTCTTTTGATCAATCCTCGGCGACCTTGGGGGTATCCGGTGAAAACCGATGCTCCGTTTTCTTCGTTACCTGTGAATGCGGTATCTCTTTGCGCCATTTGCGCATTTTTTCGGCTATGGATTTATTTGGATGGCTCTGGATGCTCCGGAAAAGCTCGAAACCCGGTCGGCGTCCTCTTTCGTTAATGCTTCGACCTCCAAGCTACTGCCGTCGATGCGAATTCTGGTCGTAGAGGACTCTCCCCGCCTGCAGCGAACGCTGATCACCGCGTTGCGCAATTCGGGCTACGCGGTCGATTCCGCCGCGGACGGCGAGGAGGGCCTCTGGCTGGCCAACTCGAACAATTACGACGCCATCGTCCTGGACATCATGTTGCCGAAACGGGACGGGCTGAACGTCCTCGCCGGCCTTCGCTCCGCCGGTCGTCCGACGCACGTCCTCCTGCTAACGGCGAAGGATACGGTCGCCGACCGGGTGAAGGGGCTTCGGACCGGCGCCGACGACTATCTCATCAAGCCCTTTGCCCTCGAGGAATTGCTGGCGCGGGTCGACGCGTTGTGCCGCCGGGCGTACAGCACCAAGAATCCGCGCCTGGAGTTCGGCGACCTGGCCATCGACACGGCCGAGCGAACCGTGGCTCGAAACGGCCGCCCGGTTCCTCTCACGGCTCGCGAATATCTTTTGCTGGAGTATCTCGCGCGGAGGGCGGGACAGACCGTGACCCGGCCGGAGATTGAGGAGCACATCTATGCCGGCGAGGTCGACCTGATGAGCAATGCCGTGGACTCGGCCGTCTGCAGTCTGCGCAAAAAACTGGGCGGCGCTCAGGTGATTCATACGCGCCGGGGACTGGGCTACGTGTTCAGCGTGCAGGCTCCGCAATCGACATAGGGCCGGTTACGAAATCCGGTAGCCGCAAGAAAGCGCAAAAGGCGCATAGAGAAACCGCGTTTACAGGAGGTAACTGAGCAAACGGAGAATTCAATGCCGCAGGAGGCCGCGCTTGGTGTTTGGAGCTTCGTGCTTCCTTTCCTTTCAGTGAAAATGGATCTCTCCGATTCCTCCGCGTCTCCGTGGTTCATTCCGGATTGGCTGCGAAGGTGTGCGAGGAACGAAAAAAGCATCTCTCGGCTCCCTCATTTACCTCCTGCAAAACGATCGGTCCGATGAGACATCGTCCCGTGCCGCTGCACCGGTGAGAAGACCCTTCAGTTCCTCTCACGGCGCTCTCAGCGACCGCCCGTAATGCTCGCGTAATGGAGGGGCGGCTAGACTGTCGGGACTTGTGCCCTGCGATCGTTTACACCTGCAACCCACGAAACCATGCGTCGCATTTGGGGAAACGCGGCGCCGCAATTCCACGACGCTCTGCGCGGGCCTGATTGCGCTGACGTTTTGCGTCTTCTGCGCTTTTTTGCGGCAACCCTTTTCCTGAAACTGCTCTCGTTCTAATGAGGCGTCCTTCAATGGCAGAACTCCGGAAGGTGGTCGTTCGCACTTGGGTCGCCAGTTTCGTTCTCGGACTTGCGGGCTGTGCCGCGTATGAGGACCGCCCCATCGATGCGAAGGCCACGGCGCAGGATTGGAATCAGCGTTCGCTGGCGGACGAAGGATTGCATCAGTTCCTGACCCGCGTGGCACCACAACCGCCGCCGGTCTGGCCGCAGCCGGAGTGGAATCTCGATCAGCTGACGCTGGCGGCGCTGTATTTCCAGCCCTCACTCGAGGTGGCGCGGGCGCAGATCGAAGTCGCACGGGCGGCGGTCCGGACGGCGGGTCAGCGACCGAATCCGACCGTGACGGCGTCGGCAACCTACGACTCGACCACGCCGCCACCCTGGATCCCCGCGGTGTCGTTCGATGTCCCGATCGAGACGGCGGGAAAACGTGGCCATCGACTGGCCGCGGCCGAACAGAATGCCGACGCGGCGCGATGGAGCTGGCGCGATCAAGCCTGGCAGGTGCGGGTTGCGGTGCGGTCGGCGCTGCTCAACCTTTATCATGCCCGCGAGAGCCGCGCCCTTCTCGATGTTCAGCTCAAGGCCCGAAGGGAAATCGTACGTCTGCTGGAGGGACAGCTGCGCGCGGGAGCCGTCGCTCCCACCGAGGTAGCGTCGGCCCGGATTTCGCTGCGCACCGACGAGCTGGCCGAACAACAGGCGGACCAGACCGAAATGGAAGCATTGGAAAACCTGGCTGATGCCGTCGGTCTGCCGAATGCGGTCCTTTCCGGCACCAGGTTTTCGTTTTCGGGGCTGGACCAAGTTCCCGAGGAAACGCCGTCCGGCCAGATGCAGCTTGCGGCCGTTCTCCGACGCGCCGACATCCGTGGCGCATTGGCGGCCTATGCCGCGGCCCAGTCGGATCTGCAGCTCGAGATCGCCAATCAGTATCCGGACATTCACTTGGGACCGGGCTACGAACTCGACCAGACGGACAACAAATGGACTCTCGGCCTCACCCTTCCGTTGCCGTTGCTGAATCGCAACGAAGGGCCAATTGCAGAGGCCGAGGCCAGGCGTCGACTGGCGGCCGCCCAATTTGTCGCCACACAGGCAAAAGCGCTCAACGAAGTCGCCGCGGCCGTGGCGGCCTGCGAAAGTTCACGACGTCAATGGAGGACGGCTTCGGACCTGCTGCATGAGCAACAGCAGCGGCGGGCATCCATTCAGGACCTCCTGCGCGCCGGTGACGCGGAGCCGGTCACGGTGGCGACGGCGGAAGTCGAATACGCGATCGCGGCCGTCGTCCAGCTGGACGCGTTGGTCAAGGTCCAGGAGGCATTCGGAAAGCTCGAAGCAGCCACGCAAAGCCCGGCGGCAATGACCGAGGATGAACTTCGGGCCGCCGAGGAAACGTCAGCAACGCCCGCACGAGGTACTCATGAAAAGTAAATATCTGGTCGCCGCCGGTGTCACGATCATCGCCGCCGCGATTTTTTATTGGATTCATCGCTCCCGCGCAAATGAAGCCGACGCCGATGAGGAAAACGTTCCGACCGAGGTGGCGGTGGACGTGGGCGAGATTCAGCGGGCAACGCTGCACGGTTACGTGTTTGGATTTGGCACGGTCGCTCCCGCACCGGCTTCCGGTTCCGAGTCGGCGGCAACTTCCCGGGTCGCGCCACCATCGGCCGGTGTCGTGAGGGAAGTGCTGGTCACCGAAGGCGCACAGGTCGAAAAGGGCTCGGTCCTGGTCGTTCTCGACGACCGGGCCGCGCAGATTGCCGTCCACTCGGCACAACAGGTGGCCGACCGGCAAAAGACGTTGTTCGAGGAAAACAACAGTTCGCGGAAAAGCCTCGAGGACGCGGAGGCCCAGCTCGCGACTGCCCAGGCCCAGTTGGACCTCCTGCATGTCCGGGCGCCCATATCCGGCACGGTGACGCGTTTGGCGGCGCGAGTGGGTGAAGCGGTCGATTTGACGGCTCCCTTGGCTGAGATCACGGATCTCAGCCGGATGGTGGTCACGGCGGAGATTCCGTCGGGTGACGCTTCGCGGGTCAAAATGGGATCACCGCTGGAGATCGTCGGAGGCCCGACCGAAGTTATTCACGTGACCTTCATCAGTCCGGTGGTCGATCCGGCGACCGATACTTTCACGGTCCGGGCCGCGATGCCGCCAGGGAGCCATCTGTCCGCGGGGTCCATGGTGCGTATTCGAATCACCGCCGAGGAGCACGCGGACTGCCTCGCTGCGCCGGCGGCGGGCGTGGTCACGAACAGCGAAGGGGAAACGGTGATCGCCGTCGTCAACGGGGATCAGGCCATCCAGCAGACCGTGAAAACGGGTTTGCGCGAAGGCGGCCTGATTGAGGTTACCGGGGACGCGCTCGTTCCGGGGACGAAGTTGGTGACCACCGGCGCGTACGGACTTCCGGCCAAAACCAAGATCCGAGTGAACCGCGCGGGAACGAGCGAAGCGGGCAAATCAGAATGAGCGAAGAGCGATCGCCAGGAATCGGCAGATTTGCCACCCGGCATGCGGTGTCGATCGCGTTTGCCGCGCTGGTGCTGTGTCTGGCGGGAATTTATTCGGCCCGGCAGATGCCTTCGTCGGTGTTTCCACAGACGGATTTCCCGCGCGTGGTGATTCTCGTCAACAACGGCATCATGCCGGAGGACGAGATGATGGCGGCCGTCACGCGGCCGATCGAGGAAGCGATGAAGGAGATTCCGGGCACGGTCTCGGTCCGTTCCTCCACGGCGAGAGGTTCGGCGGAGATCAACGTGCTCTTCGATTGGAACGTCGATATGGTCCGGTCAGAACTCTACGTGATGGGACGACTCGCGGGCATCCGGAGCGATTTGCCGGCGTCAGCCACCACCGAGGTGTCGCGGGTCACGTTCTCGGCTTTTCCCATCATTGGCATCAGTCTCACCAGTTCCTCCCGCGATGTCATGGACCTGTGGGAAACGGCCAATTACACGATCAAGCCCCGGTTTCTCCAGATACCGGGAGTGGCGAAGGTCGAACTCACCGGTGGGCACACTCCCGAATACCATGTTCTGGTGGACCCCAGGAAATTGCTGGCCGTCCACCTCAGCCTGCAGGACGTGACCGATGCGTTGACGAGGAACAACCTGGTGGCGCCCGCGGGACAAATTGAGGAAAATTATCACCTCTATCTGACCACGGTGGACGGGCGGGTGCACTCGATCGCCGAACTCGAACGGTTGCCTCTGTCGGGCCCGAACGATCGACCGGTTCTCCTGGGTGAAATCGCCCGGATCGAGCGCGGCCCGGAACCAGCGTACACCGTCGTGACCGCGCAGGGGCAAAACGCTGTCCTGCTGAACGTGATGAGCCAGCCCGACGGCAGCACCTTGGATATTGCGCGCACGTTGCACTCCGAGTTGGCCGCGTTGCGGAAGCAGCTGCCTCCCGACATGCGCCTGGCCTTTTTCTATGACCAGTCGGTCTTCGTGCGCGACTCGGTCGGCAGCGTGTGGGACGCGATCATCTTCGGATTGATCCTGTCCGTCGCGATTCTCTTCTTCTTCCTCCGGAACTGGGGAAGCGTCTGGACGGCGGTCCTCACGATTCCGATCTCGGTTCTGATCACTTTTGTGGCGATGCGTCTGGCGCACATGAGCTTCAACATGATGACGCTCGGCGGGATCGCGGCCGCCATCGGTCTGATCATCGACGATGCCATCGTCGTGGTGGAAGCCATGTGCGTGCACATCGCGAGCGGCCGTCCCCGGCTCGAGGCGATCCAAAGCGCACTGGGTGAAATTGTGCGCGCCCTGGTGGCTTCGACGCTGACTCCGGTGGTTGTCTTTGTGCCGCTCGCTTTCTTGAGCGGCCTGCCGGGGATGTTCTTTCGTGCCCTGGCGCTGACGATGGTGGTTTCGCTGCTCACGTCGCTCGTCCTCGCACTGACGCTTACGCCATCGCTCGCCGGCTGGTTCATCCGGACCGGGGGCAGCGCGTCCATTCCGCAGGACACGATCCGCCTGCCGCGCATTTCACGCCTCTACGAGTTCAGTGTGAGAAAGGCGCTTTCGCATCCGTGGACGACGCTGGGAATGTGCGGCCTGATTCTGGTCGCATCGTTCCTGGTCTATCGTCAGCTCAAGACGGATTTCCTGCCCGCTTTCGATGAAGGTGGATTCGTCATCGATTACGAGGCGCCTCCGGGCACTTCACTGACCGAGACGTCGCGCCAGCTTGATCAGGCGGAAGCCATGCTGCGCGCGAACAGTGATGTGGAAAGCTACTCCCGCCGCCTGGGAACGCAGCTGGGTCTTTTCATCACCGAGCCTTACCGGGGCGACTACATGGTAAAGCTTAGGACCAAGAGGAGTCACACGACCGACGAGGTCATTGCCTCGTTTCGCCACGACCTCAACGAACGGCTGCCGGCCATCCGATGGGAATTTCCGGGTATTCTGACGGATCTGATTGGCGATCTGCAACTGACGCCCAATCCGATCGAAATCCGGCTCTATTCCGCGGATCTCGACTGGCTCAAGAAAACGGCGCCGCGGGTCGAGGCCGAGATCGGAAAAATTTCAGGCGTGGTCGATACCTTCAATGGCCTGACCCAGACCGGACCGTCGTTCAGCATCCAGATGCGTCCCGATTCCGCCGAACACTTCGGCCTGACCACCCAGGACGTTTCGAATGCCCTGAGCACTGCGCTGCTCGGTCAGACGTCGTCTTCCGTCCTCAATGGTGATCGACAGGTCAATATCCGGGTGATGGCTGACCGCCAAGCCGTCGCGGGGAGTGAGTCGCTGCGCGACTGGCCGATTCGCACCGCGAAGGGAACGACGGTGCGACTGAGTCAGGTGGCGGACCTGCGGGAACTGCCCAGCGAAGTGGAGCGCGACCGTGACGATCTCCGACAGGATGTGGTGGTGACCGCCCGCCTGGAGGGAAGGGATCTCGGCAGCGCGATGCGCGAGGTGCAGGCCGTTCTGGCCAAGGACAAGGATTTGCCGGCCGGTACCGTGCAATACGGTGGATTGTTCGAGGAGCAGCAGCAGGCATTCCAGAACCTGGTGGGCGTGTTGCTCGCCGCGATCCTGCTCGTCTTCATGGTGCTTCTCTTTGAGTTTCGCTCGTTCGCCGGGCCGGTCGCGATCGTCTTCGGGTCCGTTCTGGCCCTTTTCGGAACGCTCGTCGCCTTGTGGCTCACCGGTGCCACGCTCAACATCGTGTCGTTTCTCGGGGCGATCATCGGCGTCGGCATCGTCGCCAAGAACGGAATTCTCATGCTCGACTTCGTTGATCACCTCCTCGCGGAGGGCCGCCGGATTGAAGATGCCCTCGTTCACGCCGGACTGCGCCGGCTTCGGCCCGTGCTGATGACGTCGCTCGCCGCCGCCCTCGGCATGTTGCCGCTGGCCTACGGCATCGGGGCCGGGGCCGACATGCTTCGGCCGCTGGCCATCGCCGTGATTGGCGCCCTGTGCATCTCGGTGCTTCTTTCGCTGGTGGCGACGCCCACGGTCTATTTTGTCCTTCGATCGGGCGGACGAAACAAGATAACCAGCCCACCGAAAAGTCGCCAAAATGCGGCGCCTTCACCGGGCTGATCTCACACGTTCAAGCATTCCAATGGACTCGATTCGAAATCGTTTGAGCCGACAGCTGCTCTGGGTGCTGGGCCTGATCGTCGGCCTGGGGCTCATGGCGATCGCGGGCTTGGTGTGGAAAACCCTGGTGGGTTCGTTCGACTCGACCCTTCGCACGCGCGCCCTGGCGCTCGCGTCGCTGACGGAAGTCGAGCAGGGACAGATCCAGTTCGACTTTTCCGAGGATTTCCTGCGTGGATTCGCGGTCGAACACCCACGCAGTTATTTCGAGATTTGGAATGCGGCGGGCAAGGTGCTGGCGCGATCACCGTCCCTGGCCTCGGCCGACCTCGGCGGACCCACGGGCGGCACGATTGACCGTCCTCAATTCGGCAATCTCGCGCTGCCAAACGGCCGGCACGCGCGGGGGGTGGCGTTCACGTTTGTTCCTCCGGGCGCCAATGCCGCGGGCGCGAAGGCGGGTGAATTGCAAGCGCGACTCATCCTGGCGGTCGACCGGGGTGGACTGAACGAGACCCTGGCAGGGACGCTGCTCTCGATCGCAGCCGGAGGCGTGGTGATGGCCGGCCTCATCTGGCTGCTCGTCCGACGCGCCCTGACGTTCGGTTTGGTTCCCTTGCACAGGTTCGGCGAACACGCCCGGCAAATCACCGCCGAGTCGCTGCACAGCCGGTTTCCCGAGAGCGATCTGCCGACGGAACTCCGGCCCATCAGCCACCGCCTGAACGATCTGTTGGAACGACTCGAGGCCTCCTTTGCGCGCGAGCGGCAATTCAGCGCGGGGTTGGCGCATGAACTTCGCACGCCCTTGGCGGAGCTTCGCATGATGGCGGAATGTGCGCTCAAGTGGCCGGAAAGGCGCGACCCAAAGTTTGAACAGGATGCGCTGGCCATCGCCTTGCAAATGGAGTCATTGGTCACGTCATTGCTCACCCTGACCCGGGTCGAGGACGGTCAGCTGGCGCTCACCATGGCGACGGTCGATATTGGCGAAGCCGCACGAGCGGCTTGGGAGCAATTCGTCCACCGGTCGGAGGAACGACGCCTCGTCCTGCAGTGCGAAATTGTGAGCGCGACTGTTCGCGCCGATCCGACGCTCCTCCGTTCGATTCTCAGCATCCTGTTCGACAACGCCTCGGCCTATGCGCCCGAAGGCGGCTGGATCCGGATCATCGGCGGCAAAACGGGCGACGGCTACGGTCTGCGAATTGCGAATCCGGCCCCGGATCTGCACGCGAGTGACCTGCCGCATATTTTCGACCGCCTGTGGCGCAAGGATCCGGCGCGAAGTGAAGGCGAGCATCATGGACTTGGGCTCAGCCTCGCCCGCGCCATCGCGAGTGCCATGGGCTGGCGCCTGGCCGCGGTCCTGCATGAGGACGGATCCATTGAGTTCAGTCTGTTGGAAAAAGGCGGACCCGACGCGAAGTAACCTTTCCGCTCTCCCTGGCGCTGCAGAAACCCAAGGATCGGGGTTTCCGGCCGCCTCAATTCTCATTGAAGGGTCCGGCATGACGAATTGAATACACACGCCGTGACGACAGTGCAGTCTTCCATGTTCACGCGAATTCACCCATGCCCACCCTCCGAACGCTGATTCGAATTCTTCCGGCCGCTTTCGCCTTCGTGGTGGGATATTCCGGACGGGCGGCGGATGTCGCGGTGCAAACGCTCGAACATCTGAATGGGCTTCGCGGAATTCAGGTGCCCAAGGAGAAAGAAAAAACCGCCGAGTTGAACGCACGAATGGACAGCACTTGGGAATTTGTCCGGAAGCATCGGGAGGTTGCGCTGCCCGTGGTCGAGACCGAGCTGAAGCGAGCCATCGCCGCCGATCCGGCCGACCAGTTCTTCCTCCTCGACATGGCATTTCTTCTGACGCAGGAGAACGGTACCAAGGATGCGACACTGGCGGTCGGCGCCCTGGAAAGGCTCGATCCGGCGGCGGAGGTGATCCGCGCCAACTGGAAGGAGCTGTTCGATTTCGTCATGCGGTTGGGTGCCGGCGGAGGGGAGACGGACCGTTATCTCGCGCAGGTCGACCGGATTTATTTTTCGAACAAGGAAGACGTCACTTTCTTCCTCGCTCCGCATTACGTGCAATTGAACCCACTGGACGTCGCCTGCATGGTTTATGGCGTGACCGGGCAGGCGGGCGCGTCCCACCTGGCGCATCGGCTCGCCCTCCCTGGTGCGGACCAAAAACGCATCCTGGTGATACTTTCGGCCATCGGCTCCGAAGTGGACGTTCCGACGGTCAACCAGGTGATGACTTCGGCGACGGATGAGGAGACGATCGCCCGTTGCGTGACGTTCATGGCGGAAGTTGGAGGACCGAGTGGGCGGGCGGCGGTGCTGGCGCGCAATCCCAGGAACCTTTCTGCGGCCGCACAGAAAAAATTCGACCAGAGCCGCCGACAAGTGGAACGCCTCGGTTTTGATTCACTCGTCGCGGGCTTGACGGAAATAAGCCAAAATCGGGTGAGCGACCGAAAGCTGCGGCAGCTTCTCGACCGCATGGAGGAGAACAACGGGGAGGACAGCGAAACTCCGCCGGCAATGGTGGCGACGTCGGGACTTCCGACTCACGAGGTCCTGGCGCAGATGAAGCGGATCCGCGCCCGGTCATTCCGCCGGGAGACCAATCACGTCTTCGAGGATCTGCCGATTGCGAATGCGATTATCAACGCGCTGCAGTACCGTCTCGCCGCCGAAGCGCACCGGGCCAAGGCGTAGAACAATTTCGATAATTCCGTAGCCACAAGAAGGCACGATAAGTCACAAAAAACGAAGCACCTTCAGGTTCGTGCGCCTGGGGGCTTCCCGTGGTTCCGACGATCTCACCAGTCAGGTCCGTTAAGGGCGCGCCTCTCAGCCCTCAACTTTCAACCACCTGGATTCGCTCAGTGCTCGTTCAGGCGTTTGCGCGCGGCCTCGAATTCCTGGTCGGACAGCACTCCCTTGGCGTGCAAATCCTCGAGTGACTGTTCGTAGAGGCGTTTCTTGGCGGCGTCGAATTCAGGATCGGTCACGACTCCGCCGCGGTGGAGCTCCTCGAGTTTGGTCAGATCGGTCGGGTTGGGCTGGGGTGCGGCCGGCACGGCGGCCGCGGGCATCGGTGTCGGTGCGGTCGCCAGCGCGGGGTCGCCGGGCAGCAGGGCCTTGAAGGTGATCTGGGCTTTCGCGAACTCACCGATGATGAGGCCGGCGGGAACTTCCTCCACGGACACTTCTTTCATCTCACGGTGGAGATCGTGACAGAACTTTTCCGCATCGGCCCGGGCGCGCGTGACCAGTTTCGAGGTGTTGCGAAAGAAAAAGAACGTCGCTCGACGGGTGATCACGTAGGTGTCGTTGCCCAGGGCGACGACGGGTGGATTCGGCTCGTCGGGGCCGGCCCGGAGCGGCGCGCTCCCGCCGAGCATCAACATCGCCATCGCCAGCCAGCCGAGAGTACGCAGGTTCACCACGGGGTTTGGGCGCATGTCCAAGACTGCGCCGATCCGATGCCCGAGGCAAGCGTTGTGGGAGCGGCTTTACGCCGCGAATCGTCCGAGTGTGAGAGAGGGTTGATCCCGCGAACGCGCATGGGATTCACGGCATAAAGCCGCTCCCACAGGGGAGAATCTTCCGTCAGAAGCTTCTCATCCAAACTCAACCCGCACCCAGCGCCGTCGGCCGGAACCGAACGCTTGCCGATGAAGGTGGAGCGACTTGCCCTCAAGACGCTTCTTTCTGACGGAGTTCCCTCAGCGCAGTAGGAGCACCGCGCTCCACCTTTGGGTTTGCGCCGTCGCCAGGTGAAAGCAGGGGCAATTTCATGAGTCCGCCCTGGTTCGGCGTGGACAGGCGGCTACCACCACGGGCCCGGCTTGTGGAGCGTGGTAATTTCGGGTTGGGGCGGCAGCAGCGATCCGTCGGGCGAAAAATCCATCACCTCGACACCTTTGTATTCGGCCCAGACCTGGCCGTCGATGCCCGTGATCACCGACTGGTCGACGTGCCCGCTCGAGCTTCTGACATAGGTCACCGCGCAAACCGGTTTGCCGTTGTACTTCAGCCGGGTCGCCACGAGGTCGCGGTTGTCGTTGTAGTCGTAGTCTAATTCCTCGGTATTGCGGTCTTCAATGAAGTAGGTGCGACGCCGGCGCAGTTCGTCGGCATACAGGTCCGTCAAATAATGCACCCCGTTCGCACTGTACCCTTCGTGATGGAGCAGTCTCCCCTCCGCGTTGAAAAAGAATTCGGAATGACCAACCTCAACGTTCTTGCCATACTGCACAGAACGGATGACCCGGCCGGTCTCGGGAGAAAAAATCAGATCCAGCATCCGGGCGTCAGGATTTCCGGGAACGAAGCCGTGGCGTTCGATGACTAGTCCCGCGTCGTTGTAGTACAGCCATTCGCGAGAGATCTCACGGTGACTTGCGTCGATTTCGACCCGAACCGCGTGGTCCTTGAAATACTCATGGGTCGTCGTGCTCTCGAGTTTGCCCGAATTGTCGACCATGTCTGTTCGCGCCTCCAGTCCGTCGGAATTGTACGTGATTGTTGCCTGTACGCGAAGGGCGTCTCCCGCCTTGAACATTACGGAGCGCGGCCGCCTGGCATCGCCTTCGTAGAGATAGATGAGGGTGCGAACCTCTTTTCCGCGGACGAAGAACCCGGTCCGGACGAACCGATTGAGCGCGTCCTTTTCCACCGAAAAATAGTCCTGAGGCTTTTCGGTGCCGTCCGGAATTTCACCGTGGAAGACGGGATCCGGAAACTTCGACAACAGGTAGAATCGATAATAATGCACACTGGCGGACGCGCTCGCCGCGATGCCCAGGGAGCAGGCGAACAGGAGCTGGAGGGGACGAAGGATTGGCATGGCAGATTGGTGCCGGAAAACGGAAGGCTCAATCTGCCTTGAGGGCCTCGATGGGGTCGACCTTCAGCGCGCGGCGGGAGGGAAGCCAGCAAGCAACCAGCGTGACGAGAAGGAGCAGGATCGAAACCGTTACCGCGACGAGGGGACTGATGCCGGGCACCATCGGCAGCATCCGGCCGAGCACACGAAGAAGGAGAAGGGCGGCCACGAGTCCGATGCCGGCGCCGAGGGCGGCGAGCTGGACGCCGTTGCGCAGGAACAGCCACACCAGCGACCCGGGCGTGGCTCCCAGCGCGGCACGAATGCCGATTTCGCGCGTGCGCTCCGCGGCCAGATTCGCCACGACGCCGTAGATGCCCACGGCCGCCAGCAGCAATCCGAAGGCCGAGATCTGGAGCACCAGACGTCCCAGGAAGTTGAAAAAGTTGAGATCGTTGGTCAGGGCTTCGTTGGCCGTGTAAAGTCCGTTGATCGCGACATCGGGGGCCAGGCGACTGACGGCCTTGCGCACGGATTCCTTCATTGCCTCGGGCGAGCCGGAAGTGTGCAGGCTAAAGTTGATGAAGCGACCCGTGTTCTGCGCCCACGGTCGCAGCATTTTGCAGCGTGATTCGCCCGTGAGGTCGAAAAACTCGGCGCCCCCCGTGAAGTCGCCGATGACGCCGACGATCTCGATCCACGACGGATTGGCTCCGCGGCCCAAGCTGAGTCGCCGGCCAATCGGGCTTTCGGTCGGCCAGAATTTCCTGGCGGCGGATTCCGTAATGACGGCCACATTGGGTGCACTCTGCCGATCGTGTTGGTCGAAGAAGCGGCCGGAAATCAGGCGAAGGCCATAAATCTTCAGGAAGGAAGTTCCGACCGTCCCGTCTCCGATCAGGGCTTCATGTCCCGGCTCCGGCGCCGGTTGACCCTGGACCCGGAAGGGTTGTGCCGAAAAATTCCAAATCGGAGAGTCATGGTCGGTTTCCGCGGTCTCGACTCCGGGCAAGGCGTTGAACGTCGATTCGAGCCGGTCGCCGAATTCGAGCAGGCGCGGATCGCCCTGTTCGCCGTAGTGATCGTGATCGAGCTCGAACCAGCCGACGAGCGCGCGCTCCGGCGACCATCCCAGCGAACGATGACTGATCCGGTAGATACCCGTCACGAAGAAGCCCGCGGCTGTGAGCAGGGCCAGGGCGAGCGCGATCTCGAAGACCACCAGTCCCTGCCGCAGCCGGTGACGCGAGCGATCGGCCGTGAGTCCGCGCCCGCCGGCCTTCAGCGCCGCACCCACCTCGGCTTTCGATGCGACCCAGGCCGGCAACAGGCCAAAGATCACGCCGGTGGCAATCGAGACGACGAGATTGAAAGCGAGCACAGTCCGGTCGAGCGGCATGGCGACTGCAAAAAACTCGCCGATCCGCACGCTGCTCCATTGGGCGAACAGTATCCCGAGAAAGCCGCCGGCCAGTGCGATCAGGATGCTTTCCTGCAACAGCATCACGATGAGCTGACGGCGTGAACAGCCCAGGGCGAGACGGACTCCGAATTCCTGCGTGCGCCGCGTGGCGCGGATGAATTGCAGGTTGGCGAGATTGACGCAGGCGATCAGCAGCACCACGCCACACAGCGCCATGACCATTGCGGCGAGACGCTGATCGGTTTCGTCCATGAAATTTGTGGAACGGGGAACGACGGTGAAGGTGCGACCGGCGTTGGTTTCCGGATGATCATGCGCCAGTCGCGCGCCGAGAGCCGTCATTTCGGCCTGGGCCTGCACGAGGGTTACGTCGGGCTTCAAGCGGGCCAGGATGTGATACCAGCCGTTGCTCCGCAGCTCGTGGTTGAGCGCCGTGGGATCGAGAATCCAGAACCCGGGGTCGCCGTTGAAGAGCGTCGGATCGTCGAGCGCGGGCGGCATTACCCCGACAATCGTGTACATGCGGCTGTCGAGCCGGACTGTTTTGCCGAGGATGGCGGCGTCGGAGGCGTAGTGTTCCCGCCAGAACTGATGACTGATTACGGCGACGCTGTCGTAGCGCCGTTCCTCGTCCAGGGTGAACGTCCGCCCAAGGCTTGCCTCGACGCCGATGACGGGGAAGAAGTTGGCCGTGACGCGAATCGCCGTGACGTGGATCGCCGGCTCGCCCGGTTCGGCCAGACTCGCGTGGCTGCCAACCACAAACGCGGCGGCACCGGTGAACGACTGGTTCTGGTCGCGAAGGTCGAAATAGTCACCGGGGGTCTGGGTGCCGAGCGCGTTGCGCGGCGTGGTGGAGAAGATCTGCACCAGGCGACTCGGGTCGCGGAACGGCACGAACTGCAGGAACAGGCGGTTGAGCGCGGTGAAGGCGGTCGTGTTCACGCCGATGCCGAGCATCAGCGTGGCGAGCGCCACCACCGTGAATCCGGGATTCTTCACCAGTTGCCGCAGTGCGTGCTTCATGGGAATGCCGTGACGGGGTTCGCGGCCCGCGAGATGCCATCCCATGATAGGACGACTGCGACCGCAAGGCGCATTCGAGCGGTCCCGGCCTCAACCCGATCGAATTCGTCGCGGCATGCCAAGAAATGAGGTAGCCACAAAGAGTCACAAAATCCCGCCGCTTCGGTGGATCTCATGGACCGCTCCGTGTCCTCCGCGTCTCCGTGGTTCAACGACTGAATCGTTCCGGACTACGGCGTCGCGGGCTTCGCGTTCGCCATCATCACGTCAATATTTGAGGCGGGCGTAGACGATTTCTCGTAGGCCGGGAGTTTGCTCATTAGGCGATCCGCGCGGCGGACTCGGTCCAAGGCAAAGACTTTTTTGCCGCAAAAAGGCGCAAAGAACCCGGCTGCCGGCGCGAGTTATCCGCGCGCCTATAGGCGCCTTTGGATTCTGTAGGCAGACGAGATTTTGTGCCTCTTTGTGGCCAAGTCTCTGTTGAGTCGGCGCATTTTGTCACTCGCGATAGGGTGACATCCCTTGGAGCGGTCGCTCGCGTCAAACTTACCAGAAGCTCGCCTGCAAGCAGGCTCCTACACTTCCGATCTCCATCGGCGGGTTACCGTCCCGGATTTCTTCGTTCCCTCCGTTATCTCCTGTAAGAGTGAATCGAGATTGCTCTACGGTCGCAGGAACAAGCCGAACTCGGAAATCGCGGGACAGGCCGCGGCATCGGTCACGCGCAGGCGGACGCGTCGAGTGGTGATCGCGGGCGTGGAGATAAGGCGTTGCGCATCGATGCTCGTCGCGCCGGCAAACTCGCGCCATGCGCCGGTTGTCGGATCTTCGGCCTCGAGCGCCACCCGACCGATGCGCTGCCCGAGCGGAAGATACTCCCGGAGGCGAACCAGGTTGAAGGTGCGCGCCTCCGGCAGGGTGACAACCAGTTCGGCCTGATGAACGTCGTCATCGGTGGCCCAATAGGTATCGCGGTCTCCGTCGAGCACATGAGCCGCGGCGAAGCGCGCGTCGTTGCCTCGGACATTCGAGGCGCTGACCTTGGCGTCGGCGGCGAGATTGTGAACGAATGTTTCATCGCGCAGCCGTTTGAAACCTTCGAGCGCGCGGATGTCTCCGTCGGGAATCCTTCCGCGGCGGTCGGGGGCGAGATTGAAGATCAGATTCGTGCCGCGACCGACTGTGTTGAGGTAGATGTCGATTAGTGCGGTCGGTGACTTGACGGCGGCGTCCTCCTTCGAGTGATAAAACCAGCCCGGACGGATGGAGACGTCGCTTTCGGCGGGCATCCAGCTCGCGCCGCCGCGGTCGCCGGTGTCGAGGTGATCCGCGTGGCCGGGAAAAAATCCCTCGGCGTTGATCGTGGCCCAGCACGGTTCGCCGGCACGCCCGCGTTCGTTGCCGACCCAGCGCACGTCCGGACCGCCGTCGCTGAACATCACCGCGTCGGGCTGCAGCGTGCGGACGATCTTCCAGGTGTTCGGCCAGTCGTAGTAGGTGGTGTTGTCGATGTGCCGGGTCTCTCTCGCGCCGCCGTAATAACCGTCGCCCCCATTGGCGCCGTCGAACCAGACTTCGAACACCGGGCCGTACCGGGTCAGGAGTTCAGTGAGCTGATGACGATAGTATTCGATGTAGGCGGGCGTGCCGTAGTCGGCGCGATTGCGATCCCACGGCGAAAGGTAGACGCCGAACTTCAGTCCCGCACGGGCGCACGCGGCGGAAATTTCGCGCACGATGTCACCGTGTCCGTTGCGATAGGGACTCTGCGCAATCGTATGATCGGAGTACGCGCTCGGCCACAGACAGAAGCCGTCGTGATGTTTGCAGGTGAGAATCACACCGCTCAATCCGCCAGACTTGGCCGCGGCGACGATTTGGTCGGCGTCAAAATCAGTTGGATCGAAGACGCGCGGCGACTCGTCGCCATAACCCCATTCCTTGTCGGTGAAGGTGTTCACCGTGAAGTGGACGAACGCGTAGGCCTCCAGCCGGTGCCACGCCAGCTGACGAGCGGACGGGACTGCGCCGCAGGGTGGCGGTGCCGGCGTGACCGCATGCAGACCGACCGGCACAAGGCAGAGGATCGCGGTCAGGAGGCGAAACGAGGGCACGCGCTCCAGTGAAAGAGCTTGCGACCGAATTCCCAGCTCCAAGCACGCGCGCCGGCCAGCCGGGTTTGTCCCAGCCGGAACTATTCAGTCGAGAAGTTGAACTGAACGGTGCGTCGCATTCGATGAATTGAGCACGCGCCGTTTCACTCGGGGTTCGGTCCCTCAACCCTCAACTGGATGAGCCCGGCTCAGGCCAGCGGCGGCGGGACCGTGATGTCGGGCACGGGCGGCGCCTCGGGCTGTTCTCGGGCCGCCCGGAGGCTTTCCCGAAGATGGTTCCAGCCCTTGAACAGGCAAAACAGCACATAGGCGTGGAAAGCGACGGGCAGCCAGTCGCCGAAATAGGCGAAGATAGCGCCGTCGACGAGGTAGCAAATTGCCCCGATGACAAACGCCCAGAGGTGTCCGCGGGCGGCGAAAACGCCCATCAGGACAAAGAAGCCGACGACGAACACGTCGAGGACCAGCGCGACGGCGATGATCTGGCGGAACGCGACGTCGAGAATCTGGGTTACGCCCAGGCCGACCACGAAATGGATATCGCCGCCGAAGGCGAGGATCGCGGTGTTGATCACCGAAAGCCCGGCGATCCACCAGAACCAGTGCGCCGCGCGCTGGACCGCGGGTTCCGCCTTGGCGATGGCGACCCGGTCGAGGGAGGAGAGCGAAGTCATGGCGAAAGCGTCGGGGGTTGAGAACGCGGGAGCAGCTTGCGGCAAAGAGCACGCGGCGCCAAGCGCCAAACAGGTAATATCGGGGCCGTGGATACGATACCGCCACGGTAGCACGAGGTAGGAGCCTGCTTGCAGGCGAAGGTGGAACGCGACCTCCGGGCGCGTTCGAATTTCCATAGTCGACTTCCATCTGTTTCGAAAAAACCGGCCCGCCTCTCGACTCTGCTCGAGGCCCTGAGCCGGTCGAACGGGGAGGTCCGGTTCCACCGTCGACCCTGCCTCACGGATGACCTTACACGCTGATCATGGCCTTGAGCACGCCCGCGGCGGGCTCGGTCCAGCCGGGGAATTTCTCCGGCACCTCGGCGAGCACGGCCCGGTGGGTGATCCACGGAGTGGTGTCGATCCGCCCGGACTCGATCTTGGCGATGATGCGGCGAAAATCCTCCGGCCGGGAGTTGCGGCTGGCGAGCAGCGTCAGTTCGCGACGGTGGAAATTCGGATCGTGGAACGAAACGTCGCCGGAAAAGAGTCCGACGAAAATCAGCCGTCCGCCGTGGGCCGGAAGCTGGAAGGCGCCGGCCATCGAGGCGGCATTGCCGGTGGCGTCGAACACCGCGGTCGGCAGATCGCCGCCCGTGCGCTCGGACAACGCTCGCGCCACGTCGGGACTCGCGGACGAGTCGATGATGTCTTCGCGGGGGAGCCCGAGACGCTCATGACAAAAGGCGAGGCGCCGCGCGTTGACGTCGACGACGAGCACGCGCGCACCGGCCTCGCGGGCGAACTGGATGACCGCGAGCCCGATCGGGCCGGCGCCCAGCACCGCGACCGTTTCTCCTTTCGTCAGGACGGCGCGCTCGACCGCATGGGCACCGATTCCCAGCGTTTCGACCAGAGCCAGCTGATCGAGGGTCAGGGTCCGGGACGAATGCAACTTCGCCAGTGGCACGACGAAGCGCTCACGCAGGCCGCCGTCCGTGTGCACACCGAGAACCTGGAGCTGGACGCAGCAGTTCGGCTTGTCGTGGCGGCACGCGATGCAACGCCCACAGTTCAGGTACGGTTCCACCGCGCAAAGGTCGCCCGGGGATACGCCGGCGCCGCCCTCTCCAACCGAGAGCACCTCGACTCCCAGCTCGTGGCCGAGAATGCGCGGGTAGCTGAAGAACGGTTGCTGTCCGCGAAAAGCGTGAAGATCCGTGCCGCACACGCCCACCCGGCGCACCTGCACGAGCGCTTCGCCCGGACCCGGCGACGGCGGCTCCGGCAGCGAGAGCAACTTCAACTGGCGCGGTTGGAACAGTTGAACGGCGTTCATCGCGGTGAATGGTTGCGTGGCTGGGACGGAAAAGGAGCGGCAATCAAGACGACACCGTGGCGGAGGGGAGGGCGGGAGCAATCTTCGTCGCGCTGAAGCTGTATCCAGAATCCCATGTCATAAGCGGATAGTAAGTCATACCATGGCGGTTGACACCGATCGAGCGGCAACTGGCCCCAAAGATATTTTCCTGCCGGGGTGAAAATGCACGGTGACGGCGCGCACCCCATGCGCCCGGTCGCACTCGCGGCCGGTGACCTACACCCCCCATGCAATACCTCCTCCGCATATTCCGCGGCACGCTCGGCGCGTGCGCGTTGCTCAGTGCCCTGCTCATTCCCACCCGTGCCCTGGCCCAGGGCTGTGTCGCCGCTCGTGGCAGCGGCATTCCGGCCAACATGATGGATCAGGGCGACGACCAGGACAAGTGGGAGACCTCGATCTCCTACCGCTGGTTTCAGTCGGATCGTCACTACGTCGGTACGGCCTATCAGGCCCAGCGCGATGCCAACGGCGACCAGGTGATCAACCGGTCCAACTTCATGGACTTCGGCATCAACTATACCGTGAATTCCCGCTGGAACGTATCGGCCACCGTTCCGTTCGTGGCCAACGACCGGTCCCAGGTCGTCAAGGATTCCACGGGCAAGATCCTCGACCGCTATCACACGCAGGCGTACGGACTCGCCGACATGAGTTTCAGCGGCAACTACTGGTTGTTCAATCCGGAGACAGCCAAGAAGGGCAACATTCAGATCGGACTCGGCGTGGTGCTGCCCACGGGCAAGCACGACGTGAAGGATACCTTCGAGTCCTACGACAAGACGTCGGGCAAGATTGTGTCGGTAGTGAAGGCCGTGGACGAATCGATCCAACCCGGACAAGGCGGTTACGGAATCAGCTTCGCACTTAACCTGTACAGGATCCTGGCGCCCAACCTGAGCGCCTATGGCTCGGCCTACTATGAGGCGACGCCGCAGGAGCAGAACGACGTCGGGAATTCGATTTCCGACACCTATCTTGGCCGCACGGGCCTGGAATATTCGCTGCCATTCATCCGTGGCGTATCCGTCAGCCTTGGTCTCCGGGTTGAGGGCGTGATGGTTTACGACCTCTTCGGCGGCAGCAACGGATTCCGGCGTCCGGGCTATTCGGTCGCGATCGATCCCGGCGTTTCCTATAGCGCACACGGCTGGACCTTCCGCCTCTACGTTCCGACCGCGATCCAGCGCGATCGCCTCCAAAGTTATCCGGACAAGCTCAAGACCTGGCAGACGGGCAAGTACACGCAGGGTGACGCGGCATTTGCCGACTACCTGATCCAGTGGAGCATCAGCCACCGGTTCTAGGCGCTGATTTGTTTGTGTTCGTTGCGTGATCCGCGGACGCTCGCTCCTTCATGGCGGGCGTCCGCTTTCGTCGTCTTCAAATGCTGGTGGTGCTCTCTTTTTGAAATGAGCGACCCGACCGGTCGACGTGACCCCTCCCGCCTGCTGCCGTTCCTGCTGCTTGTTTCGGGGTTCATCGGAACGCTCTACGAAGTTCTCTGGCAGCGCGAGTGTGCGCTCCTGTTCGGCTCGGCGACGTCCGCCACGGCCGTGGTGCTGGGTGCGTTTTTCGCGGGTCTCGGAATCGGTGCATGGCTGGGCGGCCGTTGGGCCGACTGGATTCGTCGGCCACTGTTGGCCTACGCGATGCTGGAGGGAGTCATCGGATTGGGCGCGCTGTCGACCGGCCCGATTCTCCACGCCTTCGGAACGTTTTCCGTCGCGCGTGGTTTTTCCGCAACGGAAAGTCCGGGTGCTCTGCTGACGACGAAGGCGCTGTGGGCATTCGGTGCGCTGCTGATTCCCACCGCCGCGATGGGGGCCACGCTCCCGGTGTTGGGAACTTTCGCGGACGGAGGCCGGGGTCGTCTTGGTCTGTCGGCGGGCTGGCTCTACGTCGTCAATACCGCCGGTGCCGCGTTCGGTGCGCTCGCGGCGCCGTTTCTCGCGTTGCCATTTCTCGGATTGAGGGGAGCCATCGCGATGGGAGCGGGAATCAACGTGGCGATTGGAGCTGGCGCGGTCCTGCTCGACCGGGCGCGGGCGACGGTTGCGCCGAGGTCTGATGTGTCGCCGGCCTCCCCACGGCCCGCGAAACCCGAGTCGGCGGGCGGAATCCTGATTGCTGCTTTCATGTCGGGCGCGGCGACGTTTGCCCTGCAGGTCGAATGGAATCGGGCCTTCGCCCAAATCCACGAAAACTCGACGCAATCGTTCGCGCTGGTCGTGGCGGCGGTGATCGTCGCGCTGGCCATCGGCGGACAGGGTGCGCGGTGGGCCTTGCGCGCGGGCCTTGAACCGCGGGAATTGCTGGGCTGGGCCTGGCTGGCCGGCGGCGCCGCGGTGGTCTTCGCGCCGGTTTGCTTCGTGAGCATCACGCAAGATCTGGAATATCTTTCGCGCGATGCCTCGTGGACGCATGAACTCGCGCGGCTCGCCCGGCTGGCGCTGATCTTCGTTGTGCCCACGATGGCGCTGCTCGGACTGGCCCTGCCTGCGATCATGGAACTGGCGGGGCGCCGCGCGGACGCGAAGGCGGGCCGCGCGCTCGGCCAGGTTTTCACCGCCAACATCGCGGGCTCCGTGGTCGGCGCCCTCGCGGGCGGACTGATTCTTCCGGGAATGCTGGGCCTGTGGCGCTCGATGATGACCGTCGGAATTGTCGTGGCCACGACGGGTTTGATCAGCTCATGGACCGGTTCGTTCGGACGCATCCGGAGGATCCTGAGTGCGGGGGCTGCCACGGTGATTGTCGCGACCGGAGTGATGCTGGCCCGCGATGAGGCCCCGCGGGTGAGCGTGGACGCCGGTGCGGACGAGCGACTGGTCTCCGTGTCGGAAGGAACGCACGGGATCGTGGCGGTCGTCGAGCGACCGGGATCCCGGCGATTGAAACTCAACAATCACTACGGACTCGGTGGAACCGCGTCCACGGGCGACGAACGCATGCAGGCGCATATCCCGCTCCTGCTGCATCCGCACCCGCAGCGGGTGGCGTTTCTCGGACTCGGTACCGGCATTACCGCGGGCGGCGCCACGTTCCATCCGGTGGCATCGATCACGGTCGTGGAACTGGTGCCAGAGGTGGCGGCTGCGGCGCGGACCGCCTTTGACGCCGCCAATCATCACCTGCTCTCCGACGTCCGGACACGACTCATCGGCGACGACGCCCGGAACTTCCTGCGCGGCACGCCGGAAAAATTCGACGTCATCGTGGGCGACCTGGTCGTTCCCTGGCGTCCGGGCGAAGCCGCACTTTTCACGGCCGAGAATTTTTCGGCGGCGCATCGGGCGCTGGCGGGCGGAGGATTGTACTGTCAATGGCTGCCCCTGCATCAGCTGTCGGAAACGGAAGTCGCGATCATCGCGCGGACCTTTCTGGCGGAGTTTCCGGAGGTGCAGGTCTGGCGGGGTGACTTCTCGCCGACGGAACCGGCGATTGCGTTGGTGGGCAGCGACACGCCGCTCGATCCCGATGACGCATCATGGGACGCGCGGGCTCGCGAAGTCAGGGATCGCTCAAACCCGCAGCTCGTTTCGCGCGAAATATTCTGGATGGGTTTTGTGGGAACTCTCGCGGTGACCGACCTGCCGGCAGACGAAACACGGACGAATACCGAGGAACGGCCCTGGATCGAACTGCTTGGACCGCGCGTCCGATCCGGAGCGGGGCCGGACGCGCTTCTGACCGGAAGGCGTCTGCAAGCCTGGCTCGACCGACTGCGCGAGAACTCCGCCGCCCGCGAACGGAATCGTCCGCCCATGCGAGAGGCCGCGGTGACGGCGGGCGGCGTGTTGGGAGAGTTCACGCTTTGCCTGCAGGAAGACAACGCCGCCGGCGCCCGGGCGGCGCAGGAACATCTGCGACGAATGCTGTCGCCCGAGGCGTACAATCGGCTGTTTCCCTGAGCCGGACTCATGCAGTTGAAGGTGGAATGTTGAGGGTTGAAGGATGGGGCCCCTGTAAAAGCGGCCTATTCCGAATTCATCGGAAATGACGCACTGTCAGGTTCCACCTCCCGACTGAATCGTTCCGGCCAAGCCGCCCGCGCGCGACGGCATATTGCTTTTGCGTCGAGGGCGGTGCGCTTGCTAGCCTCGCTCCGCATGAGGCGATTTCTCAGCGCCATGGCACGTGCAGCGATCCTCGCCGGCGTGGCGGTGGCGGGATCGGCCGCCAGTGATGCACCGGTCGCGCCCGTGCCGGCAGCGGTTCGCGCCGGGTTTCATCTGTCGCCGTTCTACCAGAAATACGTCGATGTCGACGGAGTGCCGATCCTGTCCTCGGCCAAGGTGTCGGACTACGCCCTGATCGAGGCGCGCTACATCATCACCGAAATGATCGGGAGCCGGCCCGACGTGCTCGCTGCCATCGCGCGCAATCACGTGCGACTCGCGGTGATGGCACCGACGGAAATGACGACGGATGTGCCCGAGCACAGCGACCTGACACCCAAGGACTACTGGGACAAGCGGGCGCGTGGGCTCGGTGCCACGGAGGCGCGTCCGGCCGTCAGCTGCGCCGAGGAAAATCTTCTCGGTTATCCGGGCGATCCTTATCCCGCGGAAAACATCCTCATCCACGAGTTCGGGCATGTCGTGCACGAACGCGGCATGAATTCGATCGACGGCACCTTCGACCACCGGTTGCACGAAGCCTACGAGGCTGCGACGCGCGCCGGATTGTGGCGCGGCACCTATGCCGGTTCGAATTATCGGGAATACTGGGCGGTCGGCACGCAATGCTGGTTCGATTGCAGTCGGACGAACGACGTCGATCACAACGCCGTCGGCACCCGCGCTGACATCAAGAAATACGATCCGCGCCTGGCGGCCCTGTTGTCTTCGGTGTACGGCGACGGAGAGTGGCGCTATATTCGCCCCGCCAAACGCATTCCGCCGTCGGCGCATCTCGCAGGATTTGATGTCTCGAAAGCCAGGGCGTTCGCCTGGCCGGCGCGCCTCCTGACCCCGACCGAACGCGAGGCGCAATCGGCAGCGGCCGACATTCCGGCGGGAGGTGGAATGCTGCCGGCGCTGGCGCCGTCGAGTCGCGCCTCCTGGAAATCGGCCGGGGGTGGGCAGGGGACCAAAGTGATCTTCCAGAATTCCAGCGGCGGGCTGGTTCAGGTCGACTGGATGGACTATCAGGGCCAGCCGAAAACGTATTTCACCCTGCAACCCGGCCAGAAAATCGAGACGGCGACCTATCCGGGCCACATTTGGCGGGCGCGGGATGCGCGCGGCACCGTGCTCGCGTATTTTACTGCGGGAGTGCAACCCGGGACGGCGGTGATTGGGAAAAAGTGACGAGTGGCGAGTGACGGGTGCTCGATCACCGGTGTCTGGTGACCGACAGTCGGTAGGGGCCGATGTCCCATCGGTCTGTTATATTTTCACAAGAGGTCGCTAAGCCCGCAGAGGAATTCTCCTGGCCTCCTGTGAAAATCCTTCGGGCGGGGAAGCGGTTCCATTTTGCGCCTATACCTTTCCGCGAGTATCGCTATCATTCCGCCATGCGCTGGATCGTGATGGCGTTTATTGCGGCGGTGTTGACGGGATGGGTGTCGGCGGCGACGGAGCCGTTTGTCCTGGGCGCGGACATCACTTATCTCGATGCGCGGATGCCGGCGCGCTGGGGAAAGTTTCCGCCGTACCAGGAGAACGGCCAGCCGAGCGACGAGCTGACCATTCTGCATCGTCACGGCTGGAACGCCTTTCGGCTGCGGATATTCGTGTCACCGGTTCACGGTGCGCCCAACAACACGCTCGAGGCCGCCATTCCGCTGGCGAAAAGAATCAAGGCGCTCGGCGGCACACTTTTGCTCTGCCTGCATTTCTCGGACACGTGGGCCGACCCGCAGCATCAGGACATTCCCGTCGCCTGGCGCGGACTCGATCTCGCCGGACTCGAACAGGCCTGGGAAGAGCACGCCTTTATGGTGGTGAAAACCCTGAAAGATGCCGGCGCGATGCCCGACTGGGTTCAGGTTGGAAATGAGATCACCCGCGGCGCCGCGTGGCCGGTGGCGCAGCTGCAATATCCGGGCACGAAGGAGTATCCTCCGCCGGCGGGGTACGACGAAGCCGTGCAATGGGATCACCTCACGCGTCTGCTCAAGGCGGGCATTCGCGGCGTGCGGGCGGGGGCGGGGGGCGCGCCCGTGCGCATCGCGATCCACATCGACAAGGGAGCGAGCTGGCGGGTGACCAACTGGTTCTTCGATCACATCGAGGCGGCGCACGTGCCCTACGATATCATCGCGCAAAGTTTTTATCCGCCCTGGGCGCACGGCACGCTGGAGCAGCTCACGGAAAACATGAACCGCTGTGCGGAAACCTATCACAAGGATTTCCTGGTCGTGGAAACCGGCTACGAAAACAGTCATGTGAAGGAGAATCCGTACATGAAGTGGCCGCAGACGCCGGAAGGCCGCCGACAATTCCTGACCGATTTGATCAGAGCCGTGAAGGCGGCGCCCGGCGGCATCGGCGTGATGTACTGGGAGCCGGAGCGGGACCTGTGGAACGACGATGGGTCGCCGGGGCCGGGGGTGTTGGTGCTGGAAAAGTGATGAGTGACAGGTGACGGGTGACGAGATGTAGGGCGGGATTTCCAAATCCCGCCAAGGTGGAACGCATTGTCCCCAATGCGTTGAGCGTCTTGAGGACAACCCGTTCCATTTTTTGCAATCGAGGCGGGATTCGACAGTCCCACCCTCCACTCTTGAGCGGACCCCACGCCTGGCTAGATTGCGCACGATCCCCTCCCAAAATGAATCGTCGATCCTTTCTCTCCTCGCTGGCTGTTGCCGGCGCTGTTCTGGCCACCCGTGGACCCCTGTTTGCCGCCGACGCCAGGCCGCGCCCGCGAGTCGGTGTCATCGGGTGCGGCTGGTTCGGCGGCGTGAACCTCGGCATCTTCCTGCGTCACGTCGGGGTCGATGTCGTCTCGCTGTGCGACGTCAACGCCGTCGCATTGCAGAAAACCCTCGCCTTGGTGGCCAAGTATCAGTCCGCAGTGCCGCGGACATTCGTCGACTATCGGGAGATGCTGGCGGCAGCGCCGCTCGACATCGTGATCGTCGCGACGCCGGACCACTGGCATGCGCTGCCGGCGATTGCGGCGATGGCGGCCGGCGCGGATTTGTTTTTGGAAAAGCCCATCGGAGTCGACGTGCTCGAGGGCGAAGCCATGGTCGCAGCCGCGCGCAAACACAATCGCGTGGTGCAGGTCCACACGCAACGCCGCAGCAACCCGCTCTATCAGGAAGCCCGCGAGCGTTACATTCTGAGTGGGCGGCTCGGCAAGATCGCCCTGGTCGAGACCTACAGCTACCTCGGTTCGGAAGGCTGGTCGGATGGTCCGATTCCGAACGCGCCCGTGCCGGCGCACTTGAACTACGACTTCTGGACCGGTCCCGCGCCTCTTCTGCCCTATAAGGCGATCATGGAGGAGCGGGGCTGGCGGGCGTTCATGGAATTCGGCAACGGTCCGATCGGAAATCTCGGCGTGCACATGATCGACAAGGTCCGGCTGCTGCTCGGCCTCGGCTGGCCGGAAAAGGTCTCCTCGACTGGAGGCATTTACGTGGCGAAGAAATCATTTTCCAATCTGCCCGACACGCAGCGCACCGTCCTGCATTATCCGGATCTCGACGTGAGTTGGGAGCATCGGATGTGGGGCGGCTCGCCGATTCCCAAGCGGCATTGGAGCGATCAGTGGGGGGCGCGACTCATCGGGGAAGGCGGCACGTTGAATCTCACCATGTTTGAGTATGCGTTCACGCCGGCCGACGGCGGCACGCGCGAAGGAAAGCACATGCTTTCCAAAACCGGGGACCTCGAGAATGTCGATTTCAACGGCCCCGATCCCTACGACCTGGTGGAACGGCTGCACGTCCTCGATTTCATGAAGGCGCGGGAAAATCGTTCCCGCCCGATCTCAGACATCGAGGAGGGTCACATTTCCAGTGCGGTCTGCGAACTCGGGATCGTGGCGATGCAGCTTGGGCGGCCGGTGGCCTACGATCCGAAAACGCGCACCGTGCCCGGCGATCCCGAAGCGACGCGCCTGCTCGCGCGCCCTTATCGCGCGCCGTGGAAGAGGCCGGTTCTGGTGTAGGGCGGGGTCGCCGAACCCCGCCTGGAATTTCAGAAAGCCTCCCACGAAACGTCGCGAAATTACACGAAGGGCACGGATCGATCCACGGACCATGGTTTGGGAATCCGTGTCCTCCATGTAATCCGTGGTTAAATTCGGATCGTCTCTTGGCGGGGTTCGACCCATTCGACAAGCTCAGGGCGAGCGACCCCGCCCTACACTTTTCTCAGCAACGTAATCCTCCCGATCGGCAGCCACTCGGCGACGAGGATGTCGCCGGATTGGAGGAAAATTGCCGCGTGCGGGGTGATGAATTTTCCCGGCGTGAACTCCGGGCGGGATTGTCCGCGCCGCGAGCCCACCTTGCCGTTGATCGCCTGGCCGTCCCCGAGCTGCGCCACGACATTGTAGCTTTTGTCGAGCAGACACACCTGGCTGTCGAGGTCCGGGCAAACCATGAGGTCGCCACGAACGGAGAAATGGCAGGGCATGCGCAGCTTCGTGTCGTCCTTGATCGTGCGCAGATGCTTTCCGTCGAGCGTGAAGGTTTGCAGGCGCCGGTTGCCGCGATCGGCCACGACGAGCACCGGGTCGGCTCCGCGCGGGTCGACCCACTGGCCATGGGGATTGTCGAGTTCGCCCTCGCGGTGACCGGGCGTCCCGATCTCCCCCATGAATTTTCCCGCGGCGGAAAACTTGAGCAGGTGATTCGAGCCGTAACCGTCGCCGACGAAAAAGTCCCCGTTGGGCGCAAACGCGACGTTGGTCGGCACAAAGTCGATCGGCTTCGCGCCGTACGCGGGGTCTTCGCGCGGATAGCCGTGCTCCCACACGACGCGGCCGTCGAGCGTCGTCTTCACCACCTTGCAGCGATTGATGTCGCAGTGATACAGCAGCTCTTCGGAACCGTCGCGGCGCAGGTTCAGCCCGTGCGCGCCGCCGCGAAATTCCTCGCCGAAGGCGCGAACAAATTTCCCCGCGGCATCAAACACCACAATCGCCTCGCCGCGCATGCTGGCGCGATTGACGGTATGTCCGACGTAGATGAATCCGTTGGCGTCCTGGCACAGGCCGTGGGTGTCACCCCAGACCATGCCATCGGGCGGGAGCAGCCAGTCGTGGACGCATTCGTAGGTGTGGTCGCCCGAGCCGGTGACCGGCAGGGCCGAACCCGACTTGTCGGTGGCGCGAAGGATCGTGGGAGGTAGCGTGGCCATGGCGGAAAGGGTGAGGCACTGCCCGAGAAAAGTCCGGCGGGTGACAGGTTTCATGGCGATTGTTTTTTGTCGGCGGTTTTCCCGGCGCGTTGTTCGACCGGGCGCAGCGTATCGCCCGTGTCGCCTTGAAATTTTTCCGCTTCGATCGCGCGACCGAGGTCAACCTCCTGCGCGCGCAGCCGGTCGATGCGACGCTGGTCGACCAATTCGTCGCCGAGGGCCTTGACCGCGGCGGGCGTGGCGGCCGTCTGCCAGACGTAAAGGGCGCGCAGGTGCGGCAGCGTGCGCAGCGCCGTCACCGTCTGGTCGGTGATCTTGGTCCCGCGCAGGTTGAGATATTGCAGGCGTGTGAGACCGGTCAGGTTGGGCGTGCCTGCGTCCGACACCGCGGTCTGGTCGAGATGCAGGTGCAACAGTTGATGCATCGGGGAAATCGCGGCGAGCCCGCGATCCGTGACCGCGGTCGTGCCGAGGTCCAGCCACTGGATGGCGCCGGCGAGAGGCTGAAGGCGGGCCAATTCCGCGTCGCCGAATTTCCGGCCGGCGGAGCGGGCATTCACTTCAAGCCACGGGCCGTCGGGCGTCAGCGGGCGGATTCGGATACCGAGTTCCTGCGCGAGGGCCGCAGCGCTCGCCAGCGTCGTGGCGCGATCGGGCACCGCACCTTCGCGATTGCCGCCGAGTCGGCTGGCCAGGATGTCCTCGATCGCAGGTGGCAGGTCGAGTTTTGCCACGCGGTCGGCGCGCGGTGCGCCGCGGGCAACCCACCAGTCGATGATGCTCAGATCGTCGCTGCCCAACTGGGCCTTGGCTTTCGGTGGCATGTGTTCCTTGGCCTCGGCGGGAAGATCGACCCGTTGGGCGAATAGACTGCCGGCGGGATCATTGGGCTTGAGCGCCGGGCCGTGTTTGCCGCCCTTGAGCATCGCCTCCCACGTATCGAGCCGCAGTCCGCCCTTGCTGTTCGTGGGTCCATGACAGTTTTCGCAGCGTTCCTTGATGATGGGATGGACCACGTTTTCATAAACCGTCGCGGTTTGAAACGTCACCGGCGCCTTCGCCGCGACGGTCGGCGTTTTGGCCGGGGGCGGAGTGACGCCGAAAAATCGCCCCCATGAGGGTGGCAGGCTGGAAACCAGATAGTCGCTGCCATGCGTGAGCTTGCCGCCGTAATGCGCCGCGAAGGTGAGCAACACGAGAAACGAGCCCAGGCCGACGCCGTAAGTGGGCCCGCCGCGGCGCAGAAGGACGAGCAGCAGCGAGGCGGCGGCGGCGGCAAATCCAAGCCACTGATGCGAGGCCACGGCGACATCGTCGTAGCTCCCATGTTGCGCGAGAAGCCACCCGAACGTGGCGGAGATCACGGCACTCGCGGCGCCCAGCACGAGCACGAACGCGCGCTGTCCGGATGAGAGACTGGGCAGCCACGAAAGACCGCGGGCGCGTCCGACCGCGCCGGCGACTTCAAGCGCGCCGAGCAGCAGGAAAATCCCGATCGGCAAGTGGACAATGACCGGATGCAGGTGGCCGAAAAATGCCGCGAAGTCGCTCACGGTCGAATGAGGTGGAACGCGTTGTCCCCGACGCGTTGCTCTGTGCGGCGCACGCGCGCCCGTGGCTCAAGCGCGTTGGGGGCAACGCGCTCCACCTTGGGAGGAAAAATTTCCGTCGGGGTCATGCGAACAATCCGCGCGCCACCTGACCGTGTACATCGGTGAGACGGAAGTCGCGGCCTTGAAAACGGTACACCAGTTTTTCGTGGTCGATCCCGAAGGCGGCGAGCATGGTCGCGTGCAGGTCATGCACGTGCATGTCCTGTCCGTCCTCGAGATAACGGTAGCCCAGCTCATCGGTGGCGCCCCAGTTCAAACCGCCGCGGATGCCGCCGCCCGCCATCCACATCGAGAACGCGTTGATGTGGTGGTCGCGGCCCGATCCCTGGCCCATCGGAGTGCGTCCGAATTCCCCGCCCCAGAGGATGAGCGTGTCGTCGAGCATGCCCCGCTGTTTGAGATCGGTCACCAGGGCGGCGCTGGCCTGATCGACCCGACGGCAGACATCGGGCAGGTCGGTGTCGAGATTGCCATGCTGGTCCCAGCCGCGGTGATAAAGCTGGATGAAACGCACACCACGTTCGGCGAGTCGGCGCGCGAGCAGGCAGTTGGACGCGAACGATCCGTCGCCCGGCTCCTTCACGCCGTACAGATCGCGAATGGACTGCGGCTCCTGGCTGAGATCGGCGAGATCGGGCACGCTCGTCTGCATCTTGAAGGCGAGTTCGTACTGCGCGACCTGCGTCTGCACTTCGGGGTCGAGAGTCTCCTCCTCGTGAAAACCGTTCAGCCGTGCAATCTCGTCGATCACCTGGCGCTGCGTGCTCTGGCACACGCCGTCGGGGTTGCCGACGTAGTGGACGGGCAGCCCGTGACTCTGGAACTGCACGCCCTGGAAGCGACTCGGCAGAAAACCCGCGGACCACTGGCGCGCCGAGACCGGTTGTTCACCGCCGGAAGGGCCGCGGGACATCAGCACGACGAAACCCGGCAGATTCTCGGTCTCCGCGCCGAGGCCATAGAGCAGCCACGAGCCCATGCTCGGACGGCCCTTGATGATGGAGCCGGCATTCATGAACGCATGCGCCGGGTCGTGGTTGATCTGCTCGGTGTGCAGCGAGCGGATGATGCAGATGTCATCGGCAATCTGCTGCGTGTAGGGCAACAGATCGGAAATCATCTGGCCGGACAATCCGCAGCGCGAAAACCCGAAGCTGGAGCCGCGCGCGAGCAGCTTGGTGTTTTGCAGCTGCGCGAGCTGCTGTCCGTTCGTGAACGAGGCGGGAAACGGCTGGCCGTGGATGCGATTGAGCTCGGGCTTGGGGTCGAACAGGTCGATGTGGGACGGCCCGCCGGCCATGTAGAGATGGATGACGCGTTTCGCGCGCGGACGAAAATGCGGCGAGGCCAGAATGCCCGTCCACGGATTCGGCGCGCCGGCCTTCTCGGCCGCCGCCAGGAGGCGCGGGTTGATCAGCGATCCCAGCGCCAGCGCTCCGAGCGCCTGGGCGGACTTGCCCAGGAACGTGCGCCGCGACCACTCGAGCTGGTGGCGGCGGGCGACGGTGGGATCGAAAGGGGAGTCCATGGCGAGCGTGAGCGGAGGTCGGAGGTCGGAGGTCGGAGGTCGGAGGTCGGAGGTCGGAGGTCGGAGGTCGGAGGTCGGAGGTCGGAGGTCGGAGGCCGGAGGTCGTTACTTTTTCGCGTAGCAGGTTTTAGGATGGGTCGCAAAAAGCCTAAATGGGTAGGCCCGGTTTCCTCCGTTGCCTGCTGTGCGGCATGTCTTGGTGCGGGGCATATCTCTGCGGCCTCGGCGATCTCCTGTGAAATTCATCAGTAGCGGACGATGGACTCGTTGAGATTGATCAGGACGCGCGCGACTTCGGTCCACGCGGCAAGTTCGGCCGGATCAACTCCGGAGGGAATGGGATGGATGCCGATGGCCAGCAGCTTTTTGGCGTCATCGGGATGCGCCCGGTAGTAGGCGAGCTGGGTTTCATCGAATTTCGCCAGGGCAGCCCGTTCGTGTTCCGTCGGAGAGCGGGCCAGCAGACGGGAAAACGCATCGTTCAGCCCCGAGTCGAAGCCGGTGCCTGGATGTGCCGCGAACGAAACCTCGGCGAGGCCGCGCGCGCACTCGACGAAACTGGGATCGTTCAGCAAAGTGAGGGCCTGCTGCGGCGTGCTGGATTGGATGCGCGCGGCGGTGCATTCCTCGCGCGACGGTGCATCGAAGTTGGCGAGCATCGGGTGGAGAAAGGTGCGCTGCCAGTGCATGTACACGCCGCGCCGGAACTGGCGTTCGTCCTTTTCGGGGTAGTAGTCGCGGTCGGGGAATTGCAGCGCGGCGTAGTAGCCCTCGGGCTGATAGGGATGCACGCTCGGTCCGCCGAGTTCGAGGTCGATAAGACCGGCGGCGGCGAGGGCGTTGTCGCGGACGAACTCCGCCTCGAGTCGGCGCGGCGTCTGGCGGGCCAGCAGGCGATTGTTGGGATCGATCTCCGCGAGATCCGGACGATATTGCGACGAGCGGCGATAGGCATCGGAAGTCACGATCAACCGAACCATGGCCTTCATGTCCCAGCCGCGATCCATGAAGTCGACGGCCAGCCAGTCGAGCAGCTCGGGATTGACGGGATACTCGCCCTGGGTGCCGAGATCGTCGACCACGGCCGAAAGGCCGGTGCCGAAAAACTGTTTCCACAGCCGGTTGACGAACGTTCGCGCCGTGAGCGGATTTTCGCGCGACACGAGCCAGTTCGCGAGATCGAGCCGCGTCTGACGCGGCAGGGCGGTCGTGGCGTGCTTGCCGGTGAGAAACTCCGGCGCCGCGGGCGCAACGATTTCGCCGGATTCGTCCTGCCAGTTGCCCCGCGCCAGCACGTGCGTGGTGGCGGGGTTGGTGGCCACCGTGACGGTGCAGAACGCGCGGCCGTCCCGGCAGGCGGCGATCTCGCGGAGGTCCGACAATTCAGCGGCAAACTCGGCGGTGCGGCCGGCACCGGTTGCCATGAACCAAGCCTGCGCGACCGTCGTCGTTGCTTCGGGGGTCGCCTCCGGGGTGGCCACGGCGGCGGCGACGGCGGCCACGGTCAAATCCGGCGGCAGCACGCCGAGAGGTGAAACCGACAGGCGCACGCGGCTGACATTTTCGCTGAGGATTTTCGCGTGAAGCTGGTCGCCGGTGTGCAGGTTCAGAGGCGCCTTGAGAATGAAAACCAGCGCCTGGGCCTGCTTCACCAGGCTTGGCGCCGATTTCCACTCCCCGGTGATCGAGGTTTCGAGCGCGCCATTGGCGTAGGACCAGGTCGATTGCTCGGGATATCCATCGGCAAACGCCACGGGGGCGGGTTTCTCGGCGCCGGGACTTTGCAGCGACAGCTCGAGCGTGACCGTGAACGAGTCCTCCTTCGTGCTCGTCGTGCGCCCGCCGAAAGTTTCATCGGGCAACACTTCCAGGCGCACGGAGGCGACCGGTCCGGCGGGCGCGGTGAGCGTGAGCTCTGCTCCGTCGCCAAACTTGTATTGCTTGTAATCCTTCACGGGCCCGAGACGGACGCTGTTGTCGGGCTGAATGGCGACGATGTCGTCCTTCATCTCCTTGGCCGCAACGATCGCGAGCGGACGCCAGCCACGGGAATCCGCCGTGAGAATGGGCGCGATGTCGTGCGCCCAGGCGAGTGCGGCCGCGCGATCCTTCGAGGTTTCGATGACTGATTTGGCGACGCGTTCGGTGCGCTTGTTTGCCACGTCGGTCAGCCGCTTCTGACGCGCGTGCAGGTAGGGGCTGTCGACTTCGATTTCCGGCGGGAAGGGCGTATCGTTGGTGAAGTCCTTCAGTTCGGGCTCGGGCGTGTAGTCGTAGTTCTGGTAGACGCCGTACTGCTTGATGTCGGCGAAATACGCCGCGAGGGAGTAGAAGTCGCGGCTCTTGAACGGATCGTATTTGTGGTCGTGGCATTCGCAGCAACCCATGGTGGATCCGAGCCATGTCGTGGCGACGGTGCGCACGCGATCGGCGGCATACTTGGCCAGATATTCCTTCGGCTGCGCGCCGCCCTCGCGCGTGACCATGTTGAGTCGGTTGAACGCGGTCGCGACTTGCTGGGCCGGGGTTGCGCCGGGAAGAAGATCGCCCGCCAGTTGTTCGCGCGTGAACCGGTCGAACGGCAGGTTCGCGTTGAACGCGTCGATCACGTAGTCGCGATAGGGAAAGTTGTTGTAGAGCTGATCGCCGTGAAAACCGACCGTGTCGGCGAAACGCGCCAGATCCAGCCAGCCCACGGCCATGCGCTCGCCGAAATGCGGAGAGGCCAGCAGGCGGTCGACCAGCCGTTCATAGGCACCTGACGTCGTGTCCGCCAGAAAGGCGTCGACTTCGGCCGGCGTGGGCGGAAGTCCGACGAGGTCAAGCGACAGGCGGCGGATCAGGGTGCGCGGATCCGCGGCTGGCGATGGCTCGATGTTTTTCTCCTCGAGCTCGCGCAGGAGAAAATGATCGATGGGATTCGCCGCGACGTGGCGGGTGACAGGAATGTCCGCCTTTTTGGGCGGGATGTAAGCCCAGTGAGGCTCGTAGGTCGCGCCTTCCTCGATCCAGCGTTTGATGACGGCTTTGTCGTGGTCGGCGAGCAGGTGCAGCGAGTCCGGCGGCGGCATGACCTGGCCCGGGTCGGCGGCGGTGATGCGGCGCCAGATTTCCGACTGCTCGGGATGCCCGGGTACGATGGGACGATAGACGCGACCCGACTTGTCATGTCTTTCGCGCACGGCATCCGCGGGCAGGTCGAGGCGCAGGTTCGCCTTGTTCGCGCCCTTGTCGGGTCCGTGACACTTGAAGCACGTGTTGGCCATGACCGGGCGCACATCGCGGTTGAATCGCACCTCGGCGGGCACGGCGGGATCCGTCGCGCCCGACAGGGATGCGGCCAATGCCGCTGCCACCAACACTATGCCCGGCCTGGTCATGGGAAAGGGGAGAGAGGTTCCGACCGATCTTCAGGAAGCGACGTTGCGCCGGGGTTGTCCAGCCGCGAAGAGGACCGGGGCAGGTCAGGGGGAAATCGCGACGGACGGATTGGACACGGCAGGCGTTTTCTCCATCGCTCTTCACCGATTCACGAATCCGGAATATTCCCGGGGAGAAAAATGACGGCCGTCGCTTGCGACCGGGCGCGATCAACCCTAGCCTGCGGGGCATGAAGGCCGAAGCGATGGAGAAGCGACTCAATGCCGCGGAGAGCGGCACGTTTGCAATCGGCGGTGACATGAAGGTGCACCGCCTCGGATTTGGAGCCATGCGGATCACGGGTCCGGGCATCTGGGGCGAACCGCGCGATCCCGGCGAGGCGAAGCGACTCCTGCGCCGCGTCGTGGATCTCGGCGTTGATCTGATCGACACGGCCGATGCCTACGGGCCCGAGGTGAGCGAGCGGCTGATCGCCGAGGCGCTGCACCCGTATCCGAAGGGGCTGGTGATCGCGACCAAGGGAGGACTCACGCGTTCCGGTCCCGAGCAGTGGGCGCCGGTCGGCCGGCCGGAATATATCCGCCAATGCGTGGAGTTGAGTTTGCGCCGACTGAAACTCGATCGAATCGATCTTTATCAACTACACCGCATCGACCCGAAGGTGCCGGCGGCCGACACCCTGGGCGCGTTGAAAGAGCTGCAGGCGGCGGGGAAAATCCGTCACATCGGCTTGTCGGAGGTGTCGGTACCCGAAATCGAGCAAGCCGCCAAAATCGTGCGCATCGTGAGTGTCCAGAACCTGTACAACCTGGGTGCGCGGCAGAGCGAAGCGGTGCTCGACCACTGCACGAAGCACAAGCTCGGGTTCATTCCCTGGTTTCCCCTCGCGGCGGGCGATATGGCTCGTGCCGGCGGAAAACTCGATCAGGCGGCGCGGCGCCATCACGCGACGGTGGCGCAGCTGGCCTTGGCCTGGCTGCTGCACCGCTCGCCGGTCGTCCTGCCAATCCCGGGCACCTCGAGTGTCGCCCATTTCGAAGAAAACCTCGGCGGCGCTTCCCTGCGGTTGTCCGATGCCGAATGGAACGAAATCACTGCCTGAATCGGACTCGCGCGGTTGAAGGTGGAGCGACTTGCCCCCAAGGCGCTTCCTCCCTGCGGAGTTCCCTTAGCGCGGTAGGGGCACCGCGCTCCACCTTTAGGTTTGCGCTGTCACCAAGCGAAAGTCCGGAGCAACGGCACGATGCTGCCTGCGCCAAATTCAGGCCGGGAGATGCATTGGACATTCGCGTCACCCTGGCGCATCTTTTTGCCATGGGCGCTGCATCCATTTCTGCCACGGCGCCGTAGAATAGGGTACAAACATTCGGAGGTTCCCATGACCAACGCATTTCGAACGATCATTCCCTTTGTCGCCTTCGCCGCGGGCATCGCCCTGCGGGCCGACGCGCCGCCCGCCAAAGACCAGGCCGCCCCGCCGGCGACGACGGACCTGACCATCACGTTTGTCGACGATCTGAGTCGCAGCTCGACCGAGAATTTCTATTTCGATCACCTCGACATCGCCTTTCATAAGGCGATCGCGAAGCGCAAGTGGCCGGTCACCCTGCACGTCGAGCGCTTCGCCGCCAACCCGCCGGCGCACGAGAACGAGCTGCAGGTGTTTTTCAAGGGGATCAAGCCCGAGGAGCGCGATGACCTGACGTTTCGGGCGTGGCTGACCTTCGACGGTCCGGCGGGAAAGAAGGATTTCGGAATCCTCCGCTATCAATACTACCCGCGCGCGGCCGAGACGATGGACGACTCCGTCACGAAGATCATGCGCGAAGTTGCCGACCAGTCGCTCGACAAGATCGAGTCGCTGCTTTTTCCGGCCGGCCGGCCGGGCAAATCCTGATCCGGAGACGGCGTGGCGGAAGCCGATGAACTGGCGGAACGTGAGGCCGCGCTGCTCGCGCGATCCGGGCAGGGCGATCGCGTGGCGTTTCGCGAGTTCTATGACCTGGTGGCGACGCCGCTCCACTCCCTGGCGCTGCGCATGATGGGGAATGCCGAGGACGCCGAGGACATGTTGCAGGAAGCTTTTGTGAAGATGTGGCGCTATGCCGCCAGCTACGATGGGCATCGGGCCCGTCCGTTCACCTGGGCGGTCACGGTCCTGCGCAACACCTGCATCGACCACCTGCGCCAGCGGCGCAGCCGCCCGGTGGTGGTGCCGTTGCCGGACGCGGCCGAGGAAAGTCCGGTCCTGTCGGTCGGCGAGTCGGTGCGTCGGGGCGCCGAGCGCGGCGAGGCCGTTCAGGCCGTGCGCACTGCCCTCGGAGGTTTTGCAGCCAATCAGCGCGGGGCGCTGGAAATGGCACTGTTTTCCGGCCTGACCCATGCCGAAATCGCGCAGCGGCTGGGTCAGCCGGCCGGGACCGTGAAGTCGTGGATTCGCCGCGGTCTGCTTAATTTGCGCGAGACCCTGGCGGAATCCGGAACATGAACGACTCTTTCGACGAGACGGCGACCCTGTACCTGCTCGATGAGCTGGAGGCGCCCGCGCGTGCCGATTTCGAGGCGCAGGTGGCGCGCGACCCGGCGCAAGCGGAACGACTGCGTGAACTGGAAAGGGATTTCGAGGCGCGCATCCGGGAACTGCCGCAACAGGCGCCGCCACCGCGGGCCTGGATGCGGGTCCAGGCAGCGATCGGGGAGAAATCGGTGGCGGCCCGGGCGCCCGTGATTCCCTGGCTCGGCGCGATTCGCTGGGGGCTGGCCGCGGCATTTCTCATCGGACTCGGCGGATTTGTCGTCCATGAGCTCCGTCCGCCGGCCGCGGATGTTGCACCCGGCCTGGTGGTGGCCGATCTCGGGTCGAACGGAGGCCGGGTCGCCCTGTCGCCGGCCACGCCGGTCCAGGATGCCGACGAGCGCTTCCGGCAATTGGCGGTGCTGGCGCGGCGTTATTGGGATGCCCCGACGGAAGCGCCCGCGGGCGACCGGGCGTATGCGCTGTTCGATCCGGAGGCGAGCGAGGGATTCATCGGCGTGCGCCATCTCGCGCCGCCGGCGAACGGGCGGCACTATCACCTGTGGATTGTCGACGCCGCGACCAATCGGGCCCAGGATCTGGGCGAGCTGCCGCTCGACGGGGCCGAGCGGGGCCTTTACCATTTCTCGGTCACTCCGGAAAATGCGGCGCGCGCGGCGCGCGTCGATTTTCTGGTGACCGCGGAGGCTTCCGCGGCGGGTCCGTTGACGAAACCGGCCGGCGACGTCGTGATGGGCACGCGCCAGTCGGCGAAGCCATTCTGAGCTTGCGGCCGGAACTCCGAGGCTTCCGGCTGGTCAAGCAAGCAGGCGGACCGGGAAATTCCGCCGTGCCCGCGATCCGATGAACGCCCGCCCATGAAGGAAGATTCCGGACCACCCATGCCGCCCGCGCTGGGCGGCAACTGGGAAATGTTTGCCGAGGAGCATCTCGCGCATGGTCCATCGGAGATCGATCTGCGGCGCATGCTTCCGGGCGATCGCATCCAGGTCGCGACGCGCAACACCCGCTACACGCTCGAGTGGCGCGACGACGGTTCCGTGCTGCTGAGTTCCGATCGGTCGGACCGGCCGTGGGGCCCCGTCACCATATTGGGCTGTGTGTTCCGGCGCTCAAAGGCGCTGGCGCGCGGCGTGTTGTTTTGCGGAGGTTCGATGGAGTACGATTCCACCGAGGGCAAGGTGCGGCATCGCACGACGCCGATCACCGCACTGACGCATGAGGCAAGCGATAAGCTGGAAGCGTTAAGCGATAAGGCTGAGAGCTGAGCCGGGCCGATCCAGTTGAAGGTTGAATGTTGAGGGTTGAGGGACCGAGCCCCCGAATGAAAAGGCACGTTCTCAAATCATCGAATGCGGTGCACCGTTCGGTTCGACTTTTCGACCTCTGCCTCGACGTCTCGACTGAGAGCTGAGAGCTGGATAAACCTGCTCAAGCTTTTCGCTTAAGGCTTACACCTTAAAGCTTAGACCTTACCGCTTATAGCTTAAAGCTCCTTCGGCAGTGCAATCGTGTCGCCTTCGACGTACTGGGCTTCGACGAGAATTTTTCGCCGTGGGGCGGTGGGATGCTGGATCCGGTTGACGAGCCGGGTGACCGCGGCGGATCCGATCTGCTCGTGCGGCACGCGCATGGAAGTCACCCGCTTCTGTCCGGAGCCCGGATCGAGTCCGTCGAAACCGGTGATGGAGCAATCTTCGGGCACGCGCAGGCCGCGGGCGGGGAGATCCTGCACGAGCTGGTACGCCTGGTGGTCGGCGGCGCAGACCCAGGCCGTGACCTTGTCCTCGCGAATCCGGCGGGCGACGGTGTCGGCCACCTGCGAGGGCGACAGGCGCGGCGTGTTCTTGTGGACGTTGAGCACCCATTCCGGGTGAAACTCGAGGCCGAGGCCGAACAGCGCCTCGATGTAGCCGCTGAAGCGCCGTGCGACCCAGTGGCCGCCGATGGGATATTCCCACGACAGGAAGCCGATGCGGCGGTGACCGGTTTCCGCCAGGCGCTCGACAAGCGCCACGAGCGCGGAGGCGTCATCCGTATCAATAATATCGATACCCGGTTGGCTGTAGCTTTCCAGCACGGCCACGGTGCTGAGCCGTCGCGAGATGATTTCGACCGCCTTCTCGGCGAACGGATAGATGAGGATCGTGCCGCGCCAGTTGCCGCTGCGCATGTTGCGGAAGACGGACTGGCGGTTGGACTCGGGATGAAAATCGGCGGGAGCCTGGTAGCAGACATCGATCGTCACGCGCTCGGCCTCGGCGCGTTCGCGAATGCCCTTCAGGATGTACGGAAAGGTCGCCATCACGACGTCGCCGGCCGGCACGCCGATCAATACGCCGATCGTCATGGACCGCGCGTTCCGGCCGCGCCGTCCCACGCGGCCCGGCGAAATCTTGTAGCCCAGTTTCTCCGCCATCGCCTGCACCTTGGTGCGGGTTTCGGCGCTGATGGCGGGGTGGTTGGCCAGGCTGCGCGAGACCGTGGCGCGGGATAGTCCGAGCCTCTGCGCGATGAGTTCCTGATTGATCGTGGCCATCGGGTTTTGGGCTCGTGGGCGGGTGGGTCAGCGCGCGGAACCGTTCACGGCGGTCGAGCAACAGGCAAGAAATAAAATTATGCAACAAAAATGGTATTCAGGCCGGTAATTTCAGTATGACATGTGCGTAACAACTCTGAACACTCTATGGCGTAGCGATATACGAACTATCATTTCACAAAAACACCATGCAACAAAATATGCACAACTAAGTTGACATTCATGCACGCAATTTCGTTTTCTTGGCCCATTGCCCGACACCTCTCGGGCACCAACCTGACAACCTCCATACCCCTGGGTAGTTAGATGGCGCGCTGTTTTCGGACAGTTTTCCGCTGATCGTCGACCCGAGGCGTATCAACCAACAATACCCCATGAACCTCAAATTGCGCCCGGCGTTGTATGCCGGGTTTGTGGCAACCGCCGCGTTGAGCGGATGGCCGCTCACGGCGAGCGCGCAAGTTGCCGCCCAGTCCCCGGAGACGGCTCCGGTGACGAAGAAGGAAGACGAACCGGTGAAGCTTTCACCGTTCACGGTTACGACGGACAAGGACAAGGGCTGGTCCGCAGCGAACGAAGTGTCCGGGTCGCGCGTGAACGCGGCGATCAAGGACATTCCGATCCCGATGCAGGTCATCACGAGCCAGTTCATCAGCGACATCGGCGCCACCGACCTGCGCCAGTCGCTGGGCTACGTGGCCGGCATTGCGACCCGCACGCAGAACGATCTGGAAAACACGGCGGGCACCTTCGGCAGCGCCTACGGCCCCGGCGGTGTGAACAATCCCGAAGGCGTCACGGCGAACATCAACGACGTCCAGATGAAGATTCGCGGCTTCATCACCGACAACACCCTGCGCGACGGGTTTCTTCGCGGCAGCGGCACCGATTCGGTGAACATCGACCGCGCGGAAGTCGTGCTCGGACCGAACGCCCTTCTTTACGGCATCGGCAACTTCGGTGGCGTCGTCAATTACCTGACCCAGATGCCGCAGGACATTGCCGGAGGCGAAGTCACGGCCTCATACGGCACCAATGATTTCGTGCGCACGACGCTCGACATCACCGGCCCGATCAGCACGGCCGCCCATCTCGACTACCGTCTGGCGGGCGCCTGGGAAAGCTCGGAAACGAACATCGATTTCCAGAAGAACCGGCACACCTTCGTCGCGCCGACCTTCCTGTGGAAACCGACCGAGACGACCCAGCTTTTGATCGACACTGAAGTCGGCCAGTCGACCCAGAACGGCTACAGCTTCCGCGCGCTCCGCGCGGCGCAGGGCAACTCGGCCACTCCGATCAACAACGACCAGCTCGAAGCGGTTTCGTTCTATTGGGCGCCCGGTGCCAATCCGCGGACCTCCAATCTCGGCGGACCCGACACGTTCAACAACCAGCAGGAATCGAACGTCGAGATCAAGCTGACCCAGAATCTCCTGCGCGAATCCGAATGGGCTCCCTCGATCGACTTCCTTGCCGGCTACAATCATAACAGCTGGAAGGCCCAGAATCGCACCGTCAATGCCGAGATCACCGGCCCCATTGCGGCCGGCCAGCCCGGATATGACCTGTCCCAGACGATCGTTACCCTGGGCGCCGTGAATGGCCTCGGCGGTCAGACCGTGGACAACGGGAATCTCCTCTTCGGCACCCTGCCCAATTCGGTGGTCAAATACGGCTGGAATCGCAACGACCAGGATATCGTGCGCGACCAGGAGCGCGTTGAACTCAACCTCCACAAGAGCCTGTTCACCGACAAATGGTACCAGATCGACGAAAGTGTTCTCGTCGGCTACTCGGCGATCAAGAACGACCGCACGACGAACAATTGGGAAACGGTCAACGGCTCCTACAGTTACAAGAGCCCGAACGACCTGTCGCCCATCGTCTATGGCAAACAGGGCAACGGAAAGCCCGACCCGGCGATGTACCAGAATGACCTGAACAACATCGGCATCGGCTGGGACACGGCCTACTACCTCAACAGCTACCTCAAGTTCCTGAAGCTGTGGGGAGTGGATGACCGCATCATCCTCATGAACGGCATGCGCGAGGACAAGAACGACAACTGGTCCACCGACACGACTTACAATGGTCCCGGCGACGCCGGCAGCATCTCGGCGACGCGCTCGAAGCAGGTGCTCGCGCACTCGAATCAGAACGGCGTCATGCTGAAGATCACCAAGTGGCTCTCGGTCTACGGACTGCGTTCCCAGGGTTTCCAGCCCAACTTCGGCAGCCTGCACGATGCCACCACCGGAGCTCCGGTCGGCGCGAGCACGGCCCGCAGCAACGAAATCGGCGCCAAGTTCGATTTCTTCGATGGCAAACTGTCCGGCACCATCAGCCGCTACTCGGTCACCAAGACCGGCTACAGCGCGGCTCCCTGGTTCGCTCCGACGCCGCTCGGTCACATCAAGTTCGATCCGAGCAAGCCGATCGTCTACGAGCTGTCGGGTGGCTTTAACGCCCAGGGCGTGGCGGGGGCGACGCAGATCGCGGGAATTCCCGCCGGTCAGGGCGCACCGATTCAGACCGATCCGACCGTCATCGCGGCCTGGAATGCCGCCGTCGCCGCCGGTGCGATCACGCACCTGTCGCCGATCACCAACCAGGCATTCAGCCCGACCAGCCTCTACATCAACGCCAGCAATCCTGCCGGCGCGGCCTACCTGACCGCGGGCTTCAACAGCGTGTTCACCAATGGTGGCAACTGGCCCGGCTGGCTCTACCAGGGCAATTCGAACAACGATCCGAACATCAACAATGCCACGCTCGATGCGGGTGGTTTCGGCAACACTTCGCAGGCGGCCGCTTACCAGGTGGTCGACAAGTCGCGGGGTTGGGACGGTTCGGTCACCTACACGCCGAACGATCAGTTCCAGGCCGTCCTGACGTTCTCCCTGGGCGCCTCGGTCACCCGCGTCACCTCCGGCGCGTACCCGAAGTATCCGTATCCGCAGGATCAGTGGGCGGTCTGGTACTTCCCGAACGGCGGCTTTGGCTTGAACGGCAATACGCTGGCTGAAGCTTATACCAACCCGCAAGACACCTCGACGCATATCAACACCCTATACCCGGGTGACGATACGCCGAAGAACTCGGTGAGCCTGCTGTTCAAGTACAAGTTCCCCGACCACAGCTCCCTCAAAGGCCTGTCGTTCGGCGTCGGCGGCAACTGGCATTCGGACGAAGTCATCTTCTCCGGCATCACGCACGGCAGCGGCCAGGCGGAGACCAGCAACGGCAAGCTGCTGGTCCTGACCTCACCGTCGCAGTACACGCTCAACGCCTTCGCGCGTTACGACTGGAAGTCGCACGGGTTCGACCAGTGGGCTCAGTTCAACGTGGATAACCTCCTCGATGACACGAAGCTCTACGGTCTCATCTACCAGACGCCGATCACGGCGAAGGTCTCGTACGGCATCAAGTTCTGAGCGCCGTCCTCGTTCGCAACACTTAGGTCTGCGTTAAGCATAGGGGTCATAGCGCGCGCCGGCAATTGGGGCCGGCGCGCGCAACGCAGACCCACGTTTCCACTTCCGCCGCACTCGCGTCCGGCGCATGCTCGGGGGAGCCCGCTTCAAGGCGGTCTCCCCAACCCCGAACTCCCATGCCTGTGCCCGCCTCCAGCACAAAACTCTCGTTTCAGGAAAAGCTCGCCTACGGTCTCGGCGACACGGCCTCGAATTTCTATTATCAGGCCGCCAACATTTTTCTGGCCAACTACTATACCGATATCTTCGGACTGCAGACTGACTCGGCAACCTGGCTGCTCTTCATCGTGCCGACCGTCATTGCCTTTCTCAATCCGGTGGTGGGATTGGTCTCCGATCGCACCCATTCCCGCTGGGGAAAATTTCGTCCCTACCTTCTGTGGGGCGCGATTCCCTACGGAATTCTCAGCGTACTGATGTTCACGCGACCCGAGCTGTCTGATCAGGGCCGATTGTTCTACGCTTATGTGACTTTTGCGCTGATGACCCTGGCTTACGCCGTCGTGAACACTCCCTACGGCGCGCTCATGGGAGTGATGTCCGCGTCCTCCGAAGAGCGTACGTCGCTTTCATCTTACCGCTTCGCCTGCGCCTTTCTCGGTGCCCTGCTTATCAGCTGGCTGGTCCCAAATCTTAAAAAATTCCTGACCCCGACGGGTGCGCCGCCTGCAGACGGTTTCCGAAACACCATGGCAATTTTTGCTGTGCTGGCCGTCGGCATGTTCTTCTACACCTTTGCCCGGACCCGTGAACGGGTCGATCCACCGGCCGGCCAAAAGACCTCCTTTGCCCGCGATCTCGGCGACCTTTTTCGCAACACCCCTTGGATCATCCTGTTTTTCTTCGGCTTCCTCAATCTCGCCAACAACGGATTGCGGGCCGGAGCCGGGACTTTCTATTTCAAGTACTTGGTGGGAGACGAGGCCGGACAGGGCACTTTCAATCTCGTCGGGTTCGCCTGCTTCATTCTCGGCGCCATTTCGACCAAGCTGTTCACCAATCGGTTTTCCCGGCGAAGTCTGATGATCGGCCTTACGACCTGCAATGCACTCGGCATTGCGGCCTGCTACTTTGTCGACCCCCACAACCTTCCGCTACTCTATGCGTGCAATATCGTCGCGTCTTTCGCGGCAGGACCCACACCGGCAATCGTTTGGTCGTTCTATGCCGATACCGCAGACTACGGTGAATGGAAGTTCGGCCGACGCGCAACCGGCCTGATATTTTCCGCCACGGTCGTCATCCAGAAAATCGGACTGGCTGTTGGCACCGGACTGCTGACCCATCTGCTTGGCCACTATGGATACGTAGCCAATGCGACGCAAACGACCGAAGCTCAGCACGGGATCGTACTCGTTTTCAGTTTAATTCCCGGGGCGTTCGCGCTGCTCGCCGGATTCACCGTGTTTTTCTACCCGCTCGACGAACCGAAGGTGAAGGAAATCGAGCGTGTACTTGCCGCCCGCAAGGGCGCGCCCAGCGCCGTTCCGGCCGCCTCCTGAATCCGATGAAATCCCTTTCGCTCCCGCTTCTTTTTTCATGCCTCGCGACCGTCGCCCCGGCCGCACGTCACTGGACCGTGACCGAGACCGCCCGCGGCACCGATCATCGGCTTGCCACGGTGGGCGCTTCCGCCGCCACGGCGCCGGGCGGAGCGACGATTACCTGCGACGCCACCAAGCCGCTGCAGGAAATCGTCGGCTTCGGCGGCGCGCTCACGGAGTCGTCGGCCTGGGCGCTGGCGCAGATCTCGCCGGAACAGCGCGCCGAAATTCTCCACCGCTATTTCGATCCCAAGGACGGCATCGGCTACACGCTCGCCCGCACCCACATCAACAGCTGCGACTTCTCGCTGCACATGTGGGCGCTCGACGAGACGCCGGGCGACTACGATCTCCACGATTTCACGCTCGCGCCGATGCGCACCTGGGTCATGCCGCTCCTTCACGACGCCATCAAGGCCTCCGGCGGCAAGTTGCGGATCCTCGCCTCGCCGTGGAGTCCGCCGGCCTGGATGAAAACCAACAACCGCATGGACGACGGCGGTTCGCTCCGCGCCGAATACGCGCCGGCCTGGGCACAGTATTTCGTGAAGTTCGTCCAGGCAATGCAGCGCGAGGAACACATCCCGATCTGGGCGCTGACCGTGCAGAACGAACCGCAGGCGCACCAGACCTGGGAGTCCTGTCTCTATTCGCCGGAACAGGAACGCAACTTCGTCCGCGACCATCTCGGGCCCGCGCTGCAGCAGGCCGGCCTGGGCGGCGTCCATTTGCTCGGACTCGATCACAATCGCGATCTCGAGGAGAGCTTTGCGGCGGCGGACTTCGGCGATCCGCAGGCGTCGAAGTATTTCTGGGGCCTCGCGACGCACTGGTACGTGAGCGATGATTTTGCCGCGGCCTCGCGGGTGCATGAACGATTCCCCGACAAGACCATCCTGTTCACCGAAGGCTGCTGCGAGGGCGGCTCGACCATCGGCGATTGGGCGCACGGCGAACACTACGCCAGCCAGATCATCGGCGATCTGCGCAACTGGGTCTCGAATTTCATGGATTGGAATATCGTGCTCGACGAGCGCGGCGGCCCGAACCACGTCGGAAATTTCTGCGATGCGCCGGTGATCGTCGACGTCACGAAGAAGACCGTCACCTACGGCCCGTCGTTCTACTACCTCGGCCAGTTCTCGAAATTCATCCAGCCGGGCGCGCATCGCGTCGCCTCGACCGGCGGACCGGCCGGCCTGCAGTCCGTCGCCTTCGTGAACCCCGACGGCTCCATCGTCACGGTCGTGCTCAATACCAGCGATTCGCCCGTGTCGTTCGGCCTCTCCGCAGGGGGCGACACCGTCTCCGGATCGATTCCCGCCCACGCCATCCAAACTTATGTCGGAGTTTCGTCCTGACCATCCGGCCCGCCTCCTCTCCGCGCTCGCCGTCGCCCTTTTCGCCCTTCCCATGATTTCACCCGCATCCAACCTGGCCTGGCAGGACGAGTTCAACCAGCCGGTCGGCAGCGGGCCCGATCCCGCGAAATGGGTGCATGACCTTGGCGACAACGGCTGGGGCAATCGCGAGCTGCAGACGTACACGAACGCGCCGGAAAATTGCGCGGTGGTGGCCGACCCCGACGCCACCGACGGCAAGGCGCTGGTGATCCGCGCCCTCAAGACGGCCGACGGCTACACTTCCGCGCGCCTGAAGACGCACGGGAAGTTCGCGACCGCGTACGGGCGCATCGAAGCGCGGCTCAAGCTGCCGAAGGGGCAGGGCATCTGGCCGGCGTTCTGGATGCTCGGCGACAACATCGACAAGGTGCCGTGGCCGGAGTGCGGCGAGATCGACATCATGGAGATGATCGGCCACCAGCCCGGCACGCTTTACGGCACGCTGCATGGCCCCGGCTATTTCGGAAAACATGGCATCAGCAAGTCCATCACGCTGCCAAACGGCGCCGTTTTCGCCGACGGCTATCACGTGTTTGCGGTCGACTGGCGCCCGGGCCGCATCGACTGGCTGCTCGATGGCAAGGTGTTTCACTCGATCACGCCCGCCGACCTGCCGCCCGGAACGAAGTGGGTTTTTGACGGCGCTCCCTTCTACATTTTGCTGAACTTTGCGGTCGGCGGACTCTGGCCGGGCTATCCGGACGAAACCTCGCGATTCCCGCAGGAATATCGCATCGACTACGTCCGCGTGTACCGGCAGCAATGAGCCCGAACCCGAACGATGTCACGCCCGCTGCGTTGCCTGTTGCTGTGCGCCTGCCTCGGCGGCCTGCCGGGCGGGGCGATCGCGGCTGACTGGTGGACGAATCTGGCGCGGCGCGATCTTGACGGCGCCGCGCTTTCGTCCGGGCCGCACTGGATTGCGGTGGTATTCATCTCGCCGGAGTGTCCGGTCGCGAACGCGGAGATTCCCGTGCTCAACGACCTGGCCGCCGGATTTTCCGGACGGGGAGTTCTGATCGTGGGTGCCTACGCCGACCCCACGTTGGATCCAAAAGATCTGCGGCGGCATGCGACGGAATACGGTCTGAAATTTCCCACGACGGACGATCGCGATCATCGGCTGGTGCGGCTGGCGCATGCCACGTACACGCCCGAGGTCTGCGTCTTCGACCGCGAGGGAAAAATAATCTACCGCGGCCGGATCGATGATCGGGCGGATGGCTATGGCGCGGCGCGACCGAAGGCAACGGAGGAGGACCTGCGTGAGGTTCTCAGTGCCTTGGTGGCGGGCCGTCCGGTGCCCTTTGCGGAGAAACCGGGCTTTGGCTGCTCGATTCCCGGGACCGCCGAACGATGAGGACGGCGGTAATTTTCCTCGCGTTGATGGGCGCGGTGGGCGCGGCCGATCGCGTTACCGACTGGACCCACGACGTCGCGCCGATCCTTTACCGGAATTGCGTCGAGTGCCATCGGCCGGGACAGGTCGCGCCCTTTTCTCTGCTCGACTACACCCAGGCGGCGAAGCGCGCTCGTGATCTGAGCCGGGCCGTGCGGGCCCATTACATGCCGCCGTGGCTGCCGGACGGTCCGACGGATGCGTTTCTGGGCGAGCGGCGTCTTTCCCAAATCGACATCGACACCATTGCCAGGTGGGCGGAGGACGGAGCAGCGGAAGGCGACGGTCCGGCGCCGGTGCCACCGCCAGCTCCGGCGGATGGCTGGATGCTCGGTCCGCCCGACCTGGTGGTTCGAATGCGGCAGCCGTTCGCGATTCCGGCGGGACCGGCCGACACCTATGAGGTTTTCCCGGTGCCGTTGTCGCTGGACGGCGTGCCGCCCGACGTTCTGGCCCGCGCGCGCATTCCCGAATCGGACGTGCTGGGCGTTGCCGCGGTCGAGATTCGCCCGGGCAACGCGCGATCTTTTCACCACGCCGACGTCTGGTTCGATCTGACCGGCGGGGCGCGCAAGCGGGAAGCGGCGGAAGGCGGCAACGGCTTCGCCAGCTTCGGCACCCCGGGATTCCCACCGGCGGTGCACCTGGGCGGGCGCGTGCCCGGGCAGACGCCGCGTTTCCTGCCCGCGGGCATTGCGGCGAGCGTGCTGCCGCTGAAGGGCGATGTCGTTTTCCAAATCCATTATCGGGCCACCGGAAAGCCCGAGACCGACCAGTCCGAAGTCGGCATCCACTTCATGCGCGAACCCGTGAAGCGCGTGATGGATTCACTGCTGTTGCGCAGCTTCAACCTCGACATTCCCGCGGGCGATCCGGCGTTCGTGCGCGAGGACGAACTCGAGGTTCCGGCCGACTGCATCCTCATGGACGTGCTGCCACACATGCATCTGCTCGCGCGCGAGGTGCACGCGAAGGTGACCTTTCCCGACGGCACGGTGCGGTCGATCATCGATATCAGCCGCTGGGATTTCAAATGGCAGGATCGCTACGCCTATCGCGAACCGTTCGAATTGCCGAAGGGCGCGAAGATTTCCTGTCGCTGGGTCTTCGACAACAGCGCCGCGAACCGTCGCAATCCGTTTTCGCCTCCGCGCAAGGTGGTGTTCGGTCCCAACGCCACCGACGAAATGTGCGCGCTCGATCTCGGCATCATTCCGATGAAACTCGAGGAAGCGCCTTTGTTTGCCGCGACGCGGGAGCGCAAGTTGCGGCAGAAAGTGGCTGAGCTGACGCCGGAGCAACGTGCCCGGCACGATTGGGACGAGGTGCTGGAGACCACGCCGAAGGGGCCATGAAAGAGTCTTAACCAGCTTATATCACTATGGTGTCCATATCGATCTGCGCTGGCGATGTTGGCGTGGTGGGGCGGGACCGTCGGGCCCGCCGGGAGACGACGGCGCGCCCAGCGGTCGCGCCCCACCGCTGAAGGGCTCTTTTTCGTATGAATCGTCTTTTCGTGGTGAAGCTCATCTTGCTGGTCGGGTCGGTCGCACACCTCGCTGCGGGCACCTCCGTCTACACCCTGCACCCGGACGACCCCCAGGCCGTTTCGGTTGGCCGTGCGGGTTTTGAGGCCAAGGGCGACGGCGTGGCGGACGATACCGCCGTGTTGCAGGCGGCGATCGATCGCGTCCAGGAAACCACCCGTCGCGGCATCGTTTTTCTTCCGGAGGGCCGATATCGCCTCACGCATGAGTTGAGAGTCTGGAGTGGAATCCGCCTGATCGGTTGGGGCGCGCATCGGCCCGTGCTGGTCCTCGGTCCGAAGACGCCCGGTTATCAGGACGGTGCGGGAAAATATCTGGTTCATTTTGTGAGCGACCGTCCGGCGCGTCCCGACCAGCCCGTGCGGGATGCGAATCCCGGCACGTTTTATTCGGCGCTGTCCAACATCGACCTCGAGATCGGCGATGGGAACCCGGCGGCGGTCGGCGTGCGCTCCCATTTCGCGCAGCACTGTTTCATTTCCCATGCCGATTTTCATATCGGCAGCGGCCGCGCGGGTATCGAGGAAGTCGGCAACGAGGCGGAAGATCTTCGGTTTGAGGGTGGCGATTTCGGGATCACGACGCACAAGCCGTCCCCGAGCTGGCCCTTTCTGCTGGTGGATTCGACGTTTTCCGGACAACGCAAGGCGGCCATCGAATCGGAGGAAGGCGGGTTGACGCTGATTCGTGACCAGTTCGATCACACTCCGACGGTCATCCAGGTTCGTCCGGAGCGCGCCGAGGAGCTGTGGATCGAGGACTGCCGGTTCAACGAAATCGGCGGCCCGGCGATCGAAGTCGGGGAGGACCGAAATGCGCGCACCCAGATAAGCCTGCGCAACGTGGCCTGTCGCGATGTACCCGTGCTGCTGCATCTGCGCGATGGCGGCCGCACGCTGTCCGGACCGTCACGGAATTTTCGGGTTACAGAGCTCGTTCACGGCCTGCAGCTGGTAGGGGCGGGAGACGCCAACCTCGATGTGACCACAACCACGAAACTCGAGCCCAACGTCGACGCGCCGCCAGTGGCGAGCGATCTCGCGCCGCTGCCATCGATGTCCGAATGGTTCAATGTGCGCGGAGCGGGTGCAAGGGGCGACGGCGAAGCCGACGACACGGGCGCGCTGCGAGCGGCGATCGCGGGCCATCGGGTCATCTATTTTCCCAGCGGACGCTATCGTGTCACCGACACGATCGCCCTGCGCGCGGACACCGTTCTGATCGGACTGAATCCCATCACTACGCAGATTTTACTGACTGATTTCACGCCGGCATTTCAGGGCGAAAATGGTCCGACAGAGCGCCCGGCCGTCCCGAAAGGTCCCGCGGCCGTCCGAGCCTGGCTGACGCCGCCTCCGTTTCCCGGCAAGGGTGCACCGAAGCCGATGGTGGAGTCTTCCCCTGGCGGAACGAACATCATCAACGGCATCGGGCTCGATTGCGGCGGGATCAACAACCGGGCGGTCGCGTTGAAATGGCAGGCCGGCGAGCACTCGTTGGTCAGCGACGTCCGGTTTCTCGGCGGACACGGCACCTACGGACCGGATGGCCAGTGGCTTCCCATCTACAACGACACACGCACCGGCGACGCCGACCCGCAACGGCGCTGGGATTCCGAGTTTTGGAGTCTGTGGGTGACCAATGGTGGCGGGGGAGTGTTCAAGGACATCTGGACGCCTGATACCTTCGCGGCGGCGGGGTTGTATGTTTCGGACACGACGACCCGGGGTCGCATTTACGCGTTGTCGAGCGAGCATCACGTGCGCAACGAGACGATCTTCCATCGCGCTTCGAATTGGAAGGTCTACGCGCTTCAGACCGAGGAGGAGCGAGGCGAAAGTCCGTGCGCGGTGCCGCTTGAGATCGAGGATTGCAGCGAGCTGACCATCGCCAACTTTTTCATCTATCGCGTCGAGATGCCGGTCGCGGCCCGGGCGGGTATTCGCGTGACGCAGTCGCGGCGCGTCGACCTGGACGGACTGCACGTTTACAGCCCGGGCAAGTTGAGTTTCGACAACACGGTCGTCGACGCCTCTGCGAAAACGGAATTGCGCGAACGTGAAGTGGCCCGGTTGCAGATCGGCGGGGACGACCCGGGCGCCGACAGAGGCACCAAAGCAACCGCGGTGAATGAGCCGTTGAGGAAAATTGCGGGCGACTTCGACAACATTGACGGGGTGGCGACGGGGCCCGAGGGCGACGTCTTCTTCGTCGATCAAACCCGCGCCCGAATTTACCGGTATCATGAGCCGGACACGTTGAGCGTGGTCACGGATGGAATTTCACAGCCTGTGGCGCTGGCCGTGGCGCGCAACGGCGACCTGCTGGTCGTCTCTCATCACGGGAATGTCTACCTGCTCCCGAAAGGGGCGCACGAGGACGGGGTTGTCGCCCTCGAACCTCGCCCAAGCGGGCCGACCGCGGGCGCAACGGCTTGGCTGCCATTGAATCGCTGGCGGGATGGTCATGACTGGATCGTCGCAACCACGCGACGCGAGCCGCGGGAATATGTCTCGCCGGACGGCTCCGTGACGATTCCGGCTCCGGAGAGCTTTCCAGCTTTGACGAAACGAGGCCGATCGCGGGGAGAGGGAACGGTTGATCTCGTGCGGACCTATGCGCTCGGACCCGCCGTGCCGGGCAGACCTTTTTATGTGAGCGACGAGTTTGGCCAGACAACCTGGCGCTTCACGCCCGCCGCGGACGGTGTTTTGACGGCGCCGACCCGATTTGCCGAGCAGGGCGAGGCCGGCACCGCGGTGGACTCAGCGGGAAACGTCTACGTGTGCGCGGGCAACGTGATCGTCTATGATTCCTCCGGACGACGGAAGAAAGTGATCCTGGTCCCGGAACGACCGAGCGCCCTCGCTTTCGGTGGCAAGGACAACGGGACCCTGTTCATCGCAGCGCGGACGTCGCTGTATGCGGTGGTGGTGAGAGGCGTCGGACAATAAACTTGTCTGGCCTGGGTGGAACCGTTCGCGCGATTCACGATCTTTTTCGGTCGCCCCCTCCGACTGTCCGGCGGGCTGACCCAGTCTTGGCTTCAAAAATAGCGGCGGGTTGTTTGTGATGGCGTTTCACATGCGCAGTCCGCGTCTATTCGCCTACGGCACGCTTCTGGACGGAACGATTCAGCGCCGCGTCTTCGGCCGGACCGTAGCGCCGGCGCCGGCGAGCGTCGCGGGATGGCGCGTGATGCCGACGCTCGTGCGGGCGCGTTATCCGGGCGTCGTCCGCGCCGACAGGGCGGAGACGCGTGGCGGCATCCTGGTCCTGCGTTCCGGTGAACTGACGAAAGCCGACGCGTACGAGGACGCGCCGCGCCTGTATCGCCGATGCCGGGTGACCGCTCGTTCCGGACGGGCGTCCGTCCGCTGCTGGATGTATGTTCCGACCGTGCAACCCTGAGCCCATGGAATCGTCCTCTCGCCAACTCCCCGACACCGATCGGCGCGTCCAGCTCATGGCGACGTGCATCTGCGATGCCTTCTACGACGATGTCGCGCGCGCGACGGTGGAAGTGCTGGAGCATCTCGGCTGTGCGGTGGAATTCCCGGAGGGGCAGACCTGTTGCGGACAACCGGCCTTCAACAGCGGCGACTGGCCGTCGTCGCGCAAGGTCGTGCGGCACACCGTCCGTACTTTTGAGGGCGATTGTCCGGTGGTCGTCCCATCGAATTCCTGTGCCGCCATGATGTTTCACGGTGCGCTCCTCGAATTTGAAAAGGAGCCTGATCGTGCCGCCGTGGCGTCGCTCGGCCGGCGCACCTGGGAGCTCGCGGACTTTGTCGTCAACGCCCTTCATATTACGTCATGGCCCGGTCGCTTCGACGGCAACGTGGCCTTCCATCGTTCCTGCCACACGCGCGGGACTTCCGGCGACGGTGCGGCGCAGGCGCTGCTGGGCTCGATTGCCGGCCTGAAACTGCTTCCGTTTGGTGAAGGCGAACAGTGCTGCGGGTTCGGCGGCACGTTTTCCGTGGCGTTTCCGCACATTTCCGCCCGCATGGGCAACCTGAAGCTGGATCACCTGCGCGAGGCGCACCCGGATGTGGTGGTTTCCGGCGACATGAGCTGCCTGATGCATCTCGGCGGGCTGGCCGAGAAACAAGACCAGCCGATCCGGCGCCTGCACGTCGCCCAGGTTTTGCGCGACGCCCTGCGCAACGGGGGCCTGCTGGGTTGATTCGCCATGCCGCACCAGCCCATCGATCAGTTCGCCGCCCAGCTCGCGCCCGACACGCAGGCCTCGGTGCACAGCGGCTCGAAGGTGGGCCACGAAAAGCGCACCAAGCTGCTGTTTGATCACTTTCCGGACGCCAACCGGCTGCGGACCATCGCCGGCGAGATCAAACAGCATGTGGTGGAAAACCTCGACACCCTGCTCGTCCAGGCCGAGTCGCGCCTGCTCGCCAATGGCGTGAAGGTGCACTGGGCCGGCACGGCGTCGGATGCGTGTCACGCCGTCCTGAAGATCATGGAGACGCGGGGCGTGAAACGCATCGTCAAGGCGAAGACGATGGTGAGCGAGGAGATCGAGCTCACGCCGTTCCTCGAACGCCACGGCATCGAGGCCCTCGAGACGGATCTCGGCGAATTCATCGTGCAGATCGACCACGATCACCCTTCGCACATCGTCAAGCCGATCATCCACAAGAGCCGGAAGGAAATTGCCCGCAGCTTCGAGCGCGAGGGACTCGGCGCGTACAACGACGATCCCGAAACAATCACGCGGCGTGCGCGGCAGTTTTTGCGCGGCAAGTATCTGGCGGCGGACGTCGGCCTGACCGGCGCGAATTTTCTCTCGGTCGAAAGCGGCCGGATCGTGCTCGTGACGAACGAAGGCAACTCGCGTTTCTGCCTCGCCGCGCCGCGCTGCCACATCGCGCTGGTGGGCATCGAGAAACTGGTGCCGCGCGATCGCGATCTGGGCCTGTTGCTCAACCTGCTGGCGCGTTCGGCGACGGCCCAGCAACTGACCGTCTACACCGAGTTCATTTCCGGGCCGCGCGGATCGTCGCAGCCGGATGGTCCCGAGGAAATGCACGTGATCTTCGTCGACAACGGTCGCACGGACGTCCTCGCCTCGGACTGCCGCGAAATTCTCCGCTGCATCCGGTGCGGTGCGTGCCTGAACGTCTGTCCGGTCTACCGGCAGGCCGGCGGACACGCCTATCGCAGCGTCTACCCGGGACCGGTCGGAGCCGTGCTTTCACCGCTCTTGCTCGGCAAGCATTTTCCCGAAAAGGCCGATCTGCCCAAAGCGTCCTCGCTGTGCGGCGCCTGCAACGAGGTGTGTCCGGTCAACATTCCGATTCCCGATCTCCTGTTGCGCCTGCGCGACAAGGGCAAGAGCGAGGGCGCGCCGCTGGCCTCGGCGGCCACGCCGGCGATGGGAGGGTGGTCGATTCTCGCCTCGCAACCGGTGGCGTGGAAGGCCGCGCTGGCCGGAGGGCGGCTGCTCAATCTGCTGCCGACCAGTCTGGTGCCGGTCGCGGCGCTTCGGGCGTGGGAAAAGACGCGGACGCTGCCCGATTGGCGCGGCGGATCATTTCGTCGCTGGTTCAAAGGCAGGGCGCGACCGCCGGGCGCGCCGAAAGGTGGAAATGGACCCTGAACGCGACCAGATCCTTGCCCGGGTGAAGGCCGCGCTGGCGCCGCTGCCGAAGCGGGCTCGTCCTCCGGCGTGGGAGCAGGAACTGGTGCGCATGCGCGCCGCCCCCGCCGCCGATCTTGCGGTCACTTTTGCGGAACGCCTGCGCGCGGTGAATGGGATTCCGATCGGTTCAGTGGCAGAGTTGGTGGCGCTGTTTGAGCGGGAAGGATGGCGGCACGGATATTGCGACCCGGTGATCTGGCCGAAACTGAAGGCTGCATTTCCCGCGGGCATCAAGGTGGAGCTCGATTTTGTCCGCGATCGCGTGGACGAATACCAGTTCGGCATCACGCCGGCGACGGCCGCGATCGCGGAAACGGGCACCGTGATTCTCACCGACCGCGACACGTCGCGCCGCTTGGGCGCACTCGCGCCGTGGGTGCATGTGGCGGTGGTGCGGCGGAGCCAGATTTTGCCGGACATCACGGCGGCGCTGGCGGCGATGCCCGCCGATCCGAACATCATCTGGTGTACCGGGCCGTCGAAAACGGCGGATGTCGAGGGCATCCTGATCGAGGGCGTGCACGGACCTGGCCGGCAGATCGCGCTGGTGATTGATTGAGCGGACGGCGGCTTGGTGTAGGGCGGGATCGCTTGCCCTGAGCCTGTCGAATGGGCCGAATCCCGCCACATAAGATCGAGGTGGATCGCGACCTCTGGGCGCGATTGTTTCGAACCGGCCCGCCTCTCGACCTTGCTCGAGGCCCTGAGCTTGCCGAACGGGGAGGTCCGGTTCGACCTACAATTTCTCCCGGCGGCGAATGTAATCGAGCAGCACGGCGGCGATGATGATCGCGCCCGTGACGATTTCCTGGACGGCATTCTCGAGTCCGAGCTTGGTGCAGCCATTCGCCACGACGCTCATGATCAGGGCGCCGACGACCGTCCCGCTGACGGTGCCCTGTCCGCCGGACAGGCTGGCGCCGCCGATCACGACCGCCGCGATCACGTTCAGCTCGTAGCCGGAAGCCGTGGTGGGATCGCCGCCGGTCAGATACGAAAATTGCAGCACGGCGGCGATGCCGGCGGACGCGGCGCCGAGCACGTAGACCCAGAGTTTGACGCGTTCGACCGGTACCCCGCACAGCCGGGCGGTTTGTTCACTTGAACCGACGGCGAACACGTGGCGGCCGAAACGCGTGTAGCGCAGCACGCCGGCGACCAGCACCGCGAGCGCAAGGAACAGCCAGACTCCGATCGGAGGCGCGCCGTGGGCACCGATTTTCATCAGTTGATTGAGCCACGTCTCGTCCGGATAGATGGGTTGCTCCTGGGAAATCAGTTTCGCGGCGCCGCGCAGGACGCCCATCATGCCCAACGTGACGACGAACGGCAGCAGGCGGAGTCGGGTGATGAGCACGCCGGAGAACGCCCCGCAGAATCCCGAGGCGGCAATTCCGCCGAGTGCGGCGGCGAGCGGGCCCCAGCCGTGTTGGAGCAGGACCGCGACCACGACCGATCCCAGCGCGATGATCGATCCGACCGAGAGATCGATGCCCCCGACGATGATGACCAGCGTCATCCCCAGGGCGGCAATTCCGATCACCGCGGTCTGCTCGAGCACGATGGCGAGATTGTCGAAGGAGACAAACGTGCGAAAACGCAGGATCGCGAAAAGTGCGCAGACCAGCACCAGGCCGAGGACCGGACCGCCCGCGGCGAGCCAGCGGAGCCAATTGCGGGGACGAACGGGTGATGGATCGGCGGGCATGTCAGGCAGCAGTTCCCGTGGCGGCGAGCATGATGCCATGTTCCGTCCACTCGGCCGCGGGCAGGGCAGGCCCCAGCACGCCCCGGCACATCACGGCGATGCGGTCGCAGGTTCCGAGGAGCTCCGGCAGGTAGCTGCTGACCATGACGACGGACTTTCCGGCGGTAGCCAGTTCGTCGATCAGCCGGTAGATTGTCTGCTTGGCGCCGATGTCGACGCCGCGGGTCGGCTCGTCGAGGAGAAGCACATCGGCCCCGTTGCGCAGCAGGCGCGCGAGCGCCACCTTTTGCTGGTTGCCGCCGGAAAGTTCGACGGCGTGCTGGTCGGGTCCGGCGCAGCGCACCGCGAGCCGCTCGAGCCAGCCGGTTGTCTCCCGCGCGAGCGCACGCGGGTTCACCCGCCATCCGAGCCGGGGCAGTGTTACGTTGTCGGCCAGGCTGAGGTTGAGCGCGAGCCCCTCTTCCTTGCGGTCCTCGCTGAGAAATCCCGTGCCCTGGCCCCAGCGCGCGGCGGGAGTGGTGGGGCCTTCGTAACGGCCGATCCGGATGTGCCCGGAACGCACGGGGTCCAAGGAGAAAAGCGTGCGGAGCAATTCGCTTCGTCCGGCGCCGATCAGCCCGGCCAGTCCGAGGACCTCGCCCCGGCGCAGGTCGAAGGACGCCGAAACGGGCTTGCGGCGGCCCGCGAGCTCCCGGACTTCGAGCACCACCTCGCCGAGGCGACGCGACGAACGGACGTAGAGATCGGAGACCGGCCGGCCGACCATCAGGCGGGCCAGTTCGGCCGGATGGGTGTCGGCCGTGCGGCCGCTGGCGACGCTGACGCCGTCGCGCAGCACCGTGTAGCGATCCGTGAGCGCCTGCACTTCCTCGAGGAAATGGGAAATATAGATCACCGAGGTGCCGCGATCGCGCAGGCCGCGCACGAGCGCGAAGAGTTTTTCGACATCGTGACGCGTGAGGCTGCTGGTCGGCTCATCGAGCACCACGACGCGACAACCCAGGGCCAGGGCGCGGGCGATTTCGACGAGTTGTTGCTCGGCAATGCTCAACTGGCCGGCAGGAACGTGGAGCGGGATGTCCGGCCGGCCGAGATCGGTGAGCGCGGCCGCCGCCTTGCGCCGGGCCGCTTCGGCGTCGAGCAAACCCCGATGCGTCGGTTCGGCGCCGAGGACAATATTGTCGGCGACCGTGAGATGGCGCGCGATGGCCAGCTCCTGGTTGACCATGCCGACCCCGGCCGCCCGGGCCTCCTGGGGATTGGCGGGAGCGTACGGCTCTCCATCCAGCTCCATCGTGCCGGCGTCGGCCGTCACCGCGCCGGACAGGATCCTCATCAGGGTGCTCTTGCCGGCGCCGTTTTCTCCGACCAGCGCGTGGATTTCGCCGGGACCAACGGTGAGATCGACTCCGGCGAGCGCGACCGTCGCGCCGAAGCGGCGGGCGATGCCCGTGAGGCGAAGGCGGGGCGGCGCGGACCCGGGCACGGGAAACCTATTTTCCGAGAACCGTGCGGATCTCGGGCGTCGACTCGTTTTCCCTGGTCACCAGCACGCAGCCGGTGTCGACCGAGGTGTCAAATTTCTCGTGCCGCAGGCATTTCACCGCCGTGACGACCGCGAGGTAGCCCATCTTTGTCGGATTCTGCGCGACGAGGGCGTCGATGTCGCCTTTGTCCATGGCTGCGAGCAGCGTGGGCGAGGTGTCGAATCCCACGAATTTCTTCTGGCCGACGAGACCGGTCTGGCGCAACGCCAGGAGCATGCCCTGTGTGGTCGACTCGTTGGAACAAAAGATGCCATCGGCCTCGCGGAGGCGGTCGACGAGGTTCATTGCGGTGTCCTGCGACGTTGCCGTGGTGGCGCCGCCGTAGCGGTTGCTGACGATCACCTCGATGCCGGGATTGCGCTGCATCACCTCGAGGAAGCCGGCCTCGCGGGCGAGCGTGCTGGCCGAACCCTCGGCGTAGCGCAACAGCACGACCTTGCCCTTGCCGTGGAGCAGGCGCGCCAGTTCCTCGCCGCCCAGGACACCGCCGCGATGGTTGTCGGTGGCCACGAAGCTGGCAAAATCGTGTCCGGCCTCGCCCTTGAGGGCCGAGTCGAAGATCACGACGGGAATGTGGTGCTCGGCGGCGCTCCGGACGGGATTGCGCAGCGCGACATCATCGAGCGGCGCGAGCACAATGGCCGAAATGTCCGAGGCCACGAACTCCTGCACCAGCGCGATCTGCTGCGCGCGATCGTCCTCCTTGAGCGGTCCCTTCCACACGATCTCGACGCCGAGCTCGGTGCCGGCGCGCAGGGCGCCCGCCTGCACGGATTTCCAGAAGCTGTGGGTGGTGCCCTTGGGAATGACGGCGATGCGTTCGGCACCGCCGAGAATGGTCGCAGCCGCGATTGCCGCGAAGAGGGTGAGGCGTTTCATGGGGTGGGAAAAGGAAGCGGGCTAGGGCTTTTCCAGCTGCACGGGGTTGGTGAGCTGGCCGATTTTTTCGATCTCGATGGTTACGGTGTCTCCGGCTTTCAGCCAGCGCGGATTCGGCTTCACGGCCATGCCGACGCCCTGCGGAGTGCCCGTCAGGATTACCGTGCCCGGCAGAAGGGTGGTGCTGCCGCTGAGATACTCAATGAGCGCGGGCACATCGAAGATCATGTCCGAGGTGTTCGAGTCCTGCACCCGTGCGCCGTTCAACACGGTGGAAATTCTCAAGGCGTTCGGATTGGGAATCTCGTCGGGCGTAACCAGTCGCGGCCCCAGTGGCGCAAAGGTGTCGAACATCTTGCCGCGGCACCACTGTCCGCCGCCGAGCTTGATCTGGTGATCGCGCGCGGAAACGTCGTTGGCGCACGTGTAGCCGAGTACATGTTCCAGCGCCCGGGCACGCGGAATGTTCCTGCCGGCCCGGCCGATCACGACGGCAAGTTCGCATTCGTAGTCGGTCTCCTCGCTGCGCAGATGCTGTGGGATCAGGATCGGGTCGCCGGGATTCTGCAGGGCGTTGACGCTCTTGAAAAAGACGATGGGACGTTCGGGAATCTTGGCCCCGGTTTCCTGCGCGTGATGCCGGTAGTTCAATCCGATGCAGATGATCTGGGTCGGAACCACCGGGGCGAGGAGTTTGGCGACGTCGGCTTTTTCCGTGGTGGCCCGCGGCGAACCGAAGACGTCGCCTTCCAGACGGAAGATGGAACCATCGGCGGCTTCGTGGCCGTGGCGGGCCTGGCCGGAACGATCGAGATAGCGGACGATTTTCATGCGGAAGAGCGGAGACGGCGCCAGACTTCGCCGTCGGGAAACGTGTGTGCGGCGAGACTGGCGGGTTTCATGGTGATGCTGGTGCCGGGCTGCAGCGGAGCGAGGTAGCGTCCGCCGCGAACCACGCACGGGTCGACGAAATGTTCGTGGAGATGATCGACAAACTCGGTGACGCGCCGTTCCAGCGAACCGCTGACGCAGATGTAGTCAAAGATCGACTCGTGCTGGACATACTCGCAGAGGCCGACTCCGCCCGCGTGAGGACAGACGGGCACGCCAAATTTGGCGGCGAGCAGCAAAACGGCCACGACCTCGTTCACACCGGCGAGCCGGCAGGAATCGATCTGGCAGAACGAAATCGCGCGCGCCTGCAGGAGCTGTTTGAAGAGAACCCGGTTTTGGGCGTGCTCGCCCGTGGCCACGCCAATTCCCAGCGGCTCGAGCGCACGGGCGATGGCGGCATGACCCAGCACATCGTCGGGCGAGGTGGGTTCCTCGATCCACATCGGGCGCGCAAAGGCGAGGGCCTTCACCCAGTCGATGGCGGGGCCGACGTCCCAGCGCTGATTGGCGTCGATCATCAGGACGCGATCGGGACCGATGGCTTCGCGGGCGACGCGGGCGCGCCGAATGTCGTCGTCGAGGTTGGCACCCACCTTGATTTTGAAGTGCGTGAAGCCGTCCGCGATCGCCTCGCGGCACAGGCGCTGGATCTTTTCGTCCGAATAACCCAGCCAGCCGGCCGACGTGGTATACGCGGGGTAGCCGTCGCGGCGCATCTCGGCCTCGCGCTGCGCCCGCGTCGGAACGAGTCGCTCGAGGCTGGCGCGCGCCTCGTCGGATGTGAGTGCATCGGTGAGATAGCGCCAGTCGACCATCTCGACAATCTGCGCGGGCGTGAGATCGGAAAGCAGCTTCCAGAGCGGCTTGCCCTCGAGCTTGGCCCACAAGTCCCACATCGCGTTCACCACCGCGGCGGTGGCGAGGTGGACGACGCCCTTTTCCGGCCCAAGCCAACGCAGCTGGCTGTCACCGGTGATATGTTTCCAGAATGCGCCCGGGGCTTCAGCAAAGGCGCGGATGTCGTGTCCGACCACCAGCGGCCGCAGCGCTTCGACCGCGGCGACGACGAGATCGGTGCCGCGGCCGATCGTGAAGGTCAGTCCATGGCCTTCGGCGCCGTCCGCCCGATCCGTCGTCAACACGACATAGGAGGCCGAGTAATCGGGATCCGGATTCATCGCGTCGGAGCCGTCGAGCGACAACGAGGTCGGGAAACGGACATCGAGCGCGCGCAGGCCGGTGATCTTGCCGGTGAGATTCATGCGCGGAGTCATTTGCCGGCGCTCCAGCCGCCGTCGACCATGAGGCAGCTGCCGGTGACCATGGCGGATTCGTCCGCCGCCAGGTAGAGCGCGGCCGCGGCGATCTCTTCCGGGCGGGCCATGCGGCCGGTCAGCTGGGTCGACGCCATGTCGCGGTAGGCCTGGGCCGGGTCGGGATATTCGGCGAGGCGGGTTTGCACGAACGGCGTTTCGACACGGCCGGGACAGATGGCGTTGAAGCGCACGCCGGTGTGCGAGTGATCGAGGGCCAGCGCGCGGGTGAGTCCGACCACGGCGTGTTTTGACACCGTGTAGGCCAGGCGGTCGCGGACGCCGACCACGCCACCGATGGAAGCGAGATTGATCACGCTGCCGCGCTGGCGTTCGAGCATCGCGGGGACGAACGCCTTGCAGCCGTTGAACGGCCCGCGCACGTTCACGGCGTGAAGGCGATCGAGGTCGGCCGCGGCGGTGCCGAGCAGGTTGCCGACGTGGCCGACGCCGGCGTTGTTCACCAACAGATCGACCGGCGGAAGACGTCCAGCCATGGCCAGGACCGCGGACGGATCGGAGACATCGCACTCGGTGAAATCCGCCGCGCCCTTTTCGCGCCGGATGGTCTCGACGGTTCCGCGACCGGCGGCCGCATCGCGATCAACCACCCAGACGAAGGCGCCGGCGCGGGCGAAGGTTTCGGCGATCGCCCGGCCGATGCCGGAGCCGGCACCGGTGACGAGGGCGGTTTTTTGGTCGAGGCGAAACATGAATTCAGGCGAGGCGGTAGACGCGCCGGGCGTTGGTGCGGAATATGGCGTCGCGCTCGGCATTCGACAATGCGGCCAGGAGTTCGGCCGCGGTGGCCACCCACTCGCGATAGGTGGCGGCCAGCTTCGCAATCGGCCAGTCGCTGCCGAACAGCAGGCGCGCCGGGCCAAACGTCTCGAGCAGGATTGCAACGTAAGGACGAAGAGTTGCCGCGGTGGGAGGGCGCGGAGACGCCTCCGTGACCAATCCTGACAACTTGCAGGTCACATTCGGCAGTGCGGCAAGAGCCCGGATATGTTCGTTCCAGGGTTCGGTCTCGCCGCGTCCGATCGCCGGCTTGCCGCCATGATCGAGAATGAAATTCACCGACGGGCACTGCCGAACGAGCTCGATCACCGCGGGCAACTGGTGGTGGCGGCAACATACATCGAAGCTCAGTCCGCGCCGACCGGCCTCCCGGACACCGGCGACGAATTCGTCGCGCAGGCAGAAACGCGGGTCCGCTTCGTCCTGGATCAGATGCCGCACGCCGCGCACCAGCGGATGCCGGCGGAGTTCGTCCAGGTGTGCGGCCAGAGTTCCGGGCGCATCGACTGTCACATGGGCGACGATGGCGGCAAGACGCGCGTCGTCGCGGGCCAGCCTTTCGATCCAGCGCACTTCATCGAGCCATTGGGTGCGGTCGCACTCGGCCTGGACGAACACACACTGCGCGGGACCATCGGGTCCCGCTTCCGCCGTCAGCGTGGCGGTGTCATGACGCGCCGAGATCGACGGCAGCGAAGACAGATAGCCATACGACAGCCGCGCGGGATCCCAAAAGTGAACATGCGAGTCGACAAACGGGCCGGTCATGGACGTGAACTCCCGGATCAGGCCGGCCCCGCCGTGGCGGCGCGGTCGAGGTGGACATATCCGCCGTCGACGTGGACGAGTTGCCCGGTCGTGTGCGAGGACCTCGGGGAGGCCAGGAAAACGATGGCGTCGGCGATTTCCTGCGGGGTGGTCATGCGGCCGCCGAGCGGGATCATCCGCTTGATGCTGGCGAGCGCGGCGGCGGGGTCGGGCCGGTGGGCGAGCCAGCGTTCGTAGAGCGGCGTGAACACTTCGGCGGGCAGCACCGCGTTGACGCGCACACCTTGCGGTGCGAGATCGAGCGCCCACTCGCGGGTCAGGGCGTGCAGCGCGCCCTTGGCGGCGACGTACCCGCTTGTGCCGCCCTGGCCCGTGACGGCGCATTTGGTGCCGACATTGACGATTGCGCCGCGGGCGGCGATGAGCGCATCGAGGCCGGCCTGGACCACGACGGCACACTGGACGAGATTGCGTTCCAGGGAGGCGCGAAAATCGGCGATGGGCGCGCGCAAACCCACGCCATCGTTGACGCCGGCATTGTTGACCACGATGTCGAGGCGGCTGTGCGCCCGGAGGATGCGCTCAACCACGCCGCGGGTGGCGGACTCGTCCGTCAGTTCGCACGTGTGCGACTCCACGCGGCGGCCGGCGCGGGAAAGTTCGGCCGCGAGGCGATGAGCCCGCTCGGAGTCGCGATCGACGATGGCCACCACGGCGTTCTCCGCGGCGAACGTGCGCACCGTGGCTTCACCGATGCCGCTGGCTCCGCCGGTCACGATCACGACCTTGTTTTCGAGCTCGAGGTTCACGCGGGACGAAGTTGGGGAGGACGCGGCCTCGCGCGCCGTGGGGCGCGGGAGTCGGGAAGGGGGGACGGGCAGCGAAGAGCAGGGGGCGCCGTCCGGCAAGCCAATCCCGGGTCATGGGCGGGCGCTTCCTTCCTTGCGGCGGCCGTGAATTGTGCATGGTTGAAGTTGTGCTGAGCATCGCGGTCATTGCCGACACCCATGACCGGGTACCGTTTGATCTGCCGCGACGATTGGCGTCCGCCGACGAGATCTGGCACCTCGGCGACGTTTGTGCGCCGTCCACGCTCGAGCTGTTCGAAGTTTTGGGGAAACCGGTCCACGTGGTGCTGGGCAACAACGAGGATCACATGGCCTGGCCGCTGTCGCTCGTGTTGAAACGGGAGGGCCTGACCTTTTTCCTGACGCACATTCCGCCCAGTCGCGCTCCAAGCGGCATGGATGTGGTCCTGCACGGTCACACTCATGTGCCGAGGGACGAGACGGACGAGCGCGGAGTCCGGTGGCTGAATCCCGGCTGCATCACCCGGCCCAATCGCGGTGCGCCGGCGAGCTTTGCCTGGCTGACGCTCGAACGTGGCCAGCCGCTGGGCTGGAAGCTGGTGCCACTTTAAATGCCGTTTCAGAAAAGCTTGAGCCGCGAAAATTTCGAATCGGCGTTCCGTGTAGCCGGGGGCGTCTGACCCCGGTGTCCCGGGTTCATCGCCTCCGCGGCGAGCGCATTCCGGGCCCTTCGGACCCGGCTACATCTCGGCGATCTCCTGACATTCTTCGGTCGGGCGGTGAAGAGGGCTACGACTTAATTTCAATCGCTGTAGCGACGGCATTTCATGCCCAGTGCACCAGTGCGGGCC
>DASZXI010000063.1:0-40816 GCA_035545955.1 Candidatus Didemnitutus sp. | reverse complement strand
CGAGATCTTCATCGCCGACTGCACCTTCATGTGGACGCTGGTCCAGTTCCCCGCGACCTTCGTTTCCTGTCCGTTCACGTGCACGATGAATGAGCCGCCCTGCACATCCTCCACGGGATGCAGTTCCGTCTGATCCTGCACAGAAATGTCCACGCCGGCGAAAAGAACGTGGGTTTTCGGCTCCGGCTCCGCCGCAGCGCAAACGGCAACGCCGGCGGCCAGGAGCGATGCGAACAGGCGGACCGGTTTCATGGCGCACTTCCCCGAATTCAGAGGTGAAGTTGGGAGAACCGCAGTTCCGCCACACCCTCGACGGGTTTGCCATTGGTCAGCGCCGGCAGGAATCGCGCTCGCGCGGCCAGTTGCGCGATGGCGTCGAACACCGGCTGCGACAAACCCGCATCGGCAAACGTCCCCCCGGGAGTGCCGTCCGCCGCCACCTTCACGTAAAAGGTTTGGCCATAGAGGCTGGCCCCGATCTTTTGTTTTTCCGCCTCCGACAGGCGTCCCATCACGGCGACCGCGCGGCTGGTCGCACCCTTGTGCGACGCGAGATAGTCGGCCCGCAGGTACTTGTAGGCCTCGGACTGGGTCAGCGCGACGCGATCCTCCGACGCATCGGTGGCGACTTCGTGCAGGCCATCGTACACATGGATCTGATAGGAATCGAGGATGTAGCCGGGCGGAAAGCCGCCTTTGCGGATTCGGATGCGCTCCGGCTTCTGGTCCAGGTGATCAAGCTCGGCGGCATAGAGCCAGTTCTGTCCGTGATCGGGCGTGGCGTCCTTGGCGTGGAAGCGCGCCAGCAGGACCACGTACGGCTTGCGCAACGGCACCGGCGACGTGAGATCGCATTCGACATCGATCGCGTCGTAGAGCCCCTCGGCGAGTTGCTCCTGCATGGCGCCCACCAGCGACGCCTGGTGAGTGCCGAGACTGAACATCCGCCCGCTCATTTCCTGGAGATGATGATCGAGCGCAAAACCGTCCTCGTGCTGCATGCTGTAGAAATTCGGCGCCACGTTGCTGGTGGAGCCTTTCCCCGGAGTGGGCGGCGCCGGCGCTGGCTTCCCCATGGCATTTTGCGCGGCGAGCATGTTTGCCGTCTGCTCCCACTCGTAGAGCACCGATTGTTCCTCGCCCTGTTCCCGCGCAAAAATTTTCGCGGGATCGTTGCCGGGCGTATACGCGCGCTCGAACTTCAGTTTGCCGAGGGAAACCGCCGTCGCCGAAATCTTGACCGCACGCTCCACCTTCATCGCCACGTTGCCCCAGCCGGCCTGAACCTTCATTTCCTTCCCGTCGACCTTGACGACAAAGGCGCCGCCCTGCACGTCCTCGACCGGACGCAGCTCCTTTTGCTCCATCACCGCGATATCGGCGCCGAGGAAGAGCGCATGCGTCTTGGGCTCGGCGTCGGCGGCGTGGACCGGGCCGGCAACGATGACGGCGAACCAGGCCGCGGCGGCCCAAGGCCCAAGCCGAAGGAAGTGGGTCCGAGGTTTTTCCCGTTGAGAGTTCATGGCCGTCTCCTTACGCGAAGCGTGAATCGTGGTGGTCAGCTCAATTCCCGGCTCAAAGGCTAAGCCGGGAGAAATTCAGTTCGGCGACGGCTTCGACCGGCTTGCCTTGCTCCAACGCCGGCAGAAACCGGACGTTGGCAAGGAGCGGCGCCACGTGCGCATCGACCGGTGTCGTCAGGCCGTGGTCCGTAAAGGCGGCCACGGGCAGTCCCTCCTTGGACACCTTGACGAAATAGGTCCGGTGGTACGCGTCGACACCGAGACTCTCACGCTCGGGCATCGAGAGGACTCCCATGATCGGGGTCGCCGCGGCCGACGCTTTTTTGCGCGCGGCCAGGTATTCGATCATCAGGTACTTGAACGCATCCGCCCGTGAAAGATCGAAGCGGTTGTCGGACAAATTCGTGGCGATCTCGTGTCCGCCGTCGTAAACATGCACCTGCTGCGAATCGAGGACGTAGCCGGGTGGAAATCCGCCTTTCAGCACGCGGACCTTGATCGGCTTGGCGTCGAGATGTTCGAGCTCCGCCGCGTAGAGCCAGTTCTGGGTTTGTCCGGGCGCAGCATCCTTGTCGTGAAAGCGCGCCATGAGCACCACGTAGGGCTTCCGCACCGGAACCGGTGAGGTCAGCTCGAACTCCACCTGCACGGCATCGTAAAGTTCCTGCGACAACTGCTGCTGCATCTGGCTCACCTGACTGGTCTGATGCACTCCCTCGGAAAACATATCCCCGCTCATTGCATTCAGCTGATGCTGGGACCTCTGACCATTTTCGTTCAGGCCGCCGTAGTTGGTCTGCATCCCGGAGGTGGGATTGGTGTAGACCATGCTCTGGCCCTGACCCGAGGCGCTGCCGCCGTTCACGAGGTTCTGGAAGAGGACAACCTGCTGCAGGTGATTCCACTGCTGATCGGTCGCCGCCTGTTCGCCCTGCTCACGCGCAAACTTCTTCGCCGGGTCGTTTTCCGGCGTGTAGGCGCGATCGAATTTCAGGCCCGCGATCGTCACCGGCAGGGCCGCCACCTTGACCTTGGTCTCCACCTTCATGGCCACGTTGCCCCATTTCGAGGTGACCTTCACTTCCTTGCCGCCCACGAGAACGACGAAGGCCCCACCCTGCACGTCTTCTACCGGCCGCAGCTCCTTTTGCTCCATCACGGAAATGTCGGCTCCGACGAAGACCTGGTGGGTTTTCGGTTCCGCATCCGCGGCAAAGCCTCCGATGGCCATGCCAAGCGCGGCGAGGACCAGGCATAGGTCGCGATTCCCGAATCGAAGATTGAAGGATGTGGTGCTCATGGCTGTCCCACCGGATGAGGATTCAAAGGTGCAACTGCGAAAACCGAAACTCGGCCACGCCATCGACCGGCCTGCCGTTGGCGAGCGCCGGCAGAAAACGGACCCGCGCAACGAGCTTCGTGACTGCGTCGAATGCGGGTTGGGTAAGTTCGCGATCGGCAAAGGCACCCTGCGGCGTGCCGTCACCGGACACCTTCACATAGAAAATGTGGTGATAGAGATCCTCACCCAGGTGCTGCCGGTCCGCATCGCCCAATCGACCGATCGCCGCGAGCGCATCGCTGGTCGCGCCCTTGTGCGCGGCGAGGTAATCGGTCCGCAGCATCAGGTAGGCCTCGGAGGGAGTCAGGCCGACCTGCTCCTGCGAGAGGTTCGTCGCGATCTCGCGCTGCCCGTCGAAGACATGGATCTGATACGACTCGAGCGCGTAGCCCGGCGGGAATCCGCCCTTGAGCAGGTGGATCCGGGCCGGTTTCTGGTCGAGATGGTCCAGTTCGGCGGCGTAGAGCCAGTTTTGGCCGCGATCGGGCGGCGCATCCTTGGCGTGAAACCGCATCATGATCACCACATAGGGCCGCTGCGCCGGCCAGGGCGCGGTCAGCTCGAAATCGACCTGCACCGCATCATATAACTCCTCCGTCAATTCATGCTGCATCTGCCCGATCTGGCTGTTTTGATGCGTGTCCACCACGTGCATCTTGTCGCCCATCTGGCTCAAATGCGCGTCAAGCCCGGTGGAGCTGCCCGCCGGATTTGCCGCGGGCGTGCCCGGGGGACCCGCCGCGCCGCCCCCATGTCCGCCCCGACCGGTGATGCTCTGCAAATAGAGCATGTTCATCGTCTGATCCATTTCCTGCTGTACGGCGGCCTGCTCGCCCTGCTGGCGGGCGAACTTTTGCGCGGGATTGTTCTCGGGGGTGTAGGCGCGCTCGAAGACCAGATTCCCGATCTGGGCCGGTTCCGCGGAGATCTTCATCGCCGGAGCCACCTTCAGGCCGAGGCTGCCCCAGCGGCTGGCGATCTTCACTTCCTTGCCGCCGACATGTATGATGAACGATCCGTCCCGCACGTCCTCCACCGGGTGCAGTTCCTTTTGTTCCGACACCGATATGTCGACCCCGGCGAACAACGTGTGGGTCTTCGCCTCGCCCTCGGCGTACAGGCGACCAAACCCCAGCAGGACCGTCGCGACGAGTGCGACGAGCCACGTCAGCCGGATTGAAATGCGATCCGTGTCAGGTGGAAAAGTTTTCATGGGCGTCGAAACCTCAAGCGCACATGACGACGGCCCCGCTACAGGGCCAGGCTGCTGAGGCGAACTTCCGCGACGCCTTCGACGGCGCGTCCGTTTTTCAACTCGGGATAGTAACGCACTCCTCCCAGCACCGGAGCCATCGCGCCGCCGGCGGGCGTGCGCAGGTTCGCGTCCTCGAAGGTGCCCTCGGGATTGCCGTCGGCCGCCACCTTGACGTAGTAGGTGCGGCTGAGATCGGCCGGCGCGAGCTGGGCTGCGACCTCCGGAGCGGGCTTCCCCATCGCGGGTCTCGCGGTGAGCGTCTCACCCTTGTGGCTGCCGAGATAATTCAGCAGGAGATAGGCGAAAGTCTCCTTGCTCGTCAGGCGCACCTGATTGTCCGACACCGTGCTCGCGATCTCGCGCCCGCGGTCGAAAATGTGCAGCTGGCAGCTGTCGATCACGTAGCCCGGCGGAAACCCGCCTTCGTGGATCGTGACGTGGTGCGTCTTCGCTTCGAGCGGAGACAGCGCCTTCGCGTAGACCCAGTTCTGCTCCGCACCCGGTTTGGCGTCCGGCGCGTGAAACTCGACGAGGGCGATCACATAGGGATACGCCACGACCTGCTCGGAGCCGATCTGGAACGACACATCGATCGCGTCGTACATCCCCTCTGCCGCCTCACGCCGCGACTCCGAGCTGAGGGAATCCGCCTGCGTGTAACTTCCGTTCGCGTTTGCTCCCGCCACGCTGAGACTGTGCTCGGCATCCGCGGGAGACGGGCCCAGCGCCGGCATGCCGGCGTCTCCGTGCTGCATCGACCTTCCGAGAGCATGGGCCTGGATTTGCGCCCCGGCATAAACTGCCGCCGCCGAGGCCACCGCCTGCTGGGAGGCGATGACCTGACTCTGCGCCTCGATCATGCGTCGACCCGGATCGTTGCCGGGCGTGTAGACGCGGTCGGTCTTCATTTCCGCCACGGTCGCCGTCACCCCGGAAATCTTGAGCGCGCGCTCGATCTTGATCTTCACCGGGCCGTAACGGGCCCGGACCTCGACGTTCTTGCCGTCCACCGAAATGACGAAATTGTCGCCGGCCACGTCGCGCACCGGGTACATCTTGCCCTGGTATTCGACGGTCAGGTCGACACCCATGAACAAGGTGTGGGTTTTCGGAGCCGAATCCGTCGCAGCACCGGAAGAGGGCGGAAAAGCCAGCACGGCCGACACCGCCAGCAGCAGGGAAAGCGTTTTTTTCGAGTTCATGGGTGAAAGTGAAGATTGGCGATCGGAGCCAGGGACCTATTTCGCCGCCAGGGCCCTGACCCGCGTGAGGAAATCGAGCACCGCATCCGTCCGCTCGATCGCGAGCGCCTTTTCCAGATAGGTGACGGTCTTGTCGTAGTGCCGGCTGCGCAGCTCGAGATTCGCCAGTTCCAGGCTCGCGGTATAGGTGGAACCCGAAATCGGCAACGCGGATTCGAACGCCAGCATCGCCTGCGCCGGGTCGTTTTCCGCGAGATAAACGCGGCCGAGCGTGAGCAGCGCGTTGCCGTTGAGCGGCTCCCGGCGCAGGATTTCCTGCACTCCGAGACGGGCCTGAGGCCACTGATGACGCGCCATCTGGAGTTCGGAACGGGCGAACAAAAATGAAACGCGCGCACTGTCCGCGGGGGAATCCGGCAGGCGGCGCAGCACGTCGTCGGCCGCCGATAACTTGCCCTGTTGCGTCAGCACCTGCGCGAGGTTGATCAGCTTGCGCTCGCCCAGATCCGGACTGACCGCAAGAACCTTGCCGAAGGTGGTGGCCGCCTCCTCCTGCAAGCCCTGGGCGGCGTAAAGTTCACCCAGCAGCGAGAGCTCGGCCGGACCCGCGAATCCGGAACCCGCCGCCGACTCCAGAATGATCGTGGCGTCCAGCGGCTTGTTTTCGGCCACGAGAATTCCGGCGTAAGTCTGCCAGAATCGCGCCTCGCCCGGACGAATCTTGATCAGCGACTTCACGAGCGATTCCGCGCGGCCATACTGGCGGCTGTCGACGTACACGCGCAACAACCCCTCCAGCCAGTCGCCGTTTCTCGGATCGCCGGCCAGGGCCTGCATGTACGCCATTTCGGCGCCGACGGCGTTGTCGGATCGTTCCAGACTGTAGCCGAGCAATCCGAAGGTGGTGGGCTCATGGTCGCCCAGCGCCACCGCCTGGGAAAAGCACCCGATCGCTTCGGAAAAATTGTCCTTCGAGTAATACAGCACGCCAAGATTGTCCCAGGCGCGCACAAAGGTCGGATACTTCTTCACCGCATTGCGGAAATGCACCTCGGCCTTGTCGTTCTTGTTCGCGGAATAGTACGCGTTGCCCAGCATGAACTCGAAGGCGGGACTGGGCGACGCCTTGTCGGTGGTCATGGCCTCCAGCAGCTTGATCGCGAATTCCGGCTGGCTCGACAACAGGAGGGTCACCTTCTCGTAAAGCGCGTATTCCTCCGCCGTCATCTCCGGCTCGCGCTCCTTCAACAGGCTCTTCGTTTCATTGATGATCCGCTTCGGATCCGGCTTGCCCGAGGTCTTCCCGGAATCATCCGAGCGCATCGAGTCCACCTGCTTGCGGACGTATTCCGTCTCCAGCTGGTCGAGCTGGGCGCGAAGCGGAATCGCCGCCGCGGCGAGAAGAGTAAGGATAAAAGGGATTCTCATGGAAAAATGCTCAGTGAAAGAGGTCGCCGCCGCTGAAGCTCACCTTGATGGACTGCGAGGTCATCATGCGAACCCGGCGCCCGCCTTTCATCGCCGGCGAGAAGAGGGATTCCTTGATCGCCTCCACCATGATGCCGTCGATCTTCGGATTCCCCGAGGTCTGCCCGATCGTGACGTTGCTCACGGTGCCGTCGGCCTCGACGACCCAGATCAGGTTCAAGTGGAGAACGTCGCTGCCCATGTCACGCCGGTCGACGTACGGCTTTTTCTCCGAGATGATCGAAGCGACCCGGTCGACATCCTGCCGCTGGTAGATGCGCAGATTGTCGGCCGGCATGTAGGTCCGCGGACGAAACTGGTTGGGCAGATGCAGATCGATCGAGGCCGAAGGCATGGCGGACTCGGCCTTGCTCGGGAGGAGCACGAACTCCGGCAGCAGCGACGCCGCATCCTTGACCGTGGCCGTGCTCGACGGAGCCGGAAGATCGAGCCCCGCCGGCGCCGGGGCCTCGGGCGCATTTTCGTGGGACGGCAGCGGGGGCGGCGCTTCCAGCGGCGCGGCCACGGCCGCGAGATCGGCGAGGGGCGGCGGTGCCTGATGCGGCTTGAAGTGCTCCGAATACGCGATCGCCGAAAAGAGCATCGCCGTGAATCCGCAGCCCAGGACCGCGCCCAGAATGAAGTCCACCACCCGCGCCGGCCGTGGCGTGTTTTCCGCCGCAAAGATGAATTGGGGAAGCGTGCGGGTGGACATGTCAGGATCCCTCCGCCCGGCTCGTGGCGAACTGGACGTGCGTGATGCCCGCGCGTTTCGCTTCGGCATAGACCTCGGCAAATGTGCCGTGGCTCGCCGAGCGGTCGGCCCGGATGATCAGCGTGGGCGACCGACCGATCGCCGCTTGTTTCAATGCGGCCGCCACCTGATCCGTCCGGATCTGCTGGCCATCGAAAAAGATCCGGTTGTCGGCGGAAATCGCGATGAGCAAGAGGTTCTGCTCGGCCGTGCGCGAGCCGGAGACCTCGGGTTTCTGCACTTCGACGCCGGGATCGTTCAGAAACGCGCTGCTGATCATCAGGAAAATCAGCAGCACCATCACGCAGTCCACCATCGGCACCATGTCGATGTGCGTGACCTCAAATCGGTTTCGATGGGAGTCGCGGCCGATCATCCCCGGCCCTCCCGGCGCAGGGCCTGTTCCCAACCGACCAGCGTCTGCACCTGCCGACCGGCGAGCCGGTGCCCGACGTACACCAGCAGCAGGGCGGGAATGGCTACGGCAAGCCCGGATTCCGTCGCGACCAAAACCTCGGAAATGCCATGGGCCAGGCCTTCCATTGATTTCTGTCCGCCGCCGTCACCCAGGCTGCCGAAAGTCTTCATCATGCCGTTCACCGTCCCCAACAATCCCAGCAACGGCGCCGCCGCGATGAGCGAGCCGAGCACGAGGCGTTGCCGGCTGAAAAATTCGCGGACCTCGCCCTGGCGATCGCGCAGCATCCGCACGGTCCACCGTCCGTCCCGCTGCGCCCGCCGCAATTCGCCGGCGCGCCGCCGCAGCGTCAGCAAAAGATGAAAGCACCGCGTGTACACGAGCACCGACAGCGCGAGGATGGCGTACATCACCGGTCCGCCCCGGTCGAACAAGGCCGCGACGTCGCTCATGTCGCCGCCTCCTCCGGTGCGGGATCCGGCTGCAGCTCCGCCATGGCCAGCACCGCGTAACGTTCCAGCAAACCCAGATTCTTCTGCACGCGATGCGCCAGGAAGCCATGCACCACGAGCGACGGGATCGCCACCATCAGACCCAGTTCCGTCGCCACCAGCACCTCCGAAATGCCGCTCGCGAGTTTCGCCGCGTTGCCCGTGCCGAAGACCGTGATCAGCGCGAAGGTGCGCACCATGCCTGTCACCGTGCCGAGCAGGCCCATGAGCGGCGCCGCCGTCGCGATCACGGCCAGCAACGGCAGACGACGCTCCAGTTGCAGCCGCTGCGCGAGCAGCACCGCCTGAAGATGCTCCTCGAGGCGCGCGCGGGATTTCCCGGCATGCCGGGCCGCGGCCGCCAGGATCTCGCGACAGGCAGGCTTCAAGGACGCCACGGCATGATCCGCCTCGGTGGGGTTGCCGGTGACCATGACCTGAAGACAGCGTTCGATCTCAGCGGGTGAGTTGACGCCAAATCGCGCCAGGTCGCGCAACTTCATCAGCGCAATCAGGACCGCGATCGCGCCGACGCACAAAATCGCATACGAAACCACGCCACCCTTGTTGATGTGCTCCCACAGCGTGCCCTTCGCCTCGACCAAACGCAATGCGCGCCCGCCGGACGCATCGGCCGGAATCTCCGACAGTTTGCCGTCAAAGAGCGCCGCCGACGACGCGGTCGTCCATGTCGCCACGGGATGGGTCACGGGGTGATCCGACCCCTCGCGCCAGCGCACCGTGCCCGCACGTCCGTCGCGATCGGCCCGGAAAAACACCTCGGGGCCAAGCAGCGCAAACGCGCCGGTCTCCAGATGATTGTCGCCCTCGATCAGGGACGCACCGGGCAGCCGCTCGCCACCCAAGGTGGAATCGACCCGCTCGAACAGGAACGCCGCTACATCCGCCGCTCCCTTTTCCGCCACCGGCCGGTCGTGATCGGAGGTTGCCGCCCACAACGCGTCGACGCGCGAAGTAAACGCGTCCTTTTCCCCGGGCAACATGCCGTCGCGATAAGCCGCCAGTCCATCCTGCGCCAGCGTGCGCAAAAAGGCATCGCCCTTGCGATAGCCGTCGGCCTCGCGGCCCAGCTTGGTCTTGGTGTCGGCCGCACTCTCCTGCAACGCCTCCAGCCGCGCGGTCTCCGTTTGGGCGGCGACCACGCGGTCATCGGCCTCGCGCAACGCCGTCAGCAGCGGAGCCTTCTCCCGGGCAATCGTTTCGCGCGCCTGATTCAACTTGTCTCCGGCGATCCGCAGGCGCTCCGCATAGTCCGCCTTCGCGCGGTTCAGGGCCTCATCCAGCGCCGGCTTCCCCGCGTCGCCGGACGCCGGAATCGTGATGGAGGTCTCCGCCGAGGGAATGGCCACGGGCTCCTCGGCGGACATCGTCGCCGCCAGGACCAAGGCCGGGAAGGAAAAGAGTATGGCTCGGAATCGGTTCATGGCGTCAGCGGGTTCCGGTCGATTCGAGGTGACTCAGTTGCGCCGGTGCGACGATGAACGCCGGTTCGGCCTTTCCCTGGGCAATGGCCTCGAGGCGCTCGATCGCCGCCGGACCGTTGGCGACCGGCGACCATTTCCATCCGTCCCCATCGGGTCGACCCAGCCAGGCCTGGCGGCTGACCCGGTCATACGCATAGCCGTGACTGAGCCCCCAGTAAACCACCGGCAGTAGCTGCGTGTTTTTCCCGTCGACGCTGACGAGTTCCTCGTCCGCCGTGATGACGCGATTGAATTCCACGCATCGGTTGAGGATCGTCATCACAAATTGCATGCGGTCGCTCGCCCCCAGGTTTTCCGCCGCGAGACTGCGGTACGGCAAATCCAGCGCGCTGGAAAGCCGCGGCGGCAGGCGCCGGCGCAATGCCGCGACTTTTTCCGCCAGGGCGCGGGACGAGCTCTCGGCGTCCTGCATGGCAGCGGCCGACTTGCGGTTCGCCTCCGTGGCCGCCGCGATCTCGTTCCGTTCCTCGGCGGTCTTCGAACGAAGATAGTCGCGCTGCGTCTCGAGCGCGCCGGCCCGCTCCTTGGTGCTGGCGACCAGGGATTCGAGCAACTCGCGCTGGCTGCTCCATTCCGAGTTCAGGCGCGCCGTCTCGACGCGCATCTTCACCCAGTCGCCGGCCGCCTTTTCGACCGAGTCGATCGAATCGGGCGCGGCCAGGGCGGCGGCGGTGGCAAGGGAAACGATGGCCAGAACAGCGGGCCGAATCCAGTCAGGGGTGCGACGTGGGATCATGCGGAAACAGGGAGGAGCCAGGGAAACCCTGCCGGCAAAAATGCCGGCAGTTCGGGGAGGAGAAACCGGCGATCAGGTGCCTCTAGCGTGAGGCGGTGCTTCGTCCTCCCGCAAGCGCGAAACCTTTTCGCATGGGGCAATTCGATCCGAATTCGCGTCATCGCCGCAGCGACGAAACATTTTTTTCGCACGAAAGGGAAACGCACGCACCCATCCCTGCATCGCGCATGCCAGCGACGGAAACGGCGCCCAAATACCTCACCTCCCGGGGCTAATCGCGTCGATTGCGGCCCGGTGGCCGCGACTTCGGGCGCGCGGCATTGGGTGCCTGCAACCAATTTCCGCAGCGCGACCCGCGACGATTGGTTGCAGGCGACCGGAGACTCGTTTCGGCCCACCACGTCGCACCCACAAAATTGTGTTGATGCGATTCCGTCCGGTGTTCGCATGAAATCGAACATGCCTGTCGAGACCGAGCTGAACCCCGGCTGCGAGGTCCTGCTGCTGGAGGACGATTCGATGCTCCGGCGCCGCCTCGCCGGTCACCTCCGCCAGCTCGGTGCGGAAGTGACCGAGACGACCACGATCGAACAGGCCCGGCAGGCCCTGGCCAATCTCCGTTTCGACTACGCGCTGGTGGATCTGCATCTCCCGGACGGCGAGGCCCTGGACCTGTTGCGCGAAGGGCGCATCTCGGAAAACACCGGCGTCGTGGTGATGACCGCGTTCGGCGGCATTCGGAAGGCGGTCGAAGCGATGCGCCTCGGCGCGGGCGACTACCTCACAAAGCCGTTCGAGCCCGAGGAACTGCCGCTGGCCTTTCTGCGCTGCCGGGAAAAACGCGTCGGCGCCCGACGGGACGAAGTCCGGGCCAGCGATGCCGCCAGCGACGAGCTGTTTTTCGGCGACAGCCTGGCCCCGGTGCGGGAACAGCTGGAACGGATTCTCGCCACCGACCGGCGCCTCGTCAGCCGGCTGCCTCCGGTCCTGATCGAAGGTGAAACGGGAACCGGCAAGAGCCTGCTCGCGCGCTGGCTGCACCGGCAGGGACCGCGCGCCCATCGTCCCTTCATCAATATCAACTGCGCCGCCCTGCCCGAGTCGCTCGCGGAATCCGAACTCTTCGGTCATGAGCGCGGCGCCTTCACCGACGCCCGCGCGGCCCGGATCGGCCTGTTCGAGGCCGCCGATGGCGGCACTTTGTTTCTCGACGAGATCGGAGCCCTGGCGCCCGCGGTGCAGTCGAAGGTCCTCACCGCCGTCGAGGACCACGCGATCCGCCGGATCGGCGCCTCGAAGGAAATACTCGTGGACGCCCGGTTGATCGCTGCAACCAACCGCCCGCTCGAGGACCTCGTGGAGGAAGGCTCGTTTCGCGAAGACCTTTTTCACCGACTACGGCTTCTGCCGCTGGCGCTGCCCCCGCTGCGCGAGCGCCAGCCGGATCTCGCCGCCCTCGCGCAACATCTCCTGGAGCGGATCGCCCGGCGTCACCGCCTCAAGTGCCCCGCGATCTCGCCGGCCGGTGCCGACCGCCTGCGCACGCATTCGTGGCCGGGCAATGCGCGCGAGCTCGCCCACGAGATCGAGCGGGAGTTGATCCTCGGACGCGGAGGTCCGCTCGAGTTTGCGCACCTGGGGCCGCCCGACCCCGCCGCCCCGCCCGGCTGGCGCAACCCGCAATGGCGCCTGCCCCCGGAGGGCTTCCAGATCGAGGAGGTGATCGACGCGCTCGTCGATGAGGCCCTGCGCGAGACCAACCACAATGTGTCCGCCGCGGCCCGCCGTCTTGGCGTCACTCGCGAGTTCCTGCGTTATCGCCTTCGCCATGACCGCCAGGCCGAATAGTCACCGATTGCTCGGCGGAATCCTGACGCTCGCGCTGCTCGCCGGACGCGCGTTCGCGGCGGAAGATGCCGCCCCGACTTCGCCCGCTCCGCCAAAGGACTCGCCCCCGGTCTGGGACGGCGTGCGGTTTCTCACACCCTCGTCGACCGTCTACGAAAACAATCCGATCGAGCGGAAACCGCAGACCTGGGTGTTTTTTCCGCCCGTGCCGCCGCCACTCGGCACCGAACTTCGCGTCCTGCCGCCGTTCGTGTCCGGACGTCCCGCCCCCGCCGGCGTCGACGTCTTTGCAGGCGACCTCTTCTATCCGGTGCTCGCGCTGCGCCTGGCCGCCAACGATCTTCCGCTCCCGCTCGCGGATCGCCTCGAGGCCTATCGCGCCAGCAAGGCGTCGCAGGTCAACGAACTCCGTGCCACCCTCGCGGCCGTCCAGACGCTCGACGCCAACGCGCGCGCCGCGCGGCTCGCCGAATTCGCGCGGGCGCAGGCGCCAGCCCTGGAGGAACTCGAACGCACGGCCGAGAAGCTCCGGCTCGATCTGCAGGGCAGCAACGTGCTCGGTCGTCCGGCGTATTCGGTCGACTGGGAATTGAGCGCCGCCTGGCGTTACCCCGGCACTTCCGCCACCCGGGAGCGCGACGCCCGGGCCCTCCGCGGCGCCGCGTATTTCCAGGAAGGCCTTCCGCCCGCCCAGCGCCGCCTGCTGCTGGAACGCGCGGCGGAAATCGATGCCGCTCCCGGTGAGACCACCGCGAGTGGCGCAAATTCATCGGCGGGGTGGCCGGTCAATCTTTCTCCGGAAACGGCCCGGCTCCGCTTCATTTCCAATCTGCCCGCTCCGCTCGCCGGACACATCAGCGCCTACGTGACGGAGAAGTCGGCGCAGATCGACGCCCTGGTCGCGGCGCTGCGATCGGCGCTGCAGACGGAACCGTCGGCACGGGCGGCCGCGCTGAAGCATTTCAGCGAAGCGCAGGTCCCCGCGCTCGAGCGGCTGGAAACGGCGGCGGACCAGATCCGCTCCGAACTGGCGCAGCAGCCCGATCCTCCCGGGCCGCCGGCGCCGCCCGCGCTGCCCGCCGAACTCGCGGAGCAGATCAATCGTTATCATCAGCACAAGGTCGAGGTCCTGCGCACCCTCTACGATACGCTCGCGCGCGGGGCGCAGGCACCCGAGGACGCGACTCCGGCTCCCGTCACGGCCGCCGACCGCACGCCCGACTGGCTCCGACGCGGCACGCCGGCCACGCCCGTCGCGCCGAAGGGACTGCACATCTCGGTGGACGAATTCAACCAGTTGCAGCTCGACCTGATCGGCCGGTTGAACCGCGAACTGGCCGGATTGCGGCTCGCGCTCGCCGCGTACGCGCGCCAGGGCGGACGCAAGTCGGTTGACGATCTGCTCGGCGACTTCGAACGCGCCCGGCAGGAAGAGGAAAACTGGGAGCGTTACCGGGACTACCACACGGCGATCCTGCAGCCCGGACTGTCGCCCGCGCAGCGCCGGTTGCTGTTCGACGCCGCGATCCAGCAACTCAAACTGCCGCTGCCGGCGGCGGAGAACATCGAGTGAGTTCCCCGCTGGCCCGCCCTGTCCGCCGCTATGCGCTCGCCGCGTTCGCGGCCGGCGTTCTGCTCGCGGCCACGTTTGCGGCCCTCGTGTTGTGGCTGCGTTCGGATTTGCGCGCGGAAATTCACGCCAAGATCATCGAACGCAACGCCGCCGTTCTCTATCCGATGGCGCTGGAGCAACTCGCGGAGACCGATTCCGGCGGACGAAATCTGTCGGTCACCGCCCTCCTGCGCAGTGCCCAGCAGCCCGGCATGCTCGGCGTCGCGGTCTTCGATGCCTCCGGCAACACCCTCGATGCCGTCCCCTCGACGCAAATTCTCGTCGAACTGCCCACGGACGACTTTCTGCGCCTGCAGGGCGGCGTTCCGATCAGTCGATATCACCCGGCGTTCCCGCTCGACCAATATTTCTCCGGCGTCGGTCGCGATCAGCCGGGCGCGCCTGTCCTCGAAGTGTTGCTCGCCCTGCCGGGCGGACCGGCCAATCCGCCGCGCGGGTTTGTCCGCTACTTCATCGACGCCCGCCCGCTGGCGCGGGAACTGGAATTGATCGACCGGCGTACCGATCGCCAGGCCTATGCCATTCTCGGAGTCGGCACCCTCCTGATCGCGCTGCTGCTCACCGGCGCCGCGATCGGACTCCAGCGCGCGCAACGCGTCGTGGAGGAGCGGACCGAGCGACTGGCTCGCATCAATTTCGAGCTGACCCTCGCGGCCAAGGCGTCGGCCATCGGCCAGATTGCCTCGCATCTCATTCATGGCATGCAGGGCTCGGTCGAGGGCCTGCGCTCGTTCGTCGCCACCCGGGAGGCCGGCGCCGACAGTCCGCACTGGCATGCCGCCACCGACTATGCGGAACGCCTGCAGCGCATGATCCGCGACACCGTGGCGTTGCTGTCCGACACCTCCGCCAACGCGAGCTACGAATACTCGGGCCCCGAACTGGCCGCGATCATCCGCGAGCGCCACGCGCCCGCCGCGTCCGCCAAGGGCGTCGCCTTCACCGTCGACTGCACGTTCGCCGGCATGATCGACAGCCACCGCGGCAGCCTGCTTTGCCTGATCGCGCACAATCTCGTGCAGAACGCGCTCGCCGCCACGCCCGCCGGTGCGACGGTCACAGTCCGGCTCGATGCGACCGATGGACGCCTTCGGCTGATCGTCGCCGACGAAGGCACGGGAATCTCGCCGGCGATTCGCGAGCATCTTTTTCAACCCGGTCGCAGCGGCCGGCCAGGCGGCTCGGGCCTCGGCCTCGCGATCAGCCGGTTGCTCGCCCGTCAGATTGGTGCCGACCTGCGCCTCGAAACCACGAGCGAACGCGGCAGCTCTTTTGTCCTCGACCTGCCGCTTCAGCCCCAGAGTGGCGCGGGATAGACGCCCGCGGCGATGAGGCCCGCCATTTCACTTTTTGCCGCCGCCAAATCCTCACGGTAGGTAAGCCCGAACCACCGATCCGAACTTTTCAGGAGCACGACGTCGGCCTCTCGTGTCCGGTTGAGCTCGTCGATCGCCGTGGGAAGATAGAACTCGGACTTCGGATCCGATCCGCGCGTCCGGACGAATTCCGCGAACTGCCGGGCCAGCTGCGGAAACACCTCGCGGGTGAATCCCCAAAAATTCATCGAGACCCGTTCGTCGCCCGTGAGCGACTGCTCGCCCGCGCGAATGCCGTCGGCCGTGCGCTCGATTCGCGTCATTTCCGTGATGCCCTGCAAGCGGCCGGCCGCGTCGGTGGCGCAGACGCCCCGGCTCACCGAGCCGTGCTCGGACAGCGTCTCGGCCAGTCGATATCCCACCAACGCGTATTCCGGTTTTCGTGCGCCCGCGGATTGACGCCACTGGTCGGCCAGCGCGGCGAATCCCGATGGACCGTAGTAATCATCGGCATTGATCGCGGCGAAATTTCCCCGCACCGCGGATTCCGCCGCGAGGACCGCGTGTCCCGTTCCCCAGGGTTTCGTGCGCCCGGCGGCCTGCGGCCCGGGTTCCTGAAACACGTAGTGCACGTCGACGTGACTTTCGAGACGCCGTCCGATCGCCGCCCGGAAATCCTTCTCGATGTCGCGCCGGATCACCAGCACGGCCCGATCGAATCCGGCGCGACGGGCGTCGAACACCGAATATTCGATGATCAGCTCCCCATCGGGGCCGACCGGTTGCACCTGCTTCACACCACCGAAACGACTGCCCATGCCGGCGGCAAGGATGACAAGATCTTGGAATGGCTTCGCCACGGGTTCAGATTGCGCGACGGCGCACGACTTCGGCAAAGAAAAAGAGGGGCGGCACTCGACCGGATTGCCGAATGGTGGAACCGGACCTCCGGGCCGGTTGGGGGAAAAGCGCGCCGGGACGTCGCGCTCCACCTACGTCGAGAATACGCTGACCGCTCAATGCAACTCCAACACCCAACCCGACGGCAAAACCTCCACGATCAATTTGTCGCCGTCGGTGGTCAGACTGAGCGACGCATCGGCGGTGCCGTCCACAAACGCCGGCAGATGCACCGCCCGGCCCGGACGGCCGCGCACGTGCCCGTTGGCCGGCAACATCAGTTTGCCGTCCTGCAAATCCACGCCGCCCTTGAACTCCCGGTTCAGCCCGCTCGTCTCCTGCGATTCGAGCAAGGCCTCCACCAGGCCACTGCGCTGGTCCACCATCGTGAACCGCAACCGCACGCGCTCGCTGTCGTCGCTTCCGTCCGCATGCGCCTTGCCGGAATACGACGTTCCGCTCTTCACCAGGGCAAAAATCTGCTTCTTCAAGGTGGCCAGGTCGGCGTCCTGCTTGGTCACCGCCTCGGTCGAGACGGGAACGAACTCCCAGTTGAAATCCCTGCTCGAGCCCACCAGCCGGCCATCCGCCAGCTTCAGGGAGACGTCGAAGCCCTCGTGCGTCGACAGGATCGCGTTGCCGGAAGCGGATTTCACATAGTCGCGTGCGGCCGTTTCCAGATGAATCGGCCAGCCCTCGTCCCGGAACGAATTCCCGATGATCGTACCGCGAAACGCCCGCTGCCAGGCCGGATGCGACGGCGTCGTCACCACCAATCCCAGCGCGCTGCCATCGGCGTCCAGCCGGTTGAACCGCAGTTCAAGTTCCAAACCGTCTCCGCCCGCCTTGGGTTTCACGGTTCCGCGGAACACCTTTCCCGCGCCCAACGCCATCCGGATCATGTCGGCCTCGCCATCGAGTTCCGACCGCGCTGACGTCGCCTGGGCCGCGGCGAGTTTGGTGAAGCGGTAGTCGAATTCGCCGGAATGTCCCGTCAGCTTGCCGTCCGCAAAAGTGAAAATGATCTGCCAGCCCTCATTTCGGTCTAAAAACGGGCCGGCCTTTTTCACCATCTGATTGCGTTGGGTGGTGAGCGTGACGGTCAGGGTGCCGTCGTCCGGATTCGCGCCGTAGGTTCCGCGAAATGGACGCTGATCGAGCCAGCCGCCGGAATTTCGGAGGGCCGCGAAAATCTGGTGCCCGTCGGCCTGCACGCGCGTGATTTCCAGCCAGAGCCGCTCGCTCGAGCCCGAACCGGTGGCGGTGCCGGCGAACAGCGTGCCGGGCGCCAGTTCATCCGCGAGCTGCGCCACGGCCTTGTCCAGATTCGCCTTGTGCTCCTCGACCAGCGCCTGTCTCCCCTGCTCCACTTTTGCGGGCAGGTCCGCCTGCGTCTTTGCGAGTTCGCGCAACTTGCCCATCTCGGTCGCATCGGACACGACGGCCGTGGGCCCGGAGAATTTCGCGCGGGCCTGTCCGGCCGGGAGCGCCGGCTTCGGCGGCGGACCGGACGGGTCCACCTGCCACGCGCCGCCCGATCGCGTCGCCTTGAGGTGGCCGGCGATGGGAAATTTCAATCCCGGCGCCGCGACCTGCTTGAGATAGACCGTGGTGAGCAGGGAGTCATCGACGCCTTTCAATCCGGCGAGTTCAAGAATGTGCGCGCCCTCCTTGCCGGACACGGCAGAGCGGGCCTTGGCCCACGCCTCGGGGTCGAGATTGAGATCGTTCTTGAGGACCTCGGTCCCGTCGACGCTTTCGAAAAGGGGATCCTTCAGCACAGCAGAGGCGTGATAATCGATTTCCGCGTGATCGGAGTCGGTGCTGGCCAGCGACGTCGACAAATCGGAAACCCCCAGGGCCGGATTCGCCAGCGCACGCTGGACCCCCGCCACCATTTGCTCCGCCGTGGGAGTGCCGCCGCGATGGCGGAAGAAAAGGAAATAGGCCGCGCCGGCGGCGCCGACGAGCAACAATCCCATCACCACGGCGACGACGATGATCGGCGCTGCAGATGACTTGGCAGGAGGCGCTGCTTCCGTCGCGGGCGCGGGCGTGGTCGGCGCGCGGCTCATCGGAAAAGCCGGTGCCGGCGGTGGAGCCTTGAGCTTCGGAGCGAGGCGGGGAATCGGTTTCGCCGACTCAGGAGGTGGAGAGGCCGGCGGCGGGGCGGGCTTGGAGACCGGCATCGGCGGCACGGTGGCGTCGGAATAATCGTCCGGCGTCGGAGTCACCAACGGAGCCGCCAGCGGCACCGGTTCCGGAAGAGACGCGGCGACCGGAGCGGGCGCAGCCGGCGGAGGAATCGGCGGTGCGGAAACGGGCGAAGCGGGAGGCGAAATCGGTGGCGCCAAAACGGGTGGCGCGGGAGGCGGAACGGGTGGCGTCGATGCGACCGGTGCGGGCGGCGGTGGAATCGGAGCCGCCGGCGGTCGCGGCGGTGGCGGCACCGGTGGAGCCGATGCACCCGGAGGTGGCGGCGGGGGAACCGGTCCGCGTGGCGGCGGGGGCGGCGGCACAGGCGAAGACGTTCCGCCGGGCGGAGGCGGGGGTGGCGGCGGTGGCTTGAAGGACATCGCGGTCGGGCTTCCCCAAGGCGTAGCTCAGCGTCGCGGGAAATCAATCCCGCGAAGCGTGTCTGATTCGTCGTTGAAGGTTGAAAGTTGACGGTTGAGGGACCAACGCTCCGATCCAGCGCCGGCAAACTCAACGGTCTCCCGGTTCTTCAATGCGTGACGCGTTTCACCCGAAGGAGCGAACCCACGGCGCGTTTCCGTGCTGATAGCCATTTTCGTGCCGATTCGTGGGCCCAAGACTCCGTCCCGCTTCAGGACTTCTTCAAGGCATCAAGCTTGCCCGGAATCGACAGCTGGGCGCGCAACAGGTCGATGATCAGGTAGGAAATCAGGAATCCGAGGTAAAACAGGACCGGAACGAGGCAGCCGAGCAGGACCACTGCCGTGCCCGCCGAGGTTCCCGCCATCGGAATGGCCCCCACCGGCAGGCCAAGGGACGTCATCAGGTTGTCGGCCATGATCCGCCCGTTGTCGGAAAACGAAAATATGATGCCGATCACGCCGAGAGCCGTCAGGGTGAAAAACACGAGCGGCACGAGGCGCAACCAGGCCTTGCTGAAAAATGAAAACACCGCGATCGCCTCCTCGCCGGCCGAGGCCCCGCCTTCCAGGGCGACATTCGCCTCCCCCGGGTTGAGCGCGATCAGGGCCAGGAACGTCAGGAATGTGCCGATCACAAGGCCAGTGATCGCAGGATAGAGCTGGTCGGCCTGAATCGACACGTAGATTCCCCCCGCGAGGGCGCCCAAAGCGCCGAGCGCCGCAAAAAGTCCGACGCAATCGAGAAACGATTTCGACGCCAGGCGCGTCGGCGACGCCGCGATCAGGGTGTCGGCGGCATTGAGAAAACGTTGCGCCGAGTACTGGGCGACGGCCACCGCGATCACGAATACGACGCCTTCCTTGGCAAAGGAAGACATCGTGTGGTTTTGGATCGAAGCCACCAAGGCCGCCACCAGTCCGAGCGTGGCGCCGGCCAGGACGGCGAAATGCCCGAATCGCTGGCAAAAGATGAGTGTTTTCTTGAGCAGCGCCGGCGTGAGGAGACGGGCGAGCAGACCAAGCAGTCCGCCCACCGTATCGCCCAGGATCGTCGCGATCTTGAAGGCGTCGACCGGCTTCCGCGGTGCCGGCGGCGGAGCCGGAATGGCGCCGGGCTTCACGGCGCCGTAGGTGGTCCAGACTTGCGCTCCCTCCGGAATGACGGAGGTGGCATCGGTGATCTTTCCCTCGGCCGCCAGCGCCTGCAACTGCTCCAACTCGCAGGGCCCGACCGGTTGATTGGCTGCATCCGTGTAGTAGTAACGCATGGTTCGATGGGGTTAAAGCGAACGACGGATCGGGGCGGCGGGGCGCTGAGGCCTCAAGGGCGGGCGCGGGTTTCGGTCGCACCGGTGCTGGAACTAGGGATACACATGGTCCGGTAGGCCGCGAAAAACCGAAGCGTTCAGGTTGTCAGGCCGGTTCGCCTTGCCAAGCCAAATCAGGTTCCGTGCCCACCCGTCCGGTCGCTGGACAAGGTTCCCGGATCGTTTAGGTTGGGGGCGTGAGAAACCTGCTGCTCGTTGCAGTTGTCCTGTTCGTCGTCGCCCCCGGCCGGAGCGACCGGGAAATCACGGACCCCAACAAGCTCGTCAATCCGTTCAAGATCGTCGCGGAAAAAGTGGATCTGACCGTGGGCAAGGATCTGACGCTCGTGTCCGATCGCTGCACTTTGAAGTACGTCGAGTCCGAGGATCCCGGTCACATGGGCATGGTCTGGATCCGCTATCCGATCTATGCGGACAGCGATTTCGCCGACTCCGACGAAGCGGCCCGCGCGGAGGACCTCAAACTGCAGATCGGTCCCAACACCTACCCGCCGGCATCCGGCGGTCACGTCGAGTACGCCGTGCTTTCCGATTTCCCGATCGTCGAGGGCGCGCGGGTTTTCTTCGTCACCTTTGCGATCCCGCGCGACGCGGCGCGCCTGCGATTCGACGCGGTCATCACGCACCTCCAGCCCAACTTTCACTACCGGGGTGCCACCGTCGCGCTGTACACTCCCTGGCTGCCCCGCCAGGAAAGTCGCGGAATCACCTTCGGCGCCGCCGAACCTCCCTTCACGGTCACCCTGCATGCCGGCTCCGGCCTCGGCTTGAAACTGCTTAGCTCCGCGGAAAAGGCGCTGGTGAACACCACCTCGGCCGTATCCGTGGTGGCCGAACACCGTCAGACGGTCGCCGTGGAGGTCGCGCCGACCGCGCCCGCCCAAACCGGCGCACGCTGACCGGCCCAGCCGGGGCAAATTCGCGCGCCGGGCGCCGATTCACTTGTCCTCGCGCGACAAGTGCTCCATCCTCCGGCCCGATCAACGATGAGCGCCCACCTGCGATCCTGGTTGACGGGCCTTTTCGTGTTGGCGCTGCCCGCGTCCGGCTGGGCCGCGCCCGACCTGCATCATGTGGTGCTGCAGCTGCCGTTCACCCATTCCTACCAGTTCGCTGGATACTATGCGGCGCAATACAAGGGCTTCTACGCCGCGGAGGGTCTGGATGTGCAACTGCGCCAGAACCTCAAGAGCGGTCCCAGCGTCACCGAGGTGACCGACGGACGTGCCTCCTACGGCGTCTATCAGGGGCCGGGGCTGCTGGCCCGCTGGATGGAAAACCGCGACGTCGTCGTGCTGGCCGCCGTGATGCAGCACTCGCCGTTCGGCATCGCCGTGCTGGCCGACTCCGACATTCACGGTCCGAAGGATCTGCTCACCTGCCGCCTCGCCATCGACTCGTCCCGGCTCGCCGCGGAAGTGAAGCTGATGATGGAGAAGGAAGGCCTCGACGTGGAAAAACTTCACGTCGTGCCGAATCGCTGGGGCATCGACGAACTCGGGGCCGGAACGGCGGACGCGATGGACATGTTCATCATGAACCGTCCGGACAACCTGCAGTACAACCGCGGCGAAAAATGGCGCTGGATCCTGCCGCGCGACTACGGCGTCGATTTCTACGGGGACTGCCTTTACGCGCGCCGCGGTTACTTCGAGTCGCACCGGGCCGAGGCCCAGGCCATGAAACGCGCGTCGATGCGCGGCTGGGAATACGCGCTGGCCCACCCAGTCGAGGTGAGAAACTGGATCCTGACCTCCCTGCCCGAACGTCCCCCGGGCCAGACGTCCGAGATGCTCGATTACGGCGCGGACAAGATTCGAGGACTGATCGACGCGGATTTTGTCGAGATCGGCCACATGAATCCCGGCCGCTGGCAGATCATGGCCGACGCGATCAATCATTTTCTGCCTTCCCTGCCCCATGCGGACATCGAGGGTTTCATTGTCACCGAGGACATGCGGGAGCCCCTGCCCGCCTGGGTGCGCTGGATGATCTGGGTGCTCGGCATGGCGGCCGCCGGCATCGCGCTCGCCCTGTTCGCCAACCGGCGTCTGCGCCGCCTCGTCGAAAAACGGGCCGAGGAATTGCGGGCCAGCGAGGAGCGGATGCGACACTTCATCGAGAACTCGAACGTCGGCATTTATCGTTCGACGCCCGACGGCCGCCTGCTTTTTGCCAACGCCGCGTTGGTGCGGATGATGGGCTATGATACGTTCGCCGAACTGGCGACCCGCAATCTCGAGCGCGAAGGCTACGAACCGTCCTACTCCCGCCGGCATTTCCGGGAGACGCTCGAGGCCAACGGCATGGTCAACGGCCTCGAAGCCGAGTGGCGCAAACGCGACGGCACCGTGATCTTCGTCCGCGAAAGCGCCAACATCGTCCGCGGCAGCGAGGGCGACATCCGGTTTTACGACGGCATCATCGAGGACATCACCCTGCGCAAGAAGGCGGAGCTGGCGCTGCGCCAAAGCGAGGAACGGTTCCGGAATCTCACCGCGGCCGCGTTCGAGGGAATCCTGATCACCGAGGCCGGGCGCATCATCGACGTCAACGATCAGGCCGCCCGGCTCCTGGGCTACACCCGCTCGGAACTCATCGGACGGCTCGAGTCGGAACTGCTCGACGTCGGACTCTTTGTCCGCCCCGACGCGAACGGGTCGGCCGAAGGCGCGCGCTTCAACGTCCGTTTCATCCGCCACGACGGCACCGCCTTCCCCGCCGAATGCCAGACCAAGGTGATGCGGGACGACGCGCGCGAACTGCGCATCACCGCGTTTCGCGACATCACCGAGCAGCATCTGGCCGAACGGCGTCAGCGCAGCCTCGAGGAACAGCTTCGCCAGAAGCAGAAGATGGAGGCGGTCGGCCGGCTGGCGGGCGGGATCGCCCACGATTTCAACAACATCCTCACGGGCATTCTCGGAAACATCCAATTGGCGGAAATGGACCTGCCCGCCCAGCACCCCTCCGGCGCCGCGCTGGCCTCCGCGCGCAAGGCCAGCACGCGCGCCCGGGAACTCGTGGCCCGCATCCTTGCATTCAGCCGCCTGGAGGAGGACAAGCGCATACCGGCGTCACTCGCCCCGATCGTCGAGGAAGCGGTGCAACTCCTGCGGGTGAAACTTCCCCCCGCGATCACCATCCGGACCCTTTTCGATGCCGACTGCCCGCCGGTCAATTGCGACTCGAGCCAGATCCACCAGGTCGTGATGAACCTCGGCACCAATGCCGTGCACGCGCTGCGGGACCGCGGCGGCGAGATCGTGGTCGAACTGCATCGCGTCCAGCCGAGCGGCATTCTGCGCGACCGTTTTCCGCAGGTCCACGCCGAGCACACGGTCTGCCTGTCGGTGAGCGACGACGGTCGCGGCATGGAGCCGGAGGTGCTGCAGCGGATTTTCGAGCCGTTCTACACCACGAAATCCTTTGGTGAAGGCACGGGCCTCGGCCTGGCCACGGTGCACGCGATCATGCGCACCCACGGCGGTGCGGTCGTGGTCGACAGCACGGTCGGAACCGGCAGCACCTTCTTTCTGTATTTTCCTGCGGCGCCCACGCCGGCGGCGCCCAAGGTCCCGTCCACGCCGCCGATGCGCGCCTTTCCGGCTGCCTTTGGCGCCGGCCGATCGATCTTTCTCGTCGATGACGAGGATTTCGTCCGCGAGGTCACGGCCAGCCTGTTGCGTCGTCTCGAATTCACGGTGCAGCCCTTTGCCCGCGGCTCGGACGCGCTCGAGGCCCTCAAGAACTTCACCGGCCCCCTGGCCGGCGTCATCACGGACCTGTCGATGCCGGAAATGAACGGACTCGAACTCACGGTCCGGATCCGGGGACTTCGTCCGGAACTGCCCGTGATTCTCGCGTCGGGTCACCTGCCCGCCGAAACGCAGCAGGCCGCCGAGGAGGCCGGGGTTCGCCTCTTCGTGCAGAAGCCGTTCGACGCGAACGAGCTCATTTCGAAACTTCGGGCAGCCCTCGGATAAACCATGGCCCCCGCCCGCACGCTCTCGCTTTTCATCACCCGCCCGGCGGCGGAGGAGGATCGGGATTGGTTGTACGCCCTGAAACGCGCGACGATGCGACCGTACGTGGAAAAGGTCTTTGGCTGGAATGAGGACGACCAGCGGCGGCGTTTTGACGAGGATTTCGATCCCGCCGCGAAAAGGATCATTCTCGTCGACGGTCACGAGGCCGGCATGTTCGAGGTGCATGACCGGCGCGATCATCGCTATCTCGCGCAGCTGGAAATTCTGCCGGCGTTCCAGAATCGCGGGCTGGGTGCGGCCGTGGTGGGGCAGGTCATCGAGGACGCCGCGCGCGCCGGCCGGCACGTCGAATTGCAGGTCCTGCGGCCGAACCCCGCGCGTCGTCTATACGAGCGCATGGGCTTCAGCGTCCACGCCGAGACGCCCACGCATTTCCAGATGCGACGGGGCCGCCAAGGCGCTTAGCCGCCAAAGGGCGCAAGGGAATCGAGCGCAGTCATCATGGGCACGCGAAACACCCGAATCACACCAAAAGATTTGCCGCGGGACCGATTCTGGCCGGCCGGCCAGCCCATGGGCCGGTTCAGGGTGACGAGCTAAGTTGAGTGGCCGACGCCCCGAAAATGACATCCGTCGCAAAGGAGCGGACAAATGGATCCCATCCCCGTCCGTGAAATCCTTGGCCAAAATTCAAAACGCTCTAAGGATTCACCGCGTCGTCCGTTACCTTCTCCGCAAGGCACCCACCCGTCCGGCCCGGTCCATGCCCCTGACCTTCCATTTCCATCGCTGCGAACGACGCATTGGCATCGCGCTTGTCGCCGCCCTGCTTGCGACACCAGGCCTTCGGGCCGGCTCAATCCCCGCGACTGCGGCAACGCCGGAAATCGCGTGGCCCGCGATCCCGGCTCGCTCCGTTGCACCGATCAATCCGCCTTCGCCCGCTGATTCCGCCGTCCGCATCACCCAACCCTCAACCGCCGACCTTCTTCCGCACCCGGCGGGCCGTTTGACTGGTCCTCTTTTCCCGGGCGACGCCAGACAGAGGCTTTTGACTTTTCCCGGGGTGGGACGCGTCAGTCTCAACGATATTTTTGGCGGACCGGGCCAACTTCAAAAAGCGATCGCCGCCGATGGCGTGACCATCGCCGTCCTCGCGCCGCGAACGGTGGCGGACGATTTTTCCGCCTTCGCGTTCGACGGTTCGCTCCCCGCGATGCAGAAGGCGTTGCCGCCGGTGCAACTGTCGCGCACCGACGCAAAACGCCTGGTCGCGCTGCTGACTCGTGAGGACAGCTATGACTGGACCGACCATCGTTTCGCGGCGCCCAAATATGCCTGTCGGGTGAACTTTCCCCAGATGGGCGCCGGGTTCAGCCTCGAGCTCGCCTTCAACGAATCGATCGTCCGCGGCGTGGTGAACGGCTGGCAGACCGCGGCCGGCGACTATCGCCGTGTGCTGCCGCAGATCGCGAGCCTGCTGGCGCCCTATTTCCCCTCAATCGTGGAAGAGTATGGCCGCATCGACCTCACGGATGAGCTGACCTCACTGGCGCAGCTGAACACGGCGGTGGTGCGGCGCCAGGAGTCAGCCGCACTCACCCGCTTGATCCGCGAGGGACTGAGCCGCACGTCGTCGCTGGAACTCCTCGCGCTCGACTCCCGGTTCTATCCGCGAAAAGGCGAGCCCAAGCCCGAGGCCGATCTTCGTCCGCAACTGGAAAACCAATGGCCGATCAAGGCGCTCCAGCTGACGGAAAAGCAACCGGAGATCGCGGCCCTATCCGCGGCGATAGAACGCGACCTCACTGACGGATTCGGGCGCGCGAGTTCGCTGTGCTTTGAGCCGCATCACGCCCTGCGGTGGCATGACGGAGAAAAGTCCTTTCTCCTCGTGATTTGTTACCTCTGCGGGCAGGGCTACCTCGAAACGCCCGAAGGACTCGCGTGGTTCACACTTACCGGGACATCCCAGGCGACCCTCAATCAGGTCTTTATCGCGCACGGCCTGCCCGTTTCACCGTCGAAGCCGCCACCCGAGGCCGGGATTGCACCGGCGACCAAACGCTCGTGAGCCCCCTGCCCTGGACTGAGCGGCTCTTTCGGAAACCAAACTCGGAGGAAACCAGAGCCGATGTACAAATTCACTGTGAGTACGCGGATTCCATTTGGCGACAGCGTGAGGATTGACCTGGAAACTGGAAAACTGTCGGAAACCGGCAATTTGGAAATTCATGCGGTGGAAGCCACAGATTCCGTTACGGAGCAGCAGCGCCTCGGAATAAAAATGGACTTACACGGTGGTGGCTTGGCAGCGACCGCCGAGGAAAAGATGTTTCAGGCGCCTGAGGGAGAGTATTCGCCGGGTCGGGAGATTTTGGGCCCGGCAAGGTGGCCGTCTGAGGAAGGAAGATTTTACGCCAAGACCGGCTCGGGCAAATATGCCGCGATCTACATTCTGGCGTCACCGTTGCCGCGGAGAAGGGACACCTCCATTTACGTAGTGATCTATTACAATCCCAGTGGCTCACGTAACCTGCGGTTCGATCAGAAAAAGCTGCTCAACCAATAGCTTTCGGGACGTACCGTCGACTATGGGCACATCCAGCGTGATATACCGGCAGGCCTTGTTCGCGTTGTTCCTGAGGAAATGGGCTGCGGTTGCCGCCGCGAGTCTCGTTGCGCTGGTTGCCGGGTGCACAGCGTTCCGTTCGAGGACCGTGGTTTCGAGAGCGGGAGTCTCGATCAGCCTTTTCCCAGGCTGGCGGCTGCTTGAAGGCACGAACGATTCTTTCCAAGGGATAACAGTCTTCAGCAAGGACGAGGGAAACGTCAGCATTCTGGTCGAGAAGCTGCCGGGAGATCCCGCTGCGAGAACGTTCGAGTTCGAGAAATTTGCCTCAGGGAAAGGCACGCATGTCACCCGGGAAAAGATCGATGATCTGTTCGGGATCAAGGGGAGCGGCGTGCGCACGGTGGCGATAGATAGCGAGCAGGCCAGGCTGGAGAATATCTTCTTTTATCCCAAGGGTGCCCTTGGGAATTATTACATCATGATACTGATCGGAGGAGACCCTGGCGACGAAGAGCTGAGGGACGTGATGTATGAATTCCCGTGGGTGGTGCGGAGCATAAGGAAAACCCAGTAAGACGGACTTTTTCCTCTTCGGTGTCGTAGGCCATTTTCTTGCCGGCCATGGAAAATGTCCCGCGAAACGGACGGATTGATGAGGACATCGATCCCTGCCGCCAGTATGGTTTTTCGCATCGTTTGCGTGTTTAGCGGGTGAACTCGGCGTCACCTTTGCGCTTTTTTGCGGCCAATTAAAAGGACGTGCGACCCAGACTGCGGTACTGAATGGCCTCCAAAAGATGCGGGGCGGCGATGGTTTCGGCTTCAGCAAGGTCGGCGATGGTACGCGCGACCTTGAGAATGCGATCGTAGGCGCGGGCCGAGAGTCGGAGCTGTTCCATGGCCCGCTGCAGCAGGTCGCCAAGCGACGGCTCAAGCGCACAGGCGCGCTTGATCTGGGTCGGGGTCATCCGGGCGTTCGTGTTTTTGCGGGTGTCGGCGAAGCGCTCGCGCTGGCGCGCGCGGGTGGACGCGACCCGTTCGCGCAGCACGGCCGATGACTCGCCCGCCTGGCTGGCCCGCAATTCGCCGATCGACAGCGCCGGCGCCTCGACGTGAATGTCGATGCGGTCGAGCAGCGGCCCGCTCACCCGCGCCCAATAGCGCTGGATTTGCGCGGGCGTGCAGCGACAGGAGTTTCGCGGATCGCCCAGATATCCGCACGGGCACGGATTCACATATTCACTGTGTCGCTGCTGGTTGCGTCGATTCTTGTTTCGCCGGCTGGTGCCACAGGCGGGCATTTGTTCGCGAAATGGCGTCGGGAACGTCGCTTGCCAGCATTGAACCACAAGCGTAGGCATGCAGGGTATGGCGACTGTCGCAACGTCCAAGGTCTGGATCTTTCAAGCCGTACCTTCCCGTTACGAAATCCTGGAAGAGGTTCCGAGGCGTTTGGGCACGCGAGAAATGGGCGATAGCTGGATGGTATCGCGGCATGAGGATGAAATGGCTGTTGGGCAGCGGGTGCTCCTTTGGCGTTCGGGTCCGAACGGTGGCATTTACGGGAGCGGCAAGTTGGTGAGCCTGCCGTACGGCAGCAAAGATGACCGCCGCATCGATGTGACGTTTGATCCGCTCTTGGAGCGTCCGCTGCTCAAGGACGAACTGAAGCGACATCCGATTCTGAAAAATCTCAGCATCCTGCGTTCGGCACGCGGCACGAATTTCGCAGTAGAGCCCAACGAGTGGGTGGCGTTGCAAGCGTTGATGGGTAGACGGCAGTCGGAAGGACAACGCGAGGTCGCTGTGGAACAGGCGGCGTCATCGGATTTTAACCCAAAGGGGGTCAGGGATGCTCGCCAACGTACCCTTGCGTCCATCGTCCGGAGGCAGGGCCAACCGAAGTTTCGCAAAGCACTCCTGCGAATCTACGGTGGCCGTTGTGTGATCTCCGGCTGCGATGCCGAGCCAGCGTTGGAGGCGGCTCACATTTGCTCGTACATGGGCTCCCGCACAAACAACCCCACCAATGGGCTTTTGCTACGCTCTGACCTACACACCCTCTTTGATTTGTACCTGCTAACGATCGAGCCTTATCGAAAACAAGTGGTGGTAGCCGAATCGCTGCGTGGGACGGAATACTTCAAACTGCAGGGCAAGCGGCTCCAGTTTTCCAAAGGCAACCCCGGTATCGCCGCACTTCAACACCACTATTGCGAATTCCAAGAGCGGAAAAAACTCCACAAATGAAACTCAACTTTGCTTACGGCTCCAACCTCAAACTGGGCCAGATGCGGGAGCGGTGCCCGGGTTTTGAGGTGGCTGGCAAAGCCGTTTTGGAAAACTACCGTTGGATCATTAACACTCGCGGTTACGCCAACGTTGTTCCATCGGAGGGCGACCATGTGGAGGGATTCCTGTATTGGCTGATGGAGGTGGATGAGGGACGATTGGATGTTAAGGAAGGTGTGGTGGGCGGCTCCTACCGAAAGGAATACCTGCACGTTAAATTCAATGGGACCCCTACGCTTGCCCTCGTCTACGTGGACCCGGTCACAACTGAAGGGAAGCCCAAGCTGGAATACGTGAAGCGAATTAATGAAGGCATCCTGGATGCGGTGCTGAGTCCGGAGTACGTGCAGAAGTATATCCGCCCGTTCGTGCCGGCCGCCTGACGATGGATGAAAATCTCAAATCTCTGCTTCGTGAGATTGAAGAGCAGAAGGCCCTGATGGTGGCTGTCTCGACGGGTGGGCGCCCGGAAGGGGTCGGGCTTTGGGGTTTGTGGTGAGCCCGAACGGGCGGCCAATATTTTGATTGGACTCGCCGGGGGGATTCTGGCTTCCTGCCTGATTGGTTTTCGCCAGAGTAGCTCAGTGGTAGAGCAGAGGACTCATAAGCCTTTGGTCGCCGGTTCAATCCCGGCCTCTGGCACCAATTGCGAATGACCCGCGGGGACGCGACCCCGCGGCGGCGGTCGGGCGGGAGCCCGTTCCGGGTGTTTTCGGACCGGAGCGATGCCACCCCGGCATCCCGGGGCACCAACCAAGCGGGGCGCGCCGGCCGGCCGCCGGGGACGTCAGCGCCGGTCTCGGAGGGTCAGGCGGACAAGCCCGAGGGCGAACAGCCCGAGGGCGAATTCGAATCCCAGATCGCCCCCACCCGACGATCCCCCCGAGGTCGATCCGCCGGTGGTGCCCGATCCCGAACCGCCGCCGGTGGTTGTCCCGCCGGTGCTGGTCCCGCCGCCGGTCGAGCCTCCGCCAGTGCTGCCTCCGGTCGTTCCGCCGGTACTGCCTCCTCCACTCGTCTGCGCGTGGCCGGTGTTGGCCGTGCCGGTCTGGCCGAGGGTCAGCGTGGTCACGACCCCCGAGCCGTCGAGCTGACGGATGGCCGCGTTGCTCGAGTCCGCGATGTAGAGGCGACCCTTCGCATCGAGACACAATCCCGCCGGCGCATCGAACAGCGCCGGAACGGGCCCGTCGAACGACCCGTCCTGAAATCCACTCACGGTCGGTACGCCGGCCAGCGTATCCGTCTCCTCCCAATTGCTCGGTCCCAGACCCGGCGGATTCGTCGAAGGCAAACTGTTGATGCGCCGGATCGTGTGGTTGCCTTCGTCGGCGACGTACAGGTTGTTCAGCCCGTCGATCGCCAGGCCCACCGGATTGGAGAACCGCGAAGTCAGGATGTAGCCGTCCGTGGACCCGGGCATACCAACCGCGCCCGCGATGCCGTTCGCGTATCCGGTTGCGGGATCGATCTCCCAGAGCAGATCCGCGGCCGAGTCGGCCACCACCAGCGTGCCGCGTGAGGTCACGACGATGCCCGTCGGCAACTGGAAACCACCGGGAAAAATGATCGCGATCGGCACCGTGCTGACGGTGCCGTCGGGCGCGATGCGCCGGATGAGCGCGTTGCCCGAATCGGACACATACACATTGCCCGTGGCATCGGCAGCCACGCCGCGCGGACTGCGGAAACTCGCACTGGCTCCGGCGCCATCGGCTTTTCCCGCCGTTCCGGGCGTTCCCGCCAGCGTGGTCACCACCCCGCCTGTGCTCACCGTGCGAATCGTGTGATTGCCCGCGTCCGCCACGACCAGTTTCCCGTTGGGCAGCCAAGCGAGCGCCGACGGCTGATTGAAACGCGCAGCCGCGCCGGTGCCGTCCGCTGTTCCGTTCTGTCCGGACGATCCGGCCAGAATTGAGAGCGAGCCGGTCGGCGCGATTTCGACGATCGTGTTGTCGCCCGCATCGGCGATGAAAAGATTGCCCGTCGCATCGGCGACGATCGCGACCGGAAGTGTGAGATCGGCCGCGGTGACGGTCAGCACACCGCCCGCACTCGTCGTGACACTATTGCCCGACGTCGCGACGAAGCGGAAGCGATTGCCGTTCAGCCCGGAGGCAGCGCTCGCAATGCTCAGCGTCGAGGTGGTCGCACCGCTGAAGATTCCACTGTTGGCGATGTTCAACCAGGTGACGCCGCCATCCGTCGACACCTGCCATTGGATCGAACCGGGTGCGTCGCCCGCGGACAGGGTCACCGCGCGTCCCAAGGCGACCGATTGACTCGCCACCGGATTGGTTTCGGCGGAAGCGATGGTCAGGGTGGCAGACGCCGCCCTTATTCCACCCGAGCCGGCGGCGTTGAAATCGCCCGTGACGGTCGAGATCACGACCGTGTAGGTGCCGGCATCGGCCGCGGTGGCGTTGGCAATGGTCAGCGTCGCCGCGGTGGCGCCCGCGATGTCGGCACCGTTCTTTTTCCACTGATACGTCGGAGTCGCGCCACCGGTCGCCGCCACCGTGAACGTGGCCGAGCCTCCGGGAGCGGCGACGGCGTCGTGGGGTGCGGTGATGATGGTGGGATAGCGATCGGGCGAGATCGCGCCCGAGCCGTTCATCAGAGTGAGAAAGGCCGTCCGGCTGACGATTGAACCTGCGGCGTTCGACACTCGAACCGTATAAGTGCCGACATCGGCCGGCGAAAATCCGGCGGGAAAATTCAGGACGGGCGAAGTGGCTCCGGCCAGATCAACGCCGTCCTTTTGCCACTGATACGCCAGCGTGCTCGGCGAGCCGGTCGCGACGACGCTGAAATTGTAGTACGGGTAGCTGACCGGAACCGCAAATAGGTCCGCGGGCTGCTGCGTGATGGACGGCGCAATGGCGGTCGCCGTGGTCGAAAGCTGGGCACCCGTGGTGTACGCGATTGAATTCGGCACCGCCGGATCGGAAACCGTGACGGTATAGTCGCCTTCGTCACTGGCCGTGACGGCGGGTATTGTCAGTGTCGCCGCAGTCGCGCCAGGAATGTCGACCTCGCCTTTGCGCCACTGGTACGCCAGAGTCGGGGCGCCGGTGGCGGTGACGCTCAGGACGGCGGGCGAACCGAGCGGAACGACGGTCGGTAGCGGCTCCACGGTTATCCTCGGCACCACTGTCACGGAGTACACAGCGCTGGTGGTCGCACCCGCCGTGTTGGTGAGCACGACCGTGTAGTTCCCCGAATCCCGCGTGGTCAGCGAACTCAGCGCGAGAGTTTCGTGAAACGTGCGCACAATATTGGTGTCGACGGTCAGCGAGGTCTGGCCCATGGTCACGGCGACGTTATCCTTGCGCCACTGGAAGGTGGGATCGGGCGAACCGACGGCATCAACCCAGAGCGTCAGGCCGTCACCCGCAATCACGCCAAATCCCGGCGCGGACTGCCCCGTCCCTTTGGTTTGCGCAATGATCACCGGGACCGCTCGCACCGCCACCACCGCCGGTGCGCTGGCCAGGGAGCCGGAAGCGTTGCTGGCGATCACGGAATATGTCCCGGAATCCCCGGCCACCGCGCCATGGAACGACAGCGCATTCGTGGTCGCCCCTGGGAGGTCGACGCCGTCTTTCACCCATTGATAGCTCACGGCTGAACTTCCCTGGGCAGACACGGTCAGAGTGAGGTCGTCACCGGCGTTGATCGTCGCGGAGACGGGCTGCGTGGCGATCGACAGATTGGCTCCGGACGCGACCAGCGCCTTTCCCGCGCGGATCACGCCGTTTCCATCCGCGGCGTAAATGTTTCCCGTCGCATCCACCGCAAATCCGCCGGTTTCCTCGGCGAAGGCTCCGTAACGCCCATCCGGTCGCGGATAAGGTGGCGTGTTGGCGGAAACGATTGGCACGACCTGGCCTCCCACCCTGACCTCGACCGTGCCTTCGTTACTCGCCAGGAAAACGTCACCCGCGGCGTCGGTGGCCACCTCAACGAAGTACCCGAAATTGAATCCCGTTCCGACCGCGATCGTCGAGACGTTGCCATCCGGCGTGATGCGGCGAAGCGCACCGCCAACGGCCTGAGGCTGTCCGTAGTAGGGCCCCTCGGCGACGTACAGATTGCCGGCGGGGTCAAACGCCAGGCTTTGGGGATTGAGCAGGCGGGCGGTCGACAACGTCCCGTCGGCGCGTGTGGTGTTGGCGCCACCGGTGGCAGGTCCGATGAGCGTCGTCACCACCCCGGCAGGCGAAATGCGCCGGATCGCCTGGTTGGTCGAATCGCAGACCAGGACATTTCCGGAGGCGTCCACCGCCACTCCGGCCAGATTACCGAACTGGGCGGACGCCCCGGTGCCGTCGACATAGCCGCGCTGACGGGCTGCCCCCGCCAAGGTCGTCACGGTGCCGTCCGGTGCGACGCGGCGAACGAGGAGATTGTTGGAGTCGGCCACATACACGTTGCCCGTCGCATCGACGGCGAGCGCGCGCGGACCCGAAAATTGCGCCGCAGCTCCGACGCCGTCCTGGCTGCCGCCGGTCGGCGATCCCGAGCCGGCCAGCGTCGTGACCGATCCGTCGAGGGCCACCTTCCGGATCGCGTTGGCGCCGAAATCCGCCACGTAGATTACGCCGGCGGGCCCGAGCGCGATTCCCGCGATGCTGCCGAAGCGCGCGACGTTAGGAGGGCCATCCAACATTCCGTCGTCAACCTCGCCCGCCAGCGTGGTGAGGGGATGGCCGGCGCCGACATGCCGGATCGCGTTGACGTTGCGATCGACGAAATAGACGCCGCCCGAGTGATCGGCTCCCAGTCCCACCGGCGCACCCACGGTTCCGTTCGCTCCATCGACGCTGTGAATCGGATACTCCAAATAGTCGACGTTCCCTTCGACTTCGAAACCCGGACCATCGACCATGCCGTAAGTGAGATTGGTCAAATAGACACCACCCGCCGCATCGGCCGTGAGGCTGGTGGCATAGCCGTAGCCATAGTCGTTCCAGAAGCGGGGCAGTCCCGTCGGATCGATCGCGACCACCCCGATGTCGCCATAGGCATTGATCAACGTGTAGACCTTGCCCGTCGCGTCGGCGCCGACGGTGACGGCGTAGCCGCTTTGCAGCGTGTAGGTGATGCCCGGCACCGAAATGCCCTGCCCAAAAAAAGTGCTGACCGTCCCATCCGGCGTCATCTTCCGGATATTGCCATCGGCGATGAACAGGTTGCCCGCGCCATCGAACGCGAGACCGGTCTGTCCCCCGCTCGCGGCGAAGCCAAAGCGGGCCGACGAACCCGTGCCGTTGACGCTTCCGCTCAACCCGACGCCGCCTGCGACCGTCGTGACCAGACCCTCCGGCGTGACTTTGCGCAGTGTGAAGTTGCCGGAATCCGCCACCCAGATGTTTCCCGTTCCGTCCACGGCGACGGCCTGGGGATTGTAGAATCGCGCCGCCGGGCCGGTTCCGTCGGCGCTGCCGGGCACCCCGGCCAGGCCGGCGAGCGTGGTGGTGGCGCCGTCGGGAGTGATTTTCCGGATCGTGTGGTTTCCGGAATCGGCCACGTAGACATTTCCCGCGGCGTCGACGGCGGTGGAACTCGGCGACGAGAATCGCGCACTGATGCCCGTCGCGTCGACGCTGCCGTCGTGCGTCGCACCGGAGAACGGGCCGAAGCTGTAGTTGGGCGGAGTCGTTTGGGCATGGATACACGGCGCGATTCCCAACGACAGAACGAGCGTGAGAATGGCACCGGAACGAAGGCGCGGAAAAACGTAGGTCATCGGATGAAGCGGCACGACACCTCCCGACGACAGCCAACCGAACGGAATCCGCCATTGGATGTAGGGCGGGGTCGCCTGCCCTGAGTCTGTCGAATGGGCCTGACCCCGCCGGTAGGGATCGATGTCCTCATCGATCCGAGATTCAGAAATCGGCTTGGACGTTTCCTTCGCGTAATTTCGTGACGATTCGTGGGCAACGGCCCGGAAATCGTGGCGGGGCGGAAGCGCCTGCCATTCGCGGCTCGGATCGAATCGCGAATCCCGGCGCTCCGCTCGGCATCCCGGTAGGGGTGGATGTCCCCATCCGCCTTTGAAGACCGCAAGCCAACCGCGGATTGCGCTGATCTCACGGATACGGAATCCGGACGGGCTGATCCGGGTCATCCGTGGAATCCGCGCCTGAGGTGGAACGCGTTGCCCTCAACGCGTTGAGCGTCTCGACTGCACTTCCGCTGAGGCGATCAAGGCGGGGTTCGGCGACCCCGCCCTACATCGGCAAACGCCGCCGCGCCGACCGGCCAACGACCAATAGCGCGAGGACGAGCACGAATGCTTCCCCCAGGTCACCGCCGCCCGATGAGCCGCCGGAAGTTGAGCCACCGCTGGTGCTGCCGGTTCCGCCGGTCCCTGAGGTTCCGCCCGTGCTCGTGCCACCGCCGGTCGAGCCGCCTCCCGTGGACGTGCCGCCCGTGCTTCCACCCGTCGAACCGCCCGTGCTGCCTCCTCCGCTTGACTGCTGAGATCCGGTATTCGCGGTGCCGGTCTGCCCCAGCGTCAGCGTGGTCAGGTTGCCGAAGCCGTCGAGCTGCCGGATCGCGGCATTGTTTGTATCCGCAATGTAGATTTTTCCGTTCGGCGCCACGCACACGCCGGCGAGTCCGTTCAACCGCGGCAGGCTCGGGCCCGCCTGGCTACCGTCCTGGAATCCGCTTTGGCCCGCCACTCCCGCCACCGTTTCGGTGTTGTTCCAGTCGGCATCGGGTGACTCGGCGCGGGGGCCGGCGTTCGTGGCACCGCTCGCGAGCTCGCTCAGATACTGACCGCCTCCGGGAAGGAAGTTGATCCGACGAAGCGTGTCGTTGCCTTCATCGGCGACGTAGAGATTCGAGAGACTGTCGAGGGCCAGGCCAACCGGATTCGAGAAGGTCGATTCCCAATGGAAGGCATCCAGGCTGCCCGCCTGACCCGCGTTTCCGGCCAGAACAAACGCATCTCCGTTCGATTCGACGACCAGGATGGTATTGGCAGCTGAATCCGCCACCAGCATCGATCCTGAACCGTACGCGACGATTCCCGTCGGCAGCTGCAGCTTTCCACCATTCAATGGAATCGTCGTCACGGTCCCGTCGCTGGCGATCTGGCGGATCGACGCATTTCCGGAGTCCGCCACCCAAATGCTGCCCGCGCTGTTGGCGGTCACGCCGCGAGGACCGCGAAAACTCGCCGCGCCCCCGACCCCGTCGGCGCTGCCCGCGACGCCGGGCGACCCGGCCAGCGTGGTCACCACACCCGCCGGAGTCACCTGCCGGATCGTGTTGTTTCCCGCATCCGCCACCACCAGGTTACCGCTCGGCAAGATCGCCAGGGCCGACGGCTGGTTGAATCGTGCCGTCGCGCCGGTGCCATCGGCGGTGCCTGACTTCCCGGACGAACCGGCCAAAACCGACAGCGCACCGGTCGGCGCAATCTGCACGATCGTGTTGTCGCCGGCATCGGCCACAAAAAGGTTGCCCGACGCATCCGCCGTGATGGCCACGGGCGCGGTCAGGTCCGGCGGCGTGACCGTGAGCGTGCCCGCCAGGCTGGTCGTGACACTGGAGCCTGACGTCGCGACGAATCGGAACCGGTTTCCATTTTGCCCGGCGGTGACGCCATCGATCGCGAGCGTGGACGTCTGGGCGCCGCTGATCAGGCCGCCGTCAGTGAGATCCGTCCACGTGACTCCGCCGTCGGTTGAAATCTGCCATTGAATCGAGCCGGGAGCGTCGCCCGCGGAGAAGTTCACGACATGCCCGGCCGAAGCGGACTGTTTGCCGACCGGATTCGTGCCGGCGGACGCGACCGTCAGCGTCGCCGACGCCGCCGTCATGCCGCCGCTCAAGGGCGTCGTGGAGTCGCCCATGGTCGAAAGTATGACCGTGTAAGTTCCCGCGTCGGCCGCCGCGGCGTTGCTGACTGTCAACGACGACGCCGTGGCCCCCGCAATCTTCACGCCGTTGTGCAGCCATTGATACGTGGGAGTTGAAACTCCGGACGAAGCGACGGTGAAGGTCGCCGAGGCCCCGAGTGCCACCACCGCGTCCTGGGGAGCTGTCGTCACCGTCGGTGCACTGGCGGGGGTGAAATTCCCGGCGACGTTCGTGATCGTGATGGTGGCCGACTGGCTGGTCGCGGAGCCGGCCGAATTGGTGACCACGGCGTAATAGGTGCCGACATTGGCCGCCGTGATCCCTTGGGGAAAGCCCAGTGTCGATCCCGTGGCCGAGGAAAGCGGCACACCGTCGAAATACCACGTGTAGGTGATATTGTTGGGCGATGCCCGGGCGCCGACGTAAAGGGACACGGGCACGTTGGGGAATGAGATGAAGCCGACCGGCTGCGTCAGAATCACCGGTGGGGTTGCGCCGCCCGTCACGTCGAGAGTCGCCGTCGTGCTGCTGGTCTTGGCGCCGGTGGTCGCATCCGTGACGGTCACGGAATAAAATCCGCGATCGCCGGGGCCGGCGTTCGCAATCTGCAGGGTGGCGCTCGTGGCTCCGGAGATCGCCGTGGTGCCGTTGTACCATTGGTACGTCAGCGTGCCTCCGATCGCGGTGACCGTGAAGCTCGCCGTCGTGCCCGCCGGAACCACCGCGTTGGCCGGCGCCTGGGTGATCAAGGGCACCACGGTCATGTTGAACTCGTCGCTCGTCACCGAACCCGAGGCATTGGTCACGACCACCGAGTAGCGGCCGGAGTCCGCGTCCTGCAGATTGGTGATCTGAAAAACATTGGTGGCCCCACCAATCGAGGGGTCGTTCGCATACGAGGTTCCGCTCGCTCCGGAAATGGCCACGCCATTTTTCCGCCACTGGAATGACGGCGCCGGACTGCCGGTGGCCTGCACTTTTAGTTGAAGTGTGGAGCCCGCGAAAAGGGTCTGGGGCGCATTCCCCAGCGCGCCGTCGATGCCGAAGCCAAAAATGGAGGGTTTGAGCGTCACCGCTACCGTCGCCGCACGACTGACCGCCACGCCCGTCGCATCGCGAGCCACCACCACGTACGTTCCGGCGTTCGCGAACACGGCCCCGCGAATGGCGAAAGTTGAGTCGGTGGCGCCGGGGACGTCGACGCCATCCTTCACCCATTGATAGGAAACCGTGCCCGAACCGGTGGCGCTGGCGGCGAGCGTGAGATTGTCACCCGCCGCGAGCGAGGCATCAGCCGGCTGCGCGCCAAACAACGGACCGGCGGACACCGGACGCGCGCGATGAATCACGTCCTTCGGTTCCCCGAAAATCAGGTTGCCCGCGCCATCCACGGCGAGGCCGCCTTCGGAGACATACATCGGATCAAACCAGTTCGCCAACGCTCCATCGGCGGCCGTCAGGGCAACCGCCGCGCCGTTTTTTGGAATTTCGACGAATCCGCCAAAACCCCGCACGAAAATATTGCCACCGCCATCCACGGCCATCTGCCCTGCGATCTGGATTCCGCCGTTGTTCGCCGGGAGCGACAAAGTGGAGACCGTACCGTCCGTGGTGATCTTCCGCACGACGATGGGCGGATTCAGACTGGAAGTGGGCAAACTCGAGGACTCGAGCGCATAGACATTGCCGGCGCTGTCGGTCGCGACCCAGCCGACATTGTCGAAACGCGCCGACGCCAGTGGTCCATCGACGCGGTTGGGATGCGCGGTGTCCACGCGAAGCCCAAGGGTCGTCACGGTGCTGTCCGGGGCGATCATCCGCAAGGCACCATTGTCCGCCACGTAAAGCGTGCCGTTGTGCTCCGCGATGCTGCGGGGATTCGAGAATCGAGCGGCGCCGCCCAGCCCATCCACCGTACGGGCGTCATCATGAGCCCCCGCGATCGTGCCGACCGAACCGTCAGCATTGACCCGCCGGATCGTTGTCTCGTCGGCGACGTAGAGGGTTCCGTCACCGCCCACCGTGATCGCCTGCGGCTCGCCAAACGTGGCCACCGACGCCGCTCCGTCCACGAATCCGAACTGTCCATATTGACCGGCGAACGTCGTGACCTGCCCATCGGTCGCGATCTTGCGGATCACATGCGCGTTGGGCGTCGAGCTGGCCACGTAAACATTTCCCGCTTGGTCGATCGCCAAATCGCGGATGTCGGTGAAGAGCGCCTGCGCCGCCGGACCATTGGGATCAGCCGAATCCGGCTTGCCGACGATCGTGACCAGACCGGTGTCGGCGCGCAGATGCCGCAGCCCGTTCACCTCGCCGTCGGAGAAAAACACCCCACCCTGCTCGTCGGGTACGATGGCCACCGGATCGCCCAATCTTGCCGCCGGACCATCGCCCGTCTGCAACGGGCCGCCATAGCGCACGTTCAACTCGGTCGCATTGGCCGCATTCGGACCGGTTCCCTCGATCGAGATCCGGAAATAGTCGTAGACGAGCATGAACCGGTTCCCGAGTGAGTCGAAGCGAAGGGCGCCCAAACTCGGCTCAAAATCATTGTAGGTGTCGCTGACCGTCGCCGTACCACTGGTCGGATCCACCACCGCCAGCGCTCCCTCGCCCACCCAACTGGCATTCGAGATCAGGCGGCCATTCGAATCGACGCCGATGGTGCCCGCCGGATCAAGGGTCTTCGCGACATTGATCACCGAGGACTGCACGGGCTCGCCAATCGTCGCCACCGTTGTGACGACACCCGCCGGAGTTACTTTCCGGATATTTCCTTCGGCCACAAAAAGATTTCCCTGCGCATCGATCGCGAGCGATCCGGGACGGCCGCCGATGGTAAACCCAAATTGCGCTGCGGCGCCGGTGCCATCAGCGGCGCCAGGCAGGCCGGCCGCGCCTGCCAGTGTCGACACGTCGCCCGCCGGCGTGATCTTGCGAATCGTATAGTTGCCGGCGTCGAGGACGAAGAGATTTCCCGTTCCGTCGATCACGATCGCGGTCGGCCGACAAAACCGCGCCGCGCTGCCGTTGCCGTCCGCGCTGCCAGGAATTCCCGGCGATCCGGCGATGGTCGTGGTGGTGCCGTCGGGCGCAACGCGACGAATCGTACTACCGCCCGTATCGACCTCGAAAATGTTTCCCGCCGCGTCCTTCGCGACCCCACCCGGGGCGACGAACTTGGCCACCGTGCCAGGACCGTCGACATATCCCGTTGCCCGCGCGCCGGCGAACGTCTCCACCACATACTGGCTGGCCGCTGCAGCGAGGCGCGCCTGGGAGACGAGCATGACGCCGGCGGCCAAAGTCGCGCCGAGCAGTCGTTGCAATCGGGAAATGGAGCAGAACCGAAAGATATCAGGCATGAGTGGCAGGGCGGTTTGCCTCCACGACAGTCGACCGATCTCCACCCGCTATCGGCGGATGGCTGGCTCCTGATTCCACGTCAGCCCGCACCCCAAAAGCCCCGGCATCGTTTCAGAAAACCTTTAGCCGCAAAAAAGCGCAAAAGGCGCAAAAAAACTACTCGTACCGACAGAAATGGAAAATGCCTTTTACAGGAGCAGCGGTGTCAGCCGCCAAGGATAAAGTTGGGATCTTTGAGGAGACGGTTGAGCACGACGATCATTTTGCGCATGACCGCGCCGAGGCAGACCTTGGCCGGTTTGCCTTCGGCAAGGAGCCGTTGATAAAACGCCGCCAGGATGGGGTTGTGCTGGGAGGCGCTGACGGCGGCC
>DASZXI010000062.1:0-28299 GCA_035545955.1 Candidatus Didemnitutus sp. | reverse complement strand
GGAGGGAGCCAAGCCCCCTCCCTTCAACCCTCCCCTAAATTTTAACTGTCACCCATCAGAGGCCAAAAGTGTCACCCATCAGTGTCCGAACACCCGGCGACCCCGCCCTACATCGTATCAGTCAGCCAAAGAAAACGCCCGGCCGGTGAGGGCCGGGCGTAACGCATCAGGAGCTAGGCTCTACTGACACGTTTGGCGGGAGGGATTCCAAGAGTCTCGATTCCGAGGGGAATCTCAAGGTCAAATTTGGACTGATTTAGTCGACACACCGGAGCAAAAAAAGGCCGCGGAGGTCATCCGCGGCCCGTTTCGAAATCGTATCCGGGAGCTCAGCTCGCCTCGGCCGTGGCCTTGGCGGTGTCGTCCATCGGGATCTCGCCACCGAGTGGCAACGTGACCTTCAGCTTCTTGTAAGCCGGAAGTCCGGTGCCCGCCGGGATGAGATGGCCCATGATGACGTTTTCCTTGAAGCCCTTGAGGCCGTCGACCTTGCCGAGCGTCGAGGCGTCGGTGAGGACGCGCGTCGTCTCCTGGAAGGAGGCGGCGGAGATGAAGCTCTCCGTCTCGAGCGAGGCCTTCGTGATGCCCAGCAGGATCGGCTCGGCTTCGGCGGGTTTGCCGCCAGCCGACTCGATGCGCTTGTTCTCACGGAGGAACGCGGTGCGGTCGATCTGCTCGCCCCAGAACCACTCGGTGTCACCCGGATCCGTGATGCGGACCTTGCGGAGCATCTGGCGGATGATGACCTCGATGTGCTTGTCGTTGATCGACACGCCCTGGAGACGATAGACTTCCTGCACCTGGCCGATGAGGAACTCGTACAGCGCGGTCGGCCCGAGGATCTCGAGGATCTCGTGCGGGTCGGCCGAGCCTTCGGTGAGGTGCTGGCCCTTGTGAACCACGTCGCCGGCCTGCACGATGATGTGCTTGCCGTGCGGGATCAGGTGCTCCTCCTCGGCGGCGGCTTCCTCGTTGCGGACCACGAGCTTGCGCTTGCCGCGGATCGAGCCCTCGAACGAGACGATGCCGTCGATGCGGGCCATCTCGGCCGCGTCCTTCGGGCGGCGGGCTTCGAAAAGCTCGGCCACGCGCGGAAGACCGCCGGTGATGTCCTTGGTCGTCGACGCCTGGCGGGGCGTCTTGGCGAGCAGCGAACCGGCCTGGATGATGTCGCCCTCGTTGACGACGATCTGGGCGCCGGTGGGGATCGCGTAAGCGGCGACCGGCTTGCCGGATTCGTCGCGCACCTCGATCTGGGGATTGAGATCCTCCTTGTGCTCGATGACCACGGTCGCGAGGCGGCCGGTGGCTTCGTCGAGCTCACGCTTCACCGTGACACCCGGGATCATGTCCTTGAAGCCGAGCGTACCCGACTTCTCCGACAGAACTGGAATGTTGTACGGATCCCACTGGGCGATGGTCTGGCCTTTGGTGACCTGCGCGCCGTCGCCGACGGACAGAACGGTGCCGACCACGATCGGGTAGCTCTCGAGCTCGCGATCGTTTTCGTCGATGACCTGGATGGAACCGGTCTTGTTGAGGACGATGTTGACGCCCTCGGTCTGCACGAGGCGCAGGCCGCGGTACTTGATGACACCGGCGTTGCGGACCTTGATCTCGGGATTCTTCGAGCCGGCCGACGCGACGCCACCGATGTGGAACGTACGCATCGTGAGCTGCGTGCCCGGTTCGCCGATCGACTGGGCGGCGATGATGCCGACCGAGTCACCGATCTTGGCGAGCTTGTTGGTCGCGGGATTGATGCCGTAGGACTTCGCGTCGATGCCGTGGTCGCTCGTGGAGGTGAGCGGGGACATGACCTTGACGCGCTCGATGCCCGAATCCTCGATGCGGTGGGCGAGCTCCTCGGTGAAGAGATCGCCGGCGCCGACGATGTACTTGGTCGGATTGAGCGGGTCCTTGATGTCGTCCGCGGAGCAGCGGCCAACGATGCGCTCGGCGAGGCTGACGAGGAGGGTTTCACCCTCGAAGATCGCCTTCTTCCAGATGCCTTCGCGCGTGCCGCAATCCTCCTCGGCGATGACGACGTCCATGGCGACGTCGCAAAGCTTGCGCGTCATGTAGCCGGCGTCGGCCGTCTTGAGGGCGGTGTCGGCGAGACCCTTGCGGGCGCCGTGCGTGGAGATGAAGTACTCGAGCACCGTGAGGCCCTCGCGGAACGAGGACAGAATCGGACGCTCGATGATTTCGCCGGAGGGCTTGGCCATAAGGCCACGGAGACCGCACAGCTGGCGGACCTGCTGCTTGTTGCCGCGGGCGCCGGAGTCCATCATGATGTACACCGGATTGACCTCGGGACGGCCGTCGTTGGCCTCGAGCTTCGAGAACACCGACTTGGCGATGCGATCGGTCGCACCGGTCCAGATGTCAATGATCTTGTTGTAGCGCTCGCCCGAGGTGATGATGCCCTTCTTGTACTGGGATTCGACCTCGTCGACCTTGCGACGGGCATCGCTCACGATCTCCTTCTTGTTTTCCGGGATGATCATGTCGTCGATACCGATCGAGATGCCCGCCTGGAACGCGGTCGTGAAACCGAGCTCCTTCAGCTTGTCGAGCACGTCGACCGTCGCGGCCGGTCCCGCCACCTTGTAGGTGTTGAGAATCAGGTCGCCCAGCTTGCCCTTCGGCACCGGGAAGTTGATGAAGCCCAGTCCGGTCGGCCAGATCTCGTTGAAGATGACGCGGCCCACCGTGGTACGGAGGACCTTGCGCTCCTTGTTGCCGAACACCGTGTCCTTCTTGAAATCCGGATTCGGGACGTCGATCCAGTCGTGCATCTTGAAGGCACCGTCGGCCTTCGCGTACTGCACTTCATGGAGACCGGCCATGAGCGGCACATGCTGGCCCTTGGCGGGCTTGGTGCGCGGCTCGATGGTCAGGTAGTACGCGCCGAGGACGATGTCCTGAGACGGCGTGAGGATCGGCTTGCCGCTCGACGGCGAGAAGATGTTGTTCGTCGACATCATGAGCAGCTTGCACTCGAGGATGGCCTCGAGGGAAAGCGGCACGTGGACGGCCATCTGGTCACCGTCGAAGTCCGCGTTGTAGGCGGTGCAGACGAGCGGGTGGACGCGGATGGCCGAGCCTTCGATGAGCACGGGCTCGAAAGCCTGGATGGAGAGACGGTGAAGCGTCGGCGCACGGTTGAGCAGCACCGGATGGCCCTTCGTGACCTCCTCGAGAATGTCCCACACCTCGGGCGACTTCTTCTCGATCATCTTGCGGGCGCCGCGCACGGTGTGCACGAAACCCAGCTCCTTCAGACGGCGGATGATGAACGGCTCGAACAGGACGAGCGCCATCTTCTTCGGCAGGCCGCACTGGTTGAGCTTCAGCTCGGGGCCGATGACGATGACGGAGCGGCCGGAGTAGTCGACGCGCTTGCCGAGCAGGTTCTGGCGGAACCGGCCCTGCTTGCCCTTGAGCATGTCGGAAAGCGATTTCAGCGCGCGGTTGCCGGCGCCCGTGACCGGGCGGCCGTGGCGGCCGTTGTCGAACAGGGCGTCGACGGCCTCCTGCAGCATGCGCTTTTCGTTGTGAATGATGACGTCGGGCGTCTTCAGCTGCATCAGATTCCGCAGACGATTGTTGCGGTTGATGACGCGGCGATAGAGGTCGTTCAGGTCGGACGTCGCGAAACGGCCGCCTTCGAGCGGAACGAGCGGACGAAGATCGGGCGGAATGACCGGGAGCACCTCGAGCACCATCCACTCGGGACGGGACTTCGAGTTGATGAAGCCCTGGATGACCTTGAGGCGCTTCGAGAGCTTCTTCTTGATCTGCTTCGAGCGCGTGGCGCGCATCGTCTCATGGAGCTCCGTGACGGTGGCATCCATGTCGACCTGCACGAGCACATCGCGAACGGCCTCGGCGCCCATCTTGGCGGTGAAGGCGTCCACACCGTACTCATCGACGGCCTGCTGGTACTCGGTCTCGGTGAGGAGCTGCTTCAACTCGAGCGGCGTCTTGCCCGGGTTGGTCACCATGTAGTTCTCGTAGTAGATGACGCGCTCGAGCGAGCGGGCGGTCATGTCGAGCAGGAGGCCGAGGCGGCTCGGCATGCTCTTGAGGAACCAGATGTGCGCGACCGGAACGGCGAGCTCGATGTGGCCCATGCGCTCGCGACGGACGCGGGCGATGGTGACCTCGACGCCGCAGCGATCGCAGATGACGTCCTTGTACTTGATGCGCTTGTACTTTCCGCAGGCGCACTCGTAGTCACGGACGGGGCCGAAAATCTTCTGGCAGAAGAGGCCGCCCGGCTCGGGCTTGAACGTGCGGTAGTTGATCGTCTCGGGATTCTTGACCTCACCCTTCGACCACGCGCGGATGGTTTCCGGCGCGGCCACGGTGATGGAAACGCTGTCGAACGGATTCTCGTCGGATCCCATGACCTGACGAACTTCTTCGCGGGCTTGTTCAGTGCTCATTTCAGTGATGCTCCCAGTATTGCGTTAAGAGTTTAGCGAGTGCCGGTGCCGCCGAGGGCCTCGGACAGCGTGGTGCGCTTGCCGAGTTTGATGTCGAGGCCGAGGGCCTGCATTTCCTTGACCAGCACGTTGAACGACTCGGGCGTGCCGGCGCTCAGCGTGTTGTCGCCCTTGACGAGCGACTCGTAGATCTTGGTGCGGCCGTTCACGTCGTCGGACTTGACGGTCAGGATTTCCTGCAGGGTGTGCGCCGCGCCATAGGCTTCGAGCGCCCACACCTCCATTTCGCCGAAGCGCTGGCCGCCGTACTGGGCCTTGCCGCCCAGGGGCTGCTGCGTGACGAGCGAGTACGGACCGACCGCGCGCGCGTGAATCTTGTGCGACACGAGGTGGTTCAGCTTCATCATGTAGATGTAGCCGACGACGACTTCCTGATCGATCTTGTCGCCGGTGCGACCGTCGTGGAGCGAGCTCTTGCCCGAATTCGGAAGCTTGGCCTCCTTCAGGTATTCGCGCACGCGCTTCTCGGGAATGCCGTCGAACACAGGGGTCGCGACCTTCAGGCCGATCTTTTTGCAGGCCCAGCCGAGATGGGTCTCGAGCACCTGGCCGACGTTCATGCGCGAAGGCACGCCCAGCGGGTTCAGGCAGATTTCAACCGGAGTGCCATCGGGCAGGAACGGCATGTCTTCCTCGGGCACGATCTTGGCGACCACACCCTTGTTGCCGTGACGGCCGGCCATCTTGTCGCCGACCTCGAGCTTCTGCTTGGTGGCGATGTAGACCTTGACCTGCTTGATCACGCCGGCGCCGTCCGCGTCGCCCGTCTCGATCGAGGCGATCTTGCGTTCGCGGTCGCCCTCGAGCTCGTCGAACTTCGACTGGAACGAGCCGATGATCTCCATGATCTTGATGCGAACCGGGGACGGATCGATCTCGATATGCTTCGCGACGGCCGCGAGCTTGCGGAGGAGCGTCTTGGTGATCTTGCGGTTGGCCGGAATGATGATTTCACCGGTCTGCCCGTTGATGACGTCGAGCGGAATCTTTTCGCCGAGGAGGATGTTGGACAGCGCCTCGGTGAGCTGCTCACGCAGCTTGTCCATCTGCGTCTTGTAGTCTTCCTGGATCTGCTTCACCTGGCGGCGGCGATCCGAGGGCGACAGGCGGTCGCGCTCGGCATCGAGACGGGACGTGTTGATCTTCACGTCCATGATGATGCCGTTCACGCCCGACGGGACGATGAGCGAGGTGTCCTTCACGTCCGCCGCCTTCTCGCCGAAGATGGCGCGGAGGAGCTTTTCCTCGGGCGCGAGCTCGGTTTCGGACTTCGGGGTGATCTTGCCGACGAGGATGTCGCCGGGCTTCACCTCGGCACCGACGCGGATGACGCCGTTGTGGTCGAGATTCTTCAGCGCTTCCTCACCGACGTTCGGGATGTCGCGCGTGATTTCCTCGGGCCCGAGCTTGGTGTCGCGGGCGGTGACCTCGAATTCCTGGACGTGGATGGAGGTGAAGATGTCCTGCTTGAGGACCTTCTCGGAGATGAGGATCGCGTCCTCGAAGTTATAGCCGTTCCACGGCATGAACGCGACGAGCACGTTGCGGCCGAGCGCGAGCTCGCCGTGATCGGTCGAGGGACCGTCGGCGATGCAGTCGCCCTTCTTCAGTTTCTGGCCCTTCTTGACGATGGGCTTCTGGTTGAAGCAGGTGCCTGCGTTCGAGCGCATGAACTTGCGCAGCTCGTACACGTAGACGTGGTTCTTCGGATCGTGCTTCGGGTTGCGCGGCAGTTCGCCGTCCTTCGTCACGATGATGCGCTTCGCGTCGACGGACGCGACGACGCCGGCTTCCTCGGCGACCACGACGGTCTTCGAGTCGCTGGCGAGGCGGCCTTCCAAACCGGTGCCGACAAACGGCGCCTCGGTCTGGAGCAGCGGCACGCCCTGGCGTTGCATGTTCGAGCCCATGAGCGCGCGATTGGCGTCGTCGTGCTCGAGGAACGGGATCAGACCGGCGGCGACGGACACCACCTGCTTCGGCGAAACGTCCATGAGGTCGACCTCATCGGCCGCGACTTCGAGGAAGTTGCCGGAGTTACGGGCGGTGATGCGACCGATGTAGTGACCCTTGTCATCGACCTCGGCGTTGGCCTGCGCGATCGTCTTGCCTTCCTCCTGGTCGGCGGTGAGGTAGACGACCCGGTCGGTGACGCGGCCCTTCTCGACGACGCGGTAGGGCGCCTCGATGAAGCCGAATTCGTTGACGCGGGCGTAGGTGGAGAGCGAATTGATCAGGCCGATGTTCGGGCCTTCCGGGGTCTCGATCGGGCAGATGCGGCCGTAGTGCGACGGATGGACGTCGCGGACTTCGAAGCCGGCGCGTTCGCGGTTCAGACCTCCGGGCCCGAGGGCGGACAAGCGGCGCTTGTGCGTCAGCTCGGCGAGCGGGTTGATCTGGTCCATGAACTGCGACAGCTGGCTGCGCGCGAAGAAATCGCGGATCACGGTCGTCAGCGCCTTCGGATTGATCAGCTTCTGCGGCGTGATCGAGTCGACGCTCTGGTCGTAGAGGGTCATGCGCTCGCGCACCAGGCGCTCCGTGCGGCTGAGGCCGACGCGGCACTGGTTGGCGAGCAGTTCGCCGACCGTGCGGACACGGCGGGAACCGAGGTGATCGATGTCGTCGACGATGCCGTCGTTCTTCTTCAGGCGGACGAGGTACTTCGTCGCGGCGACGATGTCCTTCGAGTCGAGGATGCGCATCTCCAGCTCGGTCTTGAGGTCGAGCTTCTGGTTGATCTTGTAGCGGCCAACGCGGCCGAGGTCGTAGCGCTTCGGGTCGAAGAACAGGCGCTTGAGCAAGGCCTTGGCGTTCGCCGTGGTCGGCGGCTCGCCCGGGCGCAGCTTCTTGTAGATTTCCTTGAGGGCCTCCTCCTCGTTGCGGGTCGGATCCTTCTTGAGCGCGCGAATGATCGCGCCTTCGTCGGCCGTCGTGTCGATCACGCGCATCGACTTGATGTCGTGCTTCTCGAACGTGCGGACGATCTGCTTGGTCAGCGGCTCGAAGGCGCGGGCGAGCACGACGCCCTTCTGGGCATCGATGACGTCCTCGACCAGCACGAGCGTGGAGACGTTCTCCATGTCGAGGGCCTTGGTGACCTTGAGGTCCTGCACCTCATAAAACAGATTGAGGATGTCGAGGTCGTTGCTGAAGCCGATCGAGCGGAGCAGCGTCGTGATGAGGAATTTCCGGCGGCGGCGGCGGCGGTCGAGGTAAACGTAGAGCAGGTCGTTGTTGTCGAACTGCACCTCAAGCCAAGTGCCGCGGTCCGGGATGATGCGGAAGGAGTGCAGCAGCTTGCCGTTCGGGTGGGTCGCCACCTCGAAGCAGATGCCCGGGGAGCGGTGGAGTTGGGAAACGACGACGCGCTCGGCGCCGTTGATGATGAACGAGCCGCGCTCGGTCACCATCGGGATGTCACCCATGAAAATCTCCTCGTCCTTGATGAAGTCCTCCTCGCGGAGGCGGAGCTTCACGTAGAGCGGCACCGCATACGTGGTGCCCTCGCGCAGGCACTCGATCTCGGAGCTCTTCGGGTCGCCGATCGTGTACGACACGTACTCGAGCGTCAGGCGCTCGTCATAAGACGTGATCGGAAAGACTTCGCGGAAAACCGCCTCGAGCCCGACCGGCTTGCGCTGCTTTTCGGGCGTCTCCTTCTGGAGAAACTCCAGGTACGAGCTGATCTGCAGCTCGATGAGATCGGGCGGAGGGATGACTTCGCGAAGCTTGCCAAAATTTTCGCGTTCGTGGTGATGATTGCGGTCGGCCATTGGATGCTCCCGGATGAGTGGAAAAAGGAAATGTGCTCAACGCGCGGCGCGGGGCGCAGCGACGTGAGCGGTGGCGCCGAGGGCGCGCCGGAAAAGAACAGGGAAAAAGGCGGGGAGCCGGCTGAGCGATGGCTCGGCCGGTCCCCGGAATAAGGGATGTGTTGCGACGATAATCGCCAACGGCGGGTTATTTGACCTGCACCTTGGCGCCGGCCGCCTCGAGCTTCTTCTTGATCTCTTCGGACTCGGCCTTGTTGACGCCTTCCTTGACCGGCTTCGGCGCGCCTTCGACGAGGTCCTTGGCTTCCTTGAGGCCGAGGCCCGTGATGGCGCGGACTTCCTTGATGACGCCGATCTTGTTGGCGCCGGCGTCGGCGAGGACGACGGTGAATTCGGTCTGCTCCTCGGCGGCGGCGGCCGGAGCGGCACCCGCGGCGGCGGGAGCGGCGGCAACGGCAGCGGCGGCGGAAACGCCCCACTTGCCTTCGAGGGTCTTGACCAGGTCGGCCAGCTGGAGGATCGACTTGCTGTTCAGCCACTCGATGCCTTGTTCGTCTGTGATGGTGCTCATGATATGTTCTCCTTGGGCGGGATAGCGGCTTCGGTTCTTGAAGCGCGTTTAAGGGACGTATCCCCTAGCCTGCCTCGTGGGATGGTTCTCCCGGCTCGCGCCGGAAATTATATTAACGGGTTTCCTTGCTTTATCAAGCGGCCGGGGCCGCGGGTTGCTCTTTCTTGATCCTGGCGTCCAGGACGCGCACGAATGCGCCGGCGGTCTGCATGAACATGCCCAGCAACTGGCTGCGCAACGCCTCGATCGAAGGCAGGTCGGCCAGCTTCGAGAGGTCGTCGGCCGACATCAGCTTCTTGTCGAGCACGCCCACCTTCACCTCGAGCTTCTGCTTGTCCTGGATGAACTTCTTCAGGGCCTTCGCGACGCCCGCGGGATTCTTGCCGCCGACGACGATCGCCGTCTGGCCGACGAGGGTCTTGCCCTCGACTTCGGGCAGGCCGAACGCCTTCGCCGCGACGCGGAACGAGCTGTTCTTGACCACGTGAAACTCGGCCTTCTCCGGCGAGAGTCGCTTGCGCAGCTCGGCCGTGTCGGAAACCGTCAGTTTCGTGAAATTGGTGAGGATGACGTAGTCGGACTTCTTCAGGTGCCCGCTGACTTCGTCGATGAGGAATTTTTTCTCGGCTCTCATTGGGATGTCTCCGGTCAGGCTTTGTTGAGTTCGGTCGTGGCCAGCTTGACGCCGGGGCTCATGGACGAGGAAATGACCGCCGTCTTGATGTAATGGCCCTTGAACGAGGCGGGTTTCGCCTTGCTCACGGCTTCGATGACCGCGGCGGCGTTCTCGGCGATCTGCGCGCTCGAGAACGAACGCTTGCCGATGCCGACGCCAATGTTGGCGGTCTTGTCCATCTTGAACTCCACGCGGCCGGCCTTGACGGCCTTGATGCCGGCGGCGACGTCGTCCGTCACCGTGCCCGACTTCGGGTTCGGCATGAGGCCCTTGGGGCCGAGGACGCGCGCGAGCGTGCGGACCTGCTTCATCGCCTCGGTCGTCGCGATCGCGACGTCGAAGTCGAGCCAGCCCTCGTTGATCTTGGTGACCAGTTCGGTCGTGCCCGCGAAATCCGCGCCGGCCGCGAGGGCCTTGGCGGGATCGTCGGTGAAGACGATGACGCGAACCTTCTTGCCGGAGCCGTTGGGCAGCGGCGTGGTGCCGCGCACCATCTGGTCGCCCTGGGCGGGATCGACGCCGAGGCGGAAGGACAGCTCGACGGTCTCGTCGAACTTCGCCTTCGGGAACTTGGCGAGGATTTCCACCGCCTCGTTGAGCGGGTATTCCTTGGTGAGATCAGCGGCCTGGATGGCGCTGCGGTATCGTTTGCTATGGTCCATTATCGACTCCTTGCGGTGCGAACGCCCCGGTTTGAGCGGGGCTCCCGCGGTGAGTGGTTGGTGTTGTAGTTGAAAGTTGAGGGTTGAAGGTTGAAAGACTCGGGGCCGGAAAGTCAGGACCGGGTTCGGTCTTTCAACTTTCAACGGCAGACTTTCAACTACCTCAGTCCGTCACCTCGATGCCCATGTTGCGGGCGGTGCCGGCGATCATGCGGATGGCGGCCTCGTCGCTGTTCGCGTTGAGGTCGGCCTTCTTGATCTTGATGATCTCGAGGATCTGCTTCTTCGAAACCTTGCCGACCTTGTCCTGGTTCGGCTTGGCCGAGCCCGTCGCGATGCCGGCGGCCTTTTTCAGCAGCACGGAGGCGGGCGGGGACTTGCAGATGAAGGTGAAGGATTTGTCGGCGTAAACCGTGATGACGACCGGGATGATCATCCCGTTCTGGTCCTTGGTCTTCGCGTTGAATTCCTTGCAGAAGCCCATGATGTTGACGCCCTGCGCACCGAGCGCGGGGCCGACGGGCGGGGCCGGGTTGGCGGCGCCGGCGGGCAGCTGCAGACGAACGTAGCCTTGAATCTTCTTTGCCATGATGGATGAGGGAGCGGAGTTACTGGTTGGTGGTGGGCGGCGGATCAGCTTTCAGAGGCGCGCTGGACCTGCCAGTATTCGAGTTCGACGGGCGTAAACCGACCGAAAATGGAAACGGAAATCTTGAGCTTGCCGCGGGAGGGATCGATCTCGTCGACGCGGCCGGTGAGGTTGGCGAATGCGCCGTCGGTGATCTTGACTTCCTCGCCGACCTCAAAGGAAACCTTCGGCACTTCCTTGCCGGTGGCGGCCTCGACGCGCGCCTTGATCTCGTCGATCTCGGTCTGGCGCAGCGGCGCGGGATGCTCGCCGCCGACGAAGCCGATCACTCCCGCCGCGTCCTTCACGAAATAAAACGGCTTGATGATGACCTTCTTGTCCTCGTCGTAGAGGCGCATGTTGACGAAGACGTAGCCCGGATAGAGCTTGCGGACCTTCGTCGACTTCTTGCCGCCCTTGACCTCCGAGACGGTCTCGGTCGGAAGCAGAACCTCGAAGACATGATCGTCGAGTTCCTCGGCCTTCTTGAACTTCTCGAGGTACGTCTTCACCTTGTTCTCCTGGCCGGAGAGCGTGTGCAGGGCGAACCATTGGGCCCCGGCGTGAGTGGTGGTATCGGCGGTCATACGCAGGGGAATCAGCGCGTGATGAGGGACGTCAATGCGTCGACCAGGTTGTACAGCGCGAAGTCGCTGATGCTGGTGAACAGGCCCATCAGCAGGCAGGCGACGACCACGACGATCGTCGAGTCCTTGAGCTCCTCGCGGGTCGGCCAGCTGGCCTTTTGCAACTCGGCGACGAGTTCGACGGCGAAGATGCGGACGCTGCGGAAAGGATTGGCCATGGAAAGACGGGAAAGGTCGGGCGGTGGTGGCAGGGGCGGAGGGAATCGAACCCCCAACCAACGGTTTTGGAGACCGCTACTCTACCAATTGAGCTACACCCCTGTGATTTGGATCAATTTCGTTTAGACGACGCAGCCGGGACCCGAAATCGGGACCCGGCGCGTGAGTCTGAAGCTTATCCGAGGATTATTCGACGATCTCGGTCACGCGGCCGGCACCGATCGTGCGACCACCCTCGCGGATGGCGAAGCGTTGGAACTTCTCCATGGCGATCGGGGCGATCAGCTCGATGTCGATCGTGATGTTGTCGCCCGGCATGACCATCTCGACGCCCTTCGGGAGGTGCGCGACGCCGGTCACGTCGGTCGTACGGAAGTAGAACTGCGGACGATAGCCGTCGAAGAACGGCGTGTGGCGGCCACCCTCGTCCTTCGAGAGGACGTAGATTTCGGCCTTCGCCTTCTTGTGCGGCGTGATCGACTTCGGGGCGGCAATGACCTGGCCGCGCTCGATGCCTTCCTTTTCAATGCCGCGGAGAAGAATGCCGACGTTGTCGCCCGCCTGGCCCTGATCGAGCAGCTTGCGGAACATTTCGATGCCGGTCACCACCGTGGTGGTCGTGTCCTTGAGGCCGACGATCTCGACGGTGTCGTTGAGCTTGCAGATGCCGCGCTCGATACGACCGGTCGCGACGGTGCCGCGGCCCGTGATCGAGAACACGTCCTCGACGGACATCAGGAACGGCTTGTCGAGCTCGCGGGTCGGCTCGGGAATCTCGGAGTCGATCGCCTCCATCAGCTGCTGGATCGCCGCCTCGCCCTCGGGCTTGCCCTCGAGCGCGGCGGTCGCGGAACCGCGGATGATCTTGGCGGCCTTACCGTCAAACTTGTACTTGGTCAGCAGATCGCGGATCTCTTCCTCCACGAGCTCGAGCAGGTCCTTGTCGTCGATCAGGTCGACCTTGTTCAGGAAAACCACGATCTTCGGCACGCCGACCTGGTAGGCCAGGAGGATGTGCTCGCGGGTCTGCGGCATCGGGCCGTCCGCCGCGGAAACGACGAGGATCGCGCCGTCCATCTGGGCGGCGCCGGTGATCATGTTCTTGACGAAGTCGGCGTGGCCGGGGCAGTCGACGTGCGCGTAGTGGCGCTTGTCCGACTCGTACTCCACGTGCGCGACCGAGATCGTGACGATCTTGGAAGCGTCACGGACGGTGCCACCCTTGGCGATATCGGCGTACGACTTGACTTCCGCCAAGCCCTTGCGCGCCTGGACCGCGAGAATCGAGGTCGTCAGCGTGGTCTTGCCGTGGTCGACGTGGCCAATCGTGCCAACATTGACGTGCGGCTTCTTGCGTTCGAAATTACCTTTAGCCATGTGGAGTTGAGTAGGGTTTGATGGTTGAAGTTGTTGAGTCTTATTAAGGTCGGCGTTGCCTGGAGCCCAGAACCGGATTCGAACCGGCGACCTCGTCCTTACCAAGGACGTGCTCTGCCAACTGAGCTATCTGGGCAGACCAAGGCATCGGCAAAAAACAAAGAGAACGACGATGCAATGGCCCTGAAAATTCCTCGTCAACTAGATTCTTGAGGAAATTCCAGAAAAGCTACGGGCCCACCGAAACAACGTACTGTCCCGGCGGCAAACGGTCGCCCAAACGGAGCTTCTGCGCGAGGTATTTTCGCACCGCGCCATCGACCTCCTCCGAACCGGAACCGGACGTCATCAGCGGCTCGCCAACGAACCCGGAATTTCCGACCAAAGCCAGAAAATCCATGGGCGCAAATTCCGTGGTCGGCAGCTTCAGTTCCGGAAGGCTTTGTCCCATAATCTCCATTCCGGTCTTCATCGACTTAATCGACAGATAGGCAATGCGTTGTGAAATCGTCGGCCCACGTCCATCCACCTGCTCGAACCCGGCAAAAGGCGCCTCGTTTCCCTGCTCCAAAATGTCGGACACGCTGGCCGCTTCCGATTGATAGCCGAAGGCATAATTGGCCAGCGCCCGCTCCTTAAATGTGAGATTGGGAGAGATGTCGTTGAAGATTTGCCCCGGCTGCCGGACCACCCTCGCCGGCAGTGGACCCTGACCAAAATTATGCGCGGTCGGAATGAACAGAGGCGTCGGGTCAAAATATTCGGCCTGTTCGGCCAGGACCCGATTGGCACCGTCCGCACCCTCGTTCACCAGTTTCACAAACGGTTCCGGAACCGTTGCTTGAGTTACCGCGGGCAATTGTCGCGCCTTGGTCCAATAGTACCAACCCAGGCACGCCGCCACCACGAGGCCAAATCCGACGAAAAGGCGGCGCCGGATGCGAATTCCGCCGATCGTAATCATGTTACCTCACCGACTGGATCGAGTCACCCTCGTCCGGCCGCCGCTCCGCCGCCAGCAAAACCTGAGCGAAACCGGCCTGTCGCGCGAGATCGCACAGGTCCAGAAGTCCCTGCGCCGACACTTCCTTGTCCACGCGGGCCATCAGCGTGGAACCGGGATGCTGCTTGGCGTATTTTTCCAGCGGCGCACGCAGATCGCGCAGTTCGAAAATGCCGCCCTCGAACAGCACCATGTTGTCGCGGCGATAACTGACGACCACCGACGCCGGCGCCTGCGTGACGGACGAAACCTGCGGGATCGCGAAGCCCTGCGTGCCGCCTCCGACGAGCATCGTTTCGCCCGTGCCCTGGATGAAACGCGCTCCGAGCAGACCGAAGAACAGCGCCACGACACCCGCGTTCAGCCAGAAAAACACATCTGCGTCGCGCGGCGGCGCACTGAGTCGAGACTGCAGATCGAGCGGACGCGTGATCATGATTTGTTCCCCGGCACGCCCTCGCGCCCGTTTTCGCGCAGCAGGTAGCGCATCAGCTCGTTGCCCACCCACTCCATGTCGTGAACGAGCGCGCGCACCCGGCCCGTGAGAAAATGCCGCGCGAGATGCACCGGAATCGCGATGCCGACTCCGGCCGCCGCCGTGAGCAACGCCTCCCACATGCCGCCCGCCAGTCCGGCCGGCGTGGCATAGTTTCCGCCCTGGTTGAACAGCCAGTAGGTCTTGATCATCCCGAGCAGCGCGCCCAGCAAACCGAGCAACGGCACGATCTGTGCGATCGCAGCGAGCGAACCGATGCGCCGTTCGAGAATCGGCAGTTCGACCAGCGCGGCATCCTGGATCGCAAAACGCATCCCTTGCTCGTCATCGCGCGCGTGGCGCAAACCCGCTTTCACGACGGCCGCCACCGGTCCGGGCGTTTCCTCACAAACCGTCAGCGCCTCCATCAACCGGCCCTTCTGCAGGAGATTCTTGATGCCGTTGAGAAATTCGGTCGACCGGATCTGTCCCCGGTGCAGGAATAGGGCGCGCTCGATGAAAATGCCGAGCGCCACCAGACCGACCAGCAGCAGCAGCCACATCACCGGGCCGCCGCGCGCGAACAAGCTATAGCTGAACGAATGCATCGCGAAGGTGCTGCATCATGCGGGGCCGCCGGCCGCCGTAAACCGATTTTTGCATGCGCTCACGGCTTGCGGGTTTCCAGCTGGCGGAAGCGCGCGAGCTTCAGGGTCGCCTGCGCCGTACCGCCGAGTTTGTTGTCGATGATCAGCTGGTAGGCGCGCTGCGCCTCGTCGAGGCGGTTGCCGTCCTCGAGCAGCTGCCCGAGCTCGAGCAGCGTGCGCGAAATCCACCAGCGCCCCTTTGCGCCGAGCTTCGCCGCGAGCGCGGGATCGAGCAGAAAATCGTGCGCCACCGACCAGTAAACGGTTGCGGCCTTGTCGGCCTGGTTCCGCTTCGCCAGCGCATAGCCCCACTTGAAACCGGCCTCGACGCGCAGATCCACCGGCGCGGCGGGCAGGTCGCGCAGCCGCTCGTAGATCGCCGCCGCACTCTCGAAATTCACCACGCTGTTCGTGCCCTGCGCAAAGAGCGTGTCCGCCAGCGCAATCTGCGCCAGGAGCACGTCCGGATGCTGGCCGTAGTTGTTGATCAGGTTTTCGTAGAACTGCCGCGCCGATCCGAAGTCGTTCAGCTTGCGCAACAGGTCGCCCTGCTTGAGCTGCGCGTAGAAAACGAGGTCGTCGTTCGGATAGTCCTTCACCAGCCGATCGAGCAGGCGATACGCCTCGCGGAGATGATCGTCCTGGCCGCGACTCTCGGCGTTGAACGCCGCCTCATAGAGCGCCAGCGGCGCAAATTCGCTGCGGCGGTTGTTGTCGGCCATGTCCGTCAGGGTCTTCTGCGCCCGCGCGAGGTCACCGCGCTGCGTCTCGCGCGCCGCCTGGACAATATACGAGTAGACCGCCGCCTTCTCCTTCGGATATTCCGCGCGCAGACGGTCGAGCAGCGTCGCTCCGTCCGCATCCCGTCCGAGGGCCAGCAGCGCCTGTGCCTTCAACAGGAGCGCGGTGCTGGCCACCTCCCCCCGCAGCGCCGCGTCGATCTTCGCCGCCGGCAGCGTCGCGAGCAGCTCGTCGACCTGGCGCGTCGCCGCCTCCTCAGCCCCGTTGTCGAACGACAGCTTGGCCCGCAGCCACTGCAGCCGGATGCGGAGTTCGGGGGAGACGCCCTGCGTGCCCTGCCGCAACAGACCCTCGACGCGATCGAGCGCGGCCTGGGCGCGACCCTGCACCTGCATCTCGCGGACGAGATTCCATTCCGATTGCCAGCGATTGACCGGATCCAGCTCGGGATTCTTCGTCGCCTCGTCGAGCTCATGCGCGGCTTCGTCGAGCTTGCCGGCGCGAATCGCCGACAGGACCCGTTGAAAAATCAGGATGCCCGCCGGCACGGTGCGCGGCGTCTCGTGCAGCGCCGCCGCGTAGGCGTCCGCTGCGTCCTCATAGTCACCCGAACGGAAAAACGATTCGGCCAGCAGCACGCCGAGCTCCGCGCGCTCGCGTCCGGGCGGAAGCAACTCCCGCAACTGCGCACCCAATCCGGCCGCCGCGCGATAGCGATTGAGTTCCCACGCCACCGCCAGCCGCACGCCCAATGCGGCCGGTTTCAGCGACGAGCCCGGGAATCGCTCGAGCAATCGCTGCGCATCTTCCTCCGCCTGGTTGTACTGCTTGTCCGTCAAGGCCAGCTGCGCGTGAACGAGCAGCAAATCCTCGATGATCGGGTGGAGCGTCGGTCCGTGAATGAGCTCGTCGAGATCCCGCCGCAGCTGGTCGCGGTCCGCGGGCGTCGCGGTGCCGCGCGCGAGGAGATAGAGCGCAATGCGCTGGGTGTCGGGACGAAGGCCCTTGAGCAGAATCTCGCGCAACGCCTTCCGGCCGTCCGCGCTCGACTCACCGGCGATCATGCCGATCAGAAGCCGGATCTGGTCGGCCGATTCGCGTTCGGCCGCGGGCATCACCGCGAGCTGGCGCTGCAGCACGCCGAGCGCCTCCGGTTTCCGTCCGAGCGCGCTCAAGGCCGCCGCATAAAAACGCAGCGCAAAGTATCCCGGCTGCGTGCCCTGCAGGCGCTCCATGTTCGACCGGTACGTCGCCAGCTGGGCCTCCGTGGGCGTCTCCACACGCAGACGCGCGAGCTCCTGTCCGAGCTGAAAGCGCGTGCGCTGCAGCTGCGACACCGCCGCCTTGTTGGCCTCGTCGTAGTTGCGGTTGCGCCGGTCGACGTCGTTCTCGGAATCCGCCAGCTGCGCCTGAAGAAAATACCACCAGCCTTTTTCGCCGGGAGAGAGGTCGTCGAGCCGGCTCGCACCGAGCGCGCTTTTCACCTGCGGCCAGTGCCGGTTGTAGGCGGCGATCAGGCCCGCCCGCAGCTGGTAGGAGGCCGTGTGCGGACCCTCGTATGCCTGCAGCGCCGACTCGGCCCCGCGCACGTCGCCCTGGTCCAGCAGCGCCGACACGAGCTCGAGTTGCAGGCGACTCCGGATCTCGGGCGGAAGCGTCTCGTCACCCAGCAGCTCGCGGAAATCCGTCGCCGCCGTCGCGGGAAATCCGGACTGCAGCGCGGACCGGGCGCGCTCCTCCTCCACGAGTCGGCCCGACGGCTGGGACGCCGACGCGGCGGACGGACTCACCAGCGGGCTCGGTGTCTCGGCCGCAACCAGCGCCCGCCCGAGCGCGCAGAAAAGAAGAAGACGCACCGGCAACTTCATGGGGAATCGCATGCTGTATGACGCCTCCGCCGGCTGGCAAGCCCACCGACAGGCGGCATTCGAAAATTAGCGGTCGCGTGTAAACCAAAACTTCTCGCGCTTCCGGTCCGCGCGGCGCATCCTGCCTCACGTCAGCCCAACCCATTCCTTCCATGCTCATCGCCCTCGTCGTGCTCGTCGTCCTCGCCGCGACCGTCTTCTTCTGGATCATCGGCAACTACAACTCGCTCGTCACGCTGCGCAATCGCTTCAAGAACGCGTTCGCGCAAATCGACGTGCAGCTCAAGCGGCGCTACGATCTCATTCCGAATCTCGTTGAAACCGCCAAGGGCTACATGAAGCACGAGCGCGAGACGCTCGAGGCGGTCATCGCCGCCCGCAACACCGCCTACGCGGCGTCGAAGGCCGCCGCCGCCAATCCGGCCGACGCCGCCGCCGTCAAGGGCCTGGTCGGAGCCGAGTCCGGCCTGACCGGCGCGCTTTCGCGACTGATGGTCGTGTCCGAGCAGTATCCCGACCTGAAGGCCAACCAGAACATGATGCAGCTCACCGAGGAGCTGACCTCGACCGAGAACAAGATCTCGTTCGCCCGCCAGGCCTACAATGATTCGGTGACGGTCTATAATACCAAGCGCGAGGTCTTCCCGACCAACATCATCGCGAACACCTTCAATTTTGCGGCCGCGCAGCTGTTCGAGGTCGAGAACGCCGCCGAACGCGCCGCACCAAAGGTAAGTTTTTCGTAAGGAGCGAGAATCGAGGAGCGTGGAGCGAGCCTATCGCCTACTTCGCTTAAGGTAATTTGCGCCCACCGCATTTGCAGTAAAGTTCTTATCCGCTCCGACGCGAACTTTCCGACTTTCGCCATTCGACCTCCGTCATCCGACCTCTGTCCTCCGTCATCTGCAATCAGTCCTCTGCCTTCCGATCTCCGACTTCCGACCTCTGACCGCCGCCATCTGATCTCTGCTCTCTGTCATCAGTCCTCCGTCCTCCAGCCTTCCCCATGCTCAACACCACCGCCTTCACTCTCACGGGCCACAAGATCACGCGTGAACTCGGCACCGTCCGCGGCATCGTGGTCCGTTCCCGCTCGGTCATCGGCAACATCGGCGCCGGCCTGCAGACGCTTTTCGGCGGCGACATCACCCTGTACACCGATCTGTGCGAACATGCCCGGCAGGACGCCTTTGAACGCCTCTGCCGTCATGCCACCGAGCGCGGCGCCAATGCGATCATCGGCGTACGCTACGACGCCACCGAGGTCGCCACCGGAGTGACGGAGGTGCTCTGCTATGGCACTGCGGTGGTGGTGGAGCCGACGGGCTGAAGGCCCGTCGAGTGGAGAGTCGGAACCGGTGAGCGATGAACAGTGAAATGAACCCCATTTCCAATTGAACCCGGCGCCGCGAATTCGCGCTCGACTGCTTCCCGCTCACCGGTCAGCGCTCACCCTCAATCTCCAGACTCTCAGCCCTAGGCTCTTGTCACGCTTACAGCTTACATCTTGTAGCTTATAGCTCCGCCAAATGGACTTCTTCGAAGCCCAGGATCACGCACACCGGCGAACGCATCGGCTGGTGATCCTGTTCGTCTTCGCCCTGCTGGGAACCATCGCGGCCGGTTATCTGATGGCCATGGTGCTCGTCTACCAGGCGCAGAACTCGAATTCGCACCGCAGCCGGCACGGGTACGTGTACGACTCGGGGGCGTCCGGAAACTTTTCCTGGTGGGATCCGCGTGTTTTCACCGGCGTCGCCGCCGGCACGCTCGCCATCGTTGGCTGTGCTTCCCTCTTCAAGTGGGCCACGATGCGCCAGGGCGGTGCCGCCATCGCCGAATCGGTCGGCGGCCGACGGATCGATCCCAATTCGCAGGATCTCCACGAGCGCCAGCTGCTCAATGTCGTGGAGGAAATGGCCATCGCTTCCGGCGTGCCGGTGCCGGTGGTGTATGTGCTCGACGACGAGCCCGGCATCAACGCGTTCGCGGCCGGTCTGACCACCGCCGACGCGGCCGTCACCGTCACGCGCGGCACGCTGGAAAAACTCAACCGCGACGAGCTGCAGGGCGTCATCGGCCATGAGTTCAGCCACATTCTGAACGGCGACATGCGTCTCAATGTGCGCCTGACCGCGATCATCTTCGGCATCCTCGTGATCGGGCTGATCGGCCGCGGGATGATGCAGATGGTCGGCCGCACGCGCAGCGGACGCAACAGCGGCAATGGCGTGATCCTCGTGCTCGCCGTCGGCTTCGGCATGTTCGTCCTGGGCTACATCGGCTACTTCTTCGGGCAGCTGATCCAGGCCGCGGTCTCGCGGCAGCGCGAATTTCTCGCCGATGCCTCCTCGGTGCAGTTCACGCGCAATCCCGGCGGCATCGGCGGTGCGCTGAAAAAGATCGGCGGCTACGCCCTCGGTTCCGACATCAGCAACCACCGCGCCACGCAACTCAGTCACTTCTTCTTCGCGCAGGGATTTCGCGCCGACTTCGGCGGCGCCCTCGCCACGCATCCCCCGATCGACCGGCGCATCCGTGCGATCGAGCCGGCCTGGGACGGCAAGATGTTCGTGCCGCCCACGCTCGTCGACGTCGCCACCGCCTCATCCGCCACCGCGGGGCTCGGAGGAAACCGGCGCGCGGCCGGCCAGCCGCCGCGGTCGTTCGTCAGCAGTCCGTTTCAGGCGATCCAGGTCATCGCCAGCCTCGGCGCCCTGGCGGAGCAGCACATCACCCGGGCGCAGAATCTCCTCACCGCCCTGCCCGCTTCACTTCGCGAAGCGGCCCGCACGACTGCTTCCGCCCAGGCGCTCGTTTATGCGCTCCTGCTCGATTCCGACGCCACCGTGCGCGACAAGCAAATCGAGCTGATTCGCGGACGCGATGCCACGGGCGCCCAACGGGTCGCGGCTCTCGCCTCCGAAGTTTCCGGAATCGACCGCGAGGCCCGCCTGCCCTTGTTGCAGTTGAGCCTGCCCGCCCTGCGCTCGCTGGCGGGAACGGAACTCGACCGATTTGCCGAAACACTCGATGACCTCGTCCAGGCGGACGGACGAATCACTCCCTTTGAGTTCGCGCTCCAGAAGATGCTCCTCAGCCAGCTTCGCCTGGCGCAAACCCCGGTGCGCCCGATGCAATTCGATTCCTTCGACGCGGTGGCCGGAGAAATCGCGATCGTGCTGTCGGCCCTGGCACGCGTGGGCAGCCAGGACGAGGGCGCCATCGCCGCGGCGTTCACGTCGGGTGCCGGCCAGTTGCCGATGATCTCTTCCCGTCTCGCTTTGCTGCCTTCCGCCGACTGCGGACTGGATGCCGTCGACACCGCGCTCGACAAGATCGCAGTCAGTTCGCTCCCGATCAAACGCCGGATGCTCGTCGCTGCGGGCCAGGTCATCGCCGCGGATGGCACGATCACGCCCGAGGAAGCGGAACTATTCCGGGCTTTGACGGCCGCGCTCGATCTCCCGATGCCGGCGGTCGATCGGGCGGCGTAAGCACGGCCGGCGAGACGCCGTCCCCCACCGGGGCATTCGGTAGGGGCGGATGTCTCATCCGCCTTTACGTCTTCACGCCTCAAAGGAGGCCCGCACGAAACAAGGCCGACGAGACGTCGTCCCCTACCGCAGCACCCGGTCGGGGCGGATGTCACCATCCGCCTCTATCTTTTCACGCGCGGGAATTGCGCGCCGACAATCCAGGTCCGGCGAGACGCCGTCCGTACCGATTGTCGAATGCCATTGGATATCACTCGCGAATCATCCAACCGCTGGCGGGCGCCGGCAGGTCGAGCGTGCTCGCCACGCCCTGGCCCTTGAGGAGCCAGACGCTGGCGGCTCCGGTGGCGCTGTTCTGCACGATGAGATCCAGACGTCCGTCGCCGTCGAGATCAGCCACGGCCGCCACATCGTCGTCGGTCGACAACGTGGCCAGAGCAAGCGTGCCCGTGACCTTCGTGCCCTGCATCAGCCAGGCTGCGCAAACACCCGTCGCATCGTTCCGGATCAGCAGGTCGGCCTGCCCGTCGCCGTCGAAATCGCCGGCACCGCAGGCTTCCCATTCGGCCGGAAGCGTTCCGATGTTCACGACCTGCGCGACGGATGTCCCCGACATCAACCAGATTGAGCACTGACCCGATTTCTGGTCCTGCAGGACGAGGTCGGGCTGTCCGTCGCCATTGAAATCGGCGGAACCCACGATCGCCCAATTCGTCGCCACCAATCCCAGATCGATTGTCTTCGTCACCGTGGTGCCGGACATCAATTGGACGGTGCGGTCGCCGCTGGTGAGATTCTCCCACACAAAATCGGGATGTCCGTCCCCGTTGAAGTCCGCGGTGGCGGCGAGCTGCCAGTCCGCTCCCGGCGCCGCCAGGTTGGTCGAACCCGTGCGTGTGGCGCCGTTCATGAACCAGACCTGGATCGTTCCGGTTGCCTGGTTCTGGAGAACGACGTCCGCGTGTCCGTCGCCGTTGAAATCACCCGCCAGGGTCTTGGTGGCCGCCGGCGTGGTGACCGTCGACGTCGCCACGGATTGAGTCGGGGTGGACACCGCCTTCGCGGCCGACGACGTCGCGGTGGTCGAAATCGACAGGATCGCGCCCTTGCTGGTCACGGAGCCGTAGGAATTGGAAACCACAACGTAGTAGTTGCCGGTGCTCGACGAACCGACCTTGGAAATCGCATACGACGAACTGGTCGCACCCCGGATGCTCGTGCCGTTTTTCTTCCATTGATACGAGAGGGTGCCGGAGCCGGAGGCGGTCACCCGGAAAGTGTACGATGAGCCCGCCGCGACGGCTTTGCCCACGGGTTGCGTGGTGATGGTCGGCGTCTTCGAAGCCGATTGGGTGAGTGCGACCACCGCACTGTTGCTCGTCACCGATCCGACCGAATTCGTCGCGACGACCGTGTAGGTGCCGGTGTTCGACGACTGGACGCTTGCAATGGTGTAGGACGCGCTCGTCGCTCCGGAAATCGACGATCCATTGCGCTTCCACTGATAGGTCGGCGTCGGATTGCCCGACGCCGCTGCGGTCAAGGTGACCGCCGTGCCGGCGGTGACGGTTTTCCCGGACGGTTGCGTGGTGAACACCGGCGCGCGCGAACTCGTGCTTACGGTGAGCGTCGCCCCGGCGCTCGTCGTGGAACCCGCGGAGTTCGTCGCCACCACGGTGTAGGTGCCGGCATTGGCCGAGGTGATCTTGGAAAGAGTCAGCGTCGCGGAAGTCGCGCCGGAAATGGCGGCGTTATTGAACTTCCACTGGTACGTCGGCGTCGGGGTTCCGCTGGCTGCGGCGGTGAACGTCACGTTCGCGCCGGCCGCCGCCGAGGTGCTCGCCGGCTGCGTGGTGAAGATCGGGGCGGCCGTGCCGGAGTTCACGGAGAGGACGCCGGTGTCCGACGTGGTCGAGCCGTAGGCGTTCGAGACCAAAACCGTGTAGCTCCCGGCCGACGAACTCTGCACGTTGCTGAGCGCATAGGTGGCGGCGGTCGCGCCCGAGATGGCGCTGCTGTTGCGATACCATTGGTAGGAAAACGGCGCGGAGCCACTCACCGCGACCGAAAAGGTGACCGACTGGCCGACGACTGCGGAGGCCGTCGCCGCATGGACGACCAGGCCGGGCAGCAGCGGGCCGAGCAGGGTGACAACAAAAAACAAACGGAGACGGACGAGTGAGTGAAGCATGTCGATTTTTTCGAGGAGCCTCACCAGACACCCGCCCCGGAAATTGGCCACGTGGCCGGAACAGCCTTACCGGTCTTTCACGAACTCTCCTGGATGCTTGGAAAAAATCCGTGAAAGCCCGGCGGCGTTCGCCCTCAGGGCGCGAGCTTCCAGGCAACGTCGACGGTCGCGATCGTGGTGGTGCGACCCGTGAAGGTCGTGCCGTTCATCTCCCAAACGACGCGTGCGCCGGCGTTCGCATCGCCCGCGACGGTGTCCTCCCAGAGGAGATCGGGCTGACCGTCACCCGTAAAATCCGCGATTGCCGCCAGGTGCCAGGCCGGGCTGGCGGTGCCGAGATCCGCAAAGGAGACGATGTCCTCATCGTCCATCAGCCAGGCGATGTGGTCTCCGACGGTCGCGCCGCCCGACGAGGCGGTGCATTCCCACGCAAGATCGGCGTGGCCGTCGCCATTGAAGTCGGCCGCTCCGCACAGGCGCCACGCCGGGTCCACGTAGGCCAGATAGCCGAAGCGGAGAATCGTGGCTCCATTCATATACCAGATGGCGCGATCGCCCGTGGAAGTGTTTTCCCACACCAGGTCCGGGTGTCCGTCGCCATCCATGTCGGCCACGGCGCCAATGCGCCACGGAGCCGGGACATAGCCGAGGTACGCCGTCGAGCCGTTGAACGTGGTTCCATTCATGAACCAGACGGCATGGTCGCCCGTCGCGGTATTTTCCCATACGAGGTCGACATTGCCGTCGCCGTTAAAGTCGGCACGACCCACAATCCGCCAGGTCGCCGGGAGTCGCGCGAGGTACGGATCATTGCCGGTGTTCGCGAGATTCTGCAGCGTCCAGATCGCGAAATCTCCGGTCGACGAATTCTGCCACACGAGATCCGGCACACCGTCGCCGTTCAGGTCGCCGGCGACCGGTCCCGTGCCCACCGCCAGCACGCCGGAGTCGGACAAGGTTGAGCCGTAGGCGTTGGAAACCTTGACGGTGTAGGTGCCGGCGGATGACGCCTGGACGCTGGCAATCTGGTAGCTGGGCGACGTGGCGCCGCTCAGGGCGGTGCCGTTCTTGTACCATTGGTAGGTGAACGGAGCGGTGCCCGTGGCCGATACGGAGAAGGTCACGGTGCGTCCGATCTGCGCGGTGGCGGTGGCCGCCTCCAGCCCGAGGCCGGTCAGGACAAGAATCGCAAGGAACGGGAGGAATCGAAAACAAATGCGAGTGGTGTGATTGAACATGGCAGTACGGGGATGGCGCCCCGTGACACCACACTCGTCCGCTCACTCCACGGCCTGAGCCGGCTTACGAGTCTTTCATGACTCGTTGCGCCAGCTTGCCAAAATTCGGTCAAAACCGGCTCGCGACCGGTATCGACGCTGCCCGCACCGCAGGTCCGGCGGGCGTGCTCGGCTGGAACTATTTAGTCGAGCGGTCGAGGCAGAGGTCGAAAAACCGCACCGAACGGTGCGTCGCATCCGATGAATTGAGAACCTGCCGTTTCATTCGGGACCCGGTCCCTCAACCCTCAACATTCAACCTTCAACTGCGTGAGCCCGACTCAGGGACCAAGCAGCCTCGGGCCGTTGTCGCCGCAATCGTCGATCTCGGAATCGACACTCGAGTCGATATCCTGCCAGCCCGACACCGGTTCGCTGGCTTCGAGGAAGCGGCGGCCATGAATGAAATCCCACAACCAGCACGTGCCGTCGTGCCGATCGTGCACAAGCATGAACTCCGGCTCGGTGCCCTCGGCGCGGCTCGCGATGCTGAAACGATGCTCGGTCACGCGGTCGATCGCCTGGCGCAGGCGGCGCATCAGCGGAACCTCGTCGAGCATGACCGTCCAATGTCCGGCCATGACGACCGGATGGGTGCCGGTAAAATAGTAGCCGATGAATCGCGGCGTGTGGAACTTGCCCGCAATGCCCAGGCGCTCGGCGTGCCGTTCGACGGCTTCGACGAACTTGACCCGCCAGGCCATGTCGACCGGGAGGCGGATTTCAGGCAAATCGATGAGCAGATTGTCCATCATGGACGGGTGTTCCTTCCTTGTTACCTCTCATAACGGCTCGTTTGGGGCCGGATTTAGCCCGATGGAAGCTCCGGGTCGGAATTTATCCGGGCCCTTCGGACCCGGCTACAAAAGCCCCGTTGCCGGGCGCGCATCCATGACCGGCGGAAGTCCTTGTAGCCGGGGGGCGTCAGACCCCGGATTCGCTACAACAACGCCTGCACCGCGGCGACCGCCGCCTGTTCACGCATTCTCCGGTCGCCCCGGATCTCGACAAACGGCAACCGGCGACGTTCCAGCGCGCCGCGCCAGACCCGGCGACATTTCTCGCGGTCATCCGGATCCGGAAAGCAGCGCTGTGGGTCAGGCGAAAATGGCACATCCGTATCGAGCAGCAAATACAGCGCGTAGTCGCGCGCCCGTGCATCCGCCCGTCGCCGGATGTCCTCGGGACAGGTTCCGTAGAGCAAATCGCTCCAGAGCACGGTTGTCAGCGCATCGGTGTCACAGATCAGAAGCCGGCCGGCGGTCGCGGCCGCGGCGTCCTCGCGCCGCCACTGTTCCCGCGCGATGCCGGGAATGTCCTCCAGCGTGATCACGCCGTGGGCGTCCCAGAACTCGCGCGCGTATTCCCCGACCCACGGCGCCTTGAAATGCGCCGCCAGAAATTCCGCCAAGCTCGTTTTGCCCGTCGATTCGGTTCCGAAAACCGCGATGCGGAGGGGGGCGGAGGTCAAATGGTTGAGGGTTGAAAGTTGAGGGTTGAGGGTCCGGATCGTGAAATCGCATCCCTCAGCAAATGGGTCGAGCGGAGATATCCGAACATCTCTCAGGTCATGGTCGGTTCCCATCGATCGTAATTCGTCAACCGTACCTCGTAAATTCCGATTCGAGGGTTGAGGGACTCTTGCAATCCCCGGCCGGGCCGTTGCGCGAGCCCATTTTCCTCTCTCCCGCGTCAGGTAGGGCGGGACCGCTGGGCCCGCCGAAAAATGTGCAGCGCGCCCAGTTTCGCGATCTACCCGAAAGCCGGTGCGGAAAACGGTCGCGCCCTACCCCAGTTTGCCGCATCAAAGGCCCGTCGTCTGTCAATCGTACCTCGTACATCGTCAATCGTACTTCCCACTCGGCCATTCGTCCTTCGTCAATCGTACTTCGTACTTCATGCCTCTGGGTTTTCTTTCCACGATTTCCACCAGGCGCGCAGGCCCGCCCAGGCCATGAACCAGAATAGTCCGTAGAGCACCGCGAACCAATAGTAGCCCTTCGCCCAAAAAACGCCGACGCCGACCGTGTTGCAGACGATCCAGCCGATCCAGTTTTCGAGCGCCTTGCGCGATTGGAGCCATTGCGACGCGACGCTCGAGGCGAAAACAAACCCGTCCCACCACGGCAGGGCCGCCGGCGTGTAACGCGCCATGCCCCACCCCCAGACGCCCCACAAGGCGAGCGTGCCGGCGATCCATCCGATCGACTGCGCCGCGGATAGTCGCTGCACGCGCAGAGGATCCTGGGCGCGGCCGCCGCGCGTCCAGTGCCACCAGCCGTAGATCATCGCCGCGAGGTAGATCACCTGCAGCGCGGTTTCGGAAAAAAGCCGTCCCTCGAAACAGACCCACCCGAAGATCGCGGCCTGCACGATGCCGACGGGAAAGTTCCACAGGCTCTCCCGCATCGCGAGCCAGACGAAAAGAATTCCCAGCACCGTGGCGATCTGCTCGGGCCAGCTCGCCGCCAGCGCCCCGTCGAGGATTTGCCGGAAAATTCCGGACGGGCCGGCCGCGGTCACTTCGACTCCGCGAGAAATGCCTCCATCGCCTCGCGGGTGATGGTGTAAACGGCGCCGCAGCGCGGACACTGCGCCCGCAGCGTTTCCTCGCCTTCGAACATCGTCTGCGCATCGCCATGGCAGGCCTGCGCCACGACGCGCATGATCTTCTCCTGCGTGCACCCGCACTCCCAGTGATACTTGCGGCGCTCGATCAACGTGACCGTCTCCTGTTCATGGAGGTTGCGCACCGTGTCGGCGGTCGCGCGACGCAGCCACTCCAGATCGCAATCCGGGTGTGAAATCAAAAGGGCAAAGTCGTCACCTCCGAGCTCGAAGTAGCGCGCCAGGCGCTGTTCGCTGCCCTCATAGTACGCCTCGGCCGCCGCAAACATCGCCGCACCCTCGAATTTCACAATGCTCCGTCGCGTGGGTTCGCCGCGACGCGGCACGATGTCGCTGTAGAAAAGATTCTCCGACCCCCGCCGCACCTCTTCGGTGAAAACGCGGCCGGTGACGAGACAGTCCTCGTTATCGCCCGCAAGAAAGAGGTTAAGCAGCGGCTTCTGCAGGTTCACCGTCCACGCAATGTGCTCCATCCGCGGCCGCGAGGCGCAGTGCAGCACGAAGGCGGCGAGCCCCTCCTTCAGCAGACGTCCCGCCTCCTCGCTGTAGTTCAGCCGGTTGTCCGAGACATGCAGCATGTAATCGACGAAGAGCGTGCCCAGATCCCCGCGCATCAGGAGGGCATTGCGGTTGCGCACAAAACTGACCGTGACGAGCGTGTCGCTCAGAATCGGCGCAAACGATGACGAGGATTCGGCCATCCCGGTCAGCTTAATTCGATCGCCGGCAAAGTCGAGCCGGCAGCTGGAAGATGTAGGGCGGGATTGCCTGCCCTGAGCCTGTCGAACGGGCCCAATCCCGCCGGTAGGGATCGATGTCCGCTGTTTGGACCGAAGACAAGGGTAACACTCAGACCGGAGACATGGGTAACACTCGGGGTTGGCGTGGCGAAGGGTTTTTTAGTCTTGGAGAGTGAGCCGAGCGGTGAGCTTACGGGCGAGGTGTTTGGCCAGAGCGGGAGC
>DASZXI010000061.1:0-4115 GCA_035545955.1 Candidatus Didemnitutus sp. | reverse complement strand
ACTCAGCACGTCAACGCTGACGTTGCCGCGTTCCACGGGCAGGCTCTCTCGGATCCTTTCCAGATGCTCCCGCGTTAGCTCCATGAGTTCGGCTATTCCGCCGAACCTTCCGAAAAAGTCAATTAGTGTTAACAGGCCCTAACCCAAAGGCGGATGGGACATCCGCCCCTACCGCGCTTATGCTCTCCCTTTCCCCTTGTCGGAACAGGCGGGTCTCGCAACGCATCGGCGCCGCTTTGCCGCCAGAAACAACAACAACCACCTACTCAGATCTTGTCACTTACCACCGGGCACTCATCACTTCCATTCGTGCCTCGGATACCTTCGCGAGAGCTCGGTCTTGATTTTTGGATACTGCTCACGCCAGAAGTTACTCAAGTCGTCTGTGATCTGAATGGGGCGCTGGTTGGGCGCGAGCACCTCGATCTTCACGGGCACCCGGCCGCGACCGAGGGAGAATTTTGAGTCGACGCCGTAGAGTTCCTGGATGCGCGCGCTTAGGACGGGCGGACCGTCGGCGGAGTAACGCACCCGTGCCTTCCGCCCATTGGCCATCTCGATCCGCTCCGGAAGATATTCGTCCAGAACTGCCAGCTGTTCGGGCAGCAACCAGTCGTGGAGCACGGGCATCACGGGCTTGTCCTTGAGTTCGCGCGCCCCGTAGTTGCCGTAGCAGATCTGCTCGATGAGCGTCGCGCGATCCGCGTCGGTGATCGGATTCACCTCGAGTTCCGGCCACCATTTCGCGAGGCAGTTGACCCGCGTGATCCAGTGCTCGACGGCCTCGGTCCACTCGGTGAGCACGATGCGACCCGCCATCACCTCGCGCGCGAGCAGTGCCGCCGCCTCGCCTTCCGGCGGTTCATCCGCCGTTGGCTTGGATTCGAGCACCAGGTCGCGAAAGCGCTTCTCCTTCCGTGCCACCACGCGGCGCATCGACTCGTCGTACAGCACGCCGCCGGCGTCCTGAAAATCGTCGGGAAACAGTTCCTTCAGCCACGCCTCCTCAATCGCCGTGCACAGACCGAGGATGGTGGTGACCTCGCCCCTGCTTTCGATTTCGGTCACTTCCGCCGCCACGAGCAGTTCCGCTTCCTGGACGGTGCTGTCGCGGCCCAGCATTCCGCGACGCTGGTGCACGAGCTCGCAGCGGAGGGTGCCGCGGTCCAAACGGCGCGCGAGATGATCACTGAAGCCCAGCATCACGCATTTGCGGACGGCGACGCCGTCGATGCGTTTCTCAGCCACGTCGAGTTTTTCGGCCGCCGCGATCTCGAGAAACTGCGCGAAGAGCGGCGCCACCTGACGCACGCCCTGGGCGTGAATTCCCAGGCGCCGACAGGCATCGAGATTGTAGTTGGCGCGTTCGGCGTAACGCCAGGCGCGCATGAGCAGAAAGAAATCGGATTCATGCTCGTCGCCGAAAATTTCCTGCCGTGCCTCGGCCGTGCGGCGGTCCACGTTGCGCAGGAGGAAATTGCGTCCCTGAGTGAGCGCGGCCATCAGCGCCACGGAACGGACGCAGCCGTAGTCCTGCGCGGCGAGAAACATCCGGGCATAACGCGGATGCATCGGAAAACGCAGCATGCGGCGACCGAGTTCGGTGATGGCTTTGGAGGATTTTGGTAGGGCGGGACCGTTTTCCGCTCTGGCATTCGGGTGAATTGCAAAACTGGGCCCGCCGCCGGCATCCTCTTTATCGCTAGGCGGGCCCAGTTTCGCGAATTGTCCCCAAGCCGGTGCGTTAAACGGTCCCGCCCTACCCTCAGAAATCGCCCCCAAATCCTCAAGCAGCGACTCCGCCCGCTCCAGCGCCTTCGGCTCCGGCTTCTCCAACCAGGCAAACCCGGCGACGTCGACGATGCCGGCCGCCTTGAGCGTCAGGACAACTTCCGCCAGGTCCAGGCGTTTCACCTCCGGCAATTCCTGTAAAGGCCGCTGGGCGTGTTCGCGTTCGGTCCACAGGCGGACGCACACCCCGGGCGCGGTACGGCCGGCGCGTCCCGCGCGCTGGTCGGCCGAGGCCACGGAAATCTTCTCGATGAGCAGCGTATTGATGCCGCGATGCGGATCGAAGCGCGCCACGCGCGCGAGTCCGCCGTCCACGACGGCCGTCACGCCGTCGATGGTCAGCGAGGTTTCCGCGACGTTCGTGGAAACGATGATCTTCCGGGTGTCGTAACGGGCGACGGCGCGGTCCTGCTGATCGGGCGGCAATTCGCCGTGCAACGGAAAGCAGGCAAAACCGCGCAGCGCGTGCGAACCCTGGATATCCTGCACCGTGCGGTTGATCTCGTAGGCGCCCGGCATGAACACGAGGATGTCACCCTCGGTGCGCGCGGCCACGCGTTCACACTCCCGCGTGGCCACGCTCCAGACCGGGTCATGCTCGAAGTCGACGGCTTTCGGCAAATACTCGATCGCGACCGGAAACGTGCGGCCAGCCGAGGTCAAGACTTCGCAGGGAGTCAGGTATTCTTTCAGTCGCGCGGCATCGAGCGTGGCCGACATCACGATCAATTTCAGATCGGGCCGCCGCGTTTGCTGAAGCTGAAGAGCCCGGGCGAGCGAAATATCGCCGTAGAGATGGCGCTCGTGAAACTCGTCGAAGATGATCGCGCTGATTCCCCGCAGCGTCGGGTCGAAGGACATCTGCCGGAGCAATATGCCCTCGGTGACGAAGCGAATCCGGGTGCGTTCCGAAACCACCGAGTCGAGCCGGATCTGGTACCCCACGATCTCTCCGAGGCGTGTGCCGACCTCTTCGGCGACGCGGCGCGCCAGCATGCGGGCCGCCAGCCGGCGCGGTTGCAGAACGACGACTTCGCCCCCGCCGAGCAATCCGCGGTTCAGGAGCATTTGCGGCACCTGCGTGGATTTTCCCGAGCCGGTCGGTGCCTGCACGATCAGCCGCCCATGCGAGCGCACGGCCTCCACGAGACGGTCCTCGAGTTCGTAGATCGGAAGTTCGCGCGGCGCGGGCATCAATCGCGTTGTGTGCGGCGAGCGAGAGCCGGTGGCAAGCGATTCCGGACGGAGTGTCTTACAGGAGGTAACTGAGAAAACAGAGCGGACGCCGCCACCGCTTAGCAACTCTTGCTGCGAATTCCATTTTTCCAATGAAAAGTCTCGGCGTTTCCTTCGCCATCTCGTTTCAAATCCCGCGCGGTTCAGTGAACAACCCGTGAGCAACCGTTGCTGCACAAGTTATTCACCGGTCGCGGCTGGTGAAGAAGTTGTCGGGAACAAACTCGTGACTTTCGCTGACCCGAATGCACCATCGATGTCGTTCCTTGATAGAACAGTCGCAGCGCGGTGGCATGAAAAACCCTCCGAGAGCGCGGCTGGGATAATCCCGGGCAACCGGGGAAAGGATGATCGCAACTGGTGCGGTCCTCCCCTCTGCGGCGAAAGCCGCGGACAGGCATATGTCACCAGTTCCTCTGGGTCGGTCGCAACCGATCCAGTTTTGCGAAGTAGGAACTGTGCGGCGAGGCGCGAGTAGAAACCGCAGCCGAGCCGTGTCAGGCGTCAGGCCAGTTTCGGGCCGGACGCTGATGCAGTTACCCAGAGGGTTATGGCTGCTACTGTATGACCAGGACGCAGCGACGTGTTCGGGAGGGGTCGCACCCTCCACAAGGCCCGGCTGGCGCAACCGGCGGGGCGCGCAAGGGACACGACGCGGCGTGGAACGGCGCGAGATCGGCAAAAACTCGTATGCCTTCCAAGCTTGGGGCGGCGCGAAAAACGCGTCACCCAACTGCAAGTCGAAAGCAGCCTGAGAGGTAAGAGGTCAGACCCGTCGCACGGGGCCAACGCGCAGCCACAAGCTGCGGCCGTCCCCGTGGTCAAGGTGCCGGTGCGAATATGAATCCTTGTAGGCGTGCCAGCACCCGTCCGGCGAGCGAACCATCGGCAGATGGACGCCGAACCGGGCGTAGAGGCCTCACTCGAAAGATTCCGATCTGAAAGGGTCGGAACGGTCCCGCTATGAGACCGATACCATCGCATGCCGCGGTGAGTAGCGTCGGGAAGCACATGGCCCGCCACACCGGCGAGAGCGCCAAACGTTGTGCGAACGGGAAAGAGCGCGTGGCGAGCGCCCACCCCCGAAT
>DASZXI010000060.1:0-48636 GCA_035545955.1 Candidatus Didemnitutus sp. | reverse complement strand
GATGCTTGGGCTGAATCGCGGCATAAAGCCGCTCCTACAACCAAAACATCGCTTTCGCGGCGGGTCGCCGACGCTCACGCCGCCTCGCGGCGCGGAGGATTTGACATCAACACCAGGAAATAGGCGAAGGTCGCAATGCCGGCACAAAGGGGCACGAACCAGTCGCCGAGCCGCGTGTACAGCGAAAGCCGGCCCGTCCAGCGCGTGTCCGTCGTAATCATCATGCTCTCGAAGCCGCGAAAATAGACGCTGTGATCCTCGTTCAGCATCACCGATCGGATCGTCCCGTACTCATCAATCCAGCCGCTCCACCCGCCGTTGCCACAGCGGATCACCGGGCGGCGGTTCTCGGCCGCACGCAGCACCGAATGAGCGGCGTGCTGATAGGCCGCCCCACCCTCGCCGAACCAGCCGTTGTTGGTGATGACGGTCAGCACGTCGGCGCCCGCGCGGGTGTCGCTCCGCGCCAGTGACGGGAAAATGTCCTCGTAGCAGATGAGCATTCCGAGCTTCACCGCGTGGGAGCGCAGCTTGAGCACCAGCGGGTCCTCGGAGTCGCCCGGGGTGAAATCGCCGCCGATCGGCGCAAATTTTTCGATCCAGCCGAGCACCGGACGCAGGGGGACATACTCCCCGAAGGGCACGAGCTTGCGCTTCGCGTAGGGCGGTTCCTGCAGGCCCGTGCCGGGATTGATCACATAGGCTCCGTTGAACCAGTGCTCGTCGGTGGAATCCGTGAACACCGTACCCGCCACCAGCGGCCGGGCGGTCCGGTTCGCCATCGCCGCCAGCCACTCGCCGGCCGCCGGATCGTGGTGAACTGCCCAGGGCATGACTGCTTCCGGCCAGAGGATGACGTCGGGATTGCCGCCGTCAGTGGCGTCCACGGTCAGACGGGCAATCGTGGCCAGAACGTCGTGGGCACGAGCCGGATCCCACTTTTCGCCCTGGGGAATGTACGGCTGGACGAGCGCAGTCTTCATCAGCGGCTGGCGCCGCTGGCCAAACGTGTCGCCGATGAGCGGAAACGTCGACGCCATCAGGATCAGCAGGCCGACGCTGAATTCGGGACTGCGTTTCTTCAGGCCCGTCGCACCCTCGAAAAAAGCCCGGTGCGCGTAGGCGGCGGCGCCGACATTGAACGCGACGAGGACAAACGAAATTCCCCAGGCGCCGACGTAGGCCGTCATCTGGAGCATGATCGGCAGTTTCCACTGGCTCGCCGCGAGCGGGAGCCACGGAAAGCCGCCGAAAATCCAGCCGCGAAACCATTCGATCAGCACCCATAGCGCCGACAACCCCATCATCCCCACGATCCGCACCAGCGCCGGCCGGCCGAGCAGGCGCGGAAGCGTCCAGCGCGCGGCCAGGAACCACAAAGTCGCAATGACGCCGACAAAGGGTGCGAGGAGAAAGAGCCCCACCCAGCTGACGTGGCGCAGCCACTCCAACAACAGCAACCAGGCCACGATCTGGCTCGCTCCGAGCGTCCAGGCATAGATTCTAAACGGCGGCGCGCGATAGGCCCACAGGGCCGCCGGAATGAGCATCGCGAAGGCGGCGTCTCCGGCCCCGACGGGAGGGAACGATACAAAGGTGAGCGTCGCCGTCGCCACAAAAACCGCGAGCGACCAGGCCAGGTGCGGATGCCGCTGCCAGAGCGTCGGGCGAGGCTCGTAGGGATCGAAGGAGGCGGACGCGCTGGCCGGATTTGCCATGAGGGACCAACCTTTCAGCCCGGAGTGCCGTCCGCTGGCAAGCATAGTGATTGTTCATCCGGTCCGCCGGTGGAACCGGACCTCCGGGCCGGTTCATGCATTCCGTAAGACGGCGCGCCCGGCGGTCGCGCCCCACCCCTCCGGACCGAGCATCTGTGCTCAGCTTACGCCCCGTGACAATTCTTGTACTTCTTGCCGGAGCCGCAGGGACACGGATCGTTGCGGCCGACCTTCGGCGTCTCGCGGCGGATCGTGACGGCCGGCAGCTTGATCTCGGCTTCCGCCGGGGCGGGCGCACCGGCGGTGGGAGCGGGTGCCGGCGCGGCCGCCGGAGCCGTTTCGTCCGGCCGGAGCATCCGCGCGCTACGGCTGAGAATGTTGAAGAGATTCTCGAACGCCTCGCGATTCGTGGCCGAACGGAACAGGCTCGTGCAGATCTGGAGCCGCACGTTGTTCATCAGTTCCTCGAAGAACCGGAAGGCCTCGCTCTTGTACTCCGACAACGGATCGCGCTGGCCGTAGCTGCGCAGGGTGATCGAGCGACGGAGCTCCTCCATCTCGGTGAGATGCTCCTGCCAGTGGTGGTCGATGGCGTTGATGACGATGTAGCGTTCAAGCCCGCCGACCGCCGCCGCGTCCTCGACCGATTCCTTCAACGCGTACGCCTGGCGGATGCGATCCGAAATCTTCTTGAGCAGCGTCTCGGCGTCGGTGGTGCCCGACAGCTCCTCGACCTTGGCACTGACCGGGAAATGGGAATTGAGCCAGCCCACGAAGCCCTCGAGTCCGGCCGACGTGGGTCCGCCCTTCTCGCCGAAGCCCGCGCCTTCGAGGCGAATCTCGAGCTCCTCCTCGATCATCTCAAAGATGATGTCCTTCGCGCGCTCGGCGTGCAGCGCGCCGTTGCGGATGCTGTAGACGACCTCGCGCTGCTTGTTGAGCACGTCGTCGTACTGGAGCAGGCGCTTGCGGGCGGAGAAATTCTGCTGCTCGACCTTCTTCTGCGCCGACTCGATGGAACGGTTCAGCCACGGATGCTCGAGCTCCTCGCCCTCCTTCATCGAGCCCTCCATGATGCGCGACGCGAGGTTGCCCTGAAGGAAGAGGCGGAGCAGCTCGTCCTCGAGGGAGAGGAAGAACTTCGTCAGGCCGGGATCGCCCTGGCGCGAGCACCGGCCGCGCAGCTGGCGGTCGATGCGGCGCGACTCATGGCGCTCGGTGCCGACGACAAACAGGCCACCGAGTTCACGCACGCCTTCGCCGAGTTTGATGTCGGTGCCGCGACCGGCCATGTTCGTGGCGATGGTGACCGAGCCGCGCTGGCCGGCGCGGGTCACGATCTCGGCCTCCTGCTGGTGGAATTTGGCGTTCAGCACGGTGTGCACGATGCCGGCGCGCTTGAGCATGCGGCTCAACACCTCCGACTGCTCGACCGTCACCGTGCCGAGCAGCACGGGCTGCCCGCGCTGGTTGGCCGTCTGCACCTCGCGCACCACCGCATTGTACTTGTCGCGCCGGGTCTTGAAGATCGAGTCGTTCCGGTCGACGCGGATGCAGGGCTTGTTCGTCGGGATCGTCGTGACCGCGAGCTTGTAGATCTCGAAGAACTCCGTTGCCTCCGTCTCGCCGGTGCCGGTCATGCCCGCGAGCTTCTCGTACATGCGGAAATAATTCTGGATCGTCACCGTGGCATACGTGCGCGTCTCGCGCTCGATGGTGACGTTTTCCTTGGCCTCGACGGCCTGATGCAGGCCGTCGGACCAGCGGCGACCCGGCATCACGCGACCGGTGTTTTCGTCGACGATGAGAACCTTGCCGTCCTGGATGACATATTCGACATCCCGCTCGTACAGGGCGTAGGCGCGAAGGAGCTGCGAGATGGCATGGATGTCCTCGGAGACCACCTCGTACCGCTGCTGCGCGGCGAGCTTGGTCTTTTCCTTTTCCTCGGGGGTCGCGGCGGTCTTTTCGATCTCGATGAAATTCGTCGCGAGATCCGGCAGGACAAAGGCGTCGGGATCGTCCGGGCGCAGCTTGTTGCGGCCGACCTCGGTCAGGTCGGCCTGGTGGTTTTTCTCGTCGATCGTAAACAGCAGTTCCTCCTTCAGCCGGTAGACCTCCTCCTTGTTGAAGTCGGAGTGCATCTCGACGTCGGTCTTGTCGAGCAGCTTGCGCCACTCGGGAACCTCCATGAGGCGCAACAGCTGCTTGTTCTTCGGCATGCCCAGCTTGACCTGGAGCATCTTGAGCGCGGCCGCCTGGGTGTCGTCGGACTTGCGGTCCGCCTTTTCCAGAAGATCGGTGGCCTCCTTCACGAACCGGTTGACCAGACGGAGCTGGTCGGCCACGAGGCGCTCGACGCCGGGTTTCAGGCGGGTGAACGGCTGCTCGCGCTCGATCGGGGCCGGGCCGGAAATGATCAGCGGGGTGCGCGCCTCGTCGATGAGGATGGAATCGATTTCGTCGACGATGCAGTACCAGTGGTCGCGCTGGACCTGATCCTCCTTGCGCGTCGCCATGCCGTTGTCACGCAGGTAGTCGAAGCCAAACTCGCTCGCCGTGCCGTAGGTGATGTCACGGGTGTACATCTCGCGACGGATGTCCGATGGCATCTGCTGCTGGATGCAACCGACCGTGAGCCCGAGAAAGGTGTAGAGGTGGCCCATCCACTCGGAGTCGCGGCGGGCGAGGTAGTCGTTCACCGTGACGAGCTGCGCGTTCTTGGACGGCAGCGCGTTCAGGTAGAGCGGCAGCGTGGCCACGAGCGTTTTGCCTTCGCCGGTCGCCATCTCCGCGATGCGGCCCTCATGCAGCGCGATGCCGCCGATCAACTGCACGTCGAAGTGCACCATGTCCCACGTCAGCTCATGGTCGCACACCACGACTTTCCGGCCCACCATGCGCCGGGCGCCATTTTTCACGACGGCAAACGCTTCCGGAAGGAGCTGGTCGAGCGTCTCGCCCTGTTTCAACCGGGCGCGAAACTCCTCGGTCTTCGCCCGCAGCTGGTCGTCGGTCATCGACTGGTAGGATTTCTCCAGCTCGTTGATCCGCGCGACGATCGGACGACACTTCTCGACGTACTTGCGATGGTGCCGGCCGGCAAATTTCTGCAGGAAGAAGCTTAACATGAAAGAGGGTCAGATTTAGTCACGCTCCGGGGCTTGGCAAACGGCAAATGCCGGGGGACGCCCAGTCGCGCAAGACGCTCGTCATCAATGAAGATCGTCAACGCGTCGAGGACACCGCGTTCCACCACGGCGCGGGCGCTCCGGCCAGCTCGCAGCCGGCAAGATCGGTCATGCGGCTCGCGGACACCGATTTCGACGAAAAGCAGCCGCCATCATGTAATTCCTCGACGGATGCATCCAAGCCGGCGAGGCTGCCGGCGAGCTCGAGCAATGGCGACGAACCCCATCACCAAGCCGGCCGCGCCCCGACTGGAGTCCATCGATCTGCTGCGCGGCGTCATCATGGTGGTGATGGCGCTCGATCACGTGCGGGACTTTTTCCAGTGGAGCGCGGTTCACGGCTACGATCCGCTCGATCTCGCCACCACGACGCCGGCGTTGTTTTTCACGCGCTGGATCACGAATTATTGCGCGCCGCTTTTCTCGTTTCTCGCCGGCACGGGCACCTACCTCGCCTTCAAGCGGGGAAAATCCAAACGCGAATTGTCGTGGTTTCTGGTGACGCGTGGACTGTGGCTGATCTTTCTGGAACTGACCTTGCTCACGTGGTTCGGCTGGCAATTCCAGATCACCCCGACGAGCTACATTCTCGCCACGCTCTGGACGCTCGGTTGGGCCATGATCGTCCTCGCCGGACTGATTCATCTGCCGCTGTGGGCCACGGCAGTGATCTCGATAGGTATGATCGTCGGGCACAACGCGCTCGACAGAATTTCCCCGGCGAGCTGGGGAGGTGCGGCGCCGGTTTGGGAGCTGCTGCATGCCGGCGGCAATCTCAGTCTCGGGAAATTCAGTTTCTGGGTTTTTTATCCGCTCATTCCCTGGCCGGGAATCATGGGCGCCGGATTCTGCCTCGGTGCCGTCTACGCGTGGCCGTCCCCGGAGCGCCGCCGCTGGCTGTACCGGGTCGGCGCGATCGCGGTCGTCGCGTTCGTGGTGCTGCGCGGATTCAACATCTACGGAAACACCACCCCGTGGATGTCCCAGAAGTCACCGCTGTTCTCCTTCCTGTCATTTCTCGACTGCCGCAAATATCCGCCCTCCCTGCTCTATTTCCTCATGACCGTCGGGCCGGGACTTCTTTTCCTGGGCTATTTCGAAGGGCGCGCGGTCCCCGGCTGGATGCGGCCGTTTCTGGTCTACGGGCGCGTGCCGATGTTCTACTACCTTCTGCACATTCCCCTGATCCACGGGCTGTCGAAGCTCCTCAACGTCATCCGGTACGGCGGCGGTGACTTCAACGCGATCTCCAGCAGCGGCACGCCCCCGCCGGACGCGGGCATCAGCCTCGGCCTGACCTGGCTGGTCTGGATCGGGATCGTCGCCGCGCTGTATCTCCCCTGTCGCTGGTTTGCCGACCTGAAGCGTCGCCGCAAGGACGCGTGGCTGACGTATTTTTAGAGAGCGGTAAGCAGTGAGCGGTAGGCTCTAAGATTTAAGGGGTAAGCGGTAAGGTATAAATCCTATCGCCCCGAACAGATTTTCCTAGAGGAGCAGCGGCGGGAACCGAGACCCACCTGGCCATACTGATACGAAAATCGGAAATGTAGGAGCCTGCTTGCAGGCGATTCTCTAAATCTCGCCTGCAAGCAGGCTCCTACATGTCTTCCCGAGACTCTCACACGAATTTCTGCAATTATTCTCCGCATCGGCAGAGTTCGCTCTCTGCGTTCTCTGCGACCTCCTGTGAGAATCAATTGAGTTCGCTCTGCGACCTCCTTTTAAAACGCAGAGGTCTCACTGGTCACTTCGTTCCCCTCACGCTATCTTCCGGAAGTACGCGATCGTCTTCTTCAGTCCTTCGGTGAGATCGATCGTCGGCTCCCAGCCGAGTTCTTTCTTGGCGAGATTGATGTCGGGCTGGCGCTGCTTCGGATCATCCGCGGGCAGGGGTTTGCGGACGATCTTCGACTTGCTCTTGGTCAGCCGCAGAACCTCCTCGGCGAGTTCGAGCATGGTGAACTCGCCCGGATTACCGAGATTCACCGGGCCGACAAATTTCTCGTGGTTCATCATGCGGACGAACCCCTCGATGAGATCGTCGACGTAGCAGAACGAGCGGGTCTGCTGGCCGTCGCCATAAAGCGTGATCGGATCGCCGCGCAGCGCCTGCACGATGAAGTTCGAGACCACGCGTCCGTCGTTGGGGTGCATGCGCGGTCCGTAGGTGTTGAAGATGCGCACCACGCGGATGCTCACCTTGTGCTCGCGATGATAGTCGAAAAAGAGCGTTTCCGCGCAGCGCTTGCCCTCGTCGTAGCAGGAGCGCCGGCCGATCGTGTTGACGTTGCCCCAGTACGATTCGGGCTGCGGATGCACCGCCGGATCGCCGTAGATTTCCGAAGTGCTGGCCTGGAAGACCCGGGCACGAACGCGTTTCGCAAGACCGAGGCAGTTGATGGCCCCGAGAATCGACGTCTTGATCGTCTTGATCGGATTGTACTGGTAGTGCGGCGGCGAGGCCGGGCACGCCAGGTTGTAGATCTGGTCGACCTCGAACTTGAACGGGTCGATGATGTCGTGCCGGATAAGTTCGAAACGCGGATTGGCCAGCAGGTGCGCGACGTTGGCCTTGGTGCCCGTGAAAAAATTGTCGAGGCACACCAGATCGTGGCCCTCCGTGATCAAACGTTCGCAGAGATGACTGCCGAGGAATCCGGCTCCGCCGGTGACAAGGATGCGCATGGGATGAGGGGCGCAAAACAGATAGCGACACCGCCCATCTTGGCGAGCCTAGTGTGCGGCCAGGAGCGAAAGCCCGGACTCCGCCCCGGAATGGCTTGTTTTTGAGCGGGCTCGCGACGATAAAGGCCGCCCGCGTCGCCGAAACCCACAACCCGCAACTCCGAATGAAAAATGTCATTTCCGCCCTGTGTGCGCTCCTGATCCTGTCTGTCCCCAGCCGCGCCGCCGATGCTCCCAAGCCCGAGGAGAATGCCGCGGCGAAACCGCCGGTCGAGGTGTTCAAGCCGGAGGAGTCGATCACGAACGGCTCGGTCGCGGGCGTCGACTATCAGGCGATCGCGGGCACGCTCGTCGTGCACGGGCAGGGTTGGGACGACGTTAAGGACGCCGACAACAAGGACAATCCGACCGCGGTCACGTCGATGTTCTACACGGCTTATTTCAAGAAAGGCGCGGCGGCAACCGACCGCCCGGTGACGTTTTTCTACAACGGCGGACCCGGTTCATCCACCGTGTGGCTGCACATGGGCTCACTGGGACCGAAACGGGTCGTGACGCTCGATGACACCCACACGCCGGCCGCTCCGTACCGCATCATCGACAACGAATCCACGTTGCTCGACGCGAGCGATCTCGTGTTCATCGATGCGCCGGGCACCGGATTCAGTCGTATCGCCGGCAAGGACAAGGATAAGGCATTCTACGGGGTCGACGAAGACGCTCACGCCTTCTCGCAATTCATTCAGCAGTTTCTTTCGAAATACGGCCGCTGGAATTCCCCGAAATTCCTGTTTGGCGAAAGCTACGGCACGCCGAGATCAGCGGTGCTGGTCAACCTGCTCCAATCGAGTTCCGTCGATTTCAACGGCGTGATCCTGCTTTCGCAGGTCTTGAACTTCGATCTGCTCCTCGATCTCGCGGAGACCAATCCCGGTCTCGATCTGCCTTATGAACTGGCCTTGCCCACCTATGCCGCCACGGCCTGGTATCATCACAAGCTGCCCGGCGAGCGGCCGGCCGACCTGCCCGCCTTCCTGAAGAAGGTGGAGCATTTTGCAATGAACGACTACGCGGTCGCGCTGGCCGCCGGGGCGTCATTGGCGCCGGACCGCCGGGCCGCCATCGCGGACCAGTTGCATGCCTACACGGGATTGCCGGTCGCCTATATCCTGAAGGCCAATCTCCGCATCACGGGCGGCGAATTCGAAAAGAACTTCCAGGATGAGGCGAGTCTCACCATGGGCCGGCTCGACACCCGCTTTTCCGGCCCGACGCTCGATCCGCTGAGCAAGGACGCCGAGTATGATCCGCAATCCTCGGCCCTTTCGTCCGCCTACGTCTCGGCATTCAACGAATACGTGCGCAAGACACTGAACTATGGCCAGGACCGCCAGTTCAATCCGGTCATCGACGTGTTTCCCAAGTGGAATTTCAAGCACCAGCAACCCGGAAACGGTTTCTCGCTGCCCGCCCTGGCCAATACCTTGCCTGACCTGGCCACGGCGATGAAGACCAACCCCGCCCTGAAGGTGCTCCTGCTCGGCGGCTACTTCGATCTCGCGACACCTTACTACGAGGGAATCTACGAGATGCAGCATCTCGCGATCCCGCCCAACCTTCAGTCCAACATTTCCTACCACTACTACCAGTCAGGTCACATGGTGTACGCGAATGAGGAAGCGCTGAAGCAGTTGCATGCGCACGTGGTCGAATTCATCCATTCGGCCGACAACACCGGCCACCACTGAGCAGCCACACTGAATGGTCGAGCGCGTTGTTCCCAACGCGCTCGACTGACTCTCGCCTGAAGAACGAACGCATTGAGGACAATGCGTTCCCCCAGGCAAACCGCACGATGCACGATCAGCCGGCTTTTTCGCCGGCTTCGTAGCGTTCGATCCACGCCCGATGCCAGGGCGCGAAGTCACCCGCTTCGAGATGCGCGCGGGCCTGCGCCATGAGGTCGAGGTAGAAATGGACGTTGTGCAACGTGAGCAGGGAGCTCGCGAGGATCTCGCCTGACATCACCAGGTGCCGCAAGTAGGCCCGCGAAAACTTCGCGGTGTAGTTGGCGAGACCGTCCACCAGCTGACGCTTGTCGGCGCGAAACGATTCGTTGCGAAGATTGATCAGCCCGTCGGGTGTGAAGGCCGCACCGTTGCGAGCCACCCGCGTCGGGTGCACGCAATCGAACATGTCCACCCCGAGCGCGATCATTTTCAGCATCTGCGGAGGCGTGCCCAGTCCCATCGTGTAGCGCGGCTTGTTCGCCGGCAGGAAGGGCGTCGTCGCCGCCACCTGCTTGATCATTTCCGGCTCCGGCTCTCCCACGCTGACGCCTCCGACCGCGTAGCCCGGAAAGTCGAGCGCGGCCAGCGTCTCGGCGGCTTCACGCCGCAAGTCGTCAAACGTCGAGCCCTGGGCGATCGCGAACACCAGTCCTCCGCCTGCCGTAAAGCCATTCTCCGCCGCGATGTCCCGGCAAATTTTGGCCCAGCGAGCGCTCCGGTCGACCGCTTCCCGACAAGCCTCGCGCGTGCACGGCCAGGGCGGGCATTCGTCGAGGACCATAGCGATGTCCGATCCCAGATTGGCCTGAATGGTCATCACCTCGCGCGGCCCCAGAAAAAGATTCGAACCGTCGATATGGGACTGAAAAGCAATACCATCGTCGCGTATGTCGCGCAGCTTCGCTAAACTAAATACCTGAAAACCACCACTATCCGTAAGAATTGGCCCGTCCCAATTCATGAAACGATGCAGTCCTCCCATTTCGCGGACCAGCTCCGAGCCCGGACGCAGATTGAGATGATAGGTGTTTCCCAAAATGATCTGGGCACCGACCTCTTTCAAGTCCCTTGGCATCAATGCCTTGACGGTCCCCTGCGTTCCGACCGGCATGAAGATGGGCGTTTCGATCACGCCGTGACGTGTCCGCAGGCGGCCCCGGCGGCCCGCCGTGGCTGTATCGGTTTTCAGAAGTTGAAAGTGCCCATCCATGTCGGTCCTTCACCCTACCCGCGGGCTTGACCCCCCTGTCAAATCCCGAGTATCCCCAGCCCGTGCTGCTGGTCATCGACAACTATGACTCGTTCACCTTCAACCTGGTCCAGTATTTCGGCCAGCTGGGGGTGAACATGAGGATCTTCCGGAACGACGAGTTGACCGTCGAGGCGGCCGAAAAGCTGAATCCCGACCGCATCCTGATCTCGCCGGGACCGTGCACGCCCAATGAGGCGGGAGTCAGTCTCGACCTCTTCCGCGCGTTTGCCGGCAGGAAGCCGATCTTCGGGGTCTGCCTCGGACATCAGGCCATGGGCCAGCATTTCGGCGGCAAAGTGATCCGCGCCGGGCGTTTGATGCATGGCAAGATGTCGCCGATCCTGCACAAGGGCGCGGGCCTGTTCAAGGGACTGCCCTCACCTTTTCGGGCCGCCCGGTACCACTCTTTGCTGGTCGAACGTGAGTCCCTGCCCGACTCTCTGGAAATTTCGGCGGAAACCGCGGAAGGCGAGATCATGGGCCTGAGGCACAAGACGATGCCCGTCTGGGGCGTCCAGTTTCATCCGGAGTCGATCGCCACGGAACACGGCATGCAGATTCTGAGGAACTTTTTGGCGGCGAGCTGACTGACTGAAGTAGCGAGCATCCAGGAGCGAGTAACGAGCATTCCAAACCAAACCGACGAGCCCCTCCACCTAACCCGCCCGAGTCGTCCTTCTTTCCACCCACACCTCCGCACTTCGGGCATCAAGTCTACTCGCTACCCGCTACTCGTTACTCGCTACTTTTTTCTCCCCCCATGCGCTGTCCCAAATGCACCTCGATTGACGACAAGGTGATCGACTCGCGGATCGCCCGCGACGGCAATTCGATCCGGCGCCGGCGCGAGTGCCTCGAGTGCGGCCATCGTTTCACCACCAACGAGGAGTTTGTGCGGGACAGCCTCGTCGTGGTGAAGCGTGACGGACGCCAGGAGGCGTTCAGCCGCGAGAAGCTGGTCGCGGCGGTTCGCGCGGCCTGCCACAAGCGCCCGGTGGACGGGGAACAGATTTCGATGCTGGTCGAGGACGTGATCGATGCCGTCGAGGCCCGTTACGAAACGCAGGTGCCCACGCAGGCCATCGGCGAGCACGTGATGCAGCGGTTGCGCAAGATGGATCAGGTCGCGTACGTGCGGTTTGCCAGCGTCTACAAGGAATTCCGGGACGTGTCGGAATTCGTCGACGAAATTACGAGTCTTGCACCCGGCGCACGCAGCGGTATTTCGAAGACGAAGAAATGACCCGATCCGCCACGCTGCGCCGCCTGCATTTTCTCAACGCGCTTTTCGCCCCGCTCACGGGGCACGATCTCTATCTCGCGCAGCAGATCGACGCGGCCATCACGACCAGCCTGAACGACGCGCTTGGCGGCCTGGTGGATGGAGCCGAGGCGGAGCCCAGCGACCCGAAATTTGTCGCCGCCGCCGCGGAACTTTTCGGCCGGCTTTGCGCCGCCAGGCCGTCGCACGGATTTTTCCACTGGGATGCCGCCGAGGGCAACGCCGGTTCGGCGCCGCTGTTTGCGCGGGCAGGCCTGATGGAGGGATTGAAACGCGTGGCGGCGTACCCCGAATCGACGGTGCTCGTGACCAATCTCCGCTCGGCGCACTGTCCGCCGCGTCGCCGCTGGACCGCACGGCGCGACCGCGATTATCAGGACACCCTCGCTCTGCTCAATGATCTGGCCGCGGCCCGCACCCGCCGCGGAGCGAATCTGAATTTGCTGTTTCTATAGTAGCCAGTAGCGAGTAGCGGGTAGCGGGCATCCGACCAACGCCAATCGAGCCACCCGGCGCGCTCTTGCAGTTCCCCGCGTTGCCAAGATTCAGGCGACGGCCAATCATCTACTCATTACCCGCTACTCGCTACTGGCTACTTCTCCTCCTTGAAAACTGTCTTTCAAAAAATCATCGATCGCGAGATTCCCGCCCAGCTCGCCCATGAGGATGACCGATGCATCGCCATCCATGATCTCCATCCGCAGGCACCGGTGCACGTGCTCGTGATCCCCAAGAAACCCCTGCCGCGAATCGCAGAAGCATCCGCCGAGGACCAGGCCCTGCTCGGTCACCTCCTCCTGACCGCGTCTGCCCTCGCGAAGAAATTGGGGGTCGATCGCTCCGGTTTTCGCCTCGTGATCAACAACGGTCCGGACGGCGGAGAGTCCGTTCCCCACCTGCATGTACATCTGCTTGGGCAACGGGCGATGGCCTGGCCGCCCGGATGATGGGATTTTCGATTTTGGATTATCGAGTTTCGATTTCGGAAAGGTAGCGCGGGACCGTTTCCGCACCGCTCTCAGTCGGAGGCATGCAGTTGAAAGTTGAATGTTGAACGTTGAAAGGCCTGACCTAACCGCCAGGTCCGAAGGTAGCCGGAGCCCAGGAACCCCGCACCGTTTGGCTCGCCGATCCATCTCTCAAACAAGCGCACGGATCCGATCGGTCCGGCCCCAGTCAACACTCAACTTTCAACACTCAACTGAATCGTTCCGGCTCAGGGTGAGTCGCAAGACTGGGTCCATCGAAAACTCACGGCGCGCCCAGCGGTCGCGCCCTACCACCAAGGCAAGTCGCCATCTGGTTCGATTTGTCCGATGTGGATTGAAGGAGCGGCGGTAGATTCCGCGCAACGAAAGCGATGCGTCACTCCGCAATCCGCATTCATCAATCCGAGATTGATACTCCGCGATCCGAAGTCCGGCTTCCGAAATCGAAACTCGATAATCAAAAATCGAAAATCACTTGAGCCACCGCGCCAGCCACGCCTGCACCTCGCCGTACCAATACCGGCTGTTCTCGCCCTTGAGGATCCAGTGGTTCTCCTCGGGGAAAATGATCAGCCGGCTCGGCACTCCTAGTCTCTGCTGGGTGGCGAAATTCATCAGCGCGTTGTTCATCGGCACGCGAAAATCCATTTCGCCGTCGGTGATCAGGATCGGCGTGAGGAATCCCGTCCCCTTGTCGTGATTGCCGGCCTGCATGACCGGACTCTGGTCGCGCCAGACCTTGCTGTCGCCCCAGACCGGTGAGCCGCTGTTGATCTCGCGTCCATAAATGCTGTCGCTCGTACCCCACTGCATGACCAGATCCGCTTCGCCGGCATGTGAGATGATGCACTTGTAGCGCGTGGTCGTCGCCTGCAGCCAGTTTGCGAGGTGCCCGCCATAACTCGCGCCCGCCGCCGCCTGCCGAGTGCCGTCGATGAACGCGTAATGGGCGATGGCGTAGTCCGCCGCTTCGTTCAATTCGTCGCCCGGCCCTTTCAAGGGATCGAACTGGATGCTGCGCGCAAACTCCTCCCCGTAGCCGGTCGAGCCGGAGTAATCGGTCAGCAACACCACATACCCCGGCGCCGCCAGCAAGTGATAGTTCCACCGGATCACATAGGCGTCCTTCCACATGCTCGCCGCCCCGCCGTGAATCACCACGAAAAGCGGATGCTTCTTCGCCGGGTCGAAGTTCGCCGGTTTCACCAGCAGGTTGTGGATGTGCTTGCCGCGACTGCTCGTGAACCAGAAATGCTCCACGGGCTGCCAGTCGATTGTCGCCGCGCGGGCCTCCGCAAACGACGTGAGTGCCCGCGGAGTTTCCCCGAGCGAATAAATTTCGGGCGGATTGGTCGCGCTCTCCCAAGTGCCGACCAGGGCATTCCCGCCGGCATGCAGATTGCCGACGCAGCCCGTGGGGGGCGATGACTCGGTCCGAACCTCGCCGCCCGCGAGTGCAATGGAGTACAGCGTTTCGACGCCGGCATGTTCCGAGGTAAAGGTGATGCGATCGCTTCCCGCCCTGATGGCATAGCGGGAAATCGACTGGTCAAATGAGGCGGTGAGAATTTTTGGCGCCTCACCCGTCATCGGCCACGCCAACGATGCCAGTCGCTCGAGATCATAAACCTTGCCAGGAGTTTGCGCGTCGACGAGCGCCAGCAGCGTGTGACCGTCCGGACTGAAAGAAAGCTGGCGAAATCCCGCGTCCCCGGTGGTGATCCGTTGCGGTTCGCCGCCATTTGCCGACACCAGAAAAATGGGCATGGCGATGCTGGCCCGCGCCGCTTCCTGACGATTCACTGCCGCCACAAACACCACTCCAGAGCTGTCCGGCGTCCACTCGGCATCGAGGAACTGGCCCTCGTCGGTCAGGGAACCACCGAATCCGGGATCAGCGGCCAGCCTGGTCCCGGCGAGCAGATCGTGTGCCGCGACTCCCGCCTTCGCCTCCTGAACGAAAAGGTGCGGCTTTCGGTCATCGAGCCAGTGGTCCCAGAAACGCGGCGGAAACTGGTCAGCCACGTGAGCGTTGTATTTTCGCTCCTTGCGCTCCTTGGCGATCTTCCTGTTCGCCGCTTCGTCGGCCGCACCCGGATAGACCTCGCTGAGAAACATCAGCCGCTGACCGTCCGGGCTCCATTTCGGCGCATGCGCCCCAAGAGTCAGATTGGTCCAGCGCTCGGCCTCGCCGCCCTCGAGCGAGAGTACATAGATTTGTCCGGTCTCGTCGCCTTCGCGTTTCGCGGAAAAAGCGATCCGGCGACTGTCCGGCGACCAGCTCACACCGGATTCCGCTCCCTTGCTGTAGGTAATCCGCCGCGCCGGCGACTCGTCGGTCAGCGACTTGATCCACAGATCCGACCATTGCTCCTTGGCGTCGTACGCGGGCTCGGTCACCGAGAACACCACCCACTTGCCGTCGGGACTCGGTACCGGAGCACCCACCCGTTTCATCAGCCAGACGTCTTCATGGGTGATGGTGTGACGGGTCTCGGCCGAGACGCTGACCAGCAGAATGAGTCCAAGAACAGCGACGAGAGATTTCATGGCGCACGCTCAGGACGAGCGGGCCTCAAATCTGCCATCGGCATGCCGGGTCACGAGCTTTTTCAGTTCCAGCATCATGAGGGCCGCCGACGTTCCCGCGATCGACAGCCCCGCTGCCGCGGCAATGTCATCGGCGGCGGCCATCGAACCGCCGCGCAACTGTTCCAGCACGGCCTTCTCATCCGCCGCCAGTTCCGGGGCGCCCGTGACCTCCGCCGCCGCTCCAGGCTTCGGCGGAATGGCCGCCGGCCGCAGCCCTTCGAGGTAGTTGAGTTCGCTGAGAATATCGTCGACGGAAGTCAGCAGCGTCGCACCGTCCCTAATCAACTGATGGCATCCGGCGCTGGTCGGCTGATCGATGCGGCCCGGGACGGCAAAAATCAACCGGCCCTGCTCGCCGGCAAAGCGTGCGGTGATCATCGCGCCGCCATCGACATCGCTTTCGACGACCACGATGGCCTCGCACATTCCCGACACGATGCGGTTGCGCATCGCGAAGGATTGCCGGTCGGCCTTCCGTCCAAACGGAAATTCCGAAAGCACCGCACCGGATTCCGCAATGCGACGGTACAGCCCGAGATTTTCTGACGGATAGATGATGTCCAGGCCGGTCCCGATCACGGCCACCGTCCGTCCACCCACGGCCAGCGCTCCCTCATGCGCCGCGGTGTCGATGCCGCGCGCCAGACCGCTTACGACGCAAAATCCCATTCCCGCCAGCTGGCGGGCCAGCTTTTCAGCCACCGTCTGGCCGTAGAGTGTCGTGCGCCGGCTGCCGACCAATGCAATACAGGGGCGATCGAAGGCATAGTCACCCTTCTGATAGAGACCGATCGGCGGATCGTGAATTTCGCGCAGCAATTTCGGATAACCCTCGTCGCGCGGCGTGACAAAATGAGCGCCGGCTTGGGCGAGACGCACGCGTTCGCGCTCCAGGTCGAAATGCTCGCGCCAGTTCGCGATGGCCGCGCTGGATTCCGGACCAATGCCGCGCACGGCCTCCAGACGGCGCCGATCCGCACCGAGAATCCGGATCGGATCGTGATCAAATTCAGCCAGCAGACGGTTCAACGAAATCGGCCCGATGTTCGGCAGATCGTTGAGGATCATCAGCGCCTCGCGCTCACTGAATGATGATTCGGCAGACACGGCGGAATTTGTCGGCGGGGATTGGCGGCCTCCCCGGAGACCACCTAAACGGGGGAACGAATAATGGCGAAAAGATGATCGAGCAGCTCGGTCGTGTGCACCGCAACCTGCCCGCGCTCGCGCGCGAGCCGGTCCGCGGCCTGGCCATGCCACGCCACCGCCTGAGTCGCCGCCAGCACCAAATTTCCTGCAGATTGTGCAAGCAATCCGGCCGTCATCCCGGCGAGAAGGTCGCCGCTCCCGCCCCGGGAAAGCACCGGTCCGCCAAACGGACTCAGGTATTCGACTTCACCGTCGCAAATCCGGGTCCGCGGACCCTTCAAGGTCACGACGAGGCCCGTCCGCCGGCAATATTCTCGCAGCGACTCGTCCCCGGCCAGGCGATGAAACTCACCGGCGTGCGGCGTCGCAACCGCCGGGCGGCCCCCACGGGCGGCCACGACTTCCGGGCGCAGTGCATCGGCGTCGAGGACGACCGGACACTTCGCCGCGCCCACCAGTTGGCAAAGCGCCTCCGTCGTTGCACTCTCCGCGCCCATGCCGGGACCGACCAGGAGCGCACTCGCCTTGGCCAGTGACTCGATGATGGCCGGGACTGCCTGCGGAGAGAGAAATCCCGACCCGGTCGTCGACCAGCCATTCCACATCACTTCGGGCAGTTTCGCTGCGTATTCCGGAACCAGCACGTCGGGCACCCAGGCCGTGGCGAGTCCGACACCCGTCCGCACCGCCGCTTCGGCCGCCATGAAGATCGCACCGGGATACCGCTTCGAGCCGCCCACCAGAACGACATGCCCGTAGGTACGCTTATCGGCATCGGCCGGCCGCATCCGCCCCAAAGGCTCGAGCAACGAAGGCACCAGGACGCGTTCATTTCCCGGCGCGGGGTCACCGGCTCGTGGAAAGAATCCGAGATCGAGATAGCGCAGACGTCCGACGACGCCGACGTTTTCGGGGGCCGCCACCGGCGTTTTCACGATTCCGGTAGCATGCGTGAAATCCGCCCGGAAGACGGTCTTGTCGCCGAGTCCGCTCGGGAGATCGACGGCGGCGCGCAGGGTGATGCCGCCTCGGGAGTTGACTGACACGATCAGCTTTGCCGTGGCCTCGTCGACCGGCGGATGAAATTGAAAGCCAAAGATTCCGTCCAGGCAGAGGTCGAAGGTACGAGTTTCCCCGTCAAACGAATCCCGCCCGACAAAATCAATCCGCGACCCACGCGTCCGCAGGGCATCGAGCGCACGTTGCGCCAGGGGTCGCAGCGGGGCGTCGCCGAAAACCTTCACGACGGTCGCATGCGCACCCGGAAACTTTTCGAGCAGACGATCGGCGGCGAGCAACGCGTCGCCACCGTTGTGTCCCTTGCCGATCAGAACGAGAATCGAAGCCTTGGCCGGCAAGCCGCCGATCTCGCGAAAATCGGTCGTCACGGCTTCGGCGATCGCCGCTCCCGCACGCTTCATCGCGCCCCACTCGGCGTTCTCGGTCGTCAACAACCGCTTTTCCAACGCGGCCGACTCGGCGGGCGAAAGGATCGGATCGCTATGGCGTCGAATCCATTCGGATGCGGGCGCCGGATTATTTTCGTTCGGGGACATTCAGTTCTGGTTTCTCGACCGCGGGCGGACGAATCGGTTCGGGTTTCGGTACGGACAAGTTGATGGGTAGCGGGACGATCGTCCATTCCTGCGGTCCCGTTTGCACGACTTCCGATCCCGGTGGAACCCCGATGCCGGTGATCGGACCGGAAAATCTTTTGGCCCGAATGAATCGCAGCGGATGCTCGGGGGGCGTCGCCTCCCCGTCGGCCAGCGAGGGATCAAATCCGAAGGGCAGTTCGATCGCCCGAAAGATAAAGCTGTTTCCCTTCCGCTGCGCCTCGAACGTGTAGGAATAGTTGGCGTCCCCCGGATTCCAAAACGCGAAGGTGGTCCGATCCCTGACCCAATCCGCCTCGCCCTGCCAGATGCGAAAGAGTTCCGGCATGGCATCCAGGTCGGGATTCTCCGGCAGTCCGTAAGCCGCCAGCCTCGGCTTCGGCGGCGGTGGCTTCCAGGGCGGCGGCTCAGGCTTCGGACGCGGATCGACGAAGACCACGAACGCCACCCACCCGAAAAAGACCGCGGCAAAAATCCAGCCGGCGGCCGTCCGCGAGGTGCGCCCGATGAACGGGTTGCCCATGACTCATGCGTGCTTCACGAGCGCCGCGACCGCCATCGCATGCGTGTCGATGTGGGAAAGGGTCAGCCAGACATGCGTGGCGCCGACCTCGGCGAGCAGCGCGGTGGCCTTGGCGTCGAGATGAACGAGGGGCTGGTGTCGTTCGCCGTGATAAACCGACACGGAAGTCCATTCCAGATGCGGACCGATGCCCGTCGTGAACGCCTTCGACACCGCTTCCTTCGCGGCCCAGCGCGCGGCGTAGTGCTTGTGGGAATATTTCACGCCGTCGCAGTAGGCGCGTTCCTCGTCCGTGTAGACGCGCTTGAGAAAACGCTCCCCATGCTTGTCGATCGCGGACCGGATGCGCTCGACGTCGATGATATCGCAGCCGAGGCCGATCAGGGTGCCGCCGGGGGGAAGCTGGAGGGGCATGGCGGATAAGTAGCGAGTAGCGGGTAGCGAGTAGCGAGTAGAAAATCAGCGCCCAAACAGGACGATAAAGTCCCATCGGCTATTTTGCTTTCTCGCCGCGACATAAGGCGGTGGCGTAAACGCGGAGCAAGCGCGAGGCCGCCAGTGCTCGCTCGTCTGCATCGATGCTCACTACTCGCTACTGGTTACTGGCTACCCGCTACTTCAGCCTGCTCTTCATCTCCCCCACCGCCTCCGCAATGCCGGAGAACAATGCCCGGCTGATGATGCTGTGGCCGATGTTCAGCTCGTGCAGGTGCGGAAGGGTGCTAACTTCCGCGATATTGACGTAATTGATGCCGTGACCGGCGTTGACGACGAGACCGAGCTCGTGTGCGCGCACGGCGCCGACGCTTAGCTGCTTGAACTCATCCGCGCGCGCCGGGCCGTGATATGCATTCGCGTACGCTCCCGTGTGCAGCTCGACCCACGGCGCGCCCACCTTGGCGGAAAGCTCAATTTGCCGGTGGTCGGCGTCGATGAACAGACTGGTCTTGATGCCGGCCGCGTTCATCGCGTCCGTGACGCGCTGGACCTTGTCGCGCTGCCCGGCCACGTCGAGTCCACCCTCGGTGGTGACCTCCTCCCGGCTTTCGGGAACGAGGCAAACCGAATCGGGTTTCAGCTTCAGGGCGAATTCCGTCATGGCCGGCGTGCAGGCCATCTCGAGATTGAGCCGCGTGGCGATCGACTCCCGCAGCCGCCAGACGTCCTTCTCCTGGATATGTCGGCGATCCTCGCGCAGGTGGACCGTGATCCCGTCGGCGCCCGCCCGTTCGCACAACTGGGCCAGGGCGACCGGATCGGGTTCGATGTTGCCGCCGAGGGTCCCCTGGGCGCGATAGCGCGCCTGGCGCAGCGTTGCGCAGTGGTCGATGTTGACGCCAAGAAGTATCATGGGCGGGATTGACGATTAAGTCCCGGCCGGTTCTGGTTGGCAAAAGGAAATGACTGACGCGACCAGCCCAGCCGCCCAGGCCAAACCCGAGAATCTGTTCGCGAACCTGGCGTGCAATCTGGTCGCCCCGACCGCGATCATGTCGTTCGCCAGCGGCCCCAAGGCCCTCGGTCCCGCCGGCGGTCTCGTGGTCGCCCTCGTGTTTCCGTTGGGCTACGGCATCGCCGACTTTGTCCGCCGGCGCCGGTTCAATTTCATCTCGCTCATCGGCTTCGCCAGCGTGCTGATCACCGGGGGCTTCGGCCTGATGAAGCTCGACGGATTCTGGTTTGCGGTGAAGGACGGCGCCCTGCCCCTGATCATCGGCATCGCCGTTCTGGCGTCGCTGCGGTCGCGCGAACCTCTGATTCACGAAATCCTCTACAATCCGCAGATTGTCGACGTGAACCGCATCGCCGCGCGTCTGGCGGAACGCGGAACCGGGGCGGAATTCGACCGGTTGATCCGTTCGTCGAGCTACATGATCGCGCTGGCGATGTTTCTGAGCGGAGGCCTGAACTACCTCTTTGCCCGCCTCATCATTCGAAGTCCCGCCGGCACGGAAGCCTTTAATCAGGAGTTGGCGAAGATGCACTGGGTCAGTCTTGCCGGAATTTCAATCCCGGTCGTGGGCATGATGATGCTCGCCCTCTGGCTGCTCCTGCGCGGACTCGAACGCCTGACCGGCCTGTCGATGGATGAGCTGCTGGCGGGCGGGGCGAAGAAGCCTGCCTCGGAAACGCCGGGACCGGCGACAAAAGCTTGAATTCAAGGACGTCCGTCGGTCGGACGAGAATATTTGGTAGGGCGGGATCGCTGGGCCCGCCGCACCTTCTCGGCGGGCCCAGCGGTCCCGCCCTACCTTCCGACTAGACGAATCGATATCCAGCTTACTTCCGCGCCTCAATCGGCACGTAGTCGCGCTTGACGGGTCCGACATACACCTGACGCGGGCGATAGATGCGGCCCTTGGCGTTGGACGCCACCTCGCGCCAGTTGGCGATCCAGCCGGGCGAACGCCCGATGGCGAACATCACCGTGAACATGTCGGTCGGAAGTCCGAGCGCGCGCATGATGATACCCGAGTAGAAATCGACGTTCGGGTAGAGTTTGCGCGACAGGAAATAGTCGTCGTGCAGCGCGGCCTGCTCCAGGCGCTTGGCGATGTCGAGCAGCGGGTCGGACTTGCCGAGGCGGGAGAGAACCTCGTCGCAGGCCTTGCCGATGATGCGGGCGCGCGGATCGTAGTTGCGATACACCGCGTGGCCGAAGCCCATCAGGCGGTTGCTCTTGCTGCCGGATTTCGCCGCCGCGATGAAGCGCGTGCCGTCGTCGTGCTCATCGTGAATCGACTGCAGCATCTGCATGACCGCCGCATTGGCGCCGCCGTGCAGCGGACCGGACAGCGCGCACACCCCCGCGGCGATCGAGGTGAAAAGATTCGCGCCGCTCGACGCCACCATGCGCACCGTCGACGTGCTGCAATTCTGCTCGTGATCGACGTGCAGGAGGAGCAGCAGGTTGAGCGCCCGCGTGACCTCCGGAATCGGCGTGTAGGCCGTGTACGGATCCGAGAACAGCATGTGCAGGAAGTTCTCGGCAAAGGGTAGGTCGCGGGGATGGATGAACGGCTGGCCGTGACGATACTTGTAGATCATCGCCACGATCGTGCGAATCTTCGAAATGGCCATGGCCGCCGCCAGGTCGAAGTTCTGCAGGTCCTTCTCGAAATTGTTGGTGGCGAGATTCGGATAGTAGGCCGCGAGCGAGCTGACGATCGATGTGAGCATGCCCATCGCCGGGGCGCTTTGGGGAAAGCCGTCGAAGATCCGCTGCATCTGCGTCTCGATCGCCGCGTTCTGGCGCAGCAGCTGGCTGAAATGCTTGCGCTGGTCGGCCGTGGGCAGCTCGCCGTAAATGACGAGGTAGGCCGTCTCGACGTAGTCGGAATTGGTGGCGAGCTGCTCGATCGGGTAGCCGCGATGCCGCAGGATGCCGTTGTCCCCATCCAGATAAGTGATCGCGCTCTCACAGGAGCCGGTATTGCCGTAACCCTGATCGTAAAAGATGCAGCCGGTGTCCTGCCGGAGCTTGCGGGCGTCGATTGCCCTTTCGCCTTCGCTGCCCTGCATCATGGGCAACGGGAACTCTTTGTCGTCGATCCGGAGAAGGGCGTTCGATGTTGGCATGGTCAAACCCCAGCGTGGGGAAAATTGGGCCGGTTGCAAAGCAAAGCCTATGTCAAAGCGTGCCGGCACAAACCGATACACTGGCACCAAGCCGCCGCAGCGGAATCAGCCCCTCTCAGCGCAGAGGCACCCCGGTCGGCACCGCGTCCGCCGGCACCTCCGGCATCACAAACTGCGCGGCGGAAACCGGCTCGTTCACCTTGATCGAATCGAAGGTGATCGTCGCGAGGGGCTGGTTGATCGGCTTGTTGAGCAGCACCTTTGGAAAACGCACGCCGTTCACCACCACGGAACCCTGTTCGCGAATCTCGGTGGTTTCCGTGGTCGTCTTCAGCAGCAGACCGGACGACTTTTCAAAATAGCGGGTGTAGGTGATCGCGTCGGAGTGCTCGAACACCAGCACGACACAGGGCTTGCCGTCGACTTCCGCGTCCCCCTTGAACTCGACCTTGCCGCCGCGTTTCTCGATGCCCCGGTAGAAGGCCAGGTTTTCCCAGGTGCTCGCGCGCAGCTGGCGGATTTGCGCCGGACTCAGCAGACGGAGCTGCCACTGGTCCTCGTGTCCCGCCTCGACCCGCTTGAGCCATCCGTCGTAATCGTCCAGCGCCGTGGTCTCGGTGACCTTGTCGGAACGCAGCACGTAGAGTTCGCGATAGGGCTTGGCGAAAACGATGTCGATCGCAAGGCGCACGGTTTGATCGACCGTCTTGGTCGGATCGGCCTTGTCGGGAACCTTCTCGACCGTTTCCACCGTGCCGATGAACCGGACGCTGTTGATCGCATCGAGCGCTTCCTCGGTGCCCAATGCCGCCCGGGCTTTGGCGATCCACCGGTCCGTCTGGTCGTCGGCGAAGGCAGTCGTCGCGAGCAGACAGGCAACGGCAGCGAGGCTCGGGACGAAACGGACTTTCATGGGTGATTTCGACCCCATATTTGCAAGCCAGTGCCCGGAGGTGCAATGGAAATTGAAGGCTCTTTTTCGGGATGAATATCCCCGAAAAAGAGTCCGCGACCTGTCTGAGCCCCGGCCGCCCGCCTCACTCCCACTCGATCGTGGCGGGCGGCTTCGAGCTGATATCCAGCACGACCCGGCTGACCCCGCGGACTTCGTTGGTGATCCGGCTCGAAATCTTCTGCAACAGGTCGAACGGCAGCCGGGTCCAGTCGGCGGTCATGGCGTCGCGGCTCTCGACGATGCGGAGCGCGATCACCCAGGCGTAGTGGCGTTCGTCGCCCACCACTCCCACGGTCTTCACCGGCAGGAAGACGCAGAACGACTGCCAGACCTTCCAGTACCAGCCCGACGTCATCATTTCCTCGTGCAAAATGGCGTCGGCATCGCGCAGCACCTCGAGCTTGTCGCGGCTGATCTCACCCAGGACACGCACTCCGAGTCCGGGCCCCGGGAACGGCTGGCGCCACACCACCTCGCGCGGCAGACCCAGCTTGCTGCCAACGGCGCGCACCTCGTCCTTGAACAACTCGCGCAAGGGTTCGAGCAGCTTGAGTTTCATGCGTTCCGGCAGTCCGCCGACGTTGTGATGCGTCTTGATGAGCGCCGCCGGGTTGTTGCCGATCGCCACCGACTCGATCACGTCCGGATAAAGCGTTCCCTGCGCGAGAAATTCGGCGTGACCGATCGACTTCAGGGATTTCTCGAAAACCGCGACGAAGGTGCGACCGATGATTTTGCGCTTCGCCTCGGGCTCGTCGACGCCCTTGAGCCGGCGCAGGAACAGGTCCGAAGCGTCCACCACGCGCAGGTCGATGTGAAAGTGCTTCCGATACAGGTCGACCACGTGGTCGCGCTCATGTTTGCGCAGCAGGCCGTTGTCGACGAACACGCAGGTCAGCTGGCGTCCGATGGCCTCGTGAATGAGCGCGGCGGCAACGGAGGAGTCGACGCCACCCGAAAGTCCCAGAATCACTCTTCCCTTGCCCACCCGCGCGCGAATGTCGGCCACGGCGTGCTCGATGAAGCTGCGCGTGGTCCACGAACGCTTCGCGCCGCAGACGCCGAAGAGAAAATTCTTGTAGATGTCGATGCCCCGCTCGGTGTGAAAAACCTCCGGATGAAACTGGATGCCAAAAAAGTTGCGCTCGCGGTCCTCGATCGCGGCAAACTCGGAGTTCTCGGTGCGCCCGATGGCCACGAAGCCGGGCGGCAGCTTGATCATGCGGTCGCCGTGGGAATTCCAGACCCGCAGCGTGCGGGGCAGGCCTGCAAACAGGCGGCCGGGCTTCGTCACCTTCAGCGTGCCGTGACCGTATTCACGGTGGGTGCTCTTGGCGACTCGTCCTTTGAGCAGGTGGCCCATCAGTTGGATGCCGTAGCAGACGCCCAGAATCGGAACTCCCAGTTCGAAAATCTTCGGATCGGGCAGCGGCGCCGTGCGCGAGAACACGCTGCTCGGGCCGCCGGACAGAATGATGCCGATGACCCCTTCCCTTTTCAAGTTCTCCGCCGGCGTCGAGCAGTGGTAGATCTTCGAGTGGACCTCGCACTCGCGAATGCGACGGGCGATGACCTGCGTGTATTGGGAACCGAAGTCGAGAACGGCAATTATCTGCGCCATGCGGGAAACTGGGAGAGTTTCGCGGCGAAAGGAATAAAAAAATCAGACCCGTCCGACACCCTCCCGAAATAACCCACCGCTCAGTTTCTCGCCGACCGGTCGCCCGCTCCCCTCACATATTCGAAGGTGAATTCCATATTCGGACCGAAATGACGCACCACCTCGTCCGGACAAGCCACCGAACCTGAACAGCGGGCAGCGGCAATGGCCAGTTCGCGGCGAAGACTCGAAATGTGGTCGATGGAAGAGTTTATCAACTGCGTGTCGCCGCCACGCGAATCCACGCGCAGCATCAGATGGAGGCGATCGGTGCCGGCCCGGGACCAGAAGTTCTCGATGCGGGCAATCTCGACGAGCATGGAACGCCAGATCGCCGCTTCGTACTTCGCCTCCGCCTCGTCAACGTTTCCGACCAGGCGAAAGTGGTCATCGCCGCGCAGGATGTCGCCGGTGTCCGGCGCCGTCGCGACATGTTTGCGGGGCTTCGGGCCGGGAGGCGATGTCGTCACCGCCGGAACCGGGGCGGGAGCCGCCGTCTTGTCCGTTACCTCGGGCCCGCCTGGCGTTGTCTCCACCGGAGTCGGCGGCTTTTCCGCGACCTCCGCTGCCGGGGCGTCGGTAGCGACCGGGGCCGCTGCTTCGGACGGCGGCTGAGTTTGCGTTTTTGCCGGTGTGGCCGGGACGGGCGGAATCGGCGCCGGCGGCGGCAGCTGCCTGAAATGCCAGATCGCTCCGCCACCGCCTGCCACCAGCAGGAGAATGATCAGGGTCGTCGGAATATGCGCCCGGCGGAGCGAGTGCCCGCAGGAACGGCAGGCGCGCGCGTCGTCCGGATTGCTCGTGTAACAATGACGGCAGGCTTTCACTTTGGAGATTCATCGGGCCCGATGAACGGCGCGGCGACCAAGCCGGCGGGATGAGAGGGCAACGCGTCATGCCTGGCAAGCGCAACGCGTGATGCTTCGGCGGATACAGCCGTCAGCGCCTCAGCCAGTCTGTCATATGGGCGTCGAGCACCGCGAGCGGCATGGCGCCTTCGCGCAGAATCTCATCATGAAAGGCGGCGAGGTTGAAGGCGGCCCCTTGGGCGCGCTGCGCGCGATCCCGGAGGTCGCGAATCCTGATTTGCCCGATCTTGTAGCCCAGCGCCTGTCCCGGCCACGCCATGTAGCGCTCGACCTCGGCGGCCTGAGTCTCCGGCGAACCACCCTCGTGGGCCGCGCCGTATGCAAGAGCTTGCTGCCGGCTCCAGCCTAGCGAGTGGATGCCCGTGTCCACCACGAGGCGGACAGCGCGGTGCATGTCGCCCAGCAGCATGCCCAGGTACTGGTATGGATCGGAATACAGGCCCAGTTCCGCGCCGAGACTTTCGCTGTAGAGGGCCCAGCCCTCGACAAACGCATTGCTCGATTCGAAGCGGCGGAAACGCGGGAGATCCGGGTTTTCGAGCGCAAGGGACAGCTGGAAGTGATGGCCGGGAATCGCCTCGTGCAGGAAAAGGTCCTCCATGCGCGGGGTGCGGAACGTCGTTGGATCGACGATGGGTACGTAGAAAATTCCCGGACGCGATCCATCGGCGGTGCCGGCAATGTACTCCGCCGACGCCGAGGCGGCACGGAATTTTTCGGTTTCGCGGATCTCGAAGCGCGTCCGCGGCATCCGCCCGAAGAATCGCGGCACCGCCTTCATCACGCGTCCCTCGATGGCGCGATACGCGTCGAGGACCTCCGCGTCTGTCTTGAAGGGTGTGAAACGAGAATCAGTGGCCACGAAGTTCAGGAATTCGGTCAGGGTGCCGTGAAATCCCACCTTCGCCTGCACGGCGGACATCTCGCCCTCGATTCGGGCCACTTCGCGGAGACCGATCGCGTGGATTTCGTCGGGGCGCAGATCCGTCGTCGTCTGCCAGCGCACCAGCCACGCATAGGCTTCCTTGCCACCGGGAAGGACGTTCCAGCCGGCGGTTTCCCGGGCCTGGGAGAGATATTCGTCGCGGATAAAATCCCGGAGTCGGCGGTAGGCCGGGATCATGACCTGGCGCACGGCGTCGCCATATTCGCGTTGCAAGCGCGCCCGCTCGGGTTCGGCGATCGTGTCCGGCAGATTCTGCAGCGGTCCGAAAAGAATGTTGGTGGCTGGGTCGTCGACGATCAGGGGATCGAGCTGCACCAGGACGCGCTCCATGAGGACGCGCGGGGATACGACCCCTTTCCTCACGCCCTCGCGCAGGTTGGCGATGGCCGTGTCGACCCAGGTGGAATATCCCGCTGCGACCGACAGAAAATCCCGATAGTCGGCCGCCGTTCGAAACGGATGGATGTAGGCGCCCGAGGCCATCTGCGCGAAGGTCAGCGTCGGCGATTCGAACTGGTTGACCGGCAGGAGATGAAGAAAATGCCGCGTGCCGTCGCGCCGGGTGGTCAGCTCCCACATCAGGATGTCGTAGCTGATCCGATCGCTCGGACCCAGTTCGGCCCGCGCCGTGTGGGCCAGCGCGCCGAGGTAGCGGTCGCACCAGGCGATCACCTTCGCGCGATGGTCCGCGCTGATATCATCCTGCCAGATCCGGGCGAGGCGCGGGTCCTGATCGCCGTTGATCGCCGCGTCGACCGGGAACAGCGTCGCGTACTCGTCGTAGTAATGATCCAGCATCGCGCGAAACTCGGCGGTGGTGTCGCCGCGAGACACGAGCGGAAGGATCAGAACGAAGGTCAGAATCCGGAATAAGCGCATCGCGCAATACGTTGGAGCCGGTACCGACCGGTTGCAGCCGCAAAATGGCCGCGCAATTCGCCTCATTCGATCGAACCACCGCAGGCAAGACCACTTGATTGCCGCAAAAGAACGCAAAGCTACCGACCGGCAACTTTCGACCAAATTCGACCACGAGCAGATGCCCCAGAAGGTACGATCGCCGTTCTCCAGTCCGGCAAATCCGAATCTTTTTTGCGCCCTTTTGCGGCAATATCGTTCGATACGATCCTAGAACTTCAGGCGTGAATTGACGTGTCCGCACTTCGGACACGGTGCCGTGGCCGTCCCGGGCTTTTCGGTGTAGAGCGCGTTGCACCGAATGCAGTGAAACGTGATTTTCTGGCGATCCGCATCGTACAGGGCGCGATCCTTCCGATCGTAGTAGGCCCAGAGAAAGCCGAAGGCGCCCAGCACAAGGACACCGTAGACGATGACATCAAACGTGGCGCTGGGCGGCGGCATGAAGCGACGATTCCAAATCACACTCCGCGAGCCAAGGGCAAAGGAATGCGGTAAAGCCGGGGCTTGCGCCGCCGAAAGCGGGCCTCACGGTGACTTGTGCCGCGACCGGGCCCGCCGCCTCCGAATGAAAATCATGCTCCGCCCGTCCCTGGCCCTGATCTCCGCCGTCCTGCTTGCCGCCTGCGCCGGCACCCGCACGGCCCCACCCGACACGCCGTGGACGCTGCGAAGAAATCCCCGGCTTCCGACCGACGAAATCGCACAATTCTACGAACCCGAGAAGTTCGTCCACGTCCTGGACGAGAAATATGCGGGTTACGTGATTCTCGAGGGCGAGGCGCCCGACAATCGAAGCGTGCGGGTCGATCGCGTCGCCGAGGCCTTTCCCGATCATTCGCTCGATGTGCTCGCCCGCGGGCTGGTGGCGAATGCCCGGGTTTCGGGACACCAGGTCGGCAGCCATCTGGCCCCGCGCGTGGAAGTCTTTGTCGTGTTCTACGCCACCAAGGCCGGCACGTTGGGCGCTCTGGTCTATGGACGGGAGCTGCCGGCCGCCGAGTCGCGGACGCAGTACAAGAGCCTTTTCATGAAAGTGGTGGACGATGCGAATACCGCCCTGACTCCGAATGGGCCGGGCGCGACGAAACTGGAGCCCAATCCTCCGGGCGGAAATTAGGATCGGGAAGCCGTGGGGGTGAAGCGACTCGAGGTCGCGTTCGACGAGTTGTAGGGCGGGGTCGCCGAACCCCGCCACCAGGTGGAACGCATCGTCCCCAATGCGTTGAGCATCTTGAGGACAAGTCTCTCCACCTTTGAAAATCGACCAAGGCGGGGTTCGGCGACCCCGCCCTACAACAAAACCCAAAAAAAACGCCGACCCTTTCGGAGTCGGCGTTGAAATGATTTCCGGAAGCAGCTCAGGCCTTCTTCTCGGCGGAAGCCGGAGCCTCGGCGGCGGGAGCGGACTCCGCTGCGGCCTTTTTGGCGGACTTCTTCGCGGCCTTCTTGCGCGATTTCGAATAGCCGGTGTCATCCGCGCCCACGAACTCGATCAGCGCCATCTCGGCGGAATCGCCGATGCGCTGGGGTCCGAGCTTGTAGATGCGGGTGTAGCCGCCGACGCGCTTCTCGAACTGCTTCACCTTCTCGGTGAAGAGGAGGGTGACGGCGGACTCGTCGCGGACGTCGCGCAGGGCGAGGCGGCGCAGGTGCAGCGCGTCCTTCTTTTCGGAGGCGACCGCGGCCTTCTTGGCCTTGGTGATGAGCTTCTCGATGAAGGGACGCAGCGCCTTGGCCTTGGTCAGCGTGGTCTGGATGCGGCCGTGCTTGATGAGCGCGGCGCCCAGGTTGGAGAGCATGGCCTCGCGATGTTCGCGGGTGACGCCCAGGGAAGCGTGATGTTTGTTGTGACGCATGGCTTTGTCAGTAGCGAGTAGCGGGTAGTGAGTAGCGAGTGGAAATCAGATGGTGCATCAGAATTCAGAGCAGCGGTGCGAACTACTCGCTACCCGCTACTCGATGCTCGCTACTTCGTGATCAGGCTTCCTTCTTGGTGTCGAGGAGGCGCTCGTCGAACTTCATGCCGAGCGACAGGCCGAGGGCCTCGAGCTTCTCCTTGATTTCGTTGAGCGACTTCTTGCCGAAGTTGCGGTACTTGAGCATCTCCTGCTCGGTCTTCATCGCCAGCTCGCCGACGGTCGTGATGTTGGCGTTGTTGAGGCAGTTGGCGGCGCGGACCGAGAGCTCGATCTCGTTGACCGACATGTTGAGCAGCTTGCGCAGCTTGTTCTGCTCCTCGGAGACCTCCTGAGCCTGCGACTCGAACTCGTAGGATTCCGGCGAGACGCGGTCGAAGACGTCGAGGTGGTGCTTGAGAATGGAGGCGGACTGCTTGAGGGCGTCGTCCGGCGTGATGCGGCCGTCCGTCCAGATCTCGAGGACGAGCTTGTCGTAATCGGTGATCTGGCCGACGCGGGTGTTCTCGACCGCGTAGCGGACGAGGCGGACCGGCGAGAAGAGCGAGTCGATCGGAATGACGCCGATGGCCTGCTCCTCCTTCTTGTTTTCCTCGCCCGGGTAGTAGCCGCGGCCCGACTTCACCTCGAGCTCGGCCTCAAACGTGCGCTTGTGGTCGAGCGTGCAGATGACCTGGTCGGGGTTCATGATCTTGACGCCCGCATCCAGCTGGATGTCGGCGGCGGTGACCGGACCCTCGCGGTTGACCTTCAGATAAAGGCGGAACGCCTCGCGCTTTTCGGAGACGAGCAGGATTTTCTTCAGGTTGAGCACGATGTCGGTGACGTCCTCGACGACACCGTCGATCGACTGGAACTCGTGGTTCACGCCGTCGATCTTGATCGAGCTGATCGCGCTGCCCTCGATGGAGCTGAGGAGCACGCGGCGGAGCGAATTGCCGACCGTGTGGCCATAGCCGGCCTCGAAGGGCTCGGCGATGAATTTGGCGTACGTGCTGGTCGCGCCCTCCTCGACCTTGGTGAGCTTGGAGGGGAGTTCGAACTTTCCGAGACGCTTTGGCATGTGAGTTATCTCTGGTTGGTAATGGCGGTGAAAGGGAGACGCGGGGCTTAGAAGCGCGAGTAGAACTCGACGATCAGCTGTTCGTTGATCGACGGGTCCATCTCGTCGCGGGTCGGCAGACGATTGACGACGGCGCTGAGGGCCTCGTCGTTGCGCGTGAGCCAGCCGGGGACGACGCGGGCGCGATTTTCCTCGAGCGCGCGGGTCGCGATCTGGCGGGAATTGTTGTTCGCCTTGATCTCGACCGTGTCGCCGGCGACGACGTTGCAGCTCGGGATGTCGACCTTGTGGCCGTTGACCTTGATGTGGCCGTGATTGACGAGCTGGCGGGCCTGGGCGCGGCTCTTGGCGAAGCCGAGCAGGTAGACGACGCTGTCGAGGCGGGTCTCGAGGAGCTGGAGGAAGCGCTCGCCGGTGACGCCGCGCTCGCGCTTGGCGATGGCGAACACGCGGCGGAACTGCCGCTCGAGGAGGCCGTAGATGAAGCGGAGCTTCTGCTTCTCGGACAGGCCGAGGGCGTATTCCGACATCTTGCGGCGCGACTTCGGGCCGTGCTGGCCGGGCGGGAAATTACGGCGCTCAAGAATCTTGGCGGAGCCGAGCACGTAGGTGCCGAAACGGCGGCTGACGCGGGTGGTGGGACCGGTATAGCGGGCCATATGATTAAAGTGACGAGTGAGGAGTGATAAGTGAGGAGTGCCGGGCAGGTGGACCAGCGAGAGTAACTGACTTGTCACTCGTCACTGGTCACTCGCCACTGCATTAAACGCGACGGCGCTTGCGCGGGCGGCAGCCGTTGTGCGGCACCGGGGTGACGTCGATGATCGAGGAGATCTCGAGGCCGATGGCCTGGAGGCCGCGGATGGCGGAGTCGCGGCCGAGGCCGGGACCGGAGACGCGGATCTGCACTTCCTTGAGGCCGTGGGCCATGGCGTTGCGGGCGGCGTCCTGCGCCACGACCTGCGCCGCGTAGGCGGTCGACTTGCGCGAGCCGCGGAAGTTGCATTTGCCGGCGCTGGACCAGGAGATGACGTTGCCCTTGGCGTCGGTGATCGAGACGATCGTGTTGTTGAAGGTGGCCGTCACGTTGGCGATGCCGGACGTGATGTTCTTCGAACCCTTGGCCTTGCGCACCTTGACGGCGCCCAATTCCTCCTTGAGGAGATCCTCGGCGCTCGGGGCCTTGGCGACGCCGCCGACCATCTCGACGGGCTTCGTTTCGGCGGGAGCAGCCGCGGGAGCCGCGCCCTCGGCGGGCTTTTCGGCCTTCGGCGCCTTGGGGGCGCGGGCAGGCTTGTCGGCGGCCGGAGCGGCAGCGGCGGCGTCGGTCTTCGGCGCCTTTTCCTTCTTGGTGGGAGTGGATTTCTCGTCGGACATGATCAAGCCTCAGCTTTCTTGGAAACACCCACGGTCTTGCGCGGGCCTTTGCGGGTGCGGGCGTTGGTGCTGGTGCGCTGGCCGCGGACCGGGAGGCCGCGACGGTGGCGGATGCCACGGTAGCAATTGATCGCCTGCAGGCGCTTCAGGTTTCCCGCGATTTCGCGGCGCAGGTCACCTTCGACCACCCACTTGTTGTCGGTGATGATATGGAGAATCTTGTTCAGCTGCTCCTCGGAAAGGTCCGAGGCGCGCATGTTGGGATCGAGTCCGGCGGAGGCGACGATCAGGTCGGCCCGCGCGGGCCCGATGCCATAGATGTATCGGAGGGAGTATCCGACCTTCTTTTTGGCGGGGAGTTCAACGCCGAGGAGACGAGGCATGGTTGGTGGAGTTTAAGGAAAGGTTGAAAGTGAGAGTGATGGTGAAAGTGAAAGGGAGAGTGAAAGTGGGAGAGATCAGGCGGATTTCGCCGGGAGCGGTCCGGGCACCGTGAGGATTTCGGGGCCGGAGTCGGCGGTGAGCACGGTGTGTTCGAAGTGGGCCGAGGGCTGGCCGTCCGCGGTGACGATCGTCCAGCCATCGCTCAGCGTGCGGACCGCGTGGCCGCCGAGATTGACCATGGGTTCGATCGCGAGCGTCATCCCGGGCTTGATCTCCTCGGTGCGCTTGCGCGGCCGGTCGACGAAGTTCGGAATCTGAGGCTCCTCGTGCATCGAGCGGCCGACGCCATGGCCGACCATTTCGCGGACGATGCTGAAGCCGTGTCCTTCGATGAACTTCTGGACCGCTTCGGAGATGTCGCCGATCCGGTTGCCGACGGTCGCCTGGCGGATGCCGATGGCGAGCGCCTCCTCGGTCACGCGGAGAAGTTCCGCGGTGCGGGGGGCGATGGCGCCGATCGGGATGGTGACCGCATTGTCGCCGACGTAGCCGTTGTATTCGACCGTGACGTCGAGGGAGATGATGTCGCCCTCGCGCAGGACGCGTTTCAGCGAGCCGATGCCGTGGACGACCTCTTCGTTGACCGAGAGGCAGGTGTAGGCGGGATAGCGCCGCGAACCGATGGTGTAGCCGTGGGGCGCGCTGCGGGCGCCATGGGCCGCGATGAGATCGCGGCCAATTTGATCCAAGTCGTACGTCGTGATGCCGGGCCGGACCTGGCTCCGAAGTTCGGAGAGGACCCGGGCGGCGATGGCACAGGCTTCGCGCATCCGGCGGATGCCTTCCGCATTTTTGATCGGAACGGCCATCAGATGCCGGCGGCGCAGGGGGCCTCGAGGAGGAGGCCTTGCGTGCGATAGTGGGTGGCGACGGAATCGCCGGCCGGGACAGCCTCCGCGAAAACGCCGTTCAGCGTTTCGTGGCGCGTCTCGAGCCATTCATCGAATACCCTGGCTTGGAGCAGCGTAGCCGGGAAGCCTTCGAGAAGGAATCCCGCATCGGGTTTGCGCGCCCAGAACCATTTGCGAAAGATCGCAAGGAGGAGCTGGTCCGGCACGGCGTGGCCGCGCGCGGACACTGCCGCGGCCTGTTGGCCGAACGACGTGCGTCGCGAAATCTCCTGCTGCACGAGTGTCGCAGGAGAGACGTGCTCAATTGAGAAAGAACGGGCAAGGGACCGGAAATCCGCCGAGAGCGGATGGTCCTGACCCAGGAGAACAGTCTTCGCCCTCGGCGAACCGATGGCGGAAAAGGCGCTGGAGTGTTCAGGCCTTTTCAATGAAGTAAAGTGTTAAAGAGCGTAGTGCCGGATGGCCCACAAAGCGGTGCCGGCAATCAACAGAACAACCATCACCACAACGAGTTGCATCACGGTTTTGTCCGAGGCCGCCTCGCCCAACGCCATCTGGGCCGACGAGCTTCGGCCGCGGATGCGACCCTTCTTGAGGAAGCCGTCGTAGTGACGCTGAAGGAGGAAGGTTTCCACCTGACGCATCGTGTCAAGGATGACGCCGACGGTGATCAGCATGCCGGTGCCGCCGAAGAAATAGGCGACGCGCTGGGGCACGTTGAAATTGAAGAGCAGAACGTCGGGAATGACGGCGATGATCGTGAGGAAAATCGCGCCCGCGAGCGTCAGGCGGGTCATGATGAAGTCGAGGAAGCTGGCCGTCGGCTCACCGGGACGAACGCCGGGGATGTAGCCGCCGTATTTCTTCAGGTCATCCGCCACCTGGATCGGCTTGAACATGACGGACACCCAGAAGTAGCTGAAGAAAAGGATCAGCAAGCCCATGCCGGCGTAGTAGGTCCAGTGACCGCGGAGGAGATTCTGGGCCAGTTCGCCGAGGAACTTGATGTCGAACGCCGCGCCGACCTGGGAAAAGATCCACTGCGGGAACAGCAGGATGGCGCTCGCAAAGATGACCGGCATGACGCCCGAGTAGTTGACCTTGAGCGGCAGGAACGAGCTCTGGCCGCCGTAGACCTTCTGCCCCACCACCCGCTTCGCGTATTGGACCGGAATTTTGCGCTGGCCCTGCGTGACCGCGATGATGCCCATCGTGACCGCGAGGAACAGGGCTCCCATGATGATCGCCTGCGGCAGGCCGAGGCTGGCCGTGCCCACCGGCGGGAAGAACAGGTGGTACGTCGCGTAGGCGGCACTCGGGATGTCGGCCAGGATGCCGACGGTGATCAGCAGCGAGACGCCGTTGCCGATGCCGCGCTGGGTGATCTGCTCGCCCAGCCACATGAGCAGCAAGGTGCCCGCGGTGAGAATGATCGTGGACGAAATATAGAACCAGATCGACGGCGCGATGACGATCGTGCCGTAGTGATTCATGTCGAAGCTCGAGCCGAACAGCTTGGCCGGGTTCTGCAGGGTGACCATCAGCAGCGCGGCCTGGACGAGACAGATGAAGACCGTCAGGTAGCGCGTGTACTGCGTGAGCTTCTGGCGGCCGACATCACCTTCCTGCTGGAGGCGGCTGAGGGCGGGCACGACCGCCGTCATCAGCTGGAAGATGATCGACGCGCTGATGTACGGCATGATGCCGAGCGCGCAGACGGCGCCCTTCACGAGCGCACCGCCCGTGAACATGTTGTACAGCCCCACCACCGACGAGGCGTTGCTCGTCTGGTCGGCGAAAAACAGCTGGAGCGGCTCCGGGTTGATGCCGGGGAGCGGGATGTGCGCGCCCACGCGCGCCACGAACAGCAACGACAGCGTATAGAGAATCCGCGAGCGGAGCTCGGGGATCTTCATCGAGTTGGTGAAGGCGGAAAACACGGGTAGAGATTTTCGATTCTCGATTCGGGATTTTCGATTTCGGATCCCCGATTCTCGATTTCAGGCGGCGGTCGCGGAGGACCGGCCAATCCCAAATCGAGAATCGAAAATCGAAAATGGCATCAGCCGACGATCGCCTGGCCGCCGGCCTTTTCGATCTTGGCCTTGGCGGACCCGGTGAACTTCGCGGCGGTGACCTTGAGGGCGCGGGTGATCTCACCGTCGCCGAGCACCTTCAGCGGGGCATTGTCGCCGCGGACGAGGCCGGCCTGCGTGAGCGCCTCGCGGGTGACTTCCTTGACGCTGGCGTCGAGCCCGGCGAGGTCGCCGACGTTCACCACGGCGTAGGACGTGCGGTAATCGTGGTTGTTGAAGCCGCGGTGCGGAAGCTTGCGGTAAAGGGGCATCTGGCCGCCTTCGAAGCCGGGACGGATCGAGCCGCCGGAACGGGCCGTCTGGCCCTTGCCGCCCTTGCCCGACGTTTTGCCGTGTCCGCCGCCTTCGCCACAGCCGACGCGTTTGCGGCGGTGGACGGCACCGGGGACATTTTTGAGAGAGTGGAGACGCATGGAATTTTCCTGGTTGGGGGCGCCGCCCCGCCTCAAGGCGGAGCGACTCGGATGAGCGTGAGTTGGGTCAGCTGCGGAGCGCGCGGACCTCTTCGGCCATGCGCAGCTTGCGCAGGCCGTTGAGCGTGGCATGGACGACGGCGATGTGGTTCTTGGAACCCATCGACTTCGTGAGCACGTTGTGGACGCCGGCGGCCTCGAGCACCGCGCGGACGCCGCCGCCGGCGATCAGGCCGGTGCCGGGGGTCGCGGGACGCAGGAAGACGCGGCCGCCGTCGAACTCGCCGAGGACCTCGTGCGGGATCGTGTCGCCCTTGAGCTTCACCGGGACCATGCGCTTGCGCGCGGACTCGGTGGACTTCTTGATGGCGTCGGGAACCTCGTTGGCCTTGCCGTAGCCGATGCCGACGTTGCCCTTGCCGTCGCCCACGACCGCGAGGGCCGAGAAGCTGAAACGGCGGCCGCCCTTGACGACCTTGGCGCAACGGTTGATGTAAACGACCTTCTCGATCATTCCCGGCTCGGTGGGTTCACCACCCCGGTTGTTGGAAGGAAAAGCGGACCTGGTATTGGAAGGAATGGGCATGGCGGGAATCAGAACTTGAGGCCGCCTTCGCGCGCGGCATCGGCAAACGTCTTGACGCGACCGTGGTAGAGACGGCCGTTGCGATCGAACACAACCGACTCGACGCCGGCGGCCTTCGCCTTGGCGGCGAACGCGGCCCCGAGCGTCTTGGCGCCGGCGAGATTGCTGGCGGCCTTGTTCTTGCGGACCTCGCCATCGAGGGTGGACAGGAACACGAGGGTGCGGCCCGCGTCGTCGTCGACGGCCTGGGCATAGATGTGCTTGCCGGAGAACTTCACGCTGAGGCGCGGGCGCGCGGCGGTGCCGGCGACGTTCTTCCGAATGCGCCACTTCCGCTTCTGCAGCAGCTGGGCTTTCTGGATGGTATTCACGAGGAGAGGGAGTTCGGTTTCGTTTTGATGATGAGGGCTCGACCCGGTCCTTAGGCGACCGTCTTGCCTTCCTTGCGGCGGACGCGTTCGGCGTGTTCGCCCACGATGCGCACGCCCTTGCCCTTGTAGGGCTCCGGCGGGTAGTAGGCGCGGATCTCGGCGGTCACCTGACCGACGAGCTGCTTGTCGGCGCCCTCGATCTTCAGCTTGGTGCCGTCGGTGATGGTGATCTTGATGCCCTCCGGGATGTCGTGGAGGATCGCGTGCGAATAGCCGAGCGACAGGTCAACCTGCTTGCCCTTGAGCGCGGCCTTGAAGCCGACGCCCTGGATCTCGAGCTCCTTGAGATAACCGGTGGTGACGCCCTTGACCATGCCGGCGATCACCGAGCGGGCGGTGCCGTACATGGCGCGCGAGAAGCGGGTCTCCTCGAGCGGCGAGACGAGCACGGCGTTTTCCTTGCGCTCGATCTTCACGACCGGGGCGAAAACCTTCGAAACCTTGCCCTTGGGTCCCTCGACGTGCACCGCGGTGCCCTTGATGTCGATTTTGACCTTGTCGGGAATCTGAACGGGTTGTTTGCCAATTCTGCTCATGGTGGTGGGCTCCTTACCAGACGGTGCAGACGAGCTCGCCACCCAGCTTCTGGCGGCGGCAGTCCTGGTCCTTCAGCAGGCCCTTGGACGTGGAGACAATGGCAATGCCGAGGCCGTTGAGGACGCGCGGCAGGTCGTCGTAACCGAAATAGAGGCGGCGGCCGGGCGTGGAGGCACGCTTCAGGCCGGTGATGACGGGCGTGCCGTCGACGTACTTCATCGCGACGACGATGGTCTTGTGGCCGCGCTCGTCCTTCGCGGTGGAGACCTCGCGGACAAAACCCTCGTTCTTGAGGATGCCGGCGAGGCTTTCGCGCATGTTGGAGTGCGGGGTGACGCACTCGGCGAGACCGGCCTTCGACGCATTGCGGAGGCGGGTCAGGAAATCACTGATCGGATCGGTCATGGAGGGATGTTGTTGGTTTTGGATTCGGCTTCGGGTCATATCCCGCGCGCACGGGGCGCGCCTACTCCCGAAAGCCGGAAAGAATTACCACGAGGACTTGGTGACGCCGGGGATCTTGCCGGCGAGCGCGAGCTCGCGGACGGTGATGCGGGAGACGCCGTACTTGCGGTTGAAGCCGCGCGGGCGGCCGCTGAGCGAGCAGCGGTTGCGGATGCGGGTGCGCGAGGAGTTGCGCGGGAGCTTCTGCAGCTTCTTCTGGGCCGCGTAGAATTCCTCGTCGCCGGTCGACGGGTTGGCGAGGATGGCCTTCAGCTCGGCGCGCTTGGCTCCGAACTTGTCGGAGAGGCGCTGGCGCTTCTTGTTGCGTTCGATGGCGGAGGTCTTCGGCATGGCGAAATTTTCGAATTTGGATTATCGATTTTCGATTTCGGAATTGGTCGGTTTTTCAGTTCGGGGATCGGCAATCAAAAATCACCAATCCAAAATCAAAAATGCAATCAGGCAGCGGTTGACTTGGCCCCGGGGACGGCTTCCACACGGCGGAACGGCATGCCGAGGAGGCGGAGGAACTCGCGGCCCTCGTCGTCCGAGCCGGCGGTGGTCACGAGCGTGATGTCGAGGCCCATCTGGCGCTTCGAGCTCTCGACCGCGATCTCCGGGAAGATCGAGTAGTCCGAGATGCCGATGCTGTAGTTGCCCTGGCCGTCGAGCTTGTTGGGCACGCCGCGGAAGTCGCGGATGGTCGGAAGCGCGACCGCGAATAGGCGCATCAGGAAATGCCACATCGCCTCGCCGCGCAGCGTCACGTGGGCGCCGACGTACTGGTTCTGCTTCAGCTTGAAGTTGGCGATCGCCTTGCGGGAACGCGCCAGCACTGCCTTTTGGCCCGCGATGGCGGAAAGGTCGCGCTGCGTGTCGGCAATCTGGTTCTTGTCGGCCTCGGCGGAGATGCCGGTGTTGAGGACGATCTTCGCGAGACGCGGAACCTCGTGCTTGTTCTTGTAGCCGCGCGCGGCGATGAGGGCCGGGACGACCTGTTCGACGTAGTGCTTCTTGAGAGGGGGGACGGACTTGCTCATGGTGGTGGATCAGCCGCGGGGGCCGACGGGAATGCCGGTCAGCTCTTGGCCTCGGCGGTTTTCTTGGCGCGCTTCGACGAATCGTGGCGCGACTGGAGCATCAGGTTGGAGACGTGGATCGTGCCTTCGCGCTCGGTGATCGAGCCCTGGGGATTCTCCTGGGACTTCTTGAGGTGGCGCTTGATCATGGCCACGCCCTCGACGATCGCGCGCGATTTCGCGGGCTGGACCTCGAGGACCTTGCCGGACTTGCCCTTGTGGGAGCCGGAGATCACGACGACCAGGTCGCCGCGCTTGATGTGGAACTTTTGCATGTCAGAGAACCTCCGGGGCGAGCGAAATGATCTTCATGTAGTTCTTGGCGCGGAGCTCGCGGGCAACCGGGCCGAAGATGCGGGTGCCCTTCGGGTTGCCGTCCTCGCCGATGATGACGACGGCATTGCTGTCGAAGCGCAGGTAGCTGCCGTCCGGGCGGCGCAGCGGGGCCTTGGTGCGGACGACGACGGCCTTGTGGACCTCGCCCTTCTTCACCGTGGCGTCGGTGCTGCTTTCCTTGATGTTGATGGTGATGATGTCACCGACGTGCGCGTACCGGGTGTTCTGCCCGATGCGGCTGATCATCGACGCGCGGCGCGCGCCGGTGTTGTCGGCGATTTCGAGAATGGAACGCATCTGGATCATGGCGGGTGCTCCTTGATCGGGTTAGGCCTGCGGAGCCGCGGCGGCGGCCGACGCGATCGGCTTGGTGGTCTTGGTCGGAACGGCCTTGGCCACATCGGCCTCGGACACGGCGGTGGACGCGACGACGGCGCGCTCGATCACGGACACGACGCGCCAGCGCTTGAGGCGGCTCATCGGGCGGATCTCCATCACCTCGACCTTGTCTCCGACCTTGGTCTCGTTCTTTTCGTCGTGCGCGTGCAGGACCGTCTTCCGGTTGATGACCTTGTGGTAGCGCGGATGCGGCGTCTTGTACGGGACCGTGACCTTGACGGATTTGTCGCCCATGCGGGAGCTGACAAAGCCGACCTCGGTCTTGCGGCTGCTATGGCGTTGGTGAGTGGACATGGCGAAATTCTAAATTTTTGATTTTCGAATCTGGATTTTGGATTTCCGATGAGCGTTGGTTTGGGGCGGACGGCGCGACGGTTTGGTCGAAAATCGATAATCCAAAATCGAAAATGGCCTCAGGCTTTGGCCGGCTGGTTCTTTTTCTGGGTGAGGAAGGTCTCGAGGCGGGCGATGTCCTTGCGGAGGTCGCGGATCTCGTGCGTCTTCTCGACCTGGCCGGTGTGCTTGCGCAGGCGCAGCTGGAGAAGCTTGTCGCGGGTTTCACGCAGCCGGTTGGTGATCTCGGTCGCGGGCAGTTCCTGGATTTCCTTGGAAGTCATGGTGGTGGATTTTCCTGCGGTCAGACGACGATGCCTTCGCGCGCGATGAAGCGGCAGCGGAACGGCAGCTTGGCGTCGGCGAGGCGGAAGGCCTCCTTGGCGATGGTGGTGGGAACGCCGGCGAGCTCGAACAGCACGGCGCCGGGCTTGATGACGGCGACGTAGAATTCGACCGGGCCCTTGCCCTGGCCCATGCGCACCTCGGCGGGCTTCTTCGTGACCGGCTTGTGCGGGAACACGCGGATCCAGAGCTTGCCCTTGCGCTTCAGGTGGCGGGCGATGGTGACGCGCGCGGCCTCGATCTGCTGGCCGGTCATGGGACCGCGCGAGAGCGACTGCAGGCCGTATTCGCCGAAGGCGAGCGTGTTGCCGCGCTTGGCATTGCCGGCGCGGGAGCCCTTCTGCGATTTGCGGTATTTGGTGCGGGAAGGTTGGAGCATGGAGATTTTCGATTTTGGATTCTAGATTTTCGACTGGCGGACGGCGGAGCGACTCGCGGTTTTCGGGGGCGTGGTTCGCCGGATCGAAAATCCGAAATCGAAATTCAAAAATGTCGTCAGTTCGATTCGTCCTTTTTGCAGATCCAGCACTTGACGCCGATCTTGCCCCAGACCGTGCGGGCCTCGGCAAAACCGTAGTCGATGTTTTCGCGGAGCGTGTGAAGCGGGATGCGGCCCTGGCGCTGCCACTCGCGGCGCGCGATGTCGGCGCCGCCGAGGCGGCCCGAGCACTGGATCTTGATGCCGTCGACGCCGAGCGACATCGCCATCTGGACGGACTTCTTGATCGCGCGACGGAAGGCCACGCGGCGCTCGAGCTGGAGCGCGACGTTCTCGGCCACGAGCTGGGCCTCGACCTCGGGCTTCTTGACCTCCTGGATGTCGAGGAGGACCTCCTTGCCGGTCAGCTTGCCGAGCTGGACCTTCATGTTCTCGACCTCCTGGCCCTTCTTGCCGATGACAATGCCGGGGCGGGCGGTGAAGATCTTGACGCGGACGCGGTTGCCGGCGCGCTCGATGAAGATGCGCGGCACCGAGGCCTGGCGGAGCTTCTCCATCAGGGTGTCACGGATGACCTGGTCCTCGTGGAGCAGCTTGGCGAAATCCTTCTTGCGGGCGAACCAGCGCGACTGCCAGTTGCGGCGGACGGCGAGGCGGAAGCCAACGGGGTTGGTTTTTTGTCCCATGGTGGAGAGTGGTTAGGCTTGGCTGTCCGAGAGGACGATGCGGAGGTGCGACATGCGCTTGACGCGGGGCTTGGCCGAGCCGCGGGCGCCGGCCTTGAAGCGCTTCAGCACCGGGCCGTTCTCGACGAGGGCGCGGTGGACGAAGAGCTTGTTGGCAGGAAGGTTGACCTTCGTGTCGTTCTCGGAATTCGCGATGGCGCTCTTGAGCGTCTTCGCGAGCAGGCGCGCGGACTTGCGCGGGATGAGCGTGAGAAAGTCGAGGGCCTCGGACGCGGGGCGGCCCTGGATGAGGCGCGCGACTTCGCGGACCTTCTTGGGCGACATGCGCGCGTTGCGAGTGAGAGCTTGGATTTCCATGTTGGGTACTCCGGTGGGATGCGAACTCAGATCTCCTTGCGGGTCATGCCGCCGTGCGCCTTGAAGATGCGGGTGGGCGCGAATTCGCCGAGCTTGTGGCCGACCATGTTCTCGGTGACGTACACCGGGATGAAGGCCTTGCCGTTGTGAACGCTGAAAGTCGTGCCGACAAATTCCGGCGTGATGGTCGAGCGACGGGACCACGTCTGGATGGGCTTGCGCGCGCCGCCGGCCTTGACCGCCTTCTGGACTTTTTCCAGGAGGTGGTCGTCGACGAAGAAACCTTTCTTGATGGAACGGGCCATGGGAAGGGAAAGGAAAAGTGAGGGTGAAAGTGAGAGTGAGGGTGGACCCGGGCCGGATTACTTCCGGCCGCGGGGCGGAAGACCGTTGACGCGCTTGAGAATGAAGGAATTCGACCGCTTGGTGCGGCGACGCGTCGGGAAGCCCTTGGCGAGCTGGCCCCACGGGGACACGAGGTGCTGGCGTCCGCCACCACCCTTCGACTTGCCCTGACCGCCACCATTCGGGTGGTCGACCGGGTTCATCGCCATGCCGCGCACGCGCGGACGGCGACCGAGCCAGCGGTTGCGGCCGGCCTTGCCGAGCTTGCGCTTGTTGTGGTCGGCATTGCCAACCTCGCCGATCGTCGCGCGGCAGAGCGGATGCACGAGGCGGATTTCGCCCGAACCCAGCTTGAGCTGCGCGGCACCGTTCTCGACGGCGACGAGTTCGGCGGAGGCGCCGGCGGAACGCGCCATCTGCGCGCCGCGGCCCGGGACCATCTCGATGGCGTGGACCTTGGTGGCGGGCGGGATGACGGCCAGCGGGAAGCTGTTGCCGGGGCGAAAATCGTTCGAGTCCGTCTTCATCGCGGCGTAGATCGAGTCACCGACCTTGAGGCCGCGCGGAGCGAGGATGTAGGCCTTTTCGCCGTCGGCGTAGGCCAGGAGCGCGAGGAGGGCGCTGCGGTTCGGATCGTACTCGATCGCCTGCACGCGGGCCGGAACGTCCAGCTTGCGGCGCTTGAAATCGATGATGCGATAAAGCTGCTTGTGACCGCCGCCGCGACGACGCGACGTGAGACGGCCGTAGACATTGCGGCCGCCGGTCTTGTGCTTGTGCTCGATCAGCGAGCGCTCGGGGCGCTTCGTGCTGATTTCCTCGGGGCGGTTCAGCGTGGTGAACCGGAGGGAGGCGGTGAGCGGACGAAAGGATTTGAGAGGCATGGCGGTGTTTCCTTAGACGAGCTCGATCTTGTCGCCCTGCTTGAGCGTAACGATCGCGCGCTTGGTATCGGACGTCCGGTTCGGGAGGCCGCGGCGCGTGCGCTTCGGCTTGCCCTTGACGTTCTGGATGTTCACCCGGGTGACGGTCACCTTGAAGGTGCGTTCCACGGCTTCGCGCACGGTGTACTTGGTGGCGGCGGGATACACCTCGAAGGTGTACTGGCCGAAGTTCGAGGAGAGCTTCGAGGCCTTTTCCGTCAGGCGCAGGTTCTTGAGGACTTGGTCGGCGCTGATCATGAGTGGGCTCCGTTCGCGCGGGTGATGAGCTGCTCGAGCGCCTTCGTCGAGATGACGATCCGGCTGTAGGCGACGAGGTCGAGGGTGTTGAGCTTCGCGGCTTCCTGCAGCGTCACGCGGCCGAGGTTGCGGGCGGCCCGGGCGGCCTCGGAGGCAAACGGGGCGTCGACCAGCAGCACGCGGCCCTTGGGGGCGATGCGGTTGACGACCTGGCCCATCAGCTTGGTCTTGGGCTGGGAAACGGTGAACGACTCGATCACATCGATCTCGCCGGCGACGGCGCGGTCGAACAAGGCGCGCGAGAACGCGAGGGCCTTGACCTTGCCGTTGATCTTCTTCGAGAAGTCGCGCGGGCGCGGGCCGAACACGACGCCACCACCGACCCACAGGGGCGAGCGGTTGGAGCCGGCGCGGGCGCGGCCGGTGCCCTTCTGGTTCCACGGCTTCTTGCCGCCGCCGGAAACCTCGCCGCGGGTCTTGGTCGAGCGCGTGCCCTGGCGGGCGTTTGCGCGATGGGCGACGACGACTTCCTTGACGGCCTGGAGACCGCGGTCCCCTTCAAACGTGGGCAGGGAGAACTCCTTCTCACTGCTCTGGGTGGCGTCGATGCTGTAAACTTTGAATTTCATGATGCGTGATCTCCTCAGGCCTTAACGACCTTCTTGCCGGCGCGAACGATCACCATGTCGCCGTTCGCGCCCGGGATGGCGCCCTTGACGAGCAGGAGGTTCTTGTCGGCGATGACCTTGACGACGCGCAGATTCTGCACGGTGCGGCTCTCGCTGCCCATGTGGCCGGGCATGCGCTGGTTCTTCCAGGAACGGCCCGGGGTCTGGCGCATGCCGATCGAACCGATGCGGCGGTGAAACATGGAGCCGTGCGCGGCGGGACCGCCGCCGACCTTAAAGCGTTTCACGACGCCCTGAAAGCCCTTGCCCTTGCTGATGCCGATCACATCGATGACCTGGCCTTCGGTGAAGGCGGTCACGGTGACGACATCGCCGGCCTTGACGGTCGGGGCGTCGGCGAGGCGGACTTCGCTCAGCTCGCGGGGAGCGAGATCGAGTCCGGCCTTCTTGGCGTGCGCGGCCTCGGCCTTGGAGGTGCGAACGCTCTTCTTCTGGCCAAATCCGAGCTGGACGGCGTTGTAACCGTCGGTGGCGACGGTCTTGACCTGGACAACCGGGCATGGCCCGGCTTCCACAACGGTGACCGGGACCAGGACGTTTTGCGCGTCGTAGACCTGGGTCATTCCGAGTTTTTTGCCTAAAAGAGTAGAGATCATAGGCTAAGCGGTAGGTGGAGGGTTTCCGTTTGGTTTAGACCTACATTAGCAATGCCGGCGTGAAGCGGCCGGCGGGCTGCTAATACTGTCTGAAAGTTGTGGGTTTAAACGTTGATCGTGATGTCAACGCCCGAGGGCAGGTTGAGTTTTTTCAGCTCGTCGACCGTCTGGGCCGTCGGCTCCAGGATGTCGATGAGGCGCTTGTGGGTGCGGGACTCGAACTGCTCCATCGACTTCTTGTCGACGTGCGGCGAGCGGTTGACCGAAAATTTCTCGATCCGGGTGGGAAGAGGAATCGGGCCGGACACGCGGGCGCCGGAGCGCTTGGCGGTCTCGACGATCTCGAGGGCGGACTGATCGATGACGCGATAGTCGAAGCCCTGGAGCTTGATGCGAATGCGTTGGCCTTTCATGTCGGTATAAAGAACGGGGTTAGGTGCGGGCGGGGGCCTTGGAAGAGGACTCCACGATCTTCGCGAGGAGCGAATTCGGGACCTGCTCGAAGTGCGATGGCGTGATGGACGCGCTGGCGCGGCCCTTCGAGAGCGAGCGGATGTCGGTCACGTAACCGAACAGCATCTCGAGCGGAATCGCGGCGGTGACGATGCAGGCGCCGTTCTTGTTCTCCATGTTGGAGACGCTGCCGCGGCGGCGATTGACGTCGCCGATGAGGTCGCCCTGGTACTCCTCGGGCGTGGTGATCTCGACGCCCATGATGGGCTCGAGGAGGATCGGGTTGGCCTTCTTCATCGCCTCCTTGAAGGCGAAGATGCCGGCCATCTTGAACGCGAGTTCCGACGAGTCGACCTCGTGGAACGAGCCATCGATGATGCGCACGATGACGTCGACCACCGGGTGACCGGCGACCGTGCCATTGTTGGCGCCTTCCTCGATGCCCGCGATCGACGGCTTGATGAATTCCTTCGGAATGACGCCACCGACGATCTCGTCGATGATTTCCACTCCCTTGCCCTTCTCGTTCGGCTCCATCTTGACGACGACGTGACCGTACTGGCCCTTGCCGCCCGATTGACGGATGAACTTGCCCTCGCCTTCCGACGCCTTGGTGACGGTTTCGCGATAGGCGATCTGCGGCTTGCCGGCGGTGGCCTCGACCTTGAACTCGCGCTTCATGCGGTCGCGAATGATGTCGAGGTGCAGCTCGCCCATGCCCGAGAGAATGGTCTGGCCGCTGTCCGGATCGGTGGAAACGCGGAGCGTCGGATCCTCGGCCACGAGGCGCTGGAGCGCGACGCCCATCTTTTCCTGGTCACCCTTCGAGTTCGGCTCGATGGACATCGAGATGACGGGTTCCGGGAAGGACGGCGGCTCGAGACGGATGTCGAAATCCTCATCGCACAGCGTGTCGCCGGTGATGACGTCCTTGACGCCCACCAGCGCGCAGATGTCGCCCGAGTAGGCGCGGTCGATTTCCTCACGCTCGATGGCGCGCATGAGGACGAGACGCGAAACGCGTTCGGAGCGGCGGGTGCGCGGATTATACAGCGGCATACCGCGCGTGACCTGGCCGGTGTAAACCCGGTAGAACACGAGCTTGCCGACGAACGGATCGGTCCAGAGCTTGAACGCGAGGCCCGCGAGCTTCGCCTTGTCGTCGACCGTGGCGAGCGCTTCCTTGCCGTCGGAATCCTGGCCCTTCATCGGGGGCAGGTCGATCGGGCAAGGCAGGAAATTCACGACGCAATCCAGCAGGCGCTGCACGCCCTTTTTCTTGAAGGCGGAACCGGGGACGACGCCGCAGAATTGCAGCGAAATCGTGGCCTTGCGGACCGCCAGCATCAGCTCGGGAACGGCGATTTCCTCGCCGCCCAGATACTTCTCGGCGATGACGTCATCGAAATCGGAAACCGCCTCGATGAGCTTCTCGCGGTACTGCTTCGCCTCCTCGACCATGGCGGCCGGGATCGGATGGGTCGTCGGATTCAGGCCGAGCGGATCGGTTGGACCCTCGTCGAACATGTAGGCGACATTCTGCACGAGGTCGATCAGGCCGGAGAAATTCTCCTCGGCGCCGATCGGAAGGAACAGCGGGTGCGCGTTGCCCTTCAGCTTCGTGCGGATGTCGTCCACCGCACGGTGGAAATTGGCGCCGACGCGGTCCATCTTGTTGATGAAGGCGATGCGCGGAACGGAATACTTGTTGGCCTGGCGCCAGACGGTCTCGGACTGCGGCTGCACGCCGGCGACGGCGTCGAACACGGCCACGGCGCCGTCGAGCACGCGGAGCGAGCGCTCGACCTCGGCGGTGAAGTCGACGTGCCCCGGGGTATCAATGATGTTGATGCGCTGCTTGATGCCCTTCCACGGACCACACGAGGCGTTCCAGGCACAGGAAATGGCGGCGGCGGTGATCGTGATGCCGCGCTCGCGCTCCTGCTCCATCCAGTCGGTCACCGTGGTGCCCTCGTGCACCTCGCCCATCTTGTGGACGGCACCCGAGTAGAAAAGAATGCGCTCGGTGGTGGTCGTCTTGCCGGCGTCGATGTGCGCCGCGATGCCGATGTTGCGGGTCCATTCCAGCGGGAACGGACGCTCCTTGGCGTTGGCCGGGGAGACCTTCGCCTTGTCGGTGACGATCGTGATATTGATGGGAGCGGAAACGGACATTGACGAAATTCCTTACCAGCGGAGGTGGGCGAAGGCGCGGTTGGCCTGGGCCATCTTGTGGGTGTCTTCCTTCTTCTTCACGACGGCGCCCGTGTTGTTGTAGGCGTCGATCAGCTCGGCGGCGAGGGCCTCGCGCATGGCCACGCCCTTGCGGGAGGTGGCGGCGTCGACGATCCAACGGAGCGCGAGCGACTCCTGGCGCTCAAAGGAAATTTCGATCGGAACCTGATAGGTCGCACCACCGACGCGGCGGCTCTTGACCTCGAGCTTCGGGCGGGCGTTCTCGAGCGCGCCCATCAGCAGGTCGACCGGGTCGCCCTTCTGGAGCTTTTCGCTGACCCGTTCGAAGGCGCCGTAGACGATGCGCTCGGCGATCGTCTTCTTGCCGCTCTTCATGATGACGTTGATCAGGTGGGTCACCAACGCGCTGTTGTAACGCGCGTCAGGCGTGGTGGGGCGGTGTGTAGCTCTGCGACGACGGGACATGGCGAAAGAACAGGGTTACTTGGCGGCCTTCGGGCGTTTGACGCCGTACTTGGAACGGGAACGACGGCGTTTCTCGACGCCAGTGGCGTCCAGGGTGCCGCGGACAATATGGTAACGGACACCCGGAAGGTCCTTCACGCGGCCGCCGCGCACGAGCACGATGGAGTGCTCCTGCAGGTTATGGCCTTCGTCCGGGATGTACGAAATCACTTCCACGCCATTCGTGAGGCGAACCTTGGCCACCTTGCGGATGGCGGAGTTCGGCTTCTTCGGCGTGCGGGTCATGACCTGCACGCAGACGCCACGGCGGAAGGGGTTGCCCTGCAACGCCGGGGCCTTGGACTTCGCACGGACCTTGCGACGTCCTTTTCTCACGAGTTGGTTGATGGTTGGCATGTGGTGGAAAGTGAAGGGAGTTGAGGGCGGAAAAGTTGCGGAAACTACCGGACCGAAAATGCCGGGCAAGCACTTTCTGGATTTGCTGCAAATAACGCGAAATTCCCGGGCATTGGCCCCGGGAAACCCGCGTTTCCGGTGCACCCACAGTTTGGCTGTCGGTGCTGTTTTTTGACGAAATGGAGGATCAGCAAACCACGCGGCAACGACCCAATTCAAGCGCGAAATGAAAAATTATCGCCGAAGTTATTCACATCATAAGAAACGGGCAAAAAGGGGCTTGGGTGGGACGTTGAGGAAGCTGTAAGTGGTAAGCTTTAAGCCGTAAGTGTCCCGTCCTAGCCTAGGTTGACACCCGCCAAGGAGGAACATGAAGCGGAAAGAAACGATTCGTTACAGCGAAGCATTCAAGCAGCAGGTGGTGAGCGAACTGGAGGTGGGCAAGTTTCGCGGGCCGGACCACGCC
>DASZXI010000059.1:0-3790 GCA_035545955.1 Candidatus Didemnitutus sp. | reverse complement strand
CTCCATCTGCAGGAAGAGCATCTGCGCGATCACGACGTTGGCCACATTGTCGTCGATCGGGGTGCCGATGAAGACGATGCGGTCCTTGAGAAGGCGCGAGTAGATGTCCATCGACCGCTCTCCGCGGCCGGTGTTTTCGAGAACGATGGGAACGTAGTAACTCATGCGTTGGGCTTGGCCGTGGTCACGGTAGCCTTGGACGCCAGGAAATCAAGGGTCTTGTCGTACAGCAACTGCTGCTGGATGGCCCGCAGCTGCTCGCGATCCTTGCCGAGATCCTTCGCGACCTTGTCCGGACGCTGACCCGAGCGCATCGCCTCGCGCATCAGCCACTGATTGAGGTCCTTTTCGTCGACCTTCAGTTTCTCGGCCTCCGCAATGCGGCCGAGCATCAGCTGGATCTTCACGCGTCCGGTCGCGGCCCTAGTCGCGCTTTCGAACAGCTCCTTCTTGTCCTTTTCGAACTGCTCCGCGGGCACGCCCCGACGCATGTTCTCCTCGATGAACTGGCGCAGGATCGAGTCGCGCTCGCCCGCCATCAGGCTTTCCGGCGCGGGAAAAGAAGCCTTGGCCAGCAGCGCATCAGTGATCAGGCGCCGCTGCGTCGCGCGATTTTCCTGCTCCTTGCGCATCGCCAGCGTCTTTTTCACCTGCTCCTTCAATCCGTCGAGATTCTCGACCTGGTTGTCCTTGAAAAACTTCTCGTCGAGCGGCGGCAATTCCCGCGCGCGGACTTCCTGCACATCGATCGCGTAACTGACGGTCTTGCCGGCGAGCGCGGGCACCGGGGCGAAATCGGCCGGGAACGTCACCGTGACGGTGGACTTGTCGCCCGCCTTCAGGCCGGCGATCTGTTTCGAGACGCCCGGGAGCACGCCTTCGTTGGCGCCCTCGACCTCTTCCCACGTCTGCGGCGCCTTGGCGTAAAGTGCCTTGTCGCCCACCACGTCGGTCAGCGGCTTGCCGTCCAACGTGCCCTCGTAACCGAAACGAACGTAGTCGCCCTTGGCCGCCGGACGATCGGCAACCTTGAAGTCGGCGCGATCGGTGCGCAGGCCCTCGATGATCGCGTCGATCTCGGCGTCCGTCGGCTCCGTCGTCGGCAGTTCCGTCGGAATCCCGTTGTATTCCGGTACGGTGAACTCGGGACGGATGTCGACCGTGAGCTTGATCGCGGCGGACGTGCCCGGCTCGACCGCGCCCTCCTCCACCTCGACCAGCGACACCACGTCGAGCTTCGACTGCTCGAGCCCTTCGCGGTAGGCCTTGCTGACCACGCGACCCTTGAACTCCTCGCGCAGTTCCTTGCCGAACTTGCGCTCGATGAGGTTCGCCGGCGCACGACCCGGACGGAAGCCCGGCAGGCTGGCCTGCTGGGTGAACTGGCCGAGGACGTTCTTGTATTCGCCGTCGACCTCGCCTTTGTCGAGGGTCACGGTCAGGGCCTTGCGGGTTTCGTTGATGTCGGTGGTTTGGACGTTCACGGGAGGAAAATGGAGACGGCTTTTTCGATCGAAAAGAGGTCGACGTAAGCCCCCTTTCGCAGGGCGGTCAAGGCGATGTTTCACGGGGCGGCCAAGGGTCCTTTCGGGCAGTCTGAATCGTTGCCGCGCGATGGGTCGACAAGTGGAGCGGCCGGTCCCCAAGACGCTTAACGCATTGGGGGCAATGCGTTCCACCACGCGAACCCGTCGATGTCGTGCAATCCATCTTGGATTTTTGCGGAGGCGCAACCATGCTGCCGGCGCCGATGATTTCATTGCGCCAGATTCTCGGACAGCACGGTCCGATCCTTGTCCTGGACGCGGCCTCGACGCGCGTCCAGGTGGGGCTTCTCCGCGCCGATGCGGACGCGATCTGGAAGCAACCGGGCGAGGACGCCGGCAAGTCCCTGTTCGCCGGCACGAAGGCTTGTCTCGACGAGGCGAAGATCGGAGTCGACGCAGTCAATGGCTTCGCTTTCTGCGACGGTCCGGGCTCGATGCTCGGCATCCGCACCGCCGCGATGGCGATTCGCACCTGGCTCGTTCTCCGTCCGCGACCGGTGTTCCGCTATTCCAGCCTGACCCTCCTCGCGCATCATCTGCTTCGTTCGGATCGCGGGAATTTTTCCGTCATCGCGGATGCACGGCGCGACAGCTGGCACTTGGCTTCCGTTGAGGGCGGAAACGTTTCCCCACTGCGCCGCGCCGCGAGCGCGGAGCTCGCCGGGTCGGGAGAAAAACTGGTTCTGCCCTCCTCCTTCCGCGCGTGGTCGCATTCACCGCGCGCAACCGTCGACGCGCCCTACGCGGTCGCCGGGCTTCTCGCGACCGAGGCGGACACGCCGCTGTTTTCCGCCACCGACGCGCCCGACGGATATCAGGCGGAGCCGCCCACCTACAAAAAGTGGTCGGCGCAGGTGCACAGCCGGGACACCGTCGCTCACTCGTGAACTCCCCGTCGCAACTCCCCTATCGTTGCTGGGCCGAAATCGACCTCGCCGCCCTCGAGCACAATCTGAAACTGATCCGCGCCTCGCTGCCGGCCCGCATCAAGTACGTCGCCGTGGTCAAGGCCGACGCCTATGGCCACGGCCTGCCGCAGACCGCCGCGCGCCTCATGCACGCCGGCGCCGATCTTTTCGGCGTCGCCAATGTCGGCGAAGCCCTTACCATCCGCGAACTCAGCGCCGACTGGCCCATCCTGCTCCTGAGTCCGGTGCTGCCGGAGGAAGACAAATATCTGGCCGAGTGCGCGCTCGCCGCGACGGTTTCGTCGCTGGAAGAAGTCCGTCGCTTCGACGCCGTCGGCCGCGCCGCGGGCCGTCCGGTGGATGTGCACCTCAAGATCGACACCGGCATGGGCCGCCTGGGCGTGTGGCACACGGAGGCGCCGGCACTGTACGAGGCGATCCGTTCGGCACCCGGAGTCCGACTGGCCGGTGTCTTCACGCATTTCGCCAGCGCCGACGAGGACCCGCAGTTCACCGCGGAACAGCGGACGTTGTTCCTGGGCGCCCTGCAAAAATTTCCGGGCTTTGACGCGGGCGCGCCGGGAATGTTCGTGCATGCCGACAACAGCGCGGGCCTCGAGAGCACGCCGGGCGACAGCCTGTTCAACGCCGTCCGCGTCGGCCTCCTGCAATTTGGCGTTCTGCCCCACCCGAACTCGATGCTCGCGCGCGTCCGCGCCGAGCCGGTGTTCAGTTTTCACACCCGCGTCGGCCTCGTGAAGCAGCTCCCTGCCGGCACGGGCGTGAGCTACGGTCGCACGCGCATCGTCGACCGCCCCACCCGTATCGCCATCCTCACGGCCGGCTACGGCGACGGCATCGCGCGCGCGGTCGGCAATCGCGGACGGGTCCTCATCGCCGGCCGACGCTGTGCCATTCTGGGACGCGTGTGCATGGATCAGACCATCGTCGATATCACCGATGTTCCCGGCTCCGTGGCGTGCGGTGACCCGGTCGTGCTCGTCGGCCGCCAGGGCGGCGAAAACATTTCGATCGCCGAGTTCAGCAGTTGGTCCGACACGATTCCCTGGGAAACGCTGTGTTCGGTGACCAAGCGCGTGCCTCGGCACTATCGCACGGCGCTGGGAGTTTAGGGCGGGGTTTCCGAACCCCGCCAAATCAATCCCCCACGAAAACCGGACGGTAGGGATCGATGTCCCCTGTTTGGACCGAAGACAAGGGTAACACTCAGACCGGAGACATGGGTAACACTCGGGGTTGGCGTGGCGAAGGGTTTTTTAGTCTTGGAGAGTGAGCCGAGCGGTGAGCTTACGGGCGAGGTGTTTGGCCAGAGCG
>DASZXI010000058.1:0-3725 GCA_035545955.1 Candidatus Didemnitutus sp. | reverse complement strand
CGAAAACTTCTTCGGCCGGATCAAAATCCACCGTCGCATCTCCACCCGGTACGACAAACTTGCCCAGACCTTCCTCGGCTTCGTTCACCTCGCCGCGATTCTCGATTGGCTCGCTCATTGATTTTTCAAACACACCCTAGTCTTTCGTCCGTGCCGCGACTGGAAGCACTAACCGGCTGGGATGGACGGCGTCGTGATAGATTTTGATCGTGGCCACACGCGCATCCTCGATTTTTTCGTAGCCGATCCGGCCGCCGGTATTGAAGTTCTTTTGGAAGTCCGGGCGATTCAAGGGAGCGACGATCAGGCGCAGACGCGCACCGGCGGGGACACGCTGCGCCGTCCAGTTGAACTCGAAGGGAATCTCCATGATTTCACCGGTGCGCACCAGCTCCTCGTGAAACTGCCCGTGGCGGAATCGGGCGCGGCGGATGTCCTCGCCGAGCCGGACGGAAGAACCGTCGGGCTGCACCATCGCGATCTGGGCCCAGAGATCAAAATCCGGGGCATCGGCGGAACAAGTGAGCACCAGATGCATCTGGCCAACCAGGTCGAGATCACGCGCCAATGGCTCGGTGTGAAACACCAAGGCGCGCTTTTGATAGGCGCGAAACTGACTGGTCGCGTCCTCGGACGCCGCCAGCGCCGCGACCTCGAGTTCGGGCAGTTCATGCGGATCGCTGACGAGCGTGGCCGGCTGCTCGGTCGGGCCCGCCTGGCTTTCCAGCTGCCCGGAATGAAAAACGTCGCGCGGCGTTCCTTCGGGCGCGGAGAGGAAATAGGTCTGTTCGCCGGACGATGCGGTCTCGAGCGAGGCGACGTGTCGCCACTCGTTCGCTCCCATCAGGAAATAATTGACCTGGTTGGCCAGCAGGTCGGGGCGCGGGCCTCGCCCGAGAACAGAATCATACCAGTCGGCCTGCAGCTTGATCATGTCGATCACGGCCGCGTCTGGCAGATTCAGCCCGAGCATTTCCTTCGTGGGCGATTGCGAGCCGAAATGATCCCAGGGACCGATGACCAGGTAATGCTGCTTCGTCGCGGAAGCAGGCGCATTGGCCATGAAACGCCGGTAGTAGCGCAGCGCGCCCGGCTGATCGTCGTCATAGAATCCGGTTACGCTCAGGACCGGGATATCCAAGCGGCGGTAATCGTCCGCGGTCGGCTCGGCCGCGAGATTGAACGCCTCGTCGCCGACGTGGTTCAGCCAATTTTTCATCAGGGAGAGCTGCCGGCCATGTTCGTCGGTCATGGCCCAGTCGTCCTGGGCGATGCCGACGGCATCATCGAGTTCGCTGAAGGGCCGGTAGGCGGCGTATTGCTCCAGCAGCTTGCCGGAGAGATACGCGGAATTCATCACGAAGCCGGTGTTGAGCGACCGACCGGAGACGTATCCGAGGATGAGCGCGGTCTGCGTTTGGGGAATGCCATTCGTGTTCGGCACATCCCAACCCGGATAAATCGCCACAAAGGGCGCGATGGCGGTCAAGTGGGGCGGATGCTGCGCCGCCGTGTGCCATTGGGTCATGCCGACAAACGAGCCACCGTACATCACGACCTTGCCGTCGCTCCACGGCTGGGCGGCAATCCATTCGACGAGGTCATGGCCGTCGCGTCCAACCTGCAGGCCGAGATTGTCGCTCTTGACGCCGCCCGAGCGTCCGCGCCCGCGGACGTAGGCCTGCACGAAAACGAATCCGCGACGGGCGAAGGCGATGGAGTCCTTGCGCCGGCCGCCATCGATATCGTACTGCGTCAGCGAGAGAATCGTCGGTGCCTTCCGGGCCAAATGGGAAGGCTTCGTGATCCACGTCTCAAGTTCGACGCCATCCCGCATCCGAACCATGCGGCTCATCGCGATATCGTAACCGGGGCCGACGTCGGGGATCGCGGCGGCGTCCGTCCCTCCAATCAGGCAGCAAGGAAGGACGCCGACGAGCAGCGTCCAAGACAGTCTGGCGAACGAATTCATGGCGAGTGCACGCTATCTGAACCCCTGTTGATCGCAAACCCAAGGTACGTCTTCCCCGGATTTCGCGACATCCGAGATGTCCGTGCTTTCCGTGAAATCCGTGGTCCAAATACCTCCGCGCCTCTGTGGTTCAAAACAGTGAGCTGTGAGCGGGCTGAAGATCGCGGAAGACCGGAAGAAGGAGCGAGCATCCCTGCAACGGGCATAGGTTGGGAAGTCCGTGGTCAAGATTTCTCCGCGCCTCGGTGCCTCCGTGGTTCAAAATAGTAAGCAGAGAGCGGTGAGCAGGGGAGAGATTGCGGAGCGCTGAGGGCAGAACGCGGAAGGCCGGAAAGAGAAGCGAGAACCGGGGAGCGAGGAGCGAGCATCACTGCAACGCGCATTCGGTGGGAAATTCGTGGTCAAAATCTCTCCGTGTCTCGGTGCCTCCGTGGTTCAAAATAGTGAGAAGGGAGCGGTGAGCCGTCGGCAGCTAAGGACCGCGGAGTGCTGAAAGCGGAGGGCCGGATCGAGAAACGAGAACCGCGGTGCGAGGAGCGAGCGCCCATGCAGGGCATGACCGGTCGGAAATCCGTGCCGTCCGTGAAATCGGTGGTCCAAAAGCCTCCGTGTCTCTGCGCCTCCGTGGTTCAAAACAGTAAGTAGGGAGCGGTGAGCGGGGGAAAAACTGCGGAGCGCTGACGGCGGAGCGCGGAAGGCCGGAACAAGAAGCGAGAACCGGGGAGCGAGCATCACTGCAGCGCGCATTGGTTGGGAAATCCGTGGTTTCCGTGAAATCCGTGGTCAAATATGAGGATCGATCGCCGGCGGGATTCGGCGATCCCGCCCTAAATGCATTCCTGCGAAAGTCCGAATTTCTTTTGCGTCCTTTGCGTTCTTTTGCGGCCAAACTTATCTGAAACGACTCTGGACTTTCGTCCCCGGCCGAAGTGGTTCAGCTTGGAGCGATGAGACGAATCCGCATCTTCGAACACATTTCCCTCGATGGCGTGATCGAGCACGACGATCCGTACGTCCACGGCGCGTGGACGGCGGGTTTCCGCAGCCCGGCGGGCCTGGCGATGGTCCTGGAAGCCCAGGGTACGGGCTTCGATCTGCTGCTCGGCCGCCGCACTTATGATCTCTGGTCGGAGTACTGGCCGAAGGCGCCGAAGAGCCCGATGTCGGAGGCCCTGAACGCCGCCACGAAATACGTCGCCACAAATCGGCCGGACAGCCTCAGGTGGGGACCGGCGAAGGGCGTGGGGCCGGATGTCGTCGCGGGCGTTCGCCAGCTCAAATCAAGCGAAGGCCCCGACCTGATCACGTGGGGAAGTTCAACGCTGAGTTCTCCGTTGCTCGAACACGGGCTGGTCGACGAGATGGTGCTGTTGGTCTACCCGTTGTTCCTCGGACGCGGCAAACGGGTCATTTCGGAAAGCGTCGACGCACGCAAACTCGCCCTCGTCAGTTCGAAGTCCACGCCGACGGGCGTGCTCGTGAATGTTTATCGGTTTGTGGGGAAATTCGATCGGAAGTGACCGCGAGAAGTGACCGGTGACAAGTGACGGGCGACGTGAAAGTGATTTTCTCACAGGAGCAGCGGTGTCAGCCGCCAAGGGTAAAGTTGGGGTCTTTGAGGAGACGGTTGAGCACGACGATCATTTTGCGCATGACCGCGCCGAGGCAGACCTTGGCCGGTTTGCCTTCGGCAAGGAGCCGTTGATAAAACGCCGCCAGGATGGGGTTGTGCTGGGAGGCGCTGACGGCGGCC
>DASZXI010000057.1:0-95280 GCA_035545955.1 Candidatus Didemnitutus sp. | reverse complement strand
TCTGGCCAAACACCTCGCCCGTAAGCTCACCGCTCGGCTCACTCTCCAAGACTAAAAAACCCTTCGCCACGCCAACCCCGAGTGTTACCCATGTCTCCGGTCTGAGTGTTACCCTTGTCTTCGGTCCAAACAGTCCCATCGATCCGTCATTCCGTGGCCCACGGAACACACCGAACACCCGGAACCGATCCTAGGTGCAGCCAGCCGGTCGACACGTTTCCCGGTGAATCCCGCCGCTGTCATGGGAGAAACGTCTGACCCTTGTATCACGCAAATTCGCAACCGACTTGGCAGTCTCCTCCACCTGGCCCAATCTCGCTCTTCCAACTTTCACCATGCCCACCTCCAAGGAAGAAATCCGTCGCAAATATAACCTGACCGACGAGGAATTCGACGTCGTGGAGGCACTCGCACTGCGTCCGACGTGCGAACACTGCAACAAGGCCCTGCCGCCCGAGGCCACCGACGCCCGCATCTGCTCCTTCGAGTGCACGTTTTGCGCGAGTTGCGTCGACACCGTTCTCGGCAATGTCTGCCCAAATTGCGGCGGAGGATTCACGTCCCGCCCCATCCGCCCTCGGACCAACTGGAAGAACAACAACTACCTCGGTGCGGTGCCCGCGCGCACGCTCGTGAAACACAAACCCGTCGACCCGGTGGTTCACGCGCGGTTCTCGGCCCCCATTCGCCCTGTTCCGCCGGATAAGCGCTAAGGCATCGATCGCTACCGAGCGTTTGGTTCTTCGGTTGGCCACCAAATTCCGGCGGATCGATGGGACTCGATCCCTATCGCCGTCTCGGTGCCTCTGTGGTTCAGTTCACCGGATACTTGATTCCGACCAATGCGATTCTTCGCGGCGTAAAGCCGCTCCCACAGCTGAAGGATTTCGGTGTGATCCGTGTGTTCCGTGGGCAAAAACGGATTTGCCAGCATTCGTGCGATTCGTGGGCAAATCCCGATCCAAGTGACGAGTGACAGGTGCAGGGTGATCAGGATTAAGTGGACCGGAAATCCGTCCTTTTCTGGTTCTCCGTGCCTCCGTGGTTCAAAAAATTTCGGCGGATCGATGAGACATCGATCCCTACCGCCTGCGCCGCGGAACGCCGAGCCCGATCAGCCGCGCAATTCCATGTCCTGCGTCACGATGCTCAGCGCCTCCGCCATCGTGCTCAGGCCTTCCCTCACCTTGTGCATGCTGTCCTGGTGCAGCGTCTTCATGCCGCCGCGCATCGCGATCTTCTTCAGCTCCGAAGTCTCGAGCTCCTTGTTGATGCCCTCGACCAGCTCCTCGTTGGCGACCATCAGCTCGTGGATGCCCACGCGGCCCTTGTAGCCGACGCCGTTGCACTTCGGGCAGCCCTTCGGGTTCGCCTTGTAGATTTGTCCCGACCACCCAATCGCCTTCTCGAGGACCGCCTTCTCGCGTCCTTCCGGCTGATACGGCTGGCGGCAGGTTTTGCAGACGCGGCGCATCAGGCGCTGCGCGCATACGCACACGAGCGACGATGACACCATAAACGGTTCGATGCCCATGTCGGTGAGGCGCGCCACCGTGCTGGCCGCATCATTCGTGTGGAGGGTGGAAATGAGCAGGTGACCGGTCAGCGCGGCCTCGACGGCGATGTTCGCCGTCTCCTTGTCGCGAATTTCGCCCACGAGCACGATGTCCGGATCCTGACGCAAAAACGCGCGCAACGCCGTCGCAAACGTGAGGCCGATCTGCCGGTGCATCTGCATCTGGTTGATGCCGGGCAGCGTGTATTCGATCGGATCCTCCGCCGTGCGGATCACCACGTCCGACGTGTTGATCTCGTTCAGCGCTGAATAAAGCGTCATCGATTTGCCCGAGCCGGTCGGTCCGCAATGGAGAATCATCCCGTAGGGCTGGCGGATGCATTCGCGGTAGCGGGCGAGGTTCTCCTCGGTGAAACCAAGGGCTGTCACCGGCAGCATGCTCTTCTGCTTGTCGAGAATACGCATCACCACGCCCTCGCCGTGATTGAGCGGCGCAGTCGAGACGCGGAGATCGATGTCGATGTTCTTCTTGTTGTATTGCTTGAAGACGATGCGGCCGTCCTGCGGCAAACGCCGTTCGGCGATGTCGAGGTTGCACATGATCTTGAGGCGGGCGACGAGCGCGCCCGCGACCTTGATCGGCAGGCGCAACTTCTCCTGCGTCAGGCCGTCCACCCGATAGCGGACCACGAGTTCCTTTTCCCACGGCTCGATGTGGATGTCGGACGCGCCCGCGAAATACGCGTCCTCGATGATGCGGTTGCCGAGCTGGATGATCGGCGCCGACTCCTCGCTCTCGAGATCCTCGTCCTTGATCTCGACCTCGGTCTCGGTGAACTCGGCACCGAGCTGGTCGACGACGTCCGAAAAACGCACTTCCTCGCGATCGACATCCTTCTTGAGCTTCTCGCGGATGTCCTGCTCGCGGCCCAGCAGGCGGACCACGCGCAGACCGGTCTTGTCCTGGATCTTGGCCGCCACCGTCGTCTCGAACGGGTTCGCGAACGCCACCAGCAGCATGCTGCCCACCTGCCCGACCGGCAAAATTGTGTTCTTCTGACAGAACTCGAGGTCGATCCGCTCGAAGGTGCCATTGTAAATCTTGTAGCGGGCGACGTTGAACGGAGTCAGGCCCAGCGCGCGACACTTCGCCAGGTGCAGCTGGAACGGCGTGATCTTGTAGTCGAGCTGCAGCAGCTGGTCGAGCTGGTCGCCGGTGAGCTCGTCGGGACGCGACAACAGCATCGCCTTCTGGTCGGTGGGAAGTTTTCCCATCTCCTCCAGCTTGTCGATGATCTGAGTCTGGATGCGTCCGAGAGGCATGCGTTAGCTGGGTGAAAACGGCGCCTTGGACGGACTGATCTTGGTCGGCACCTCACGCTCCGTCTGCAACCGGTCGAGAAAGTCCGCGATCACCTCCATTGATGTGACCTGCCAGATCACCGGACCCTGCAGTTTTTTTTCCCAGTGCGTGCGCACCGCCTGGCTGAAGCTGTAGGCCGTCGCGACAAAATGAAAATCCTCTTCGCGATCGTAGGGCACTGTCCAGGTCGCCCAGCACATGCTGAGATCGAGTTCCTTGCGCAGCTCGTCGGGCACGTCGTAGTGACGCAGGTCAACCGCACCGAGACCCTGCTCCTCCACCGCAAGTTGGATCAGGTCCTCCTCGCGCAGCACCTTCTTCTCATTGACGAGAATACCGAGCACCGAGGCCTGGCGAAAATCCCCCTGCGCCGACAACTCCAGCAGACGCTCGTTCGCCACCTCGAGATCCTCGAATTTCACCAGGTTGTGCTCGATCAGCGCGGAACCCAAAAGGCGGTTCGCGCGCATCATCAACTGGCGATGTTCCGAGACGGGCGTGAACGGCGATGTCGATGTGGGACCACCCTTGAACGGCGAGCCGGAGGTCGAACCCACCTTGAAAGGCGAGTTGGTGGACCCTGTAGGCTTGAAGGGTGTGTTGGAAGGCGACACGAGTCGTAAAAATGCATTACCGCCCGCGGATTGGCGATTTATTTTGCTCCCGTTGCAGTCGGCGCACCGATTTTAACAGTTCTTTCTTGAGTTCGGGGATTCCAATTTCGCTGAGGCAAGATATTGGCAACAACTTCACGCCCTTGTGGCGGGCCTTGAATTTTTTCAAATTCGCCGCCGAAACCTCCTCGTCCATTTTGTTGGCGGCAACGAGACGCGGCTTTTTCAGGAGCGCCGGGTCGTAGAGTTTGAGCTCGTTCAGCAGGTCCTTGTAGTCGTCGCGCGGGTCGCGTCCATCGGTGCCGGCCATGTCGACGATGATCAGCAGCAAGGTGCAACGCTCGATGTGCCGCAGAAAACGGTGGCCCAGTCCCTTGTTCTCGCTGGCGCCGGCGATCAATCCGGGAACGTCCGCGAGCACGATGCGTTCATATTCCTCCGGGTACTCGATGATCCCGATCTGCGGATGCAGCGTGGTGAACGGATAAGGCGCCATCTTCGGCCGCGCGTTCGTGATCATGTTCATCAGCGACGATTTTCCGGCGTTGGGAAATCCCACCAGGCCGACATCGGCGATGCTCTTCAGTTCGAGGCGAAATTCTCCCGTCGCTCCCGGTTCGCCCGGACCCGACTTGCGCGGCGCGCGGTTGACCGACGACTTGAAGCGCGTGTTGCCGAAGCCACCCTTGCCGCCCTGAAGCAGGACGAACTCCTCGCCGTCCTTGAGAATTTCCGTGACGACTTCGCCCGTCTCGAGATTCTTCACCACGGTACCGAGCGGAACCCGCAGGATCGCCGGCCGGCCTTCGCGGCCATTGCAATCCTTGCCGAGGCCGTGCTCACCGCGCTCGCCGACCCAGTTGGGTTTGAATTTGAAATCGATCAGGTTGTTCTGGTCGTCGTCGCCCCGGAGGACGACGTCGCCGCCCTTGCCGCCATCGCCGCCGTTCGGACCGCCCCAGGGTTCGAATTTTTCGCGGCGAAAGCTGATGCAGCCGTGTCCGCCGTCGCCCGCGCGGGCCTTGATCGAGATTTCGTCGATGAACATGCTTTGAAGGAACAGAAACCGCCGGAATTGCCAAGTGACGAACTGTCCTGCCCGTGCCCGTTTTCCGTTGCCGGCCGGCTACCGTCGGCAAGGATCGATCCATCGGCAATCCGGTCTCCCGACGGCGCTTCAGGGCGGGCCGGACTCCCGTCCGCGCCCTCATGATTTCGCCCGGCCTGCCCAAGCGGCTTAATGGCCTGACCATTCTCCGATTTTTCGCCGCCTTCTGGGTGGTGCTCTATCATTTGCGGGGACGGAGCGGTTACCCCGCCGGCGACTCCTACCTGCCGATCATCGACAATGGACCGATGGCGATCTCGGTCTTTTTCATCCTGTCGGGTCTGGTCCTGGCCTACGGCTATTCCGAGCTCACGACCGGCGGAATCTCCTCATTCTACCTCGCCCGTTTCAGCCGAATCTATCCGGCGTATTTTTGCGTCCACCTGGCGGCGCTTTTCATTTTCCCGGTCGCCGACGCGGGAGGCTGGCTTTCGTGGGGCTATGTCAATCTGCTCGGCTTTCTGTGCCTGCAGGCCTGGTTTCCGCACGCCTTCCGTTTTTCCGTCAGCAGCGGCACGTGGACGATCGGTGACGAATTCACGTTCTACGCGCTGTTCCCGTTTCTGCTGCGTCCGCTCGACCGATTGCGCCGGAAATGGGGCACCCTCACCGCCTGCGTTCCGTTCGTCTTGCTCAGCGGGCTGTTCGGCAGTGCCGATTTCTTTTTCAACGGCCAGGGCACCTTCATCTACTATATCAGCCCTTTCGCGCGTCTGCCCGAGTTCGTCGTGGGAATCCTCCTCGGACTCGACCTCCTCGAGGCTCCGCGCCAGCGCGCGCTTCCGCGTGTCACCGTGGTCGTGTCGGTGCTGGCGCTGCTGGGCGTCGCTGAACTGGTCCCGACCTACGAACTCGGACATCTGTGGACGCGATGGAGCATCGTCATCGTCCCCGCCGCCGCTGCCATGCTCTATTCGATCGCGCGCGCCGAGCAGATCCTCCAACCCGCGTGGAATTTTGTCACGAGCCGGATTCTCATCTATCTCGGCGAACTTTCCTACTGCCTCTTTCTCGGCCACATGCTGCCCGTGGTGTGGCTGGATCTCCCGGCCGGACGCGTCTGGCGAAACAAGATCATGGCCGCCGGCAACAGCTTCAGCCTGTGGGTGGTGTTACTGGTCGTCTCGCTCGTCATCGCGCTGATCCTGCACGAAGGCGTTGAAAAGCCGGCGCGACGCTGGATCATGCGGAGGTGGGGCGCTGTGTCGGGACGGAAACATTCGCCCGTCTGAATCCCAATAGGCCGGAGGGACGCCGTCCCCTACCGAATGGACAATATTCGCGTGGTAGGGGCGGATGTCTCTCCACCCGCCTTTCGATGTTAAAGGCCGGCACGGAGGCCGTCCCCTACCGGTCGCGCGCCATTCGCATGGTAGGGGCGAATGTCCTCATTCGCCCTGGTGGAACCCGGCCTCCGGACGGGTTTCGAGCAGTTTAAATAATTTCATAGCCACCAAAAGGCACGACAAGTCACAAAAACCGAAGCGCCTTCAGGTTCGCGCGCCTATGGGCGCTCACGAGACTCACCGAGACGGCGAGTTTTTGTGCCTTTTTGTGGCTACAATAAATTTTTGATCGGCGTCAATGCGGACGCCCCAAATGCGCGCCCGGAGGTCGCGCTCCACCCATCAGAGCGAAATCTTGATTCCCCGGCGCAGGTAGGTCGGCACGTCGAGATCCTGGCCTTCAAAAAGGTTGCGGACCGACTTGTCGAACGAGCCGCGCGAAGCCTCGGCTTCCGCGCCGCCAAAACCGAATTCCTCCTGCGAGGGTTTCTCCGTCGCCGCCTGAACCACGATCGATTGCACGGGAGACTTCCCATGGCCCTCGATGGTTACCGTGGTTTTCACGACCGAGCCGGCCTCCGCGGCCGTGGTCGTTGCCGACGACACGGGCTTCTCCGCCTTGTCGGCTTTGCGCGCCGCCGGAGTGGGACGACGGACGAAATTGCGTCCGCCGAGATCGGTGGTGCCGATGACGCAGACCTCGACCTTGCCGGACAGGCTTTCATCGATGACCGCACCCATCAGGACGTGCGCCTCCTTGCCGAATTCCTCGGTCACGGCGGTCATCAATTCGTTCACCCGCGTCAGGCTCAGGTCCGGCCCACCCGTGATGTTCACAAGCAGGCGATCCGCCTTGCGCGCGAATTCCGGCGTGTGCAGAAGCGGGCACTGGCGCAGGTCGTCGAACGCTGCCATCGCCGCGTTTTCGCCCTCGCCCACCCCGAGTCCGAAAAGCGTCTTGCCGCCGCGCTGCTGGAACGCCTGGCGCAGCGCCTGGAAATCCAGGTTGATGAGGCCGGTGCGCGCGAGCATGCCCCAGACGGACTTCACGCCGCGCCCGATCCAGGCATCCGCCCGTGCAAAGGCGTCGAGCACGCTGGTCTGTTCGGTGCCTTCCTGGAGCAGAAGATCGTTCGAAAGCGGAATCACCGCGTGACACGTGGCCCGCAGCTCGGCGAGCGCATCTTCCGCCTGCTTGCGCCGACGACCGCCTTCGAAGCTGAAGGGCATCGTGACGAACGCGATGACGATCGCGCCCGCCTGCGCCGCAACTTCCGCCACCACCGGCGTCGCGCCGGAACCCGTGCCGCCACCGAGACCGGCCACCAGGAACACCAGATCGCTGTCCCGCACCACTTCGCTGATCTTGTCCCGGTCCGCGTCCGCCGCGGCGTAGCCCAGCGAGGGATCGCCGCCCGCGCTCAATCCACGCGTGACCGTCGTGCCGATCAGCACCTTGTCCTGCACCGGTGAGGTGCTCAGGGCGGTGAAGTCGGTGTTGACGACCGCCAGTTGCAGGCGGTCGAGATTTTCCATCTTCAGCCGGTCGACCGCGTTAGATCCACCGCCGCCAACGCCGAGCAGTTTGATGCCCACGTCGCGATCGGCCAAAGCCTCGAGGGGAAGTTCGTCGGGAGTGTCGTTCATCGCGGAAATCAGGTAAACAACCGGGCGAGTCCGCGCAGCAGCCCCTGCGGCCGGCGCGCCGGGGTCGCGTGCTCGTGGGCGGCACGAAGCCCGAATTGATAAATGCCGAGCACCGTGCTGAACATTGGGTCCTTCAACTCGTCTTTCACCCACGCGGGCGCCTCGCCGCGCCGGGCCGAAAGTCCGAACACGCGGGTGGCCGCCTCCTCGATCCCGGGCAGCTTCGACGCTCCACCGGTGAGGAAAACTCCCGCGCCGCAATGCTCCGCGGCGAAACGCGGACCCAGTTTGGCGCGAATGACCTCGAGCAATTCCTGCGTGCGAGCCGCCGTGATCGTCTCGATCGCCGCCTTGGAAAATTGCTTGTCGCCAAAGGACATGTCGCCGTTGAGCCACACCTTCTCGGACTTGTCGCGCGTCTGCACCGTGCCGCGGCCATGACGCAGCTTCAGCATTTCGGCCTCGGTGGTGGTGACGCGCAGGCCGATTGAAAGGTCGTTGGTTAGATGGTCGCCGCCGACGGGCAGGACGCCCGTCGTCAGGACATGACCGTCGCGGTAGAGCACGTAGTCGGTCACGCCGCGCCCGAGATCGAGCACGAGCGCGCCCTGCGAGCGCTCCTCCGCCGTGGTGAGGAGCGAACCCGAGGCCAGCGAGGCCAGCACCAGTTCGCGGACCTCGAGATGATAACCGCCCACGACGTGAATGTTGTCGCTGACCTTGCTCTCCTCTCCATGAACAATCCAGTAGCCAACGTCGAGCCGGCCACCGGTGAGATGTTCCGGATCGGGCACCGGCCGGCCGTCGAGCCGGAACGGGCGGCGGATCGAGTGAATGCGCGAGCGGCCGGTGGGAAGGTCCTTTTGCTGGGCGAGGTTGCAGACGGTCTCGATGTCGAGCTGCGTGACCGTGTTGTCGGCCGACTGCACGTTGACCGACGCCTCGTTGTAGAAACCGTCGAGATGCGGGCCGGTCTGCGCGAGCCAGACCGTGTCGATGCGGGCGCCGGCCTTCTTTTCCGCCATCTCGAGCGCATGATGCGTGGCCTCGCAGGCCGCCTTGTAGTCGACGACCTCGCCCTTCATGACGCCGCGCGAGGGCGAGAGGCCCACGCCGATGATGTTCAAGGCGCGCCCGCGGGCGATTTCACCCACGAGCACGGCGATTTTTCCGGTGCCGATTTCGACGGCACCCACGATGCGGCTGCTGTTAGAGATCACGGGGCTCTTTGCGCTTGGGAAGGACGGGTTGGAGATTGAAATGGGCGGGTTGCGGACGGGCAGTGGCGTCGGCGGGGGCGGCCACGACCTTCACCGGCACCTGCCCTCCCAACGCCAGATTGACCGACTGGATTTGTCCCGGTTCGGGCATCTCATGCGCCTTGTCCGTGATGTAATCCAGCCGCGCGAGTTGTTTGAAGTAATCGTCGGTCCGCGAAAAGATAATTTCGGGAATCTCCTGCGATTTCACAATGATCTCATCGCGGTCGCCGAGGTGGGCCAGTGAGACGATCATCCAGTCGCGATACAATGCCGGCGCCTGGAGCTGTGCCGTCACGAGCAGTTCGGCGACCGAATCCATGCCGGCGATCGGCGCGTAGCCGTTGCCCGCGCGCGAGAGCCGAACGCCATCGAGCCACGGCAGCGTCGCCACCATCTTGGCGTCGTAGTTCACTCCGGCGTAAACCGTGCCGTCCTTGGCCACGAAAAGCTGCCGCGGGTGATCGCCGCCATCCTGCACCTGCAAGCGTGCGACCGGTGAGCGCTCCTGGATCGTAACCACCAGCATGTCCGGAAAGCTTCGTGTCACCACGGCGCGCCTGATCTGTCCGCAGTCCTCGAGGCGGTTGCGCAGCTTGGGCAGATCCAGTTCCATCAACGTCGCTCCCTTGGGCAGCGCGAAAAGTTCCTCCACCCAGAGGCGTCCGAGCGTCCCGTCGGTGATGACCGAAATCTCCCGCACCGGCTCGCTCTTCACCATCGTCGCCACGGCGGAGCGGTCCACCTGCCAGGTGCGATAGGCGAAATAGGCGGTGCCCGCGATGCCGCCGACGACGAGCACGAGCAGCGCCAGCTTGAACCATTCCAGGCGCTGGCGGCGGCGACCCTTGCGCGACATGGCCCGCGGCTTCACTTCCTGGCGGATTTCACGCCACGACCGGCCCGACTTGGCGGCTTCGTTGCTCATCGGGCGGCGGCGGGACTGGGGTGGAAGCGGGCGAGCGCCGGGGTGACGAGTTCGCGGCAGAGCGCGTTGAAATCGAGTCCCACGCAGCGCGCGCTCATCGGCAGCAGACTCGTTTCCTTCATCCCGGGCAGTGTGTTGATCTCGAGCAGCGAAAGCTCGCCCTCGTTCGAAAGCATGTAGTCGATGCGCGCGTAGTCGCGGCAGCCGCAAGCCGCGAAGGCCGTCTCCGCCGTGCGCCGCACCTCCGCCGCGATCTCGTCGGAAATCGCCGCCGGGGCAAAATATTCGGTAAGTCCCTTCGTGTATTTGCTCGAATAGTCGAACACGCCGGACTTGGGGATGATCTCGACGATGCCCATCGCGCGTCCGCCGAGCAGGCCGACCGTCAGCTCGCGTCCCATCACGCGCATCTCCGCGATCCAGTCGCCCTGCCGCAATCCCGCCAGCGCGATCTCCAAGCCCGCGCGGCTCGAAACCATCTGCAGGCCCACGCTGCTGCCCTGCCGGTTCGGCTTCAGCACAATTTGCTCGCCCAGTTCACCGGCCAGCGCGGCCGCCGTCGGTTTGTTGCCGACGGAGAAAAAGCGCCCGGGCGCCACGCGCACACCCGCGGCCGTGACCGTCTGACGCGTGCGCCACTTGTCGAAGCAAAGGTCGCTCCCCTTCGCATCGCAGCCCGCATAGGCAAATCCGCCGGCGTCGAGGAGCCGCTGAATTCCGCCGTCCTCGCCAAACGTTCCGTGCAGGGCCAGGCAAACGACGTGGCGCGTCGGGTCGAGGCCTTCGGGCAGGGCATCCGCCTCGAGCACGAATTTCTGCGTCGGATGAGAAAAGGCCATTGCCTGTGCCACGGCCTTGCCGGAACCGAGTGAAACCTCGCGCTCCGGCGACGTGCCTCCGCAGAGAACCGCGATCACGGGTTCGCTCACAACACGTCCCTCCAGTCGCGTCCGAAAAGCATCACTTCCGGCTGCAGGTCGATTCCGCGCACGCTTTTCACCCGTTCGCGAATGCGGCGCACGAGCGCCAGCACGTCTGCGCTGGTGGCATGGCCCCGGTTCACGATAAAATTGGCATGCACCGGCGAGACCTCGGCGTCGCCGATGCGCTCGCCTTTCAGGCCCACCTCGTCGATCAGGCGGCCGGCGCCGATGCCCGGCGGATTCTTGAAAATGCACCCGGCGCTCGGTTCGCGTGGTTGCGACTCCACGCGTTTCTTCTGATAGCCCTCGATCTGGCGCTTGATTTCCGGCGACGTCGCCTGCGCGGACGGACGAATGAAGGCGCCCAGAGCCACCGCGGTCTCCAGCTCCGTGCAATGACGGTAGTCGACGTGCATCTCGGACTTTTTCATCACGCGCTTTTCGCCCGCCAGCGTCATCAGGTGTACCTCGTCCACCACGTCGAAGGTCCAGCCACCCATCGCGCCCGCATTCATGCGCAGGGCGCCGCCGACCGACGCCGGAATGCCTTCCATGAATTCAAAGCCCACGAGGCCGTGCTTGGCCGCCAGTCCGCAAAGATTCTTGAGGCGCAGCCCGGCGCCGACCCAGACACGTCCGTCCTCTTTTGGCGCAAAACTCTGCCAGTTGGCGTGGGCGAGACTGATCACGAGGGCATCCACGCCGTCATCCGGGACGAGCAGATTGGAACCCCGACCGAGCATCAGAACCGGTAGTTTTCGTTCGTGGGCCGTCGCGAGCAGGACCTGCAAATCGTCCTCGGTAGCGGGTTCGGCATAGACGCGCGCCGGACCACCGATGCGCATCGTGGTCTTCGGGCCGAGTCGCTCAAATTCGGCCAGACGCGTTTCCGTTCCCAGACGCGCCTTCACCGCTGACAGAAACTCGCGCCAGGCCAGGTCGCGCTGCTCGTCCCGACGCAAGCGTTCGACAAAATCGCGGGCCGCGTGGTCGATGTCGCCCGCGCCCACGAAGGCAATCGTGTCGCCCGCCCGCATCGATGCCCGCAGCGCCGCCAGCACGCCGGCGGTGTCGCCGGGCAGATAGGAAACGGGCACCTGCGCGCCGGATTTCTTGATCTCGGCGTAGATGTCGGCCGTGGTGCCGCCGCTGACGGGCGACTCGCTCGCCGCGTACACATCGAGCAGGAAAAGCTGGTCCGCACCGGCCAGCGCCGCGGCGAACTCCGTCTTGAATTGCGCCGTGCGCGTGTAGCGATGCGGTTGAAAGACCACCACCAGACGCCCGCCCCGCCCCCGCAGACTGGCGAGGAGCGCGCGGATCTCCGTCGGGTGATGCGCGTAATCCTCGAACACCGCGTGCCGCTCGGAAAGGTGCAGGCAGGTCTGACGGCGCGCCACGCCGGCGTACGAAGCCAGCGAATCGGCGCTCACTTTCGCCCCCATGTGCTGTGCAACCGCGAACGCCGCCGCCGCGTTCGCCGCGTTGAATTCTCCCAACGCCCGCACGGTCGCGTGAGCAAGTCCGAATTTCCCGCCGAGTTGCAGCTCCTGCGTCGCTCCACTTTCACCGCCGACCTTGAATTGGAAATCACCCGTGCGGCCGAAGGTCTGGACCGGAAGGATGTTCGTCCGCGCGGTCAGCCGATGGGAGCGCGCACAGGTGTCGCTGGCAAACACCGCTGCACGCGTCCGCGCGATCAGGCCGGCAAAAGTCTCCTCCATGTCCTCGGGACGCGGATAGTGGTCGGAATGATCCCAGTCGAGATTCACGATGACGGTGATCTCAGGAGCAAAGCCCGCGATCGTCCCGTCGCTTTCATCGACTTCCGCCACGATCCAGTCCCCGGCGGCCTTCGCGGGCGGCAGCGCATTGTCCGGAAATAGTCCACCGAGCACCCAGCCCGCGGGAAATCCCGACCGCGCGAGCACGGTGATCAGCATCGCGGTGGTGGTGGTCTTGCCGTGCGAACCGGCCACGGCCACCAGACGCCGGCCGCGCGTGACTTCCGCCAGCATTTCGCCGCGCCGGATCACCGGCCAGCCGCGGGCGACCGCCCGCAGGCGCGCGGAATGGGTCGGCGCCACCGCGGAAGAATGGACGACGAGTTCCGTGGTTTCGGCGGCCCCGTTCACCGGCGTGATCGCCACGCCTGCACGCTCCAACAGCGAGCGTGTCGCCGGATTCCAGCCATCGTCCTCCGCGCTCACGACAAAGCCTGACTGCACGAGAAAGAGTCCCAGCGGCGCCATGCCCATGCCACCGGCACCGAGCAGGTGGACGTTCCGCAATGGCCGGCCAAAGATTTCGGGCGGCGTGCTCACGCGTGGGGGGATGCCGCCGGCGTGTGGCGCAGGTGGCGGTGCGGCGGCTCGCGTCGGGCGAGCTGTTCCAGGTCGCGCACGAGGATGTCGATCGTGTTCTCCCGCGACATCCGGTGCAGATTCTCCCGAAACTTGTTCAGGAGCCAGTCGTTGAATATCGCTTCCTGCACCTCGGTCCGGAGCTGGGCCAGTTTCGCCTGCTCCACCACGATGCCACCGCCCTGTCGTTCGAAGAAGCGCGCATTGGCCGACTGATGATCGTCGGCGGCGTGCGGAAATGGCACCAGGATCGCGGGCGTTTCGCAGCGGACGAGTTCCGACAGCGTCCCCGCTCCCGCGCGGCTCACCACGAGATCCGCGGCGGAAAAAAGTGCGCCCACGCGATCGGTGAAGGGCTCGAACCAGGCGCGGACGACGGCGCCCGTCCGGGTCCGCAGCTCGCGCTGGCCGCCCTCACCCTTGCCCAGCCCGGTCACGCACCACACCTGGATGCCCTCGGCGGCGAGCGATTCGAGATTTTCCTCCACCCATTGGTTGAGCGAACCCGATCCCTGACTGCCACCGATCACCACGAGAAGTTTTTGTCCGGCATCGACGCCCAGCCGCGCCCGCGCTTCGTCGCGCGGCACGCGTTCCACCTCGCGCCGCACCGGCAGGCCCGAGTGACGCACAAGCAGGCCCTCGCGTCCGCGCAAATGCACGCCCGGCGGCAGGTAAAGCCGGTTGGAAATGTGGCTGAGCACGCGGATCGCGCGTCCGGGGACGCGATTGGCCTCGTGCAGCGCCACCGGAATGCCGAGCAGCCAGCCGGCCATGACAACCCCGGCGTTGGTGAATCCGCCGAAACCGACGATCGCGTCGGGCTTGTTCTCGCGGATGAATTTCACGCTGAACACCAGGCCCTGGGTCTGGCGCCAGTGAAAACGCAGGTGGACATCCGGCCGCCAGCCGAAGGGCGAACCCGGCACCTGCGCCACGGACAGCTCCGGATATTTTTCGCACAGGCGCGTATCGACCTTCTTCGTGCTGATGAAAAGCGTGGCGCCGTGGCCGCGGGCGACCAAGGCATCGGCCAGCGCAATGCCCGGGGCGAGATGGCCGCCGGTGCCGCCGCAGGCGATGAGAAACCGGCTCATGCGACCACCTCCGCCAGCGCCCGCGGACGGACCAACGGGCGAGGACGTTCCCACGAACGCGCGGTGTTGACGATCACGCCGACCAGCAGGCCCATCAGGATCAGGTTGGATCCACCGGCGCTGAGGAACGGGAGCGACATGCCCTTGGTCGGCATCATGCCCGTGACCACAAACAGATTCACGATCGACTGCAGGCAGATCAGCAGCAGGCAGCCCGTCACGAGCAGGAACTGAAATAGGTTGGGCGCGCGCCGCACGTGCAGCAATCCCGCCACGAAGATCGTCACGAAGAGCGCCACCACCAGAATCGTGAAGACGAGTCCAAGCTCCTCGCCCAGCACCGCAAAGATGAAGTCGGTATGCGGCTCGGGCATGAAATAGTTCTGTTGGCGGCCATTGCCCAAACCCACCCCGCCCACGCCGCCGGCGGCGAAGCCGAGCATCGCCTGCCAGAGCTGATACGAGCCTTCGCTGCGGTTGGCCTCGACATCGAGAAACGCGGTGATGCGTCGCAGGCGGTTCGGATTGTGGAGCACGAGCAGGACGAATCCGCTCAGACCCAGGGCGATTGACGGCAGGATGAACTTGAGGCGGCCGCCCGCAAGATACAGCAGGATGAATCCGACGCCCGCGGTCAAAAGGGCGGTGCCGAAATCCGGCTCCGCCAGGATCAGCACCGCAAAGGCGCCGCACCACGCGATCGGCACGGCAAAGCCCTTCCAGAAATCATACAGCCGGTTTTGATTGAGGGCGAGATAGTGCGACAGCGAGAACACCATCGCGAGCTTGGCAAATTCCGAGACCTGCAGCCGGACGCCGCCCAGTCCGACCCAGCGGCGGCTGCCCTTGACCGTGATGCCGATGTGCGGAATGAGCACGATGAGAAGTCCGGCCAGCGCAACCACTCCCGCGACCCAGGCGAACCGACGCATCTGCTCCAGGTCGAGCCGGTCGACCAGCCAGCCGGCGCCGATGGCGAGTCCAAGAAAAATCAGCTGTTTATAGAGATACGTGGTCGGACCGCCCTTGGCGGCCGAGCTCGCGCTGAACAGAACGGCGAGCCCAATGGCGACGAGCGCGGCCACACACACCAGAATGACGCCCGCGGGCGTGATGGTCAGATGGCGGCGGGGACCGGCGCTCGACGTGGTCGCCATGGATTCGCTCGGCTTACTTCTTGTTGGGATCGTCCGTCTTGGTGGTGTCGTCGACCTTGATGGTCGGCACATCCGTGGCCGTTCCGGTTTTGAGACCGGAGTCGAGATCCTGGTTGGCCGGTGGCGGCGACAGGTCGAAATGAGGCGTCAGCGAGGCATCCGACGGAGTGGCCGATTTGTTCGCGGCCGCGGTCGTCGCGGCCGGAGGAGCGGATTTTGTCCCCGTCTTCGAATTTGCGCTCTTGGACGACGCCTTCGCCACCGGAATCGTCAGCACCTGTCCGGCGTGAACCTTGTCGGGACCCGTCAGGCCGTTGGCGGCGGCGAGATCGCCGGATTTCACGCCGTACTTGTGTGCAATCGACCTGAGAGTCTCTCCGGCGATCACGGTGTGCTTGACCGTTTCGATGCCGGCCTGGTGCGTCGCCGCCTTCTCGGATTCAGGATGCGAAGTGGCCGGAGCCGTGGCGAGGTCGGACGGAGCGCTGGTGAGCGCCTTGCTGGGAATGATGAGCTTCTTGCCCGGCTGCAGCGTCGCGCCCGCACCGAGATTGTTGGCCTTGGTGAGCTCGCTGATCGTCAGGTGATTCTTCTTCGCGATGCTCCACAGGCTGTCACCCTTCTGCACGGTGTAGGTTGAAACGGGCGCGACATTTTCCACCGGTGTCGGCGGGGGCGTGAGCGCCGCCGCGTTCGGCGAGCCGGGCCGCGTGGGCTCGACATGACCGCCGGCGGCATCGCCGTTGTAGGCCACCGTGGTAACCGTGGTCGGAGGCGGCTCCGCGTAAGTCGGCGCGGGCGAGGCCGGAGCGGCCGCGGCGGACGGCATGGTGGCGTCCGGGGTTGGAACGTTGCGGGGCGAGGACTGGCATCCTGGGCTGGCGAAAATGACGATAAACGCGAGCAGGTGCACGGCAACCACTGCTCCGAAGATCTGAAGGATTTTCATGGCGGGAATATGAGTAACACGATTGGGGATTTGCTATCTAAAAATGGAGGTTATTCACAGGTTTTCCACAAGGGTTTCGAACTGCTTTCCACGATCATCGTAACCCCGAAACATGTCGAAGCTCGCGAAGCCCGGGCTGAGCAGGACCTGATCGCCTTTCCGGGCGGCTGAACGGGCCGCGGCAACGGCCTCGGCGAGCGTCGCGCAGGTCGTCGCCGGAACGCCGTTGCTCTGGCAAAACGCGGCGAGCAGCGGCTTGGTCTCGCCGATCAAATAGGCGTGGCGGAGGTGATGCGCGATCCGGCGAATGAAGCCGGCCAGGTCGCCGCCCTTCGCCTTGCCGCCCCCGATCCAGAGCACGGGCGCGTCAAATGTCGCAAGCGCCGCCTCCACGGCGTGAAAATTCGTGGCCTTCGAGTCGTTCCAGTAGGTCACGCCGTCCTTCTCGGCGACCCGGGCCAGCCGGTGCGGCCCCGCACGAAAGCTTCGCGCCGCGGCGTACAGGGCGGGCAGCGGCAATTCGCGTCTTTCCCACCACGCGGCGGCGAGGACGAAATTCTCCCGCTGCGGATAGGTCGCGAAAACAGTGCCCGCGAGCTCCGGGTCCGCGGGCAGGTTTTCCGTCTCGACTAAAGCTGTGCTGCGCAGCGTCCGCCGGCTAAGACGGCAGAAACGCTGCACCGAAGGACCGGCCAGGACGCCGCCCGAGGGCGTGCGTTCCACGAGCCTCCATTTCGCGGCAAAATAGGCGTTCAAATCGGGATGACGCTCGAGATGATCCTCCGCGAAATTCGTCCACAGGGTCGCCGTCGGCCGAAGGTGCATGAGCGTCTCGGCCTGAAAGGAACTCACCTCGCAGACGGCGACGACGTCGTCGGGGTGCTCGACAACCAGGCGGCTGAAGGGATAGCCGACGTTGCCCGTGGCATGCGCGCGTGTGCCAATCGAATTCAGCGCGTGCGCGAGAAATTCGGTGAGCGTCGTCTTTCCGTTCGTGCCGGTGATGGCGATGATTTCGCCCTTCCAGAACAAGGAGGCGAAATCGAGTTCCCCGAGACAAACGCAGCCGGCGTCGAGCGCCGTCATCAGCCAGCGATGCTCGGGCGGAAATCCGGGACTGTAGACCACGAGACCATGGCGCGCCGCGTCGCGGGAAGAAAACGCGCGCGTCGGTCCGTCCGCGCGCTCATCGTAAATCGATCCCTCCGCGCCCACCGACGCGAGCAGCGTCTGCACGCCCGCGCCGCTGACGCCGGCGCCGAAGATGGCGACCGGTCGCTCCAGTAGCGCGGCGACGGCGGTGGGAAGGGAGCTCTGCACCATGGAGGTCAACGTGAGTCGAATGTCGGCGGTGTAAAGGAAGGTAGGAACCCGCAGCCAGAAATAAGGTTTGGTTCCGGTGATTAAGATAAAGAACCTGGCAGCGGGCTCCTACGAAAGCGTTTGGAAGACTTGGCGTGGACCATGACTGGGACGGCCGCGGGGGCGCCGGCGCGCAACTCGCGCAGTTTCCGCAGCGAGCGGACAACGGGATTGCTCAACAGCAGCAGGCCGGTCTGGGTCAGATCGCGAAAGCTGGGCGTTCTCTCGAAACTGTGGTCGATGGGCATGGGGATTGAGGTTAGCGGAGTTTGAGGGTGGCCAGACCCGCGAGGGCGAAGCCGAGGGAAAGGACCCAGAAGCGCAGGACGACCTTCGTCTCGGGCCAGCCGCGCTTCTGAAAATGATGGTGGAGCGGCGCCATCAGGAAGATGCGCCGGCCCGTTCCGGTGCGGCGACGGGTGAATTTGAACCAGCCGACCTGCAGGATGACCGAGAGCGCCTCGAGCACGAACACGCCACCGACGATCACCAGTGTGAACGGTTGGTGGATCATGAAGGCCATCACGCCGATGAGTCCGCCAAGCGCGAGCGAGCCCGTGTCGCCCATGAAGACTTCGGCGGGATGCGAGTTGAACCACAGGAACGCCATGCACGCGCCGATCAACGCACCGCAAACCACGCTGAGTTCGCTCGTGCCGGGCACGTAGCTGAGCAGCAGGTACTGGGACGCGACGCTGTTGTCGGCCACGTACGCCATGATGGCGAACACCAGGGCGACCGTGATCGTGCAGCCGACCGCGAGGCCGTCGAGGCCGTCGGTCAGGTTGATCGCGTTGCTGAAGCCAACGATCCAGAAATAGATCAGCACGAGCAGCAGCGCCCAGTGCATGTGCGGGATCACCGCGGTTTTCAGGAACGGGATCCACAGTTCGCGAATTTTTTGCGAACTCGCCGGGTGCCAGAGCAGCACGCCGAGGGCAACCAGCGTGGCGAGCGACTGCCAGCCGATCTTTTCCCACGACTTGATGCCGTCCTTGTTCTTGTGGACGACCTTCAGGTAGTCGTCGCGCCAGCCGGGAATCGTCAGCGCCGTGTAGACAAACAGGGCGACGAAAACCCAAACATTCGGCTCGGCCCAAAGCACCGAACTCACGAAGACCGAGATGAAAATGATCAGGCCACCCATCGTCGGCGTGTGCTTCTTGTCGAAGTAGGTGGCGCCGAGCGCGCCGGTCCGCTCGTCGATGTAGCCGTGACCGAATTTCAATTCCCGGAAGCGCCGGATCAGCCACGGACCGATGACGAAACCGATCACGAGGGCGGTGCCCGTCGCCATCACGATCCGGAAGATGTGCGATGCAAACAGGCGCAGTGGGCCCCACGAGCCGGCGAACTCTGAAAGATAGCTAAGCACGGACCAGCCCTCCCCTCTTTGTGGCGGTCGGGAGTTCGACCCGGGACATTGGCGTGAGGTCGCGAGACATTTCAGTGCGCCGCGGCGGCCTCCGGGTTGAGCACGGTCTCCAGCTGGTAACGCCGGCTGGCCTTGAGAAAAACCGCGCCTTTGAAATGCGAAAGACGCTCGCGAATCGGAGCGACTTCGGAGACCACGGAAATGCGCGCGGGGTCGTTGCCGTTCTCGAGCAATCCGCCGCGCACCGCCTCGGCCTGGTCGCCGATGACGAAGAGAAAATCCCCGGGACGGAGCAGGACGGTCCGCCCCAGCTGACGATGATATTCCTTCGAACCGGTCCCAAGCTCCTCCATGCAACCGAGCACGTAGAGTCGTGGCAGCTCCGGACGGACCATGCCGCCGAACGCGGTGATCGCATCCGTCATCGACGCGGGATTGGCATTGTAGAAATCGGCGTAGATGAGCGCGTCGCCGACCTGCTGCAATTCGCCGCGCCACTTGGCCGGCTGCCAGTCCTCGAGGCGTTTCTGCAGGTCCGCATCGGTCACCCCAAGTCGGGAAGCCAGCGTCAGGGCCAGCGCCGCGTTTTGCGCCATGCCGCCCGACACCCGCCGCAAAATGAACTTTCGCTTGTCGTCGAGCGTGATCTCGGTGCGCCCCGGACGGTGCAGGACGACGAATCGCACGGAAGGAGCCGTGACGCGAATCATGTCCTCATTTGCCGGCACGAGGACCAGCGGATTGGCCAGCGACCGGAACGACTCGTACGCCCAGCACCCCACCGGAAAGACGGCGAGCCCTCCGGGACGGTTTGCCGCGGGCAATTTCGCCTTCTCGGTGGCCACGCCGTCGAGCGAACCAAGTTTTTCCAGGTGGGCCGGACCGACGAGGGTGATCACCGAGTGGTCGGGTTCGATCATCCCGGCGAGAATCTCCATCTCGTCCGGCATGTTGATGCCGGCCTCCACGACCGCCGCTCGATGCACCTCGGGATCGAGCCGCGTGAGGGTCAACGGGACTCCGATGTGATTGTTCAGATTGCCCTCGGTCGCAAAAATTCCCGGCGCTCCGCCCAACAGGCGGGCGAGCAGTTCCTTGGTCGACGTCTTGCCCGCACTGCCCGAAATCCCGATCACCAGGCCGTGAAATTCCCGCCGGACCTCCCGCGCGATCCGCTGAAAAGCCGCGAGGGGATCCGCGACGACCAGTTGGGCCAGTTGGGAGCCGGGGATTTCCCGCGCGACCAGGGCCGCCGCCGCGCCGCGCGCCGCGGCGTCGCCCAGAAAGTCGTGCCCGTCGCGCTTGCCCGTCCGGAGCGCCACGAACACCTGGCCGGGACCGAGCAGGCGGGTATCCTGGTTGAATCCCGTCAACTCGCGTCCCGGAAGGTGGGTCCAATGACCGCCCGTCCAGGCGGCGAGTTTCTCAGGAACAAAGCGGGGCATGGGAGCGGATCAGACCGGTTTGATCTTCTTGATCCCGATCAGTTCGCGCACGACCTGGCGGTCGTCGAAGGGGACGATGGTGTCGGCAAATTCCTGGTACGTTTCGTGTCCCTTGCCCGCCACCAGCAGGCAGTCGCCCGGCCGCGCCGCGTCCAACGCCAGGCTGAGTGCACGACGGCGGTCGTCGACGAAGGTGATCTTGTCCGGCGCGGAAACGCCGCCCTTCATGTCGGCAAAAATCTGCGCGAGCGCTTCCGAACGGGGATTGTCCGCAGTCGCCCACGTGTCGTCCGCAAATTCCTGGACGGCCTTCGTCATCAGCGGCCGCTTGGTGCGATCGCGGTTGCCGCCGCAGCCGAAGACGACCAATAGCCGACCGGGCGTGATCGCGCGCAGCATGCCGAGTGCGTTGCGCAGCGCGTCGTCGGTGTGCGCGTAGTCGACGAGCACGTTGTAGGGCTGTCCCTCCTCGATCCGTTCCATGCGTCCGGGCACGCCGGGAAACGACTGCAGACGGGGAACGAGCGGCGACAGTTCGCGTCCCATCGCCAAACAGGTCGCAAAGGCGGCGAGCAGATTGCTGAGGTTGTAGCGACCGATCAGCGGGCTCTCGACCTCCGCCGCGCCTCCGGCCCACACGAGGCGGAATTTCGTACCTTTGAATCCGAGTTCGATCGCCTCCGCGCGCAGCGTCGCGCCGGCGGATTCGCCAAAGGTGATCAGATTCACGCCGGCCGGAATCGACGCCGCGAGTTGGCGGCCGTAGGGGTCGTCGAGATTCACCACCGCCGCTTTCGGCATCGGGCCGACTCCGCCGCGAAACAGCCGACTTTTCACCTCGAAATACGCCTCGAGGGTCTTGTGGTAATCGAGGTGATCGCGGGTCAGGTTGGTAAACACCGCGACCCGGAACTGCATGCCGAGGACGCGATGCTGGTCAATGCCGTGCGAGCTGACCTCCATCACCGCCTGCTTGCAGCCGGCGTCTCGCATCTGGGCCAGCATGCCAAAAAGTTCGAGCGATTCCGGTGTCGTGCGATACGAGGGCACGATGCGCGCCCCGAGGTCGTAGTTGACCGTGCCGATCAGGCCGACGCGCTGCGCCGGGGTCGACAGCAGGTGCTTCACGAGATTGGTGACGGTGGTCTTGCCGTTGGTGCCGGTCACGCCGATGAGCTCGAGCGCGCGATCGGGAAAACTGAAGTAGCGCTGCGCCACCCGCGCGAGCGAACGGCGGGCATCGGCCACCTGAAGGTACGTGACGCGCGCCGCGGTCGCGGCGGGAATCTTCTCGGTGACGATCGCCACGGCGCCACGGTTGATGGCTTCGTCGATGAACGAGCTGCCATCAGCGCGCCGTCCGGGCAACGCGAAGAACAGGTTGCCGGCCATCACGCGCCGGCTGTCCATGGCCAGCCCGGAAATCGGGCGGTCACGGTCGCCCTTGCTGGCGACGATTTCTCCGTCGGGGAAGTAGTCCGAGAGCTTGGGGGCCATTTTGAAGATTCCGGTCGAGAGGCGGGCCGCGGCGCGGGAGCGCGCGGGGGGCAGGGAGCGAAAGGCGGCAACCAGCGGGTAGTTGGGCCGAAGATAACCTATCACCGGGCACCTCCCAACGCCAACAGCCCGCGGTCGGGCGCCTGGACGGGTGAAATGTCGAGATACTGGATCAGTTGCTCGGCGACGTGCTTGAACGACGGCGCCGCGACGGCGCGACCGTACGCAATGGCGCCGCCGGGCAGTTTGGCGTCGTCCACGATCACCGAAAGCACGACCTGCGGGCGCGAGGCCGGGAAAAATCCGACGAAAGAGGAGACATGGCGGTTGTTGACGTAGTGACCGTTGACCAGCTTTTCCGTGGTGCCCGTCTTGCCGGCGACTTCGAAGCCCGGGATTTCATTGCCCTTCGCCGTGCCCTCGGTGACGACGCGGGTCAGCAGACTGGCCAGCAGGGCGGCCGTGCTGGGACGCAACACCTGGCCGCGCACCTCGGGCGCAAAGCTGCGAATGACGTTGCCCTCGGGATCGCGAATCTCGCGGATGATCTGGGGTCGGAGCAGTGTGCCGCCGTTCGCCACGGCGCTCATCGCCATGTGAATCTGCAACGGCGTTGCGGCCACCGAGTGACCCATCGGCATGCGGGTGATGGTGAGGCCGTCCCACTTTTCCGGCGGCTCGAGAATGCCGCGCACTTCCCCACCCAGTTCAAAATCGGTCGACGCTCCGAAACCGTAGCGTTTGGCGTAGTCGTAGAATTTCTGCTCGCCCATGAGCATGGCGAGCTGAGCCGCGCCGCGATTGCTCGAGTGCGCCACAATGTCGGCCACATTCAGGTTGCCGAACGGCTCGTCCTCCTTGGGCAGATGGAGCTGCTTTCCCTTGTAGGTAATATACGGATTGCCGCAGTCGAAAACCGTGTTCGGCGTCACCAGCCCCTGGTCGAGCGCGGCGCCGGCCGCGACGATCTTGAAGGTTGAACCCGGCTCGATGATGTCAGTGACCGCGTAGTTGCGCAGGGCATCCGCGGACACCTTGCCGAAATCGTTCGGATCGAAGGTCGGATAGTTCGCCATGCCGAGGATCCGGCCCGTCTGCGGATCGCTCACGATGATGGTGGCGAAATGGGGATCGAACTTGGTGGCGATCGTGTGCAGCTCCTCCTCGATCAGATGCTGCACGACCGCGTCGATTGTCAGCACGACATCGTCGCCGTTGCGGACCGGCACCTCGCGCGAACGAAACTGCGCCAATTCGCGGCGCGCGCCGTCCTTCTCGGACTCGATCCAGCCATCCTGGCCGCGCAGGTAGAGGTCGAAATGCCGCTCGGCGCCGGTAACCGAGGAACCTTCGCGATTCACGAAACCGAGCACGTGTGCGGCGAGTTCGCCGTCCGGGTAAACGCGCTTGTAGCCGCGCTGACCGTACACGCCGTGGATATTCAACGCGGCAATCTGGTCGTAGACGCGTTCGTCCACTTCCTCGGCCAGCTTGACCCAGCGCACGCGGCGCTCGGATTCGCCGCTGGCCGCGGGCGCGGACTGCGCCAGCTTGCTGGCGGCCATGCCGCGACGCAGGGCGTTGTCGACCTGGGTCTCCGGCAGGTTCAGCAGGCGGGCGAGATCCGGCCAGCGGCGCTGGTCGGCGTCCTGGAGCATCTCCGGGTCGGCGCCGACGACCACGAACGTCCGGCTCGTGGCGAGCAGATTGCCCTTGGTGTCGAGGATGGCGCCGCGCCGGGCGTGGTCGACCACGATCTGGCGGCGGGCCTTCTCGACAAAGTGCAGCAGCTCGTCGCGATCGTAGACGTGCAGGAAAAACAGGCGGACCGCGATCCCGAGAAAGCAGGTCAGGACGCTGATCGCCAGAAGCGTCATGCGGACATTGGAGGCGAACCCCTTCGACATGGTCTAGCGGAAGGAGGCGGGGACGATCTGGAAGGAAACCGACTCGGGCCGCTCGTCGGAGCGGTTGACCGAAAAGATCTCGCGATTGTGCTTGGCCGAGAGCCGCAGCTCGGGCGACTCGTTGACCCGCATGACCTGGGGCTCCTTCGGCGCGGCGAGCGCGAGGCGCAGGCTCGTGTTGCGGGTCAAAAGCGACTCGGGATTCATGGCCGTGGCGACCTCGGCGCTGATCTCGTCGAGCCGGCGGTCCGCGTCCGCGATTTTCATTTCGAGGGTGCGGTTGCGGTTCGCGGTCGAGAAGATCTCCTGGCGCATCCAGACGGCACCGAGGCCGAGGGAGCCGCCGAAGACAAAGAGGCCGAGGGTGTGGGCCACGAGCTGGTTGACGATCGCGTTGGCAGGCGGGGGTTTCATCAGAGGGGCAGTTTGCGCAGGGCGCGAAGCTTGGCGGAACGGCTGCGGGGATTGACGGAAAGTTCGGCGTCCGACGGCGTGACCGGCTTGCGCGTGAGCAACTCGGCCGTGCGCGTCCGCAACTGCTGCGGCGTGGCGTCGCTCGCATCCACCGGCAGTCCGCAGGCGCGGCGGAAATATTGCTTCACCGGCCGGTCCTCGAGGGAATGAAAGCTGATCACGGCGAGGACGCCCTCGGGCGCCAGAAGCGACAAGGCCGCGGGCAGCGCGCGTTCGATCGCGCCAATCTCGTCGTTCACCGCCATGCGGATGCCCTGGAACGAGCGCGTGGCCGGATGAATGCGGCTCTCCCGCTTCAGCGCCGCGGGAATAGCGTCCGCAATCACTTCCGCCAGCGAAGCGGTACGAGCCAGCCGGCCGGTGCCGCGCGCGGACTCGATCGCCGACACGACCCGACGCCAGCTTTTCTCCTCGCCGAAATCGCGAATTGCCTCGACCAGGGCGTCGTGGTCGGTCACCTCGAGCCAACGAGCCGCCGGAAGGCCACCACGCGGGTCCATGCGCATGTCGGCGGGGGCGTCGTGGCGAAATGCAAACCCGCGGTCCGCCTCGTCGAGCTGAAACGAGGACACGCCGAGATCGAAGAGGATGCCGTCGAAGGATTGGCCGGCCAGCGACGCGAGGTCGCCGAAATTCAGATCGAGGATACGGAAGCGGCCGGGGTATTCCGACCGCACCGCAGCGGCGCGCTCGAGCGCGGCGGGATCGCGATCCAGCGCGACAACTTCCGCGCCCGCCTCGAGCAGCGCCCGGGTGTGGCCCCCTCCCCCAAACGTGCCATCGAGAATTCGTTTCCCCACGCGGGGCGCGAGGAATTCGAGCACCTCCTGGCGCAGAACCGGGAGATGCCCAGGATTGGCCATGGCCGGCGGGTGCGGCTCAGACTGGACGGGAACGGCCATTGGCCTTGGCGCGCGTCGAGGCCCAGCGGGAAGCGGTGCGACCGAAACGGCGGCGGACGGGGGTGATCGCCGCGAGCTTGAGCAGAACTTGGGGACGGATGGTCATAAGGGGTGGCGGCTCAGAGGCCGATGCGGCGCATCATGTCGCCGAAGTTTTCGCCGGCCGTGCTCGCCTGGAGGTCCTTCCAGCGCGCGGCGCTCATGATGTTGAAGGTGTCGCCCATGCCGCAAAGCACGGCATCGCGGCTGATGGCGGCGTGACGCAGCAGGTCGCTGCTGACGCCGAAGCGGCCCTGCTTGTCGAAGGTAAAGGAAAGCGCGTCGGCGAAAATGCGGGCTTTCACGGCCTGCGCTTCGCGGTCGGACAGACGCATCTCGGAAACCTGCGCGAGCAACTTCGCCACGCGGGCCGGCGGCAGCACCGCGATGTACGCATCGGGGTGCGGGATGGCGAGAAACGTCTCCGTGTCGGTATGCGCCCAGCGCCAGGCCGACGGAATCGTGAGACGATTCTTGTCGTCGAGCGTGTGCTCAAAACGCCCCGAGTAAACGGTTGTGCCAACATTCGCCATGAAAAGGGTCCGAGGGCGCCCTTTCCCCCAGAACGCCCCATTTCACTCCATCTACTCCCACAAGATCAAGAAAATACCGGCCTCAAAACGCAAAAACTTGTTCACAAATTATTGACTGACCGGGTGCTATCAGCGGTCACTGCCACCTCTCCCCCTTGATCCGGTAATGCCCCGGCTCCGGCAGTCTCGAACATAGCCTGTCCCTTTAGCCGCTCACCAGATCGGCCCGAACATAGTCTGTCCCTGTTCGATCCGAGGAACGCGGCCAGTCCCCCGTCCTGCCAGCACTCGCACCCCATCCGCTCCCCAATCGGCTCGTCGAAAACGGAGTCTGTCCCCCCAATCCGTCCGCTCCCAACGACCTCGTCGGATCCAGCATCAGCCATCGCCACCGGATTCGTACGCTCGAATCCGACCGGGCTGACGTCGCGTCCCTGCGCCACAGGAAACAACTCTTGAAGACGACGGTCTTGGATCAGCTACATCCGTGATCGAGGAAGACTGATGCTCCGCCCCGCCCTCAGTTTTGGGATAATCGCCATTTCACTGCTCGCCCGAGCGGCGCCGCCTGACGCAATCGAGCCGCCGCAGGGGACGAACGGGAAACCTACGATCCTGTCGCCGGCACTCCTTGGATTTCAGTACGAAGGAGCCCGCCCGAAACCCCTCGCGTCTCCGACCCGGGGTTCGCCAATTTTCGCCTCGGGCGACTTTGGCGAAATCGTGCAATTGCCGTCCTTCGTCGTGCAACCGCGCCGGGATCTTCCCGACGAAAAGGAAATGCTCACGGATTTCGGGCGACTGCAGTATGCGCGCCGGAAATTCACCACCCCTCTTTATCGCGCCACATTCGGTCCGCTCGCCCAGCTTGGCGCTTACTATTTCAACTTCCTAAGCATTCTCAACGGCTGGCATCCGAGCGATGCGGAGGCGTTGGCGCTGTATCGCGAATCAGAGCGACTGGAAATCCTGACCAGGTTCGACGACCTGACCCGCCTCGAGGAACTAAGCGATCCCGCCTCGGAAAATGAATTCAAAGCGATGCGCGCCCAAATCCGGCGGACGGGAGTCGATGCACTCTATTGGGAGCCGTCGGGCGGAACTTCCGGAATTCATATCGGAGCGGTCAAACGATAGGCGCGCAGCCTCCATCGTTTCAGTCCGCCGTCGGAGGGACGCCTTTCGCGGCGCAATGCCGCGCCCACGAGGACGGCTATGAACCCGCATCCGCCGCGCGCTCGAGTCCGGCGATGTCGATCTTCACCATTTCCATCATCGCCTCCATCACCCGCTTCGCTTTCGAGGTGTCGGGATCGGCGAGCAATTGCGTCAGCCGGCGCGGGACGATCTGCCAGGCCAGGCCCCAACGATCGGTGATCCAGCTGCAGGCCATTTCCTTGCCGCCATTCTTCAGGATCGCCGCCCAGATCCGATCCACCTCGGCCTGGTTGTCGCAGTGAATCTGAAACGACACCGCCGGAGTAAACGAGAACTGGGGACCGCCGTTCAGCGCCAGAAATTGGCTTCCGCCAAGCGTGAATTCGACCGTCAGGACCTTTCCCGCCGGACCACTCGGCGTGTCCGTCGGCGAGCGAAAAACCTTGGTGATCGACGAGCCGGGCACCAGGGAAACGACAAAGGCAACCGCTTCCTCGGCATCGCCGTTGTACCACAGACAAGGCACAATTTTGGAGGTATTCGCATTCATGGATTGCCGGGGATTGAATGAATTTAAGACGTCGACTCTCAGCGAAAACCCGGAGCGAGAACCTCGCCCCGCGAGGTCACGCGGACATCCAGAGAGGCCAGCGCATTTTCCGGAAATCCCGCGGTCAAAAGCTGCCGCTTCAGTGCCGAGACGAAACGGGTGCGCTCGGTGTCGACAAACCGCCGTTTTTCGGAGGGCGTGCGGCACACGCACCATACCGTGACATCCTCCGGTCCGCCGACGAGCGGCGTCACGATCTCGTGATCGACCACCGGGCAGTGCGAGCCCGCCTGTTCGCGCTCCGCGGCGGCAAGACAATCGGAGAGCATTCCGAACCAGTAGGGGGCGACGTTAGGCATTTCCGGCAAAGTCAGTTCAATCGAGCGTCGATAGCCACTCTGCTGCGTCCGGCGATCAGCGCAAGGAGGATGAACCCGGCACGAATTCATGACCGGATCGGGGTGAGTCGTTTATTCGATTCATCGCTTCGCGTAATTTCGCGAGCTTTCGCGTGACACATTCCGGAATTCAAAGGCGGGGTTCGGAGACTCCGCCCTACGCCGGACCCGCCGAGGTCGAATGCATTGTCCTCGATGCGTCCAGTGTCCGTGCATTTCGCTTATCAGCGAAAGGCCGGCGGAACGCCGTCCCCTACCGACCAGGTTCGTGGCCGGTAGGGGACGATGTCTCATCGGCCCGATGTCGGACGGATTTGCTCGCCCTGCATCCTGATCAATCCGCCGGCACGAACCGGGCGATGCGACCGGGCTGGCCGACGAGTTCGAGCGCCAGGTAAAGCAAACCATCGGGGCCGGTCTTGATGTCGCGAATCCGGCCGAGATGCTTGAAGATCTCCTCGACGTGTGCCGCCTGGTGATCCGGTCCGATCTCGATGCGCAACAGCTTCTGCTGTGCGAGCGAGCCGAGAAACAGATTGCCCTTCCATTGCGGAAAGCGTTCGCCGCGATAAAATTCAATCTCGCTCGTCGCAATCGACGGCGTCCAGTGCAGCACCGGCTGCTCCATACCGGGCGCCTCCGTCTTGTCCGTAATCGCCGTGCCATCGTAGTTCATGCCGTAGGTGATGACGGGCCACCCGTAGTTCCGTCCGGCGCGGATCCAGTTGAGTTCGTCACCGCCTCGCGGCCCATGCTCCGACTCCCACAGTGCGCCGTCGCGCGGGTCGATCGCCAGGCCCTGCGGATTGCGCACTCCAATCGCGTAAACGGACGCGAACGCACCCGACTCGCGCACGTAGGGATTGTCGGGCGGAATTTTCCCGTCGGCAAAAATGCGGTGAATCTTGCCGTTGGATCGGTCCAGCTTTTGCGCATCGCCGGTGATGCCGCGCTCGCCGACGCTGAAGTAAAGATATTCTCCCGAAAAAACGAGGCGGCAGCCGAACAGCGAATAGCCCTCGGGGTACTGGTCCCTTGGAATGGAGTAGATCGTCTCCTCGTCCACCCATTTGCCCTCCCGAATGCGGCCCCGCACGATTTTGGTCATCGCCTTCTCCCCTTCCCCGGGATCGACGAACGAGAGATAGACCCAGCCGTTGTGCGCAAAATCGGGATGAGCCACGACTGACATCAGTCCGGCTTCGTCGCGCACCACGACCTTCGGAATGCCAGCGATCGCGTCGGGCAGCAGTTTTCCATGATCGATCACGCGCAACCGGCCGACGCGTTCGGTGACCAGGATGCGATCGTCCGGCAGGAACGCGATCGACCACGGCACGTCGAGTCCTTCCGCGATCGACTCGAGCCGATAGGAATGTTTCTCGCTGTGCTGCACGCCGGTGGGCAAAGCCTCCGATTTGCTGGGCTGCGGATCGCGACTGTGGATGCGCGTTTCGTGGATGAACGTGATCAGCGCCCGCGCCTCGGGCGCGCTGACCGTCGCCTTGAACGCCGGCATTTCGGAGGCGGGATAGCCCTCGAGGATCGACCGCAGCAGGCTGGCGTCGTCCCCGCCGTGACGAAACGTCGGGCCGAGCAACGTGGGCGCCTTCCCGCCCTCGAGTTTCTCGCCGTGGCAGCCGCTGCACAGCTGCGCGTACATGCCCGAGGCCTCGCGCCCGACCGAGGGCGCGGGCACCACGGCCGAAAGGGAAACGGCAAAGGCACAAAACAGGACGGGAATCGAAAGGCGCATGGGGACGGGCCGACCCAAGGGGGCGGCGGACTTAGTGACTCGGGGACGGAACTACCGGTTCCGCCGAATCAGGCAATCACCCGCCGCGAAATTCTTGCGCACCCGTAAGTCGCCGGATTATTTGCGTCGATTCTGCCCGTGACCCCCACGACACTTTCATCGTCATGTATTCCTACGACGACATCGCCCAGACGATAGATCACTCGCTCCTGCATCCGACGATGACCGACGCGGAACTCGAGGCCGGCTGCCGCCTCGCCGTGAGATATCGCGTCGCGTCCGTCTGCATCAAGCCGTACGCCGTGCGGCGAGCGGTGGAACTGCTTGCCGGTTCCGGCGTGAAGGTCGGCGCGGTGATCGGTTTTCCCCATGGCAACAGCAGCACCGAGGTCAAGCGCCTCGAGACCGCCGCGGCCTGTCAGGACGGCGCCGTCGAAATCGACATGGTGATCAACATCGGCAAGGCGCTCGGCGGCGACTTCGCGTTTGTCGAGGCCGACATCCGCGCCGTGTGCGACGAGGCGCACCGCCATGGCGCGAAGGTGAAGGTGATCTTCGAGAATGACTATCTCGGCCAGGGCGGCGCCGGACTCGATGGCGACGGATTGAAGCGCCGATTGTGCGAGATTTCCGAACGCGCGGGGGCCGACTGGGTGAAAACCTCGACCGGCTACGGTTTCGTGAAGGGCGCTGACGGCAAGTATTCGTACCAGGGCGCGACCGAACATGACTTGAGACTCATGCGGGCCGCGTGCTCGCCGAAGGTACAGGTGAAGGCCGCCGGCGGGGTGCGCGATCTCGACGGATTGATTCTGGTCAAAAACCTGGGCTGCACGCGTTGCGGTGCCACCGCGACCGCCGCCATGCTCGATGAGTTCCGCCGGCGGGAAGCGACTCAGGACAGCGCCACCGCGAAGACCGCCGAAATCGGTCGAGGCGGTTATTGAGAGCACGCCGGGACGTCGCGTTTCACCCCTTGACCTGACTCGCCATGGACACTCTGAAACCGGAGGAGGTGCAACTGATCGGCACCGAGGTGGCGATTCGCTGGAACGATGGCCGCGAAAGTTTCATCACCTTCGCCACGCTCCGCGCGGCCTCGCCGAGCGCGGAAACCCGGGGCGAGCGGGACATCTTCGGACATCAGTATGGCGGCGATGCGCCGAAGAATTTCGTCGGCGTGGAGGTGCTCGGATGGGAGCGCGTGGGAAACTACGCGCTGCGCTTCGATTTCAGCGACAGCCACCGGACCGGATTGTATTCATACGAGCTGTTGCGACAGCTGGGCGGTGCCGGCATCACGTGACGTCGCCTGGGTCGCCCGCGAAGTTCGAATATCGGTAGGGGCGGGATGTCCCCATCCGCCTTTCCGCGGCTGCAAGAAGGCCGGCGCGGAGGCCGTCCCCTACCGGATGCGTCAATTTCGTGAAATCAGCATTGGCGGCATTCGGCGATGCCGCCCTACACCGATCGTTACCGACCCGCCACGACGCCGCGTTCGCTCTTTTCGACGAAGTCGAGAAACTGCTGAAAATCGGCGGATTTCCCGAGCGGGTGCGCGTGCATCTGGGCGAAGGCCTGGGTGCGATTCAGTCCCGCGCGATAAAAAATCCGGAAGGCCTGTTTCACCGCATCGAGCCGCTCCACGGTGAAGCCCTGCCGCTCCAGGCCGATCTTGTTGATCGAACGCGCGATCGCCGGCAGGCCGTCCGCGATGATGTACGGTGGCACGTCCTGCACCACCTTCGACATCGCGCCGAGCATCACGAAGGCGCCGATGCGGCAGAACTGGTGCACCCCCACGCCCCAGCCGATGTTGACGTTGTCGGCCACGACGACGTGCCCCGCCAGCGCCGACTGCGAGCTCATGACGAGATTGTTGCCGACGATGCAGTCGTGCGCGATGTGGCTGTAGGCGAGGATGACGTTGTCGTGTCCCACCACCGTGTACTCGTCGGCCTTCGTGGCGCCGTGCACGCTGACATACTCGCGAAACACGTTGCGGTCGCCGATGGTGAGACCGGGCTCGCCGCCGGTGAATTTCAAGTCGTGCGTCTTCGTCCCGATGCAGGTGAACGGGAAAATCTCGCACTGGAGACCGACGGTGGTCCGGCCCTCCACGGTGGCGTGGTGATGCAGCACGGTGCCATCGCCCAGCTTCACCTTGGGGCCGACATAGGCGTAAGCGCCGACCCGCACGTCGGCGCCCAGCTGCGCACCGGCCTCGATGATCGCGGTGGGGTGAATCTCCTGCGGCATGGACTAGTCGAGCTGCGAACTGTCGACCGTGGTGAACATCAGGTCCGCGGAGCAAACCACCTGATTGTTGACGGTGCACTCGCCCTCCGCGCAAACGATCGAGCCGCGCAGGCGCGTCATCTTCACCTTGATGTTGAGCTGGTCGCCCGGCCGCACCGGACGCCGCCACTTCACCTTGTCGCAGCTCATGAACAGCGCCGTCTTGCCCTCCATGTTGGTGCGGCGAATGAGCATGATGCCGGCCGCCTGCGCCATGGCCTCGATCTGGAGCACGCCAGGCATGACCGGATTGCCCGGGTAGTGGCCCTGGAAAAACGGTTCGTTGATCGTCACGTTCTTGATCGCGATCAGCTCGTCCTCGCCGAACTCGACGATGCGATCGATCATCACGAACGGATAGCGGTGGGGCAGCAGGTCGAGGATGCGCCGCGCATCCATCGAGGTCTCGGTCGCAAGCTCGGCCTTCGGCGTCGCCGCGCGCGCCGGCTTCTTGCCGCCCTTTTTCCATTGCTCGAGGCGTTCGAACAAAGCCTTGGTCAGCTCCGCGTTGAGCGCATGACCCGGTCGCGTGGCGACGATGTGCGCCTTCAACGGCAGGCCGAGCAGCGTGATGTCGCCGACGATATCGAGAATCTTGTGCCGCACGAACTCGTCCGGAAAACGCAGCGGCTCCTTCGAGATGATCTTGTCGCCCTTGATCACGACGGCGTTGTCGAGGCTGCCGCCCTTGATCTTGCCGAGCTTGATCAGTTCCTCGATGTCCTCGTAAACCGTGAACGTGCGCGCGGCCGCGACCTGCGTAACGTAGACATCGGGATCGATGGAAAGCGAGAGATGCTGGGTGTGGATGCCGCGATCGTCCGCGCTCGTGCAGGAAATCTTCAGACCATCGTAGGGCAGCGCGATGACCGACGAGTTGCCGCGCGAGACCGAGACCGGCTCGGTGAGCGTGAAATATTCGCGCTCCGCGTCCTGTTCCACCGGCTCGCCCTGCTGGATCATCTTCACGAACTCGCGCGCCGAACCGTCGAGAATCGGCGGCTCGCTGGCGTCCATTTCGATGAGGAGGTTGTCGACGCCGCAGCCGCTGAGCGCGCTGAGGACGTGCTCGACCGTGTGGATCTTGGCGTGGCCCTGCTGGATCGTCGTGGCGCGCACGAGGTCGGTCACGAGGTCAACCCGCGGCTTGATCTCGGGCTGTCCGTGCAGGTCGGTGCGCTTGAAAACGATGCCGTGATTAACCGGCGCGGGCTTGAAGGTCAGGTGCACGGCGTCGCCGGTGTGGAGGGCGTTGCCCTTCGCGGAGACTTCGCGCAGGAGAGTGCGCTGCTTCATCAGGTGGTTGGCGGAGTGTCGGAAACCACTTGGAAATGACAAGCTTGGAGATAACCGAAGGGCGCTGCCGGCGGCGCGAGACCCGGACTTAAACCGGTTTGAGATTACCGAGGCCGGAAAATATGACGCCGGGATTGACAAGCCCGAAAGGCGCCCGGTAATTCTGTCCCCTTTCCCACGTCAAAACCGTCTCCTAAGTCATGCCCGCAGCCAACGACCTCCGCAAAGGCCAAGTCATCAAGTTCAACGGCGAGCCGCACCTCGTCATGGAAACCCAGCACCGGACCCCGGGCAATTTGCGCGCGTTCGTGCAGGTCAAGATGCGGAACCTGCGCTACGGCAAGTCGCTGGAGCAGCGCTTCAACTCGCCCGACCCGGTCGAGGTGCTGCAGACGGACCGCCGCACGCTCGAGTTTTCCTATTCGAACCGCGACACGTACGCGTTCATGGACCCGGAGTCGTTCGAGACCTTCGAGCTGACCGAGTCGATGATCGGTGACGCCAAGTTTTACCTCGTCGCGAACGGCAAGGCCGAGGTGCTTTTCATCGACGGCAATCCCGTCACGATCGACATTCCTTCCTCGGTTGTCCTCAAGGTGACCGATGCGCCCGAAGGCGTGCGCGGCGACACCGCCAGCAACGTGCAGAAATCGGTGACCTGCGAGACGGGCCTGGTGGTGCAGGTGCCGCTGTTCATCAAGACCGGCGAGACGATCAAGGTCAGCACGGCGGACGCGACGTATCTCGGTCGCGCCTGATTGCGGTTCGGCGTCGATGTCCGCATCGACGCTGCCTGACCCCGGGTGGAGCGGCTCGCCCTCAAGACGCCTTAATCTCGGCGGCCAAAACGCGTTGAGGACAACGCGTTCCACCTTCGGAACTTGCCGGTCGGGATCCACCGGCTAGCGTCGTCGGATGCCCCTACCCCGCTGGTCCGTTTTGCGGACCTGTTTCGCGTTCCTGTTTCTGGCTCCGGCAGCATGGTCCGTTGAAAGCATGCCCGAGATCCCGCCGCCCTGGGCCTACGGTTTCAAGACGCCTCCGCCGGCGAATTTCATTCCCGCAACGGCTCCCGCAGCCGCACCGGCGGCGCCCGTTGATCCGACGCGCTACGGACTGCCCGGAACCACGCGTACATTTACGCGCGCCGAGATCACCAGCATCTTCAATCCCGCCGACTATTTCCCGGAGGAACACGCGACTCCTCCCTCCATTGTCGCTCATGGCAAGGCGCCGATCGTTTGGTCGTGCGCTCGGTGTCACAATTTCAACGGCAAGGGCCGGCCGGAAAACGCCGGAATCGCCGGTCTGCCCGTCGACTATTTTGTCGCGGAAATGCAGGCCTTCCGCCGCGGCGAACGCACCTCATCGGACCCGCGCAAGCCCAACACGAAAATGATGGTCGACTATGCCCGCGCGATGTCCGACGACGAGATTCGCGCCGCCGCGGAGTATTTCGGCGCCATGCCCTGGACCTCCTGGATTCGCGTGGTCGAAACCGATCACGTGCCGAAAACCGAAGTTTCCGCCGGCATGTACCTGCAGACACCGAACGGTGGTGATGAGCCGCTCGCTGACCGTATCATCGAGGTACCGGAGATTCCGGACGCGGTTGAGATCATGCGCAGCCCGCACGTCGGCTTCGTCGCCTACGTGCCCGTCGGAAGCGTGAAACGCGGATCGTCGCTGGCGACCACGGGCAATGCCGGCAAGACAATGGCCTGCGCGCTCTGCCACGGCGCGGATCTTTCCGGCGGAAACATCGTGGGTTTTGGCGCCGTGCCGGGAATCGCCGGACGTTCGCCAAGCTACCTGATGCGGCAGTTGTTCGATTTCAAATCCGCGCATCGCACCGGCAGCCGAACCATCCTCATGCAACCGGTCGTGGCCAATCTTTCGCCCGGCGACATGCGCGACATCGTCGCGTATCTCGCATCGCTGCCGGTGTCGCCGAAGAAGGGCTGAACGATTTGCTGGCGCTGGGTCGACAGGTAGGGCGGGACCGTTTGCCGCTCGAGTAGCAGGGTGGATTGGAAAACTGGGCCCGCCGACATTACGGGACGAAAGTCGAATGCTTTGAAACGGCGGGCCCAGCTTTGCGACTCATACGAAAGCCGGTGCGGAAAACGGTCCCGCCCTACCCGCGGATTGATTCGATCACGGCACCCGCGCCCAAAGCACCTTGAGATAGCGGCTCTCGAGGCAATTTGACATCACCGGATGATCGATGCCCGGACCCGTCCGATCGAAGATCTGCAGGCGGCGGTTCAGGCGATGCACGCCCTTGATCACGCACTCCTCGAAAACCTCGAGCGAAACCAGGCCCGAACAGGAACACGTCACGAACAGTCCGCCCGGACGGACCAGGCTGGCCGCGATCGTGTTGAGATCGGCGTACTTTCGCATGCCCTCGGCGGCGCCCGCCGGTTCGCGTGTCATGACGAACTTCGGCGGATCGCACAGCACGGCATCGAACTGCTCGCCGTTTTTCTGCATCTGCCGGGCGTAGGCGAACGCGTCCGTGTGCACCCACTTCAACCGGTTCGGCGGAATCTGGTTCAGATTCGCGTTGCGGCGCCCCTGCGCGATGACCTTCTCGTCGAGATCCACTGCGGTCACATCGGTGGCACCACCGAGCGCCGCGTTGATCGAAAATCCCCCGGTGTAGCTGCACAAATCCAGCACCCGCGCGCCCGCCGCAAGCTTGCCAAAGCGGGCCCGGTTGTCGCGCTGATCGCAGAAAAATCCGGTTTTGTGGCCCTCGGCAAAATCCACCTCGTACTTCACGCCGTGCTCGCGAATGCGCACGCGCTCCGGCGCGGCCGCGGTGATCTCCTTCATCGCCGACGGCTTGATGCCCTCGAGACTGCCCAGATCATGATCCACGAACACCCTGGCAAAGCGTGTGCCGAGGAGTTCATGCAGGAGGGGCAGCCAACGCGGGAGTCGCTGAAAAATTCCAAGCGACGTGACGTCGCAGTAGAGCGTTTCCGCATAACGGTCGATGGTGAGTCCACTCAGTCCGTCGCCATCGGAATTGATCACCCGATAGGCGTCTGTGACCGCATCGAGTTGGAAAAGGCTCCGTCGCAGCGCCACGGCCCGCCGGATCGCTCCCTCGAAATATTCCTCGCCGATGGCCTCCGCCGTGTGCGCGACGACGCGGAGGGGAATCTTCGCGCGGGGATTGAACAGTCCGAGGCCGGTGCGCTGGCCAAACTTGTCGAAGACCGCGACCAGATCGCCGGGCTTGGCGTCGCGCGAAACCTCGCCCAGCATCTTGGGGAAAATGGCGGGCTGGAAGGTGACAAACTTGAGTTGTGCCCATGGCCGTGGCCAGGTCGACCGATCGGGCGGCGTTCGAGGGACTTTGGCATCGCTTTCGGCCATCGCTCCACGCAAAGAGGCATCCCCGGGCAGGGCAAAGAAAAAGGCCCATTCATCCCGCAAGATCCGATTTTTGAATCCAAATCGCCGGCTGCTGACACTCACTCCTGAACCCAATCAATAAACTTCATGCACTCGCTTTTTTCCGCTCTCCCGTCGCCGGTCCTCGGGGCCTTCTTCGCCGATATCGCCAACATTCCCTGGGTCGCCATCGTGGCTGTCGGCGGTGGCATTCTCGTCGCGCTCGTGGTTGGAACCACCGCCATCGTTTTCGGCATAAAACACTCCCAGCGCCAACAGGAGCTCTGGCATGAAACGGCGCGAATCGCGCTCGAGAAGGGACAGCCCCTGCCTCCGATGCCCGACGGCATGAAGGCCGAAACCAAACCCGAGGCGCGTTCCAACGATTTTCGCTCCGGCCTGATTCTCATCGGCGTCGGTGGCGGGCTCTATTTCTTTTTTGAGGCCATGAACCTGCCCTTCCTGCGGTTCGTCGGCGCGATCCCCGGCTTCATCGGCGTCGCCCTGCTGCTGTTCGCCCTGGGCGGCCTGGCCTTCGGTGGCAAGGATGACTCCACGCCGCGCTCGTGACCGGGGCGGAGCCCATTGCCCGCGCGGGTTTGTCCGGCGATCGCGACGCCTTTGGCGTGCTCGTCGAACAGCACCAGTCGTCGGTCCGGCATTTCCTGCGGCGGCTGACGAACGGCGACGCCGCGCGCGCCGACGACCTGGCGCAGGACACGTTTGTCGAGGCGTTCAAGAGTTTCGGATGCTTTCAAGGTCGGTCCTCGGTCTCGACCTGGCTCCTCGGCATCGCGCACAATCTCTGGCGGAACGACCGCCGGCGCCAGCGGCCGGTTGCGCTCGAACCCGGGCACCTGGCCGAGGTCGCACCCGTGTCCTCGACGGCGACGTCGTCGGATCTGCGTCACGACTTCGAGCAGGCTCTCCGGCATCTGACGCCGGCGGAACAATCGGTGGCCCATCTTTTCTATCAACAGGGTCTGACTCATGAGGAGATTGCCGCCATCCTCGGACAGCCGCTGGGCACCGTGAAAACGCATCTGCATCGCAGCCGCGAAAAACTTCGAACCCAACTCGCCCCATGGAGCCCGAAAAATTGAATTCCTCCGCGTCCGACGACGCCACGTTCGATCGCTGGCTGCGCGCGGAAAGCCGCCTGGATGAACTGCCCGATCACGGCTTCAGCCGCGCAGTGATGCAGCGGCTGCCATCGACCCGTGCGAGCCGCAAGGATTCCCGGATGTCGGGGCGGATCGTGGCCTGCCTGACTGCGCTCGCATTCGGTTGCGCCGTGGCATTGATCTCGGCGCTCCGAACGCCCGCGGCGGGGTACGATTGGGGGACGGTCAACGAGGAGATCCAACAGGCGATCGCGCAAATTGGAACTCCCGACGTGGGCAGCGCGATCGGCGTCACCCTCTTATCGCTGGTCTACGTATTTCGTTCGGAGTTGCGACGCTGGCGGATGAAAATTGTCGGGATGTAGGGCCGGATCGCCCGCCTTGGGCGTGTCCACGGGCCTGCCCCGGCTTCCACCATCGCGAGAATTTCGCCGCGGTAGGGGCGGATGTCCTCATCCGCCTTCTTGCATCACCGATCCCAAGGCCGGCGCGGAGGCCGTCCCCTACCCCAATTCGGCCGCAGATTGCGCGGATATCACGGATCGGTCCAATCCGAACCCCATTGAATCCGTGTTATCCGTGAAATCCGTGGTTGATCGTAGGTCAGGCTGTGGCGGGCGTTCCCCCGCCTGCCAGGTGGAGCGCGACGTCCTCGGCGCGCTTGAAATGGGAGATCACCTACCATTGGCGCAATCAACCGGCCCGCCTTTCGGCTCCGCTCAAGGCCCTGAACCTGTCGAACGGGGAGGTCCGGTTCCACCTCAAGGCCGACCCCAAAAATAAGGCCGGCCGGCACACGCGTACCGGCCGGCCAATCTACAAGCCGAAAGCAATGGCGGGTAGAAAAATTATCAGGCGACGCGCTCCACGATGAGCGGCGGCGGGATCGGGCGCTTCGGCGCAAGCCGGTACGCCGTCTTGAAGTACTCGAGCGCCTGCTCGAGCTTCGCCTCGTCGTTGTAATGGATCATCATCAGCGGCTCGCCCTGTTTGACCTGGGTGCCGACCTTCTTGATTTCAGAGACTCCGACCGCGTGGTCAATCTTTCCGTGACTGTCCTTGCCGGCGCCAAGAATTGACACGCCCTGCGCGATGAACGCGGCGTTGATCGTGTGCACGTAGCCGCGCTTGGGGGCGGGCAGCTTGCGGATGTGGCGGGCCGTCGGAAACTTCTCGGGATGGTCCACAAAGCTGGCGTCGCCGCCCTGGGCCTTGACCATGTCCTTGAATTTCTCGAGCGCGGAGCCGTCGGAAAGATGGCGCTGCACGGTCTGTTTCGCGGAAAGCGTGGATCCCGCGACGCCGGCGAGGCGGACGATTTCCATGCCCAGCTTGAGGACGACTTCCTTCATGTCCTCGGGGCCTTCGCCGCGCAGGAGGGCGATGGCCTCCTTGACCTCGAGGGCCGTGCCGACGGTATCGCCGAGCGGCTGGTTCATGTCGGTGACGAGCGCGACGCAGCGGCGCTTCATCGAGCGACCCACGCGGGTCATCGAGCGGGCGAGCTGCTTGGCCTGCTCGAGATCCTTGATGAACGAACCGTTGCCCCACTTGACGTCGATCACGAGGCCTTCGGCGCCCTCGGCGAGCTTCTTGGAAAGCACGCTGCCGGTGATGAGCGGGAGGCTCGGAATGGTGCCTGTCTCCAAGCGGAGGTCGTAGAAAATCTGGTCGGCCGGGGCCAGCTCCTTGCTCTGCTCGGCGATCGCGCCGCCGACGCGGGCCAGCTGGTCCACGAAATGCGGGATCGTCATGTGGCTCTTGAAGCCCGGGATCGCAGCCAGCTTGTCGAGCGTGTTGATCACATACTGCTGCTCGACGCCGCACATCATCGGGACCACCACACCGCTGGCCATCGCCAGCGGGGCCAGGACGAGAGCGGTTTTGTCACCCACCCCGCCCGTCGAGTATTTGTCGATCTTGGGCTTGGTGATGTGGGAGAGGTCGATGACCTCGCCGGAAAGCATCATTTCCTCGGTGAGGATCGCGGTTTCCTGCGCCGACATGTTGGCGAAGTAGATCGCCATCAACAACGCCGCCTGCTGGTGCTGCGGCATTTCACCGTCGAGCACCGAATCGATGATGTAACGAATCTCTTCCTGCGTGAATTCGTTGTTATCGCGTTTCTTCTCGATCAGGGACGTGAACGACGGCTTGATGAACCGGCGAGTCGGGATAGGACGTTTTCTCATTGAGTTGTTACTCACTAGCGTGTGTGCAAAGAGGCGGAACCCGGTGACGCAAAGGTCGCTGAGGCAATAAGTTTTGCTTAATTTGTCGAGACAATAATGGACGCATGGAACATCCGGAATATATCCAGAAAGGGCACGCTCCGCAAACATTAGGAGCTGCAAAAATCGTTCTTGCCCAATGGCAAGCGCGATTCCTCAATCCCGCCCGTGACCGTTCCGTTTAACATTTCCCATTGGCTCGACTCGGCGTTGCATGACGCCGCGGGCAGGGTTGGCATAACCGATTCAGCCTTTGAGCCCGAGATCCGGGTGGCTGATCCCGCTCATGGCGACTATCAAGCCAACGGCGCCCTGGCCTATGCGAAGAAACAAAAGCAAAACCCGCGGGCCTTGGCGCAACAGCTTGTAACCAATCTGTCTCCGGATCTCGGCGCGGTATTCGACATCAGCCTCGCGGGCCCCGGATTTGTGAATTTCCGGCTCAAACCGGACGCCCTTCTCTCCTGGCTGGGAGCATTCGATTCGGAGGAACACCTGCGCTCGGGCGCCGCCAATGCACGCACGGGCCAGACTTGGGTAGTCGACTATTCTTCACCCAACACCGCCAAGCAGATGCATGTCGGGCACCTGAGATCCGCCGTCATCGGCGAGGCCATCTGCCGGCTGCTCGCTTTCAGCGGCGCGAAGGTGATTCGCGACAATCATATTGGCGATTGGGGCACCCAATTCGGCAAGCTCATTTGGGCCTATCGCCGGCACCTGGATCCCGTCAAGTTTGCCGCCGATCCGCTCGAGGAATTCGAACGACTCTACAAGGTCGGAAACGCCGCTGCGGAGACCGACCCCACCGCGCTCGCCGAGGCGCAGCAGGAACTCGTCAAGTTGCAATCGGGCGATCCAGAGAATCTCGCGATCTGGAAAAAGATCAACGAGGTCTCGCTCGCGGCGTTCCAGGTCATCTACGACCAGTTGGGCATCAAGTTCGACGTCACTCTCGGCGAGAGCTTCTACAACGACAAGGTCGAGCGCGTGTATCGCGAACTGGTCGATTGCGGCCTCGCGGTGGAGAGTCAGGGCGCGCTGGTCGTCTTCCATCCCGAACATCCGCGCTTCGCCACGCAGCCCTTCATCATCCGCAAACGCGATGGGGCGGCCAACTATGCGTCGAGCGACCTCGCCACCGCGCTCTACCGCAGCGAGCATTTCCATGCGGATGGTTCGGCCTACGTGATCGACTTCCGGCAGGGCGATCACCTGCAGCAGCTGTTTCTCACCGTGAAGAAATGGTTCGAGCGCACGCATCGGCCGCAGCCGCGCCTCGAACACGTCGACTTCGGCACGGTGCTCGGGGAAAACAACAAGCCGCTCAAAACCAAGAGCGGTGACAACATTCGCCTCAAGGATCTGCTCAACGAGGCCCGCGAGCGCGCCTTCCGGCTCGTGACCGAACGCAGCGCCGATTTTCCCGAAGCCGAGCGCCGCGCGATCGCAGATGTCGTGGGCGTCGCATCGGTGCAATACGCCGATCTTTCGCAAAACCGGTCGACGGATTACGTGTTCTCGTGGGACAAGATGATTTCACTCGAAGGCAACACTGCGGCCTACCTGCTGTACGCCGTGGCGCGAATCCGCTCGATTTTCCGCAAGGCCGGGCTCGATCCGTCTTCGCCTCCGGTGGCACAGGCGACCTCACCCGAAACCTCCGCGGAGCTCGGACTGGCGCGAAAACTCGTTCAGTTTGCCGACGCGGTCCAGCTGGCGACCGCCCAGTTGCGGCCGCATTTCCTCTGCCTCTATCTCTTCGAACTCGCTGGCGAATTCAGCACCTTCTACGCAGCCGACAAGGTGATCGTGGACGATCCTGCCATTCGCGCGCGCCGGCTCCTGCTTTGCCATCGGACGCTGATCGTGCTCGAAACCGGCCTGCACCTGCTGGGACTGCGGACGCTCGAGCGGATGTAGGCCGGGTCGTATCCAGCGGGACGGGCGATTTTATCGTTCGTTTCACAATCCGCTCCACCGCCCGCCCCGATTAAGCCGCGCTCCGGGCCACTTCACACTTGCCGCGCCCGGACGGCGCCGCAACATACCGCGCATGGCCGCCCAGGAATACTACGTCCGTGGAATCAATGACGCCGAGGCCCGCGGTCCGTTCACGCTGGAACAACTGACCTCGCTCGCCGAGGCGGGCCAGGTGACGGCCGAGACGTACTACTACGACGCCACCTCCGAGCAATGGCTGGCCATCGGTGGCAGTGCGGAGATGAAAGCGGCGTTGTGGCCCGAGAAGAAGAAACTGGGGTTCAAGCCGAAGGAATTCATGGCGGTGAACCAGGAGGTGAACGACAGCGCGCCGCCGATCACCGTCGAACAGTTTCTCGCCGCCGCCGAAGGCAAGACCGAGGAAACCAAGGGCAAGAAGGACCGCAGCATCTCGATGATGCAGGCCGCGGTCTGGGGCACGCGCGGCGCCGCCGCGACGATGTTCCTGAGCGCCACGGCCCTCGTGCTCCCCAGCATCGATTCCGTCATCGCGATGGACACGGCCAAGATTCTCGCCAAGCCACTGATCATTCTCGGCGTCGTCGACGCCGTGCTCGCCGTTCTGCTTCTGCTCGGCCTCATCCAGCTTTATCCGTTTGTGCGTTTTCGCGCGGTATTCGGACTCGGATTTCTGGGCTTCCTGTTTTGGACGCAGGACAATCTGAACGGCCTGATGGCCCTGATCGCCGGCACGGCCGGCCTGTATTTCTGCACGATTTTCCTGACCTACATCCCGCTCGGTGTCGCCGTTCTGGCCGGGGTGTGCGGCATGGCGGCGTTGGCCACCATGTCGATATCCTAGGCGACCGCCGTCATCCGTGGCGGGCATGTCGATTCTCGGTCCCGCGCAAGCCCGCCTGCGTCAACTGTGGCAGCGCGACATCTGGGTCGCCGCCGCCAACCGTGACCGCTCGATTCGCGGACGGTTTTTCGCCGTGCTGCGCGTCCTCTCGATCACGTTTTCCGGACTGCGCGAAGTCCACGTGGCGATCCGGGCCGCCGCGCTGAGTTACAGTTCGCTCCTCAGCCTCGGACCGTTGGTGGCGCTCGCGGTGCTCATTTCCGGTTTCGCCCTCGGTAATCAGGATCCCGCCCTCGCCGCCCGCAGTCTCACCCGCGTGCTCAGCGTCATCGCGCCGCAGGTGGGCCAGTTCGATAAGGCCGACGGACCACAGGCGGCCCACGGCAATCCGCTCGAGTTGAGCCAGCCCGATCCGGAGCTCGTCAAACTGATCACGAACTTCATCGCGAATTCCCGCTCGGGCGCGGCCGGTTTGATCGGCGTCTTCACGCTGCTCGTCATCGTGGTCCAGCTGTTCACGACCATCGAGAACACCTTCAACGACATCTGGGGCGTGCGACGCGGACGAAGCTGGCTCGCTCGCATCGTGTATTATTGGAGCGCGATCACGCTCGGGGCGCTGGTTTTCTTCGCTTCGCTCACCCTGCTTTCCGCCGGCGCGATCATGAACGTCTTCTTTGAGAAGATCCCCCTCGGCGCACAATTGAAGAGCGTTTTCGTCTGGATGCTGCCGTCGAGCTCCGTGGTCCTGCTGATCATCATTCTCACGCTGTTCTACCGGCTCGTGCCCAACACGCGCGTGGCGTGGAAGTCAGCGTTATTCGGCGCGCTGGTAGTCACCGGCTTGCTCTTCCTGAACAACTATCTCGCGTTCCTCTATTTTCGCCAAGTGTTCGTGCAGAAGAGTCTCTACGGTTCCGTCGGCATCCTGCCGATCCTCATGCTCGGACTGTATGTGTTCTGGTTCTTCGTGATCGTCGGCGGCCAGCTCACCTACGCCGTCCAGAACGTCAATTTCCGCAGCAGCCGCGTGGCCTGGCACAGCCTCAACGAGTTCACGCGCGAAAGTCTCTCCCTCCTCGTGCTTCTGCTCATCGCGCGCCGCTTCAAGGCCTCGGGACCCGCCTTCTACGTCAGCGAAATGGCCAATCACATCCGCATGCCGGCGCAGGTGCTCAACGAAAGCCTGAACCGCCTGTGCGACCTCGGTCTGATCACCCAGCTGCCGCCCGGACCGGGACACGATCCAACGGATTACCGGCATCAGCCGGCCCGTCCGTTGGAAAACATCACGCTGCTCGAGTTCCGCCACCTGTTCGAGAACTACGGCGACGCCTCCGGCGGCGAAACCCTCGACAATCTCGATCCGATTCTCGCCGACTATCACGCCACGCTGACCACGGTTCTGTCGTCGGCGATCGGGGCGAAGACCATCGACCAGCTGCTGGTCGAACATCCCCGCAGCAAGACCTTCGCCCCGTTTCCGTTCGCCCAATGAAAAAGGCGGCGCCAAAGCCGGAAGCCGGCCCCGCGAAGCAATTGGCAGGGTTTCTCTCCGAGTTCACACCGGAAATCGCGAGGCGGGCGCGAAAGATCCTGAAGCAGCTGCGGGCCCTGTTGCCGCCGTCGATCGAAATGGTCTACGACAACTACAACTTCCTGGTCGTTGGCTTTTCTCCCACAGAACGTCCGTCTGAAGCGATTTTGTCGCTCGCGATCTACGCGCGCGGCATGGGAGTCTGTTTCCTTCACGGCGCCAGGCTGCCCGATCCCCATCATTTGCTCCAAGGCGCAGGGAAACAGGTTCGCTCGATCAAGATTGTCACCGGCGACGAACTTGCGGACCCGCGCGTCTAGGAAACGTTGGCAATCGCCGTGGCCGAGGCGCCGGTGCCCTACTCTCGTGGCACCAAGCGCAAACTGGTCATCAAATCGATCTCGCCGAAGCGGCGTCCGCGAAAGCCGTCGAGGTAGGAGCCTGCTTGCAGGCGAGAGAGTTGGGCGCCGTCGCTCTTATCGCCTGCAAGCAGGCTCCACCATTTCCTGACACTTAAAGCTTACAGATTACAGCTCTTAGCTCAGATCGGCGGCAACGACGCCGAGACCGCCGGCTTCCGGCCATCGAGGAGATACGTGCTTACCTCGCCCACGCCCTTCGAGATCACTGTCCCGCGCGGGGTGAAGTTGAACTTGTCCTTGAGCAGCTGATACGTGGCATCCGAAACATTGATGCGGCCCTCGAGGCTCGTCGACTGCAGGCGACTCGCGAAATTGACCGTCGCACCCCAGAGGTCGTAAGTGAACTTCTTCCGTCCGATGACTCCCGCGACCACCGGTCCGCTGTTGATGCCAAGACGCAACGAGAGGCTGGTACGACGCTCGAGATTCAGCTCGACGACCGATTGCAGCATCGCGAGCGCCATGTCCGCCACCGACTCGGCATGATCGGAGCGTCGTTCGGGCAGGCCGCCCACCACAAAATAGCTGTCACCGATGGTCTTGATCTTTTCCAGGCCCAGGCGATCGGCAATCTGGTCGAAGCGAGAAAACAGGTCGTTCAGCAGGGAAACCAATTCCTCGGGATCCGTCCGGTTGGTCAGCGCCGTGAAATCGACGAGATCGGCGAAAAGCACCGTCACCGCGGAATAGCGCTCGGCGATCGTGCGCTCGCTGTGCCGCAGCCGCGCCGCGATCGACTTCGGCAGAATGTTCAGCAGGAGGCGCTCCGATTTTTCCTTCTCAATTTCCAGCGCCTGCTTTTCCTGCGCCAGCTCGAGCAGGCGCAACCGCTCCAGGTCGCGCAGGCGTTTGCGTTCGAGTGAGGAACCGATGCGGGCGCGGAGAATGACCGAATTGACCGGCTTCGAGAGAAAATCTTCCGCGCCGAGCTCGAGGCAGCGCACCACCGCCTCCGTCTGATCGAGCCCCGAAGTCACGATAACCGGCACGTGGCGGCGCACCGGGTCCTTCGCGAGGGCGGTCAGCACGCCGTAGCCGTCGAGCTTCGGCATCTCGATGTCGAGGATGACCAGGTCAAACTCCCGCGCGAAGAGCAGTTCCAGGGCCGCGACACCGTCGCCCGCCTCCGCCACATGCGCATAGCCCAGATGCTGCAAGGTGAGCACCATGATGGAGCGCAGCGGCTCGGAGTCGTCGACGACCAGGATCGAAGCCTGCTTGCCCCGCACGTCGGATTGCGCGAGTTGCAGCTGCCCCTGCTGCTCCACGGATAGCCCGCCGGCACGGTCGGTGCGCAGCAGCTGAAACGTACGGGAGTCGTCACTCATGGGGCAGGAATCCGATCCGAACAATTCCGGAGGCATCCGGCAAACCCCAAACAACGGAAATATTTTCGCCGGCCCATCCGAAATGCACGGCGCCACCGGTCATCGGCCGAGCAGTTCCTCCGCGTGGGCGCGCGCGCTGCGCCCGCTTGAGTCACCGAGCATGCGGGCAAGTTCGCCCACGCGGACCTTGCGGTCGGCGTGGATCGGTTCGATGGAAACCGCGGCGCGGTCACCGGACTGGTCCTTGCGCACGAGCAGATGGTTTTCGGCCTGGGCCGCCACCTGCGGCAGGTGCGTCACGCAAAGAACCTGATGCCGCTCGGCGATGTCCGCCATGCGTTCGCCGACGATCCGACCGATCTCGCCACCGACGTTGGCGTCGACCTCGTCGAACACCAGCAACGGCACATCGTCGATCGCCGCCAGCACCGCCTTGAGCGCCAGCATGACGCGCGCGAGTTCGCCGCTGGAGGCGATCCGGTGCAGCGGCAGCGGCGCCTCACCCACGTTCGGGGAAAACAGAAATTCCACCGCGACATCGCCGTGCGGCCCCAGTTCGTCCAGCGGTTTGAGCTCCACCCGGAAATCCGCCTTCTTGAATCCGAGCTCGGCGATCGCCCGCGCGCCCTCGCGTCCCAGTCGCACCGCCGCCTTTTCGCGGGTCGCCCGCAGTTCGGACGCCGCTTTTTTGGCCGATTTCTCGACCCGCGCGATCTCGCCATCAAGCCGGGCCAGCGCTCCCTCGACATCGCCCTGGGCCTCGAGTTGGCGTTTCATTTCGTCGCGCGCGGCCACCACCTGTTCGAGTTTTCCCCCATGACGACGCTTCAGGTCGAGCCAGGTGTTCATGCGCTCCTGGGTCTGGGCTGCCTGCTCGGGATCGAATTGCACCGACTGCGCCAGGGACGAAAACTCGGCGTCAAGATCCCCCAGCTCCACCGAAAGCGACTGCAGGCGATCGGCCAGCGGTTTGCTGGCCGCGTCGAGTGCCTCCAGCTGGCGAGCCACGCGCAGGAGTTGGGCGACGCGCCCGAGGACGCCGTCTTCGCCGCTCAGGCCCTGGGTCAGGCCGCCCGCGAGTTCCATGATCTCGCCGGCGCCTTGCTGACGTTGAAAATCGCGCTCGAGCGTGCCGATGGCTTCATCGGTCAAATCCAGCGCCGAAATACGATCCACTTGTTGCCGCAGGAAATCCATCTGCTCAGGCGACAAGCGGTCGGCCGCCGCGAGTCGGTCGCGCTCTTCCTGCAGCGACCGCCAAAGGCGATAGGCGGTGCCGTAAGCGGCCAGATCCTCGCCGTTGCGCGCAAACAGGTCCAGCAGCTCGCGCTGACCGCCTTCCTTCAGCAAGCGCCGCGGTTCGCCAGGACCATGAAAATCAATCCAAAGGCCGCCGAGTTCCTGCAGCGCCGCGAGGGTGGCCAGTCCGCCGTTCACAGAAATCCGCGGAGCGCGGTCACGCGGCACGCTGCGTTTCAAGATAAGCACGCCGTCATCGCAGGGCGGCAGTTCCAGTGCCGCGAGCGCGGCATCGATGCGGCGCGGATCGGAAAAAAACAACGCCGCCTCAACCTCACACGCGGCGGCGCCCTGGCGGATGATCGACTTGTCGACGCGTGAACCCGCGAGCAGGGCCAGCGCACCGAGCAGGATGCTCTTGCCCGCCCCCGTTTCGCCCGTCACCGCCGTAAAGCCGGCCTCGAACTCCAGCTCGACCTGTTCCAGCAGGGCGAGGTTGTGGATGTGCAGCGTCTGGAGCATCGCGCCGCAACGAATGGACGGATGTCCCGATGAATTCAAGCGCGGCGGTTGTCGATGGAAATTTCACAGGCGCTTCCGGGCAAACGCCCGGCCCGACGCCGTTTTCAAATATCGCTCAAATTCAGCTGCCCGTTCGCGATTCCGAAATGCAATCGCTGTCTTGATCGTCCACGGACGCCAACGTACAGTGTGCAGTACGCCGCCGGAGTTGTGTTTCACCAATCGAGCCGAAAGATCATCGGTTAGGCCAACGTACCAGTGGTTCCCTCCGACAGAAGATTCGAGCAAATAGACGTAGCTGAATTCAGACATGGAATCCGGCCCGAGGGTGCCCGCCTCCGCCAAGCTTCGGCGCGGCAGCCTTCGCCAAGCGCAACGGTGACATCAACTTCCCGTCGGATCAGACCGGCTGGCTTGCCGAGCCGTAGCTCGAAGAGCGAAGGCTGGTGGACCCTACTGGACTCGAACCAGTGACCTCTTCCATGTCAAGGAAGCGCTCTAACCAACTGAGCTAAGGGTCCGTGAGGGGTCAGGAGTGAACGAGTCGGCCGGGGTGGCGCAAGGATATTCCTGACGGGCCTCGCACCGCTGAATGATGCTTGCACGACAAGCGCTTCCGGATGCCATTCGCACGATCCCTCATGTGCACGCGCTACACGCTCACGCAGATGCAGGTGCTGGCGGAATTCTGCCAGACCTTGGGCGCGGCGCTGGACCCGGAGCGTTTTCCGGCCCGGTTCAATGTCGCGCCGACGCAAAAGGTCCCGGTCATCGTCGATGAAGGAGATTCGCGCCGCGTTGTCTCGATGCCATTCGGCATTTTGCTGCCGGCCCGCCCGCCCGCAAAACGCGGACTGCTTGTGGTCACGGCCCGCTCCGAAAGCATGACCGAAAAGCCGACGTTTCGCGAGGCCACGGCTCATCGACGTTGCCTGGTTCCGGCGGACGGTTTCTTCGAGTGGGAGAAAGCGGGGACCGCGCGACTGCCGCACTATCTGACGCTGAAGAACCGACGGCCATTTTGTTTCGCCGGCTTGTGGCAGACCGGCACCGACGCCGAACCCGGCGGATTTGCCATCGTGACGACGGAACCGAATGCCTTGCTCAGTCCGTTTCACGATCGGATGCCGGTAATTCTCGGGCCGAACACCGGTCCGGCTTGGCTCGGCAATCAGCCGCTTCCGTCCGAGACGCTCCGGCGGCTTTGCCGGCCTTTGCCCGCCGAAATAATGGAATCCCACCGCGTCGACCCGCGCGTCAACAACGTGCGCTACGAGGCCCCCGACACGATCGCGCCACTGCCTGCGTAAGCGACCGTCGATTCCGCTTTACGCCGTCCGCAGCGTGCCCCAATACCACAGGCTCGTGGGCACCCCCAAGAAACACGACGCGAACGCGGTCGCCAAGGCCGTCGCGCTCCTCGTTTCCTCGATCGCCGCGCGCCACGGCCGCACCCGCCACCTGATCCTGCTCGGCATCGCCAACGGTGGCATCCCTCTCGCCGCCCGCCTCGCCGAAGGACTGCGGAATCAAGGGATGAAATGTGGCGTCGGCACGATCGACATCTCGTTTCACCGCGACGACATCAGCCACCACCCGATTCCGAAGGAATTCGCCGCCACGCTGATCCCGCACGACGTCAACAACGCCACCGTGATCCTGGTCGACGACGTGATCTTCTCCGGCCGCACCGTGAAGGCTGCGCTGGACGAACTCTTCGATTACGGGCGTCCCGAACGCGTCGAACTCGCCGCTTTGGTCGACCGCCCGGGCCGCCGCCTTCCGTTTGCCGCCGACTACATTGGCCTCACGCTTGCGGCCAGCGAAGGCGAGAAAGTCGTCGTGCACCTCGATCCCGCCAATTCGGGCAACGACGAGATCGTCGTGGCGCCGTCGAAGGCGGCCCGGCTGAAAACTGCCATGGTCAAAACCTGATTTTCCGTGCCCTGGAACCGTAAACATCTCCTGACCATCGAGGATCTCAGCCGGAACGAGATCAACCAGGTCCTCGCCACCGCCGGTGCCTTCCGCGCCATTCTCGACCGCAAGGTGAAGAAAGTGCCCGCGCTCCGCGGCAAGACGGTCGTTAATCTCTTCCTCGAACCCAGCACCCGCACCCGGATGTCGTTCGAGATGGCGGCGAAGCTGCTCAGCGCCGACACCATCGCCTTCGACGCTGCCGCCTCGAGCACGACCAAGGGCGAGACCCTGCGCGACACCGCGCAGAACATCCAGGCGTTGAACGCAGACATGATCGTGCTGCGCCACGCCGCCAGCGGATCTCCGCTCTATCTCAGCCAGCGTCTCGGCATTCCGGTGGTCAATGCCGGCGACGGTGCGCACGAGCATCCGACCCAGGCGCTGCTCGACGTGTTCACGATGCAGCAGAAACTCGGCAGCGTGAAGGGTCGGAAGGTCGTCATCCTCGGCGACATTCTTTTCAGCCGCGTCGCCCGCTCGAACATCCACGCGCTGACCAAGCTCGGCGCCGATGTCACGATCGTCGGGCCGTCCACGCTTGTCCCGCACTGGTTCGAGGCCATGGGCGTGCGGGTGTCGCACAACCTGCGCACCGCGCTGGCCGACGCCGATGTCGTGATGCTCCTGCGCATCCAGCACGAGAGGCAGGCCGCCGGCCACTTCCCCTCCGTCGGCGAGTACACCAGCATGTTCGGCCTGAACCAGACGCGCGCCGCCTGGCTCAAGCCCGACGCCATCATCATGCATCCGGGCCCGATCAATCGCGGCGTCGAAATCGACAGCGCGCTCGCGGACTCCTCCCGCAGCGTGATCCTGCAGCAGGTCACCAATGGCATCGCGGTGCGCATGGCCGTGCTTTACCTCTGCGCCGGCGGACAACCCGAACACGTCACCGCGCCCATCGAATGAGCATTCTCTGGATCAGCAATGGCCGGGTGATCGATCCCGCCTCGCGACGCGACGCCCGGGGCGACGTCTTTGCCGTCGAGGGCAAATTCGTCCGCTCCCTCTCCGCCGCGCAGAAAAAGCAGGCGCACAAGATCGATGCAACGGGCCTCGTGGTTTGCCCGGGGCTGGTCGACATCCACGTCCACTTCCGCGAACCGGGCCAGACGCACAAGGAAACCATCCTCACGGGCTCGCAGGCCGCGGCCGCCGGCGGATTCACCACGGTGGTGTGCATGCCGAACACCTCGCCGCCCGCGGATCACCCGGGAACCATCCAGCTGATCAATGCCGCCGCCGCGAAGGCCGCCATCCGCGTTTACCCCACCGGCTGCATTTCGGTCGGCATGAAAGGCGCCCAGCTGGCGCCCCACGGTTCGCTCAAGAACGCCGGTGTCGTCGCCCTCACGGACGACGGACTCTGCATCCAGTCCAATGAGCTGATGCATCGAGCGGTCGAGTACGCCCGCATGTTCGACCTGCCGGTGCTCGATCACTGCCAGGACGAATCGATGACGCAGGGTGCGGTGATGAACGAAGGTGCGGTTTCGACCCGCCTCGGCCTCCGCGGCTGGCCCCACGCCGCCGAGGACGTGATCGTCGCCCGCAACATCATCCTCTCCGCCTATTCGGGCGCCCACATTCACATGCAGCATATCAGCTCGGCGATGTCCGTCGAACTGATCCGCCGCGCGAAGAAGGACGGCATCCGCGTCTCCGGCGAGGGCACGCCGCACCACATTTCGTTCACCGACGATGCGCTGGGCACGTACGACACCAATTTCAAGATGAACCCGCCGCTGCGCACCGCGGCCGACCGCCGGGCCATCATCGCCGGCCTGCGCGACGGCACGCTCGATTGCATCGGGACGGATCATGCGCCGCATTCGCCCGACGACAAGGATCGCGAGTTCGACTACGCGCCGAATGGCATCATCGGACTGGAGACCGCGCTGCCGGTCTGCCTCGATATTCTGGTGCGCAAGAATCGCTTCAAGCTGCCGCACGTCATCGACCTGATGACTCGCCGCGGCGCCGCGTTGCTCAAGCTGCCCGCGGGCACGCTGGCCGCCGGCGCCAACGCCGACATCTGCCTGTTCAATCCCGATGAGGTGTGGACGTACGAAGCCGACAAGGGCTTTTCGAAATCGCGCAATTCGCCCTGGAGCGGTCGCAAGATGACGGGTCGCGTCAAAGCGACGATCGTCGGCGGACGCGTGGTGTTCGACAGCGAGAAGATGGTCTGAGAATTTTTCTCGGCCGATCGACTCGCACCCTCTGGGAGCGGCTTTACGCCGCGAATGTTTGGTCGGGATCAGAATCTCATTCATCCGTCGATCAGGAACCATTCTCCCCGCGGATTTCTCGGATCCCACGGATATCCCTGTGTTCGTCGATTTTATCCGTGGTCTCCGCGTCATCCGCGGAAAATTTCATTCCCCCATCAGAATATTTCGCGCATTTCGCGGTCAATTCCGAGTGCGCGCGTCATTTGCGGGCGCGGTCGCCCGCCCTCCAATGATCCTGACGAAAACCGGCCGATGATCGCTCGCGATCAATGTCCCGGGCCCGTCATAGATCGTCGCCCGCGAATCCGCGATTTCCCCGGACCAGCCCGGTGAAACGAGAAAATAGTCCAGGCGGCTGTACGAATCCGCGCGCAGGAAATGGTGGGTCCAGGTTTCACCGCGGGAATCCGCCGCGGGCAGGAGAACTCCGAGCCGGTTAGCGCCGCGACGCAGCATGATGCGAACGGTGTCGCTGTCGCGTGAGTCGTTCCAGTCGCCGCACACGATGAAGCGGGCCTTCTCGGGTTCGGGGAATCGCACCAGCACGAGATCACGGACGGCCGCGGCCTCGGCGCGACGCTGACGCGCGGACGCGGGATCATCCCCCGTTTCGGTCAGCTGACTTTTCAGGTGGACGACGAATATCGTGAAGTCTCCCCTCTCGCGGGAAAACCGCGCTTCCAGGACGCCGCGTTTCACGCGTGCCCCGGGCGCGAATCCAGTGACGAGAATTTCGTGCCGCTGGAGCGATTGCCACGGAATGCGCGCCAGGATCGCCACGTGCCGATCGGCATCTGCGGCCTCGACCAGTGCCGAGTAGGGATAGTCAATGCCCTCCGCGCGCAGATCCTGTCGCAATTCCTCCAGATACGGCGGCGGACCCATTTCCTGCAACGCGAGAACGTCGGCCGACAGTCCCGCAATTACCCGGCGCAACGCCGCCTTTTCCGCCTCGGGCTTGGGATAGTCCGGGCGATAGATTCCATCCACGATGCGGCTGGCGCGCACGTAGTTTTCCACATTGTACGTGGCGAGGGTGATTGAGCCGTCGGCGCCTTTCGCGCCCACCGTGACCGCAACGATCCCACCGATCACAAATGCCACGCCGCCGCGCCAATTGAAAAGCATCGGTGTCGTACCTGCATCCGTTCACCGGCGTCGCAACACGCAATCTTACGTCAGGAGTTGTAGGGCGGGATTGCCCAATCCCGCCTAGTGGCGGCATTAGCAATGCCGCCCTACATCACCCGGTCGTCAGCGCCCGCTCCCGTTCGACGATGGTCGGATGCGAATAATAGAAACCGCTGTACAGCGGATGCGGCGTGAGGTTGGCCAGGTTTTTTTGCGCGAGCTTGCGCAGAGCTCCGATGATCGGTTCGGCGGAACTCATCGCGTCGCGCGCAAAGGCGTCGGCCTCGTATTCATTGTTTCGGGAAAAACGATTCCCGATCGGTGCGAACCAGAAGGTCACGAGCCCGCTCAGCAGCATGAACAGCACAAAGGTCGGCGCGAGCGCGCCCGCCGGCAGCCCGAAGGCGGCATTGAACCAGGGCGCCTTGATCAGCCAGGCCACGATGGCAAAGCCGGCGAGCTGCAGCACCGCCCCGATCGCGAGAAACTTCGGGATGTGTCCGCGCTTGTAGTGACCGATCTCGTGGGCGAGCACGGCCTCGAGTTCGACCGGCGAGAGCTGGGCGACCAGTGTGTCGAAAAGCACAATGCGTCGAAAGCGCCCGAAACCCGTGAAAAAGGCGTTCGAATGCGACGAGCGCTTGCTGCCATCCATGACCTCAATCGTCCGCGCGCGAAACCCCGTGCGATCCGCCAGCGCGAGCAGGGCCGTCCGCAGATCGCCCTCGGGTAGCGCCGACAGCTTGTTGAAGAGCGGCAGGATCAGTTTCGGGTACAGCACGATCATCAGCAGCTGAAACCCGAATACCAGGGCAAAGCCCCACACCCACCAGGCATCACCCATCCGTCGGACCACCGCGAGCAACGCCCAGCTCAACAGGAAGCCGAGCGCGAGGGTCAGGAGCGCGCCTTTGATTTTGTCAGCGATCCAAAGTCCGAACGAACTGCGATTGAATCCAAAACGCGCCTCGAGACGAAATTGGCCCCACCACTCGAGCGGCAGATCGGGCAGGCCAAACAGCACCGCCATCGCCGCGAGAAACAGCGCTCCACTCCACGCCGCGCCGGGCGCCAGCGCATCGAAGCGCGTCCACAACGCCGGCAACAAGCCGCTGAACAAAACCGCCAGCAAAACGATCGCGCCATAAACGTGCTCGACGGCCGCGAGGCGCGCCTTCGCCTGCGAATACTCGGCGGCCTTCGCGAAGGTGGCTTCATCCATCATGCCCGCGAGCGCGGCGGGACGCTGGCCGGCGTGGCGGGCGGTTTCGGCCCGATTAAGAGCTTCGAGAACAAGTTGGGCGACCAGACGAACCGCGACCAGGACGACGACAACCAGGGGCAGCCAGGGCATGGCGGCACTTCATACGGATTTCGTTGGCCGCCAATCACAAACCGCGGCCGGGTCGCCGGCCGAAAGATTGTTTGAAATCGTGTCTCCGGGAACCACAGTGGCAGCGTGGATTCGGAAATCTCCGCCAAGCTCACGTTCGAGTCAGCCCTGACCAAGCTCGAGACCATCGTCGATTCGATGGAACAGGGCGAGGTTCCGCTCGCGGAATTGCTCGGCAAATACGAGGAAGGCACCAGATTATTGCGCGTCTGCGAGGCGCGCCTGAAGGAGGCCGAACTCAAGATCGAGAAGCTCAAGAAGGAGAAGGACGGCAGCGCCTCCGCGGAAAATCTGACTCCGGCCCGCTGATACCATCGTGTCCACTCCCTCCAGCCCGCTTCTGCCCCAGATCAAAGGACCCGCCGACGTCAAGGCGCTCCCCGCCGACCAGCTGCCCGCGCTGGCCCAGGAGATTCGCGACGAAATCATCGCGGTCACCGCGCGCAACGGCGGACACGTCGGGCCGAATCTCGGCGTGGTCGAGCTGACGATCGCGCTCCACCGCGTCTTCAATTCCCCCGACGACCAGATGGTGTTCGACGTCGCCCATCAGGGCTATGTGCACAAGCTCCTGACCGGTCGCGGCGGCGCTTTTTTCTCCCAGCTCCGCAGGAGCGACGGAGCCTCCGGATTTCTGTATCGCAAGGAAAGCCCGCACGACGCGTTTGGCGCCGGACACGCCGGCACCGCGCTGTCGGCCGCGCTCGGCATGGCGACCGCCCGCGACCTGCGCGGGAGTGAGGAGCACGTGATCGCCATCTGCGGCGACGCGGCGTTCACTTGCGGCGTCACCCTCGAGGCGCTCAACAATGTGGTCAGCTCGACCAAGCGCCTGATCGTCATCCTCAACGACAACGAGTGGTCGATCGCCAAGAACGTCGGCGCGATCGCCAACTACCTCAATCGCATCAGCACCAGCGCGACCTACAACAAGCTCCATCACGACATCGAGGCGTTCTTCAAGAGCTTTCCGACCGGCGTCGAGATGAACCGCGTCTACAACAAATGGAAACGCGAGACGAAGGACTTCTTTGTCGAGTCATCGCTGTTCGAGAAATTCGGCCTGCGTTATCTCGGCCCGGTGGACGGCCACAACCTGGATGCGCTGGTGAAGAATCTCGAGTTCGCCAAGCACTGCGACGTGCCGGTGCTGGTCCATGTGCTCACCAAGAAAGGCATGGGGCTCGAAGTGGCGCGACAGCACCCGGAGAAATTCCACGGCGCGAGCCCGTTCGATCCGGTCACCGGCGAAAGCGTCAAGGCTGCGCCCGGCGCGCCCCCGGCTTATCAGGACGTGTTCGGTACCGCGCTCGCCCGCTTCGCCCGCGCCAATTCAAAAGTCATCGGCATCACCGGCGCGATGCCGAGCGGCACCGGGCTTTCCATCCTCGCGAAGGAAGTGCCGCAACAGTTCTTCGACGTCGGCATCGCCGAGGAACACGCGGTGTTGTTTGCCGCGGGCATGGCCACCAAGGGCTTTCGACCGGTGTGTGCGATTTACTCGACCTTCTTGCAGCGCGCGTACGACCAGGTCATCCACGACGTGTGCCTGCAGAGCCTGCCCGTGACGTTCTGCATGGACCGCGCCGGCCTGTCGCCGAACGACGGTCCGACACATCACGGCGTGTTCGACATCGCCTACCTGCGCTGCGTGCCGAATGCCGTGATCATGCAGCCGAAGGATGAGGACGAGTTGACCGACATGCTGCACACGAGCCTGCAGCTGAACGGTCCGGGATTCATCCGTTATCCGCGCGGCGCGGCGACGGGACGAAAAATCAAGGCCGAGCCCACCGTAATGCCGATCGGCCAGGCCGAGGTGCTGCGCGAGGGCTCGAACATCATCATCTGGGCGCTGGGGCCGATGGTCGCCGAGGCGCTAAAGATCGCGGATCGCCTCGCCGCCGAGGAGGGAATCTCGGTTGGAGTCGTCAACGCGCGCTTCGTCAAACCGCTCGACCGTCACCTGCTGCTCAGCCAGGCCGCCGGCGTTCCGCTCATCGTCACGCTGGAGGACCACGTCGCCACCGGCGGATTCGGCAGCGCGATTCTCGAGGCGTTGCAGGAGGCGGATTGCCTGACTCCCGTCGAGCGCATCGGCTGGCCCGACAAGTTCATCGAGCACGGCTCGAGCGTGGAGCTGCTGCGCGCAGCGTACGGACTCTCCACCGACGACATCGTGCGCCGGATCAAGGAGCGGGCGCGTCGACTCGGTGCGCCGGCGGTCGAGGCGGAGGCGTGAGAATCGGTTGAGGGCTGAGGGTTGAGAGAAGCGAGGGATGACGGACTGGGTGGAACGCGTGGTCCCCAACGCATTGAAAGCGCACCCACCTCAGCGAAACCCCACCTCTAACCAACCTCGCCCACCGCGAGCGCCGCCTATCGGGCTGACATCGTCGTCGCCGCAGCCGACAAATCGTCAGATAGCGACGGCGCGTTTTCGAACGCGTAGCCAAGAGCCATGCCGAGCGCGATGATCGCGCAGAGTCGCACGGTGCGCATGAAGGAGAGAGTTGCGGGTGACTAAGAAAATCGCCCGGGCGGGTTAAGCTCGAGCGACTGGGGTTTAACAGAGTCGATGCAGGCCGGATTCGAGTCCATCCAAAACCGCCCAATTTCGCTACTTTTGGCCACTATCGCTCGATAGATGTCAGCCGGGGAGTATCGCCGGCTCAAAGTCGCTCACTTTTGGCGCATTCAGCATCGGAGACAGCGCTACTTGGCCCGTTCACCATGTATAAGCTTCAAATCGGACGAGCGATACCGGGTTCACCCGATGCCCAGTGGGGAGACCATGGGGAACATTTCGTTGCCATTCGACGTCAAAATGTCACGCAGTTAAGAGTTGGCCCAGAGTAAATAACGCAGAATGTTGAAGACATTCTCCAGAAAACGTGGCATTGCCTTATGAATGAAAAACAAGTATGGTGTCGACTTGGAGCTGGTCATAGCCAACGCAGTAACGGAAGGCATTGACCTGTCAGAAATCACGCTTTTCTATTCCGAAGTCACTGCAACTGAAATTGCCCAACTCTCTCGTAAGAATTTGTTTGTCGCCAACTCCAATGCACGGACCATTGGTCGATTTGATTCTGAAGGACGAGCGCTCTTTCCTGAAAAAGTGTCCGAGGTGTATTGCTTGGGAGCTTGAAGCATGACGTTCGACGAAATCCTAAAGGCGACTGCACTGGAATCGGAAGCCCGCCAAGCTCGCGACTCTTTGAAGACGCTGAAGAAGAAGGCGAAAGACATGGCGCCGACTCGGGGGTTTGCGACATCGATCCGTCGACGCCCTTTCAGTGTGATTGCGGAAGTTAAGACCAGATCGCCAAGCATGGGGGAAATTTTCCCAGAAAAATATGCGCATCTAGTTCACAAAGTGTACGAGCGTGAACCGTTAGTTTCTGCAATTTCGGTACTCACTCAGAATTCCAATTTCGGCGGTTCACCTGAAAGGCTTCGCCAAGTTAAGCGTGAAACCCGAAAGCCGGTTTTGAGAAAGGATTTTATTTGGAGCGAGTATGAAATCTATTTCTCTCGCTGCAATGGCGCAGACGCTATTTTGCTCATGACCAATGTTGTCAAGGAACGATCCCGTTTCAGAGACTTGCATTCGTTAGCGACAGAATTGGGCATGGATGTTCTCTGCGAAGTGCATTCTGCAGACGAACTGGATCTGTTGCCCGCAGAAGTGAAAATCTGCGGAATCAATTCTAGGAAGTTCATGAGTAACAAGAGATTTTTCTTTTCGGCACTTGCGCGTCAGGTAAATCACGATGTTACGATCGATCTCGATGCCTTTGCGTTGTTTCATCAGCTGCCATCTCATTCCATAAAAATCGCCGAGAGCGGAGTGACCGCGGAAAACATCAAGAGCGTTTTAGAGAAATACGAATTTAACGCAGCGTTGATCGGAACTGGGATTCTAAAGGAAAATGACGTTACAGTAGGCCGCGAGTTGGGCAAGATAAGGGCTCGTGTTGACGAAGTCTCCTCACCGGAGAGCACGCATAACTCTCACCGCTTGGGGCATCCGATATCCGCTTAAAAGGTGGAGCTTCGGCGTTCTGTTTGTTGCCCATCCTCAATTGGCAGGTTTCCCAGGGCGATTAAGCCCTTTATCTGCGTCCTATACAAAAATCATAGGCTTCCAGCGTTTCCGCGTCGCGCAGAAACGCGTCCGTCAAATTGGTGCGGGTAGAGGGAGTCGAACCCTCCTCTCATGCTTGGGAAGCACACATAATAGCCGATATACTATACCCGCAAGGAACCCGAAATGTTTGAGCGACGCCCGCGCGCTCCGCAAGTCACGAATAGTCCCGCCGCGCCTCGAGCGAGTTTTTCAAAGTGACGGAGTCGGCGTACAGTACCCCTCCCCCGCTCGGCAGACCGAACCCGATCCTCGTGACCTTGACCGCGGCTGACGGCACCTGCGCCGTCAGATAGTGACAGGTGGCCTCGCCTTCGACGTCGTTCGACAGCGCCAGAATAAGTTCGTTGATCTCGCCCTCCTGGACGCGCTTCAACAGCGACGCCAGGTTCAGATCCTCCGGCGCGACGCCGCGGATGGGCGACAGTTTTCCGTGCAGGACGTGATAGCGGCCCCGGTACGCGCCGGAACGTTCGATGGCCGCCAGATCGGGAACATTTTCCACGACGCACACCTGACCGGTCGCCCGCCGCTCGTCGGCACAGATCGGGCACCGCGCCTCCTCCGCCAGATTGCCGCAGATTTCGCAACGCCGCACCGTCCGCGCCGCCGACTCCAGCGCCGCGACGAGCTCCGGCAGCCTCTGCGGCTTCTCGACCAGCAGGTGCAACGCGATCCGCTCGGCGGAACGATAGCCGATTCCCGGCAGCTGCTTCAGCTGCTTTTGGAGGTTCTCCAGGGACGACGACACAACCACAACGGCGCCGCGCGCCGGATCAGAACATGCCCGGCATCTGGAACGACGACGAGATCCGCTGCATTTCGGAATCGTTCAGTTCCTTCGCCTTGGTCGCCGCCTCGGCGACGGCGTTGAGAATCGTTTCCTCGACCAGCTTCGCGTCCTCCTTGAGGAACTCCGGATCGAGCTTCAGCGAGAGGAACTTCCCCGCCGCCGTGATCTTCACCTGCACAGCGCCTCCGCCGCTCGAAAAGTCGAGTTCGCGCGTCTCGAGCGCTTTCTGCAGCTCCTCGATCTGGCGCTGCATTTTCTGGGCTTGCTTGAGAAGTTTTCCGACGCCGGCCATGGTGGTAAGGGAGGGACGGGCACGATTGTCCGCGCGCTGCCCGACGCAAACACAAACCGATCAAGCGTCCTCGCGAATGGCTTCGTAGCCGGCGCGGAAGTCCGCCCGGATCGGTCGCCATCCGGTGGCCGCGCGCAGACGGTCACTCACGATGATGCGATCCCGAACCGGCTCGCCGTCCCGCCGCGTCGGCGGCGTGAAAACCGGCGCGCTCCTTCCCAGATGCTGCGCCAGCCAGGAAATGACGTCCTCGCGCGGGGACGGCGTGCCGTCGGCGACGTTTAACACGGAATCGCCCATCAAAGACGAATTTTCCAGACAGGCCGTGATCGCGCCGACAATATCGTCGCGATGCGCCAGGTTCAGCCGCTGGCGTCCGCCGCGCATTTCGACGGCACCCGAACGCAATTGGTCCAGCAGTTGATGACGGCCCGGACCGTAGATTCCCGCCAGTCGAAGCACCACCCGACGCGCAAAGGGACTTCTCCGCCACAATTCCTCGGCTTCGAGAAGAACCCGCGCCGTTCCGGTGCTGGCCGAGGTATCCGCCTGTTCGTCGACGCGCTCGCCGTCACGTTGAGGATAAACGGACGTGCTGCTCGTGAACAATCCGAACTCGGGCGGACGCGATGTCGAGGCCACCCAGCGAAGGACGGACCTGATTCCTTCGACATACGAGCGCCGATAGCCGTCGACGCCCGGTCCGCCCGCGCCCACGCAGACGACCACGGCATCGAATTCCCCGGCGAGGTGCCCATGCCAGTCATCGGAGGCGAGATCGGCCAGAAGGGTGGAAAAACCCTGCGCCTCGAGGCTTGCCGCCACCGTCGGGTTGCGGGTGAGGGTGGTTACCGCCAATCCGTATGTCCGGGCACGGCGCGCCAGCGCCGAGCCGATGTAGCCGCAGCCGAAAATGATCAAGCGTTTGCCTCGCCATGGGCTCATGACCGATTGTGATCGCGGGCGGGCGGAATTTTCGAGTTTCGATTTCTGAATTTTGATTCTCGGATCCGAACCGGTTGACCACGGATTCCACGGACGGCACGGATGCCGAAAGCACCAAGAACTTGGCCACAAAGAGGCGCAAAAAATCTCTTCAGCCGACAAAATCCAAAGGCGCCTATAGGCGCGCGGAAGATCTACGCCAACCGGCGGATTCTTTGTGCCTTTTTGCGGCAAAAAAATGCCCCTGCCTTGCTTCGGGCCCGCCGCAGCCGATCGCCTGCAAGCAGGCTCCTACACATCTGATCCAAAATGTGGCGATACACCGGTTCACACGCTCAGATTCGCTTCGATCCGTGACGATCCGCGCAATCCGCGGGAAAAAATTCCAACTGCAACCCGGGTTGCACTTCGGGTCTCGCTGCCTTACGTGATTGGCCTACGCCATGCCCACCGTACTCGTCATCCTGGCCGAAGGCTTCGAGGAAATTGAGGCCCTCGCCCCCGTCGATCTCCTGCGGCGGGCGGGTGTCGAGGTCCGAACGGCATCGCTCACCGAAAATCGAATGGTCAAGGGTCGGAGCGGAATCGTTGTCCAGGCCGACGTCGCACTGGCCGAGATGAAACCCGAGCTGGCCGACATGATTTTTCTTCCGGGAGGTCCCGGGGTGAAAAATCTGCGCGCCGACCCACGCGTGGCGGCGCTGGCGAGAAAATATTTCGACGATGGACGATGGGTCGCGGCGATCTGCGCGGCACCGACCGTCCTCCACGATGCGGGTCTCCTGAAAGGCCGGCGCTACACCGCGCATTTCTCCGTCGCGGATGAACTGAAGGACATTTTGAGCGAGGAGCGGGTGGTCGACGACGGACGCCTCACGACCTCCCGCGGTGCGGGCACGGCGGTCGAATTCGGACTCCATCTGGTGGCGCTTTTGATTTCCGATTCCAAGGCGGCCGAGATCAGCAAAGCCATTTGCCTCTAAGGCTTTGCGTAAAATACGCATTGCCACGCCGTCGGCGCGGCGGTTACCTGTTGTCGGGCCGGGACCGGCCCAAGGTTTGGCAGAATGTCGATTCGGAACCTACCCCGCCGCCTCGGTCATGCGGAAGCGACGCGGCGAAGCGTTCGGCTCATCGATCCACCCATGTGCGGCATAGTTGCGGTCGTGTCGCCATTTCTTCCGGCCGACGCGCGCAACGATGCGGTGGCGCACATGATTGCCGCGGAGAAACATCGCGGACCGGACGACCAGGGCATCGTTTCCAGCGGACCGGCCACGCTGGGCATGTGCCGCCTCGCGATCATCGACCCCGAAAAGGCGCGTCAGCCGATGAGCTCCATCGACGGGCGCTTTCATCTGGTTTTCAACGGCGCGATCTACAATTTTCGCGAGCTTCGCCGCGAACTCGCCGGCGGATGGAATTTCGTCACCAACGGCGACACCGAGGTTCTGTTGGCGGGGCTTTCGCGTCACGGCGAAAAGTTCCTTCCCCGACTGCGCGGCATGTTCGCCTTCGCGTTCTGGGATGCGCATGAACGCATGCTGCTCGCGGCCCGCGATCCCTTCGGCATCAAGCCGCTGTACTTCGCGCGCCTCGAGGACGGACTTGTGCTCGCGTCGGAATTGCGCGCGCTCGCGGCTTCGCGGTTGCATGCGATGGAAATCGATCCCGCGTCCGTCGCCGAATATCTCGCCTGGTTCAGCGTTCCGGCTCCTCGCACGCTCTATCGCGGCGTGACGAATCTCGCTCCCGGTCACCGGATGCGGTTGTCCGACGATGGTCGTCTCGACGTCCGTCGCTGGTGGCAACTCCCCGCTCCCCGCTCCTCGGAGCGCGCTGCCTCGCAGGCGGAATTCGAGCGCCAACTTCGACTCGAGCTGGCCGACACCATCCGTGCGCACCAAGTCGCCGACGTGCCGGTCGGAGCGTTTCTGTCGGGTGGCTTGGACTCAACCGCGGTTGTCGCGCTGATGCGCGCCGCCGGCGCGGATCGACTAAAAACCTTCACCGTCACATTCGACGATCCGACCACCTCGGAGGCCGAACCGGCGCGAAACTCTGCGCGCGCGCTCGGCACCGAACATCACGAGGAGCGCGTCACTGGCGAGCGCGTCGCCTCCGAGATCGGAAATATCCTGCGGGCCTTCGACGCCCCAACCGGCGACGGGATCAACACCTACTTTGCCGCCGCGGCGGCGAGAAATGGCGGTGTGAAAGTGGCACTCTCCGGACTCGGCGGCGACGAATTGTTTGGTGGTTATCCGTCGTTTCGGGATCTTCCGCGCCTGCACCGTGCGCTCGGTCCGTGGCGACAGGTGCCGCGGAGTCTGCGCGGAGCCATCGTCCGACGCCTGCAACGCGCGTCGTCCGCCCGATCGCGCAAGCTCGCGGATTTTCTCGCCTATGCTCGCGACTGGCATGAGCTCGCCGCCCTGCAGCGCCGGGTTCTGCCCGAGGCGAATCGCCTGGCCCTTCTCTCTCCTGATGCCCGCCGCCAGGCCGAACGACTGGGACCGATGCATCCGTCGCTCGACGAATTTGTCGCCGAGTTGCTCGACGCCGATCCCGACCAGATCATCAGCGCCTGGGAACTTCGCACCTACATGACCGACGTCCTGCTGCGCGACAGCGACGTGTTCAGCATGGCCCATTCGCTGGAACTGCGCGTGCCGTTCATCGATCCCAAATTCATCTCGTGGCTGTGGCCGCAGCCGGCCGCGTGGCGCATCGGGCGTCCGGGTACCAAGTCCGCGCTGGCCGACGCCACGGCCGATGTGGTTCCCGCCGAAATCCGTCGGCGCCGCAAACAGGGCTTCACCCTGCCCTTCGCGCGGTGGATGCGGCGTGAACTGCGTCCGTTTCTGGTCGAGACGTTTTCGTCCGCAAGCCTCGCGCGCTGCCCGTGGCTCGAGGCGCCCGCGGTCAGTCAACTGTGGCGCGATTTCGAGCGGACCGCGGACAATCGCAACTGGTCGCGGGTGTGGGCGGTCGCGGTGTTGGTCGCGTTCTGCCAGGAGGCGCGCGCCGCATGAGGATGCTGCTCGTTTGTCCCGAGGTCTTTCGTGCCGATGGAGGGATTGCGCGCATTCTTCGCCTTTATCTCAAGGCGTTGTGCGCGACGGCGCGCGAAGGGGACGAAATTGCCGGCGTCGTGCTCAACGACTCCGACGCCAACGATCCGCGTCGCTCCAGCTACGACGGACCCGCGCTCAAGACCTGGGTCGCCTGCGGCCGCCGTCGCCTGGTTTTCGCGTGGCACGTCTTCCGTCTCGCCCGTCGCACCGATCGCGTGATCTGCGGCCATCTGCATCAACTGCCTCTCGTGCGTCTCGCGCAGAAACTCAATTCCCGCCTCAACTATTGCCTGATCGCGCACGGCATCGAGGTGTGGCGTCCGTATTCGCGCGCCGAACGCCGGGCGCTATTGGGCGCGAGCTGCATCCTGTGCGTCAGCGAATACACCCGCCGGCAAATGCAGCGATTTCTCCCGGAGCTTGACGGGCGTCGTCTCGTCGTCGTGCCCAATGCTCTCGATCCGGTGGTGCAGGCGCAGGCCGCGCCGGCCGTCTTCCCCATTCCCGCCGACGGTCCGCGTCTGCTCACCGTGTCGCGGCTGTCGCGCGCCGATTCGTACAAGGGAGTCGACACGCTCATCGAGGCTCTGCCGCTCGTGCAACGGCGTTATCCCGCGACGCGGTTGCGCGTGGTCGGGACGGGCGACGACCTGCCTCGCCTGCAGGAACTGGCCGCCGCTTGCCGGGTGTCGGGCTCGGTCGAATTCAGCGGACGGCTCGACGACCGCCAATTGCAGGCCGCCTACGCGGCGTGCGACCTGTTCGCGCTGCCGAGCCGGCGCGAGGGGTTCGGTCTGGTGTTTCTCGAAGCCATGAGCCATGGCAAGGCCTGCCTCGGGGCGCGGGCGGGCGGCATTCCGGAGGTCGTCGACGACGAAGTCGGCGCGCTTGCGGACTACGCGAATATTTCCGATCTTGCCGCTGCCGTGACCGATCTCGTGCGCCATCCGCGCTCACCCGACCTCATTCGCCGCCGGGCCGAGTCATTCGGCTATGAGGCCTTCGCGCAACGCCTCCGGACGGTCCTCACCTAATCATGTCCGCCGAGCAGCCCGACGAATTGGTCATCGCGCCCGGTCGCAGCAATCGCACCTATTGGCGCGACCTCTGGCGCTACCGCGAACTGCTCGGCTTCCTCGCGTGGCGCGATATTCGCGTGCGCTACAAACAAACCGTCCTCGGGGTCTGCTGGGCGCTCCTTCAACCCGCGGTGACACTCCTCGTCTTTGCCTTCGTTTTTGGCCGTCTCGCTCACATGCCGGCGGGTGGTCTCGATGAGAAGGCGTATCCTCTTCTTGTGATGTCCGGTCTCCTTCCTTGGCAGTTTTTTGCCAACGCGCTGTCGAATTCCAGCGGGAGCCTGGTCGGAAACACGCACCTCATCTCCAAGGTCTATTTTCCCCGGCTCGTCATTCCGCTGTCCTCTCTCGGAGTGGCGGCGATCGACTTCCTCTTTGTCGCCCTGCTGACCGTCGCCCTGTTTGCCTGGTACCATTTTCTCCCGGGCTGGCAGATCGTCTTTCTGCCGGCATTTTTCCTTTTCGCCCTGCTCGCGGCGCTCGGCGCGGGACTTTGGCTCACGGCGCTGACCGTGAGGTATCGCGACTTTCGGTTCATCGTGCCCTTTCTCATTCAGGTCGGACTGTTTCTGTCACCGGTCGGTTTCAGCGCGACCAATCTGCCCAACTGGCAGGACCTGTTCGCCCTGAATCCCATGGTTGGAGTCATTGATGGCTTCCGTTGGTGCCTGTTCGACGGCCACTACCCGCTGCACGTCGCGAGCCTGCTCACCGGCCTCACGACGACGATCATCCTGCTGGTTTCGGGTCTGTGGTATTTCCGCCGCACGGAGCGGACGTTCGCCGATATCGTCTGACCATGTCCGCACCCGTCATCAGCGTTCGCGGACTCGGCAAACAGTACTGGCTGGCCCACCAGACCCGGCCCGACACCTTGCGCGACCGTCTCATCGGGCTGGTCCGACAGGCCCAGGCCCGCCTGAGCGGGCGCGGAGGACACGGCGCCGACGAGGAATTCTGGGCCTTGCGCGACGTGTCGTTTGACATCAACCGCGGCGACGTCGTCGGAGTCATCGGCCGCAACGGCGCGGGAAAATCCACTCTGCTCAAGCTCATCGCCCGCATCACGGAACCCACGGCGGGCGAGATCCGCCTGCGCGGCCGGATCGCCTCCCTCCTCGAGGTGGGCACCGGATTTCACCCCGAGCTCACGGGACGCGAAAACATCTTCCTCAACGGCGCCATCCTGGGCATGACGCGTGCCGAAATCCGGAGCAAGTTCGACGAGATCGTCGCCTTCGCCGAAGTGGAGCGTTTCCTCGACATGCAGGTGAAACACTACTCCAGCGGGATGTACGTGCGCCTCGCGTTCGCCGTCGCCGCCCATTTGGAGCCCGAAATCCTGATCGTCGACGAGGTCCTCGCCGTGGGCGATGCGGCCTTCCAGAAAAAATGCCTCGGCAAGATGAATGCGGTGGCGCGCGACGAAGGGCGGACCGTTCTGCTCGTCAGCCACAACATGAATTCGATCGTGGACCTCTGTCCCACGGCTCTCCTGCTGCGCGAAGGGCGGATGGATTCCTTCGGCGCCACACCGTCCATCGTGCCCAAATATCTCTCGCTGGGCGCCACCGCCTCGACCTACCGCGCGCCTCCCGCGAAATCCCAAGGGCTTCTCGGCGTCGCAGCGAGCGGCGTGACGCGGGACGACGCCGATCTGGTCTTCACCATCGACTTTCGCACCGAACGCCCCTTGACCCTCCCAACGTTGGGCGTGGTCGTTTACTCCCTTGGCGGCAATCCTGTATTCGGCAGCAACACGCTGATGCATCCGTGGAACGTGTCGCCCGGACCCCGCGGCAGCGGTCGCGCCACGGTGCGCTTTCCGCGCGTGCCGCTTTGGACGGGATCCTACGCGGCGTCATTTTGGCTTTCCGACGGGGCCCACAACGTCGACTCCGTCCCGGACGCCGTGAGTTTCGAGGTCCTGAACCTCGACCTCCCGGCGGGCGCTCCGGCGGTGAAGGATATCGGCTCCATCCACCTGCGCGGCGAGTGGACCCTGGCCTCGTGAATCCGGCCCCCCGCGAAAAATCGGCCGAGTTGGAAGCGGCGTGGGCCTCCGCCGACTATGTTCGCCTCCGCTTCGAACCGCGCGCCGCGGAACAGCACTACCTCGTCCTGAGCGACCTGCGCCACTACCTGGAACGGTTCCGCACGGATGAGCCGCTCCGCCTTCTCGACTACGGTTCCGGACCGTCTCCGTACCGCGCGCTTTTTCCCCGCGCTGACTATCGCTGCGCCGACTATGTGCCGACGCCGAAGTTGGACTATGTGGTTGATGGCGACAGCCGCGTGCCGGAAGCCGACTCGGTTTTCGATTTCGTGCTTTCCACCCAGGTGGCCGAGCACCTGGCCAACCCTGCTTCCTATTTCCGCGAAGCCTGGCGGCTCCTGAAACCCGGGGGCCGCCTGGTGGTGACGACGCATGGAATTTGGTCGGACCATGGCACTCCCTACGATTTCCAGCGTTGGACGGCGGCCGGTCTCACGCGCGATCTCGCGCAGGCGGGTTTTGTCGATATCGTCGGCAGCAAGCTGACGGCCGGGCATCGCGCCCACCTGTTCTTTGCGCTCGAGGCGTGGGCCGGTTTTTCGGGGGGCCGCACCCGCTGGCGTCGAATCGTCGGAAGCCTGCTCCAACGCCTCCTGCACGGAGTTCGTCCGTGGCTCCACCGCCGCGCCGATGCCTGGTGGCCGCACCTCCGGATCGCCGATCTTCCCGGCGACCCGTCCGGTGGACCCCCTTTTTATGTGATTGTCGCCGCCGAGTGCCGGCGACCCGCCCACTGACCCCACCCTCCATGGCCATCGAAAGAATCGAAGTTGCGCGCCAGTACTGGCGCGAGAGCGGTTTCAGCCATCTTCAGCGCTATCTTTTTGCGCGCGAGCGCATCGAGGGACGCGTGCTCGATGTCGCCTGCGGCGTCGGCTACGGAAGCTACCTGCTCGGAGCCACCTGCGCTTCAGTCCTGGGCGTGGACCTGTCCGCCGAAGCGATCGCGGATGCCCGCGCGCACCACCTCCGGCCGAATGTGGCGTTTCATCTGGGCTCCCTGAGCGAGGTGCCTTCCACCACGCCGTTCGATGCCGCCGTTTGCCTCGAGACCATCGAGCATGTCAGCGACCCTCACGTCTTTCTCAAGGAATTGCATGGTCGCCTGAAACCGGGCGGCCGACTCGTGCTCAGCGCACCGAATGTGCTCCAACACACTCGCGCCAGCCCTCCGGTGCCGAATCCGTATCATCACCACGAACCGACCTATGCCGAGCTGCTGGCGTGGATCGCGCCGTTTTTCGTTCTGGAGGAGGAGTGGGAACAGACCCGCCTCCTGGCGCCGCAACACGACCGCATCGAGTCGCTGGCGCTGGCGGGAGCCACCGTGGGCCAGTACAAGACCGTGCGGTGGCTGATGGGACTCGAGCGTTTCCTTCGCCGCCTGACCGGAAGGACGCTTCCGCCGGTCGTTCCAGCCGTGAACCCCACCGATGCGTTGATCGCGGAAACCGCGTTGGTGCCGCTCCTGCCCGCCCGGCGCGAGATTGCGCACACCTTTTTGATCGTGGCCCGTCGGAACGACGCGATCCCGCCATCGTGACGCGACTCCTGGTTTACACCGTCATCACGCGGAGCCGGCTCTTTCAGGCGCGAGTCCTCATGGAGTCCGTCGCACGGAATATTCCGGAGGCGGAACGCCATGTGCTCGTGATCGATCCGGCGGACGGCGCCTTCGATTCCACCGCCGAACCCTTTACGGTCACGTTCGGGCATCAACTGAACCTGCCCCATTTCAGCTCTTACGCATTCGTCAACGACGTCCTCGGCTTCTGCTGCTTCCTCAAGCCGGTATTTGGCCAGTTCCTGCTCGAGCGGACCAAAGCCGACCTCATCGTTTACGCCGACAGCGACGTGTGCTGTTACGCACCTCCCGATGCGCTGGTGGAACTGTTGCAGAAATCCCCCGTTGCGCTGACCCCCCACTCCACGGAACCGGCGGGACCAGGAGCCTATCGCTCCGACGGCGACCTGATGCGCAGCGGGCCCTTCAACGCCGGATTGTTCGCGTGCCGGCGCTGCGCCGAAACCGACCTTTTCCTTTCCTGGTGGCAGCGCGCGATGGAGTCCGAACGATGCCTGGACGCCGCCATCGCCCATGATCAGCCATGGCTCAGCCTGGCGGCGGTCTACTTCCCCTGGATCGCCGTGTTGCGCGATCCGGGCTACAACGTGGCCTACTGGAATATCCAGCGACGCCTCCTTGCCCGACTTTCGGACGGAACCCTGACCGCAGGCGGCCGCCCCCTCGTCTTTTTTCACTTCAGTTTTTTCGATCACAATCGTCCGACCTGGCTCGCGCATCGCCCTCCGATTGTGATTCCGGCGGAAGGGCCGGAACTGCCCGGATTGCTTGATGACCATGCCAAACGCCTCGAAGCGGCCGGATCGGCGGCCTGCCTGGCCTGGCGGTACGCCTACCATTTTTTCACCGACGGCAAGGCGATCACGAGCGCGCACCGCCAGTACTTTCTCGATCGGGCTTGGGACGAGGCCGGTCCCAACGGCAATCCGTTCGATCCCAATTTCACGACGGAAAATTGTCGCGGTGTCAAAGCCGTCTACGCCGTGGACCAGTCGATCCCACGACTCGCCCGCGTCGTGAACCGCCAGTGGCGTCGGCTGCGCTGAAGAAAATTCCGCCTTGAGCGCTTCGAAGATCGCCGCCCAATTCCGTCTTCTGACGTGGGGCGCAGTTCAGGTCGCCCGCCTCGGTCGACCGGCGATCGCCCTGGGTTTTCTGGGCGGCATTGGTGACGACCTTCTTTGCACGGCTCCGATCGAGGAATGGCGGCGCCGCCGCGCCGGGCGAATCTGGTTTTTCTCCCGTCATCACGGCCTGCACCGCTCGCTGGGCTCGCCGGTGAAATTGATCCCGGACGATCCTCGCTATCAGCGCCTCGCGATCCGCCTCGGCTGTCCGATGCGACCATTGAGCTACTCGACGTACGATCCCGCGATCGATCGCGATACGGCGCTGTCGGAGCATCTCATCGCCAGCATGTGCCGGCGCGCCGGCCTGCGCGGGACCGTGCGGCTTCGCCCTCATCTCAACCTGTCCGGCTCCGAACAGGCCGAAGCCCGCCGGTGGAATGGCTGGCTGGCAATGCAATCGGGAGGCCTGGCGGCCGCGGTCCCGATGCAAAACAAGCAATGGCGGCCCGACCATTTCCAGGAGCTCGCCACGCAACTCTTGGCCCAAGGCGCGCGCATCGTCCAGGTGGGCGCCACGAGCGATGCGCGTCTCGAGGGGACCACCGATCTCCGGGGCCGGACCGATCTGCGCCAAACCGCAACGGTTCTTGCCGGCGCGCGCCTGTTGGTCGGCCTCAGCGGATTCCTCATGCATCTGGCGCGTGCCGTCGAAACTCCGTCCGTCATCGTTTATGGCGGGCGCGAGCCACCGGAGCTCACGGGCTATTCCTGCAACCTCAATGTGGATGATCGCCCGGCGTGCGCGCCCTGCTGGCAGCGCAACCGGTGCGATTTCGGCCACACCTGCATGCAGGCCATTTCCGTCTCGCAGGTTCTTGCGGCCGTCCAGCAGGCCCTCGCGCGCCCGCGCGGTCCGCTGGCCGAGGATCTCGCCGAGCTCTGATCGCCCCTCGATTTCCGTCGCTCCGCGCCGCTGGTGACATGCGCCTTTCCGTCGTCATCGCAACCCATAACCCCGATGTTCCGCGCTTGAAGCGCACGCTGCGCGGACTTCAGGGGCAAAGCCTGCCTCTCGCCGAGTGGGAAATTATCCTGGTCGACAACGCCTCCCGTCCCGCCCTGCAGCTTTCGCGCGTCCTTGCTGACTTTCCGCCGAATCTCCGCTTCGCCGTGGAACCTCGCCTCGGACTTTCAAACGGGCGCCGTTGCGGTCTGAGCACCGCCACGGGCGCTGTCGCGGTGCTCGTCGACGACGACAATGTGCTCGCACCCGATTACCTGGCCACCGTGCTCGCCCTCTTCGACCGCGAGCCCCGCCTCGGGGCGCTGGGCGGGAAATCGATCGGCGAATTCGAGGTTCCGCCGCCGGCGTGGACGGCGGAGTTTCATCCGCTGCTCGCGCTCCGCGATCTCGGCGACGCCGCGCTGATCTCGCACGGACTTCGACCCGCCAACGGCGCGCGCAACGAATATCCGGCGTTCGCTCCCATCGGGGCCGGCATGGCCCTCCGCCGGCCGGCCTGGGAGGCCTGGCTGGGCGCCCGCCAGCACAGCGCCGGCCCGAGCGACCGGCGTGGCGCGGAACTCACTTCGGGCGGAGACAATGACATCGTTCTCTGCGCGATGCGAGCCGGCTGGGAAATTGGTTACTTCCCGGAACTGTCCCTCACTCATCTCATTCCCGCCACCCGCCTCGACCCGCACTATCTCGCGCGACTCAATCACGGCATTCAAAAATCCTGGATGCAGGTGCTGAACCTGCACGACGCCAACCCGTGGCCCGCGTTGTCGTGGGCTGGCGCGGTCGCACGCAAGATCAAGGCGTTCGTCGCCCATCGTCCCTGGACCTCCTCCGCCGCCGGGATTCGCTGGGCCGGCGCCTGCGGACATTTCGAGGGAAGGGTTCGATCGTGAAAGCCCTCCTGCGTCGCACCGGCGTTTCGACTCTCGCGCACCACGTGTGGCGCCGCCCCACGCAGGCGCTCCGCAAGCTCATCGCCGAGGGCGGACCCGTCGCCGTCTATCGCACGTCGCGCGGTCGCCAGGAAATGGAAGCGGCGGCAACCACCCTGCCCGCGCTTCCGGCGTTTCCGTCCGCGGCGCCGCTGGAGGTGCACCTGCTCACCGGACGCGCCTTCTGGTTTCAAACCGCGTTCTGCCTCTGGACCCTGGCCCGCCAGGCGGCGCGGCCGATCCGCCCGATCCTCTATGACGATGGCACGCTCGACGTCGAATGCCGCGATCATCTGGCGCGCCTTTTTCCCGACGCCAGTCATGTGAGCCCGACCGAATGCGTGGAAAATCTTGAAACCCATTTTCCCGCGGCGCGATTTCCCGCGCTGCGCGATCGCTGGCGCGTCTATCCGCACATCCGGAAATTGATCGATCCGCACGCTGGCGGTCACGGTTGGAAACTGGTCATGGATTCGGACCTGTTGTTTTTCCGTCCACCCACGGCGCTCATCGCGTGGCGGGACCGTCCGGACCGACCACTTCATGCCGTCGACTGCACGTCGTCGTATGGCTATTCGCGTTCCCTGATGAGCCAGCTCGCCGGAACTCCCATCGACGAGCGGATCAATGTCGGTCTCACCGGGCTCGAAAGCACGCACCTTGATTGGGACCGGATCGAATCCTGGTGCCGCACGCTGCTGGCCCGCGAAGGTCCCAACTACTATCTCGAGCAGGCTCTGATTGCGATGCTGGTCAGCCATGTTCCGTGCGCGGTGATGCCGGCCGACGACTATGTCACCCGGCCGGAGCCTCCCGAGGCGCTGGATTGCCGGGCCGTGATGCACCACTACGTCGCTGAGTCCCGGCGCTGGTACTACCAGGCAAACTGGAGGCGGGTTCTCTCCGCCCCGGCACCGTCACCCACGGCATGAGCTCGCCCCGGGTCAGCATCATCGTGCCGTGCCACAATGCCGCGCCCTGGCTTGCCGCGACGCTCGACTCGGCACTGGCGCAAACCTGGCTGGAGAAGGAGGTCATCGTGATCGACGACGGCTCCACCGACGGAAGCCGCGACGTGGCGCGTGCGTTCGTCCCGCACGGCGTCACCCTGGTCGAACAGGAGAACCGCGGCGCCAGCGCGGCCCGGAATCACGGCCTGCGCCTTGCCCGCGGCGACTATATCCAGTTTCTGGATGCCGACGATCTGCTGGCCCCGGACAAGATCGAACGCCAGCTGTGGCGCGTCCGGTCGCTCGGCAACCGGATCCTCGCCTCGGGAGCGTGGACGCGGTTCCACGACGATCCCGCCGCGGCCGCCTTCGTCACCTTTCCCAATTCGCGCGACCTTTCGGGCGTCGAGTTCCTGCAACTGCACTACGAGGAATGCTGCATGATGCATCCGGCGGCCTGGCTGGCACCGCGCCCGCTGCTCGACGCGGCCGGACCGTGGAATGAGTCGCTGAGTCTGAACGATGACGGAGAATACTTCGCCCGCGTCATGCTCGGCGCCGAACGCATCGTTTACTGCGGCGAGGCGCGCAGTTACTACCGATCGGGGCTGCCGGGCAGCCTCAGCGCCCGCAAGGATCGAGCCTCCCTGGCCTCGCTGTTTCGCTCCACGGAGCTCGTGCTCGGTCACCTGCAGACGGCGGACTCATCGCCTCGCACTCGCGCCGCGACGGCCTATGCGTGGCTGTGGACCGCCTTCGAGCTGCATCCTGGACACCCCGAGCTTTCGCGCGAATCGGAAGCGCGGAGTCGCGCACTGGGTGGCACCACCCATCCGCTTCCGGGTGGGCGCGCCTTTCAGTGGGCCCGGCACGTGCTCGGATGGCGCTGGGCCAAAACCCTGGCCGGCCGCTGAGGCGCCACCCGTGACTCCCCTTCCGGTCACCCTGCAAATCAGCCTGGCGCCCTCGGATCATCGGCTGGCCGAACATATCCTGCCGCATCAAATCCGCCAATGGCAGGACGCCGTCGCCGAAATCCTCGTCACGATCGATCTGCAGCGCAGCCACGGTCGTTTCGGTGCGGACTGGGAGGCTGGAAAGGAACGGATCCTTGCGCTCACCCGACGGTGCGCTCCCGCCCGCGTGCTGGCGGTGGACTACGATGCCCCGGCGCAAAGGAGGGTGGCCGCGGAATTCTTTGCCGGCGCCACGATTCCCGCGAAGGACTGCCGCGGCGGTCCTTACTATTCCTATTTTTTCGGTTTGGGTGCCGCGACGCATGACTTCGTTCTGCATGCCGACGCCGATATTCTTTTCGGCGGAAAACCCGCGGAGTGGCTGCGGGAAGCGCTCGCCCTCCACGAGTCCGACTCCGATCTGCTCGTGACTGCGCCGCTTCCCGGGCCGCCTTCGGCCGATGGTTCGCTGCGTCAGCTGAAAGGCGTGCGCGGGGAGGGACCGATTCTTTCGTATCGATTCGAGGAAATGAGTTCACGCGTGTTTCTGATGAGCCGCGCGCGATTCCGGAACCGGGTGGGTTCGCTGCGCCCACAACTCCCCTCGTGGCGCGCCATGGTTCGCGCCGCGATCGATGGAAACCCGGTCACCGAGCTGCCTGAAGTGCTGTTCACCCGGGCGATGAAACGTCATGGACTGCATCGGATCGACACGCTCGGCGCACTCCCGGGCTGTTGGAGCCTGCACCCGCCCTATCGGAATGAGGAATTCCTGGCCAAGTTGCCCGAGTTGATCCGCCGCGTGGAAACCGACGACCTGCCTGCCGGGCAGCGGGGCGATCATGACATCAACGACTCGCTTGTCGACTGGAGCGACGCCCGCCGCGCGCTCGCTCACCGCCGTTGGTGGCGCCGCCTCTTCCATCGGGCGTCCGCGCGGGCATGAACGAAAAAAAACGCATTCTCATCGTCACCTCGGGCAATCTGGCCCGCAATCCCCGGCCCGCGAAGGAGGCCGCCACGCTGGCCCGGGGCGGCTACGAGGTGTCGGTGCTGTTTCCCAGCGAGGGCCCGGTGTGGGATGCCGCCGATCGCGAAGCGGCTCGCGCCGGAGGGTACGCCGTCCAACCCCTGACGATCACGCCCCTTCCCGGGGCGCGGTTCCTGCGCCGCCTCGACCGCTGGATGGCGGTGCGTGCGCTGGCGCTGGGCTGGGAAAGGTCCGCCGCCCTCGGTCCTGCACGCGCCCTCGCCCGCGTCGCATCCGCACAAGCCTTCCATCTGGCGATCGTGCACAACGAACTGGGATTTTGGTGCGGCCGCCGACTGCTCGCCACTGGCCGGCCGTTCGCCGCCGATTTCGAGGACTGGTATTCGGAGGATCTGCTTCCGTCGGATCGTCGTCATCGCCCGCTTCGATTGCTGCGGGCACTCGAATCGATGATGCTGCATCAGGCGGCTTTCACGACGACGCCGTCAAAGGCGCTCAGCGAGATGCTTCACGTTCGCTACGGAGGTCGCCCTTCCGAGGTGATCACCAATTCCTTTCCGCTTCAACCCGACCCTCGCCGGCGCGACGCCGGGGAGCCGGTTCGTTGTCTCTGGTTTTCCCAAACGATCGGACCGGGGCGTGGTCTGGAAGCCTTCCTGCGCTCCTGGGCACAGTTGCCCGCGCCGCCCACCGTGACGCTCGTCGGCGACGCCCGGCCCGGATTCCCCGAACAATTGCGCGCCACGCTGCCCCCGCATGCGCTCGATCAACTTCGTTTCGAAAAACCGGTCGCTGCCCGCGACCTGCCGTCGCTCGTGGCGCGCCACGACGTCGGACTCGCGCTCGAGGAGGGAAAGATTCCCAATCGCGACGGGGCCGCCACGAACAAGCTGCTCCAGTATCTCAATGCGGGACTCGCGGTGATCGCGACGCCCACCGCCGGCCAGCGGGAGGTGCTGGCGGAAGCGCCCGACGCCGGCGTTTTTTTCGATCCGTCTCGTCCCGACGACGGCGCGTGGAGGGAACTCCTGGCCGGAGGGGATCGCCTGCGGCGGGCGCAACAAGCGGCCCGGCACGCCGCGGAAATCCGGTTCTCATGGGAAAAGGAGGAACCGCGACTGCTGCACCTGGTCGCGCAGGCGCTGGCGACACGCTGACCATGCCCCGGATACTCGTCGTCTCTCCGCATTTTCCGCCGGTGAACGCGCCGGACATGCAGCGGATCCGGATGAGCCTGCCGCATTTCGTCGACGCGGGCTGGGAGGTGGTGGTGCTCGCCGCGAACGATCGCGAGCCGCTCGCGCCGCTCGAGCCCGACTTGCTCCAAACCGTCCCGGCGGCGGTGCGCGTCGTCCGCACCCACGTCTGGTCGCGCCGCTGGACCCATTGGTTCGGCCTGAACAATCTCGGGTTGCGCACGCTGCTGTCGACCTATTGGGCGGGGCGCAAGGTCCTGCGGGAGTCCTCGTTCGATCTGGTCTATTTCTCCTCCACCCAGGCGGTGCTGTTCCCCCTCGGTCGACTCTGGCGCTCGGAATTCCAGGTTCCCTACGTCATCGACCTGCAGGATCCCTGGCTGAGTGACTACTACCACCGGCCCGGCGCGCCCCGGCCGCCGGGCGGATGGAAATACGCGTTCGCGCACGGCACGGCCCGGATGTTCGAAGGCTGGACCCTGGCGCGCGCCGCCCACGTCATCAGCGTCTCCCAACCGTACCTCGATGCCCTGGAACATCGCTACCCCTGGTTCCGCCGCGATTCCGGAAGCGTCCTGACCTTTGGGTCGCCGGACGCCGACTTCGCCGTCGCCCGCGAGCGATATCTTCGTGAACCCCCGATCACTCCTGCGACCCGGGGCATCAAGATCGCCTACGCCGGCCGCCTGGGGCCGGACATGCTGCCCGCCCTCGACCACCTTTTTCACGGCATTGCCCTCGTGCTCCGCGAGGGAATCGCAATCGAGGTTTATTTCTATGGAACGTCGTATGCCCCCGCGGGACAGGCCGAGGCCACGACCACGTCGCTCGCGGCAAGTCACGGAATCGCGGCGCACGTCCATGAATTTCCCGCCCGCATCACCTACCTGAATTCGCTGCGGCTTCTCCTCGAGACCGATGTCGCGCTGGTGCTCGGCTCGAACGATCCTTCCTATTCCCCCTCGAAACTCTATCCCACGCTGCTCGCGGGCAAGCCCACCCTCGCCGTGGCACCGGAGCGCACCGTCCTCGCCGAAAGAATCGCGGAGCTCGGCGGCGCCGTCCTGGCGGCCTATGCGCCGGGGTCCGGGACGGACCCGCTATGCGGCGAAAAAATTGCCGGCCTGCTCCGGACGCTGGTCCGGGATCGCGCCTCCTTTCCCGCCCCGCCGGCCAACCTGGAACGGATCCGGGAACACTACTCGGCGGCGGCCGTGGCCGTTCGCCAGCTGGAAGTGTTTCTGGCGGTGATTGCGCGCCATCGGCACCCACCCGCCACTCTCCCGGAAGCGGACCAGCAGGCCGCGACGAACGCACCGTTGCCACCATGAAAGGCAGGGTTCGAATCGCCTGCGCGCGCCTGATGAGCCGACTGCTTCTGGCCCAGTCCCGCCCCCTTCCCGTCCTCTCGGGCCCGGTCGTCATCATCGCGCCGCATGCCGACGACGAAACGCTGGGATGCGGCCAGTTGCTTTGGACGCTTTCCCGGCGCCAACATCCCGTGACGGTGGCGTTCGTCACCGACAGCGCGGCACCGCATGCGACGAATCAGGGGAGAAGCCGGCAGGACACCGCCGATCGCCGCAGGGAGGAGGCCTTGTCCGCGCTGCAAACCTTCGGCCTCGATACGGCATGCGCAAGGTTCCTCGACGCCCCCGATGGCCGGATGGACCACCTCGCGAGTCACGAACTCGAATTGCTCCGTCACGGATTCGCGGAATTGCTGGAGATCACGGCACCGATGCACGTGTTCACTCCCCTGCTCGGGGACGGAAGCAGCGAACACGACGCCACCACGTGGCTGGTCCGCGAGGCCGTGGCCGGCGCGCGCCGCCCGATCACCCGATGGGAATATGCGGTCTGGGCGTGGTGGGACTCGCGGCGGTTGTCGCGCCAACTGGGCCGACCCGCGGAAAATTTTTCGCTCGCGGAACCCGAAGGGGTGCAAGCCAAACGCGCGGCGATGCAGGCGCACCGGTCGCAGATTCTTCCGGAGACCAATCCGCCGCTCCCGTCCGACCTGCGCGAAGCCTGCTGCGGCCCCGCCGAGTTCCATTTTTGCCGGCCATGATTGTCGACCCACTTCCGTGCGACTGGCGGCGCCATTTCCGATGAAACGGGTGCTGATCATTTCGCCCCATTTTCCGCCGGTGAACGCACCCGATGGCCAGCGGGCGCGCATGAGCCTGCCGTACTACCGTCGCTTCGGGTGGGAACCCGAGGTGCTTGCCGTCGGTCCCGAACACCAGCCGGAATGGCGGGATGACTCGATGCTCGCCAGCCTGCCGCCGGACGTGCCCATCCACACCTGTGGCGCGCTGCCGCTCCGCTTGACGCGTCTGGTGGGCGTGCAGAATCTCGGGCTGCGAAGTGCGCCGTTCATCAACCGGGCCGCACTGCACTTGTTGCTGACCCGTTCCTTCGACCTGATCTTCTTCACCACCACGCAATACATGGTGACTCCGCTGTCGTTGCTCTGGCGGCGGCGCGGTCGCGTCCCCTACGTCATTGACCTGCAGGATCCGTGGCGCAGCGACTACTACCGCCGTCCTGGTGCGCCGCCACCGCCCGGAGGATGGAAATATCAATTCGCCCGATTCACGGCATGGCTTTTCGAGGAACGCACGTTTCGCGCCGCCGCGGGTTTCGTCAGTGTTTCGCCCCGCTATTTTCAGGAACTCGCAGCCCGCTACGCCTGGTTCCGGGATCGGCCGCAGGTCGTGATTCCGTTCGGTGGTCCGTCGGCCGACTTCGCCCATCTGCGGACGCAGCCGCCGTGCTCGCCGCCGTGGCCGGACGATGGTCGTAAAAACTGGGTGGCCCCCGGCAGCCTGAGTCCGTCCTTCAGTCATGCCCTGCGGGTTCTCTTCTCCGGCTTGCGCCGGCTCCGGGATTCGGACCCGGTAGCGGCCGCCCGGCTGCGCTTCCACTTTGTCGGCACCAGTTACGCCACGGGGTCGCGGGCGCGCGAAACCGCGCGGCCGATCGCCGCGGCTTACGGCGTCGCCGACCTGGTGGAGGAGCAGTGCCGCCGCATCGGCTATCTGGATTCGCTGCGCCTGATGGAACAGGCGGATGGCCTGCTGCTGCTCGGCTCCGACGATCCGGGCTATTCCCCGTCGAAACTTCATCCTTACATCATGGCCCGGCGGCCGGTGCTGACCCTGGCGCATCACGGCAGCGTCCTCGCCGACCTCGTCACGCGCCTGGACATGGCGCCGGTGATTCGCCTGCTCGTGCCGGGGCGGCTGGCCGCGCCCCCGCGCGAGGTGGCGGATTTTCTTTCGCGCGCCGCCGGCCCGGACGGAATTCCCTCCGGCTCGCGCGATGACGCCACCTTCGATCGGGAATTCACCGCGGAAGCGGGCGCACGCCGGCAATGCGCGTTCTTCGATTCCCTGCTGACGACCCGCGCGTGAAACCGACCGACCAGGACTCCTCGCCCGATGGCGCGCCGCCCGGCGGCTCGGTCGAACTGCCGGCGGTGCAGCGCCGGACATTTTATTTCGCCCTCGGCGCCGTCGCGGCGTGGGCCGCGTTTTTCGTGTACCAGTGGAAGGGCGGCAACTTAATCCATCTCTATCAGGGCCTGGCGATTCTTGGCCTCGCCGCCTTGCCGGCCCTCCTGTGGGCCCGGCGCGGGGATGGCGGATTTCCACTGATGGAAGTCTTCATGCTGACCGGAGTGAACACGTATGCCATTCCGCTGCTCGTCGGACATGAGGGCGTGCTCGTGTATCCGGACGAGGTCATCACCGCCGCGGCGAATCTGGTTCTCACCTATCAGGCGGCGGCGCTCATCACGTACTATTCGATCCGGGGCCGCGCGAAGACGACGTCGTTCTGGGTCGAGGAAATCGTGTCCGAACGCTTCAGCCGCTTCCTGCCCTACGGTCTGGTTGCGACCACTGTCTATGCGGCGGCGGGCGCCTTCTGGCACGATCAGATTTTCTCCCATCTCCCCGCCGAAACGGAAGGCATTCTGCGCGCCGCGTTTTTCGGCCTGGGCATCATCTGCGTCTTTATTCTCTCCCGGCACTGGGGACTGGGACAGCTGACTTCGCAGCAACGGGCGTTTCTCCTGCTCAATCTCGTGCTCCAGTTCGTGATCGAAGCGACCTCGCTCCTGCTCATCGAGGGAATATCCAGCGTCGTCCTCGCGCTGCTCGGCTACATTTCCGGCAGTCGCCGGGTTCCGCTCGTCGCCGTCGCGGCGGCAATCACCGTGATCGCCATCCTCCACAACGGAAAAAGCGAGATGCGGGATCGTTACTGGACCGATCCCCCGCGAGTCGTGACCCTCTCCGATGTTCCAAGTTTCTACCGGGAATGGATCACCTGCGGGCTGCAACGCGCCGATTCCACGCGCGCCAACAAGGCGGCCAAGCTGCTCGATCGCACGTCGCTGCTGCAGATCATCTGCCTGGTGGTGGATCGCACGCCCTCGAAGCAGCCTTTTCTCGACGGCGACACCTACGTCAACATTCCCAGCCAGTTCGTGCCCCGGTTCTTCTGGCCCAACAAACCCCCGGCGCATCTCAGCACCTACCGGCTTTCCATCTACTACGGCCTGCAGACCGAGGCTGACACCGCCTCGACCACGATCGGCTTCGGGACCCTGAGCGAGGCCTATGCCAACTTCGGCTTCCCCGGAGCGGTCATGCTCGGGGTCATCTTCGGATTTGTGTTCAAGAAGATCACGGTCTGGACCCGCCATAGCCCGATGCTTTCCTACGGAGGCCTGATTCTGGTGCTGCTGCTGGCCTGGAGTTTTCAAACCGAACTGACGCTCAGCATCTGGCTCAGTTCGCTTTTTCAGGCCTGCGTGGCCGTGCTCGGAATCCCCGCGGTGCTCCGCCATCTCTTCAATTGATGCCGACTCCGGACGATCGTCTCGCGGTGGTATTGTCCCATCCCATCCAATATTACAGTCCGTGGTTTCGGTGGCTGAGGGAACGCGCCGGACTGAATCTCCGGGTCTTTTATCTTTGGGACTTCGGCGTGCAGTCCCGGCCCGACCCCGGCTTCGAGCGTGATGTCCGCTGGGACATCGACCTGCTCGGCGGTTACGACTCCGAATTCGTCCCAAACCGCGCGGCCGATCCGGGGACGCATCATTTTCGCGGACTCGACAATCCCGCAATCGTGGAGCGCCTCGAAACCTGGAATCCCACCGCGATTCTTCTCTTCGGCTACAACTGGCTCACGCACCAGCGCGTGATCCGCTGGGCCGGCCGGCGTGGCGTTCCTCTCCTCTTTCGAGGTGATTCGCACTTTCTCGGCCGCGGCCGGCCCGGTCTGGTGCGCGGACTCGCCCTGCGCCTGAACTTCCGTCGCTTCGCCGCCTTTGCCACGGTCGGCGCCGCCAACGCCGACTACTTCCGCACCATCGGCGTGCCGGAGTCGCGCTTGTTTTTTGCCCCGCATGCCGTCGACCAGGAACGATTCAATCCCGATGACTCCGCGAGCCGCGAGCACGCGCGCCGGCAGCGGGCGGAGCTCGGACTGGAGGGCCGTCGCGTGGTTCTTTTTGCCGGCAAATTTCAGCCCGCCAAGCAGCCCGTCGAGTTGCTGCAGGCGTTCCAGTCGGTCGCCGGGCCCAATGACGCCCTGGTGCTGGCAGGCGACGGACCCGAGCGGGAGTCCCTGCACGTCGCGGCGGCCCGCCGGTCCGATCTTGTCGTCCGCTTCCTGCCATTCGCCAACCAGTCCGAAATGCCCAGCCGATACCTGCTCGCGGACATCTTTGCCCTGCCATCGAAGGGTCACTACGAAACCTGGGGCCTCGCGGTGAACGAGGCGATGCACATGGGCAAGCCGTGCCTGGTGACCGACCGCGTCGGCTGTCAGCGCGACCTCGTCGAACCCGGTCGTACGGGTTGGGTCGCCTCGGCCGATGATCCCGGTTCGCTCGCGGCCACGATTTCGTCCGCGCTGCGGGCGTCACCCGGAGAACTCGCGGCGCTGGCCGCCGGCGCGCGCGCGCGCATCGCCGGCTACACCTACGAGCAAACCACCCGCGGACTGCTCGCCGCGCTCGCCAGTCTGCCCGCCGTCCAACGCGGATGAGGATCACGATCGTCAACGGATTCTTCCTGCCCGTGCCTCCGGTCGCGGGCGGCGCCACGGAAAAATCGTGGGTTCGGCTGGCCCGGTTGTTCGCGGCGCAGGGACATCGGGTGGTGAGCATTTCCCGCCGCTGGCCCGGACAGCCCGACGACGAAACAGCGGACGGAATTCGTCACCTGCGCCTGCCGGGAGCGGGTCATCATCCCAAACTCTGGCGCAATCTCGTGCGCGACTTCCGCTGGAGCCTTCGCGTCTATCGTCAGCTGCCCGACGCGGACATCGTCGTGTGCAATGCCCTGTCTCTGCCCGTATGGCTCGGAACGCGCAAGCCGTCTGCCGGAAAAGTCGTCGTGATGTGCGGCCGCGTGCCGAAGGGACAATATCGACGCTACCGCAACATCGCCCGCGTCCTGGCACCGAGCACGATTGTGAGAGACTGGGTGTTGTCGGAGAATCCGCGTCTGGCCGACGCAGTTCGCGTCACCGGTTATCCCATCGACTGGACCTCGCTTTGTTCCGGAACACGCGCCGCCGCACCCGAAACGGTCACCCTCGGCTACGTCGGCCGACTGCATGAGGAAAAAGGACTGTCCGTCCTTGCCGCGGCCATTCACCGCCTCGCCTCCCGAACCGAGCTCCCCCGCTGGCGCCTGCTGCTCTGCGGACCGGTTGACGTGGCGCGAGGCGGTTCCGGCTCCCGCTGGGCTGCGGACCTGCGCCAGAGACTCGAAGCTACGATCGGCACCGATCGCCTGGAAATCCTGCCGGCGGCATTCGACGACACGGCGCTCGCCGATATTTATCGGGGGATCGACGTGTTCTGCTACCCTTCCCTCGCGGTCCGCGGCGAGACTTTCGGCGTGGCGGTGGCCGAGGCCATGGCAGCGGGCGCCGCGCCCGTCGTGTCGGACCTCGCATGTTTTCGCGACTTCGTGCATCCGGAAAAAAACGGCATTGTCTTCGAGCATTCCGGTCCGAAGGCAGCGGAGCGGCTCGCCGATGCGCTCGCGCGACTGGTGGCCGACGCGGCCCTGCGGCGAAGTCTTGCCGCCGCGGCGCAAGCCGAAGTCGCACGCTATGACTTTCCCGCGTACGCCGACCGTCTGCTCGAGGATTTTGCCCAACTCACCCGCAGTTGACGGACCCGGAGCAATCTCCTTAATGCCGCGCCATCGATGAGCCAGGAGCCACCCTATCTCGGGCAGGACTGCGTGACTCCGTATCCGCGCGCTCAGATCGCCGGCCGCTGGTTGTGGCTGCTCGTTCAGTCCACACTGTTTCGCTGGAGTCCGCGCCCCTTTCACGGATGGCGGGCGCACTTGTTGCGCTGGTTCGGCGCGCAGATTCCCCGCCCCGACCAGGTGGTGATCTTCCCGACCGCGCGCGTTCTTTTCCCGCGCCAGCTCACGTTGTCGCCGCGCGCCATGGTGGGACCCAACGTCAACCTCTACAACGTCGCGCCCATCCGCCTCGAGTATGGCGCCAATATCAGCCAGAATTGTCACTTGTGCGCCGGCACCCATGACTTCACCCGCTGGGACATGCCTCTGGTGGCCAAACCGATCACCATCGGCGTCAATGCCTGGTTGGGCGCGGATGTCTTCGTCGGTCCCGGCGTCACCATCGGCGAACTGGCCGTGATCGGTGCCCGCGCGGTCGTGGTGAAGGATTTTCCCGCCCGCAAGATCGGTGCCGGCTCTCCCTGTCGGGTACTGCGTGAGCGACCGGATCCGGCGTGAGTTCCCTGCCCGGGTGAGCGTACCGCGACGCTTTTTCAATTTTTGGTGAGCGAGGTCCACATTGCCCAGGTGGTCGCCAGCCTGGCCGCGCAACACGGCGGGCCATCGCGTTCCGTCCGCGCCCTCGCCAATGCCCAGGCTCGGACGGGAGCCACTGTCGAACTGCTGGCCATCGAGCAACCCGGCGAGCTCGTCGCTCCTCAGAATGATGCCGCGCAAGTCCGCGTCTTCCCGGGAAGTTTTCCCCGGAAATTCGGATGCTCCACCGGGCTGCGGAATGAATTGGAGGCGGGGCGCCCTGATTGCATCCATCACCACGGACTGTGGCTACGCACATTGGACTATTCCCATCGCGCTTCCGTCCGGAAAAACGTCCCTCTCGTGATTTCCCCGCGCGGCATGCTGAGCGACTGGTCGTACCATCACCATCGCTGGCGGAAGCGATGGGCGGCCCGATTCGTGCATCCCGGCGCGCTCACCGGGGCGAATGGATGGCATGCGACCAGCGAGGCGGAAGCCGGAGAGATTCGGCGTCATGGATTTGCCCAACCCGTCTGCGTCGCCCCCAACGGGGTCGATCTTCCCACGGAGGAAGCGCTGGCCGCCGCGCGAAACGCGTGGCCGGGGTTGTGTCCCGCCCTGCGAGGACGTCCGGTGGCGCTTTTCTATTCCCGGTTTCATCGCAAGAAGCGGCTGCGCGAGCTCGTTGAGCTCTGGGGATCGGCCCCTCGCGGCGACTGGTTCCTGCTCATCGTCGGCGTGCCCGAGGAGTATCCACTGGCGGAAGTGCAGGCGTGGATCTCCGCCACCGGAGCCCGCGACCGGATGGCCGTCTTCGATGGCACGAGTCATCCGCCACCGTATGCGGCGGCGTCGCTGTTTCTCCTTCCATCGCATTCGGAAAACTTCGGTCTCGTCATCGCCGAGGCGCTGGCAGCCGGCCTGCCGGTCCTGTCCACGGACGCCACCCCCTGGGCGTCCTTGAATTCGCACGGCGCAGGCTGGTGCGTGCCGTGGGACGATTTCGAATCGGCACTCCAACGCGCCCTCGCGGAGCCGCCCACATCGCTCCGTGACATGGGCAGGCGCGGCCGCGCTCTCGTGGCGGCGGAGTTTTCCTGGGATCGTAACGCCCGGCTGCTCCTCGAATTTTATCAGCAACTCCGGCGTGGTTAGAATGAAATCCGAGGCATCCCGCTCCCGGCAGCACTCTCCCGTGACGTCAATCTGGGAAACCCTCGTGATCGTTCACGTCGGGGTGCTCATCATCGGCACGTCGTGGGCCTATGGCGGCCAGGTGGACTGGGCCCGCACCGCCATTCACGGATGGAGCGTCATCGGCATCGGGATCTTTGTTGCTGCATCCCTGCGACGCGAGCGTCGGTTCCCGTGGCGCGATCTCTGGCCGCTCCTCGCGTTCGATGTGTTGGTTGGCCTGAGCTGTCTGAACCCCTCTTTCCGCACGATCACGTTTCAGGGCGAGGCGTTTTTCGAACTCGTCGATCCCCGCTGGCCCGGCCTGCCCTCGAGCGCCCGGCCGGATCTTTCCGCCACCGCCCTGCTGCTGTGGAACGGCATCATTTTGTCGGCCTACAATCTTTCCCTGGTCATTCGAAATCGCCGTCTGCTGCGCCGTCTCCTGGCCGCCATCGTCATCAACGCCGTCGCGCTCGCGATCCTCGGCACGCTCGCCAAGCTCACCCGGGCGGACGGACTTTGGTTTGGCGCCGTCGCCACGCCGCAAAGCTATTTCTTTGCGACCTTCGTCTATCACAACCATTGGGCGGCGTTCACGCTGCTGAATCTCGGCGCCTGTCTCGGACTACTTTTTCATGCCGACCGAAAACCGGAAGGCCGCGATACGCGTCACTCCCAGGTGCCCGCGGCGCTGGTGGCCGCTTTGGTGCTGATTGCGACCATTCCGCTCAGCGAGTCGAGGTCCGGCTCCGCGCTCGCGATCCTTCTGCTCGGCGGCGTCGGGATACATTTTCTCCGCCGAAAAATCCGAAGGCAACGTGAAGCCGGCCGGTCGATCGCCGCGCCCGTGGCCGGCATCAGCCTGGGCGCCATCCTCGCCCTGGGCGCCATCGGGTATTTGGCGCGCGACGTGATTCGGCAGAGGGCGGCTCTGACCGTCAGTCAGGTCACGGCGATGCGTACCGAGGATACCTTGAACAGCCGCCTGACCGTTTACCGCGACACATGGCGGATGGCCGAGGCGCGCCCCTGGTTTGGCTGGGGCTTCGACACCTACGGCGACGTTTTTCGGATCTTCAATTCCCAGCGCTCCGTCGAGGGCTGGACGCCATACTATCGGGAGGCGCACAACGACTGGCTTCAGTTTCTCTCCGAAACCGGTTGGGTCGGACTCGCGCTTCTCGTCCTGACCGGCGCCGTCCCGCTGTGGCGTGCGCGCTGGCAGGGTTCGCGCTCGCCGGTGCCGCGCTATCTGCTCGCCGGCTGCGCCACCATCCTGGTCTACGCCGCGTTCGAGTTCCCCCTGGCCAATCCATCGGTGCTGATCGGATTCTGGACCAGCCTGTTCGCGGCGCGCGCCTATCTCGACGCGGGTTCCGCCTCCCCTGCCGCATGACTGCACCGACGCCGCTTCCCCTGTCGGTCGTCATCCTCACCTTCAATGAGGAGAAACATCTGCCGGCCTGTCTCGCCTCGATCGCCGCGTGCGACGATGTCGTGGTCCTCGACTCGGGTTCGACCGACCGCACCGTTGCCATCGCCCGCGCCGCCGGCGCCCGCGTCGTCACGCATCCGTTCGAGGATTTTGCCCGTCAGCGCAACTTCGCCCTGCAATCGATCCCGTTTCGCCATCCGTTCGTGTTTCAACTCGATGCGGATGAAACCCCGACGCCCGCCCTGCTCGCCGAATGCGTCGCCCGGTCGAGCGAGGCGACCGTCGACGGTTTTTTCGCCGCGCCGCACATGATGTTTGCGGGTCGGTGGCTGCGGCATTGCACGGACTTTCCCGCCTGGCAGGCCCGCTTCGTCCGGGTCGCCACCTTTCGCTACATTCAGGTCGGTCACGGCCAGCGCGAGGCGCCGGAGATGAAAATGGATTTCCTGCGCGAGCCATATCTTCACGATGTGACCGTCGACGACGAAGCGGTGTGGGAGCAGAAACATCGTCGTTATGCCCGGCAGGAGGCCGCCGAGTATCTCGCGAACCACCGTGCCGCGCGGGTCAACTGGGGCAGTCTGCTGCGCGGGCCTGCCCTGGAACGCCGCCGAAACCTCAAGATCCTGAGTCATCGGCTGCCGGCCCGTTCGCTGGCGCGCCTGACCTACCAATATCTCTGGCGCTGCGGATTTCTCGATGGAGCCCCGGGCTGGCGCTACTGCCGATTGCTCGCGCGTTATGAAGGCTATATCGCCGGGGAAATCCGGCGGCAGCGACGGGAGGTCGCCCATTCCGCAACGTGACGGCTGGATCATCACGTCTTTTTTTCGTCAATCGCGTGGCCTGGCCATCCGAGGCCGCCACCGCCCAGCTGCTCGCCGACCTCGCCGACGGACTGGCCACCCGCGGATGGGAGGTGCACGTGATCGCGGGGGGAACCGGACCAGCACCCTCGGACCGGTATACCATTCATCGCACCGGTGGAACCGAAAGACATTCCGGGCCGCTCGCCCAGCTCCGCAATTATGCGGAATTCCTCCGTGCATCCCGCGCCACCCTCGCGACGCATATTCGCGCCGGCGACGTGGTCGTGGCGCTCACGGATCCTCCGCAGCTTGCCTCGACGCTGGCGCCCGTCGTGCGCAAGGCGGGCGCGCGGCTGATCGTCTGGGTCCAGGATCTTTACCCCGACATTCTCCTCGCCCATGTGGGCCGCTGGCTCGCGCCTTTCCTGTATCCGCTCACTCGCGAAAGAAACCGGGCCTGGCGGGCGTCCGACCAATGCGTGGCCGTCAGCGAGGAGATGCGTCGGCGCATCGTCGCCGCCGGAGTGCCCGAATCCGCGACGGCGACCATTCCCAACTGGGCTCCGGTCGATCTCGATCACCCGCCGGCCCCCGAAGACGTCGCACGAGTGCGCGCCCGCTGGAACGTCTCCCAGCACCTGGTCGTGGCCTACTCCGGAAATCTCGGCCGCGTCCATCAGTTCGACGCGATTCTCGGAGCAGCACAAATTCTCCAGCACGATGCCGACCTTCGCTTTGTCTTCGTGGGCGCGGGTCCGCGCCTGCCGGAAGTTCGCGCCGAGGTCGTTCGCCGAAAACTGGAGAATGTCTCGTTTGAACCTCCGGAACCCCGCGCCAATCTCGCGCCGAGCCTGGCCGCGGCCGACCTCCATCTCGTCAGCCTGCGACCGGGTTTCGAAGCGCTGGTGTTCCCCAGCAAATTTGCCGGCATCCTCGCGGCCGGTCGACCGACCTTGTTCGCGGGTCCGCCCGGAAGTTCGATCACCTCGTTCGTCGACGCGCAGCGTTGCGGTCTCGCCGTCCGACCGGGCGACGCGGACGGACTGGCCGCCGCGATCCGGGAGCTTCGTCTCGATCCGGAACGCCGGCGCGCCATGGGCGTCGCCGCTCGGCACGCTTACACCACCCACTACACCTTTTCATCCGCGCTCGCCTCGTGGTCGGCGCTCGTCCGCGGATCGGGCCGATAGAGAATTCCAAATAATTCTATAGCCACCAGGAGGCACGATAAGTCACAAAAAACGAAGCGCCTTCAGGTTCGCGCGCCTATGGGCGCACCTGAAATTCACCGAAGCAGCGCGTTTTTTGTGCCTTTTTGCGGCTACAACATTTTTTCGATAGACGTTTCGACCGGCGCCATCCCTTTGACCCATCAATCCGCACGGACCTGAAGATTTCCCTCCAGTGATCGCGCTCTCAACACTCAACCTTCAACCACCTCCATCCGCCTCCTGTGGCAAACGAACATTGCATCCCCGTGCATCCCTTGCCACTTCCCTGACTGAGGAATGAGCTTTCCGCGCCAGTCGATCACGCTCCTCTTCGTCGTCCTGGACCTGCTGTGCCTGGCGATGTGTTTCAACATCGTCGGTTACGCCCACGGCGTGATCACTCTCGATACGCCGCTTACGACCGCGCTGGCGCTTCCCATCGTCGCCATGGTTGTCGGCATCTATCTCATCGACGGCTACAACCCACGGACGGATATGCTGTCGGTGACCTACGCGTCGCAGCACGTCGTTGCCCTCGGAGGCGTCCTGCTCTTCACGCTTCTTCTGACTTACGTTTTTCTGCCCTCGGGATTCACGCTGCAAACGAGCCGGTTTGTCATCATGGTCTCCTATCTCGCGGTGATCCCCATCACGCTCGCGTACCGGCGCGCCTACTACCTGCGCAAGGGAGAGAAACGACAGCAGCGTTTCTTCGTCTTCCTCGGCAGTCCGGAAAACTGCCTCGCCTTCAAGGAGGAGTGCCGGAACCACCAGATGCAGCAGGCGGTCCTGTTCGCCACGCACGAGACCTTTGCGCGCAGCGGGGCGCCGCCGGGTGGTTCCACGGCGGGGTTTGGCGACATTGTCGAGTATCTCGACGAGTATGCGGGGCGAATCGACGCCATCATCCTGCGGGAATCGAGCCACGACCTTCCCGGTGCGGTCGTCCAGAAACTGGTCGACCTCCAGTTCGTCGGCGTCCCCACGTACACGCTGGAACTCTTTCACCAGGTCTACTGGCGCAAGATTCCGCTCTATCGCCTGAACCAGACGTGGCTTTTCCAGGAAGGTTTTCCGATCACCCGCGAGCCGGTGTTTCTCCGGCTCAAGCGGCTTTGGGATATCGCCTTTGCGCTCGTCGGCCTGCTGCTCTTCGCCCCGATTTTTCCCCTCGTGGCGCTGGCCATCCGCCTCGACAGCGAGGGACCGGTCTTTTTTCACCAGTTGCGCGTGGGGCGAAACCGCGTGCCCTTCCACGCGATCAAGCTACGGACGATGCGACCGCATAGCGAAGACGCGCTTTACACCAAGGAGCGCGACGAGCGCATCACGCGCTTCGGCCGGCTGCTGCGCAACGCGCGCATCGACGAGATTCCGCAGCTGTGGAACGTGCTGCGCGGCGACATGAGCCTGATCGGCCCGCGCGCCGAGTGGGTCAAGCTCGTCGACGACTACGAGAAACGGATTCCGTGCTATCATTTCCGTCATCTGGTCAAGCCGGGGATCACGGGCTGGGCGCAGGTGAATTTTCCGTACGGCTCGAGCCTCGAGGACACGTTGCGCAAGCTGGAGTATGACCTGTACTACATCCGGTACTTTTCCTTCGTGCTCGACGCCTCCATCGTGCTGAAGACGATTCAGGTGATGCTCTTCGGGAAGGGACGTTGAGGCCGGCCTGACTCGGTGCCGGATTTGAACCACGGAGGCACGGAGAACACGGAGGGTTCTTTGGAGAAGCGAATGCGTTCCGATGGGATCGTCTACTCGCTCCTCGATGCTCGCTCCTTGGCGAACTGTTTCCTCCTGTAAAATGAAATGAACTACTCGGCGGTCTTTGCGCTCTCCTGTGAAAAAATCCATTTTGGCGCATTTTTGCGGCGACAAGCTTTCTGAGACTGCTCCCATGCCTCTCAACTTGATCGTCGTGGCTGACGCCTCGGCCGTTTGCATCGCGCCCCGACCTGCCTATTGCTGAATTCATGCCTGCGCCCAAATCCTATGATCTGATCTGTCTCGGCGGCGGCAGCGCCGGCTTCAATGCGGCCCGAGTCGCGGCCGCGCTCGGAAAAAAGGTGGCCGTCGTCGATGGCGCGCGGGAACTGGGCGGACTCTGCATCCTGCGCGGCTGCATGCCGTCCAAGACGCTGATCTACGTCGCCGAAATCCTGCACGCCGCCCAACATGCCGACCGCCTCGGCCTGCGCGTGAAAAGCGCCCGACCCGACATGCGGGCCGTGCATCGGCGCAAGCGAATGATCATCGCGGAGTTCGCCGCCGACCGCCAAAAGGCGCTTCTGTCCGGACGATTCGACCTCTACCACGCCAACGGAAAGTTCTTCGATCCGCACACGATCGAGCTTTCCGACGGCCGGCACATTCGCGGCCGGAAGTTTCTCATCGGAACCGGCTCCAAGGTCGGTGTGCCGCCCGTGCCCGGATTGCGCGAAGCCCGGTTCTGGTCGAGCGATGACGTGCTCGAGATCGATTTCGTTCCGAAGAGCGTCATCGTGCTCGGCGGCGGTATCGTGGCCTGCGAACTCGCGCAATTCCTGCGCCGGATCGGCTCCAAAGTCATCCTGATCCAACGCAGTCCGAACATCCTGCGGGATCATTCCGAGGACGCTTCCTGCGTGGTGCAAAGAGCCTTCGTCGACGAGGGCATCGAACTGTTCGCGGGCACGCAGATCCTCGGTATCGCCCAAACGGCCCGCGAGACGGTCGTCCGTTTCCAGCACGACGGTCGGACGCACACGCGACGGGGCGCCCATCTGTTCAACGCGCTGGGACGAGTGCCCAACACGCGCGGACTCGGACTCGAGAATGCCGGCGTGAAGGTCACGGGCGAAGGCCGGATCCGCACGAACCGCTGGCAGCAGTCCACTGCGCCGCACATCTACGCCGCCGGCGATTGCGCCGGCCCCGCTGACATCGTGCACGTGGCCATTCAGCAGGCCGAGTTGGCCGCCCGGCACGCCTTCCGCGTGCGCGGCATCAAACCGGTCGACTATGGACAGTTGTTGAATGTCGTCTTCACCGATCCCCAGCTCGCCACGGTCGGCCGGATGGAAAGCGAGCTGGACGAAAAGGGCATTCCGTACCTGGCCGCTTCGTATCCGTTCGACGATCATGGCAAATCAATCCTGATGGAGGCGAAGCGCGGCTATGTGAAGGTCATCGCCGAGCCAAAGCGCGGACGCCTCCTGGGCGCGGAGATCGTTGGACGCGACGCGGGGGAACTGATCCACTGCCTGGCCGTCGCCATCGCCCATCGCGCCACTGTCCATTCCCTGCTCAAAACCCCGTGGTACCACCCTACTCTGTCCGAGATCATCACGTATCCCCTCGAGGAGATTGCCGAAAAACTGAAATGAGGACGGCGGTGGCTTCTTCCGGTCGGTTCGCGAGGACCAGCCGTTTTTGGTGACTGACGCCATGATCGATCTCCAATCCCATCAGGATGCGGTTTATGTCGGCGAAGGGGTGATCGAACTGGCCGGGCTTTTCCTGCTCGGACGGTACGCTTTTTCGCCCACCTTTCGGAAAAAAATCCGCAGCCGCGAACCGCTGCCGCGCTGGCGCATCTCCGCCTTCGACTTTGCCCTTCTGCTGCTGGTCGCCACCCTGCTGGCCTTCGTGGGCACACTCGCCCTGACGGCGGTTTGGCGTGCCGTCTATTCCACCGCCGCCAACCGCGAAGGTATTGCCGTGATCGCTTCCGGGCTTGGTCTCGACGGCTGCGCCCTGCTCGTGTGGCCGATTCTGCGGACCTTCCTGCGCCAGCTCACGCCCGAACTCGGCGAGCATCCGGGCCTGAAACCGTTTGAGCGTCCGCTGCGGAGCACCGTGTCCGGAGCCATGGCCCGGGGCGCCGCCGCCTTCGCCGTCGCGCTTCCGATTGTGAGCCTGAGTTCGATCCTGTGGTCGATGTGCCTGCACTGGCTCGGGTTGCCGGAAGGACCGCAGGAACTGATCGGCATCTTCAACCGGACGCACTCCCCGCTGGTCATGACGGGCATGCTCGTCGTCGCCTGCATCCTCGCCCCGATCAACGAGGAGGTCATTTTCCGCCGCTCGATCTATCATTTCATCCGCGACCGTCTCGGCCGCAGCCGCGCCGTCGTCATCAGCGCCCTCATCTTCGGCGCCGTCCATGCGAACTGGTACAGCGCGGTCCCGCTCGCCGTCTTCGCGGTCGTCCTCGCTCTCTCCTACGAGATCACCGGCGATATCCGGGTGCCGATCATCGCGCACGCCCTGTTCAACCTGAACACGATCATCGGTATCTTCGCGGGCCTGCCACAGTGATCCCGTGAAGCTCTTCACTCCAGTCGCCGCGCAGCAGGTGACCGCTCTGGGCGAGCGACGCCTCATCGCGCGTATCCGGCGCTGGCTCGGCGCCGCCTGCCCGCCGGCACCGTTTGGCATCGGCGACGATTGCGCGGTGCTCCCGCCGTCGCGCCGCGAGATCCTGGTCACGACCGATCCGGTGATCGCCGGCCGCCATTTCGATGCATCGGTTTCGCCGGCCGCGGCCGGGGCCAAGCTGCTGAAGCGAAATCTGAGCGACATTGCCGCGATGGGTGGCACGCCGCGCTCCGCCGTGGTCTCGCTCGCGCTGGCGCCGGAAACCTCCCTCGCGTGGCTGCGCGAATTCCACCGCGGCCTGGCGCGCTGCGCCCGAACGTATGGAGTTTCGGTGGTCGGCGGCGACATCACGCAGGCGCCGGCAGGATTTTTCGGCGGCTTTCTGACGCTGCTCGGGGAAGCGTCGGGTCCGCGAGCGGTCACCCGCCACGGAGCACGCGAGGGCGATCACCTGTTGGTCACCGGCCGACTTGGCGGCAGCCTGCTCGGACATCACCACGCCTTCTCCCCTCGCCTGGAGGAAGGCGCGTGGCTGGCGCGACGCCGCGAGGTCCGGGCGATGATGGATCTCAGCGACGGCCTGGCCAAGGACGTGCGGGAGTTGCTCGCACCGCCCCTGGCGCCGGATCTCGACTTGTCCGCCCTTCCCGTTTGCGCGGCGGCGCAACGCATGTCCCGGAAATCCGGACGCTCCGCGATCGACCACGCGCTCAACGACGGCGAGGACTACGAACTGCTCCTCGCCGTGGACGGCCGGCGGTCAATCGCCCCCTTGCTTCGCGCCTGGAAAAAACGTTTTCCACAGGTCCCACTCACGCCCATCGGGCGGGTGGTTCGCCAGCGTCGCTCCCTGCCGCCGTTGCACGGAGGCTTCGAGCACCTCGTGGCTTCACCCTCGAAACGCGGACGGCGATGAGCCTGCTCGAAAAGTTGCGGACGGGCCTGGTGACGGACGGCGCCGAACAAACCCGCGAAGTCGCGGGACAGTTGGCCGCGGAAATCCCCTTCGACACGGCGCTGGCGCTGCACGGCGATCTCGGCGTGGGCAAAACGACCTTCGTGCAGGGACTCGCGCGCGGACTTGGAGTCCAGGAGACCGTCACGAGTCCGACTTTCGGCTTGTACTCCGTGTATCGCGGACGCGAGCGAACGCTGGTGCACCTGGATGCCTATCGGTTGGAGGACGACAGTCAGATCGAAGGGCTCCTGCTCGAGGAATTCCTGCTGAGTCCGTGGTGCCTGGCGGTGGAGTGGCCGGAAAAGGTGGAAGCCTGGCTGCCGCCGCAGACGTGGCATCTGACGCTCGCGATCCTCGCGGACGGACGGCACGAACTCCGCCTGGAGCGTTGTGGCTGAGTAGCGAGCATCGAGTAGCGAGGAGCGAGTAGACAATCCGACCGGCACCCGGTTGCTTCTCCAATGAATCCCCCAGTGTCCTCCGTGCCTCCGTGGTTCAATTTCGATCGTTTCACCCATCCGTGGTCACTCGGCAATTTCGCGAAGCAGTAGCGAGCATCGAGTATCGAATCGCCGCGAATTAATTGGGCCCGCGAAACACGCGAAATGTGGATCAGGACAATAGGCTGGTCTTGGCGTCAGCCATCCGTGTTCCTCCGTGAAATCCGTGGTCAAAACCTCTCCGTGCCTCTGTGGTTCAATTCCGGTTGGCCGCAAAAGGACGCAAAGGGCGCAAAAGATGAATTCCATTTCACAGGAGTCCGCAAAGACCGCCGAGCCATTCACGAATTCTTACAGGAGGTAACAGAGAAAACGGAAATGTGGATTCATCCCCTGAATTCCCTCCGTGTCTTGTGGTTCAAATCCGATCTCTTCACCCGTCACCAGCCACTCGTCACTTTGCAGGAAGCCGGTAGCGAGCAGCGAGGTGACAATCCAACCGCGACGCGCTAGCTTCTGCAAAGAATCCCTCCGTGTCCTCGGTGTCTCCGTGGTTCAAATCCGATCTCGTCCCTCGTCAGTCGCCAAATCGGATCGGCTGTTCATCGCTTTCTGGCATCCCTGTAAAATCGTGCGCTTTTGCCGGACGCGTTCACGGTTTGATTCTACGGCGACTGCAGTATCCCATTGCCTTGCAGGCAACTGTCGATTCTCTCACCAAAAGGAAATGTTAAACCGTGCGTCTTATACGAGCGCACAATAATACTGTTGGGCCGACAAGAATGACAAAGCGTGAAATAGTGTTCGCGATTTCGGGCGCCATTATTGTCGCAGCAGGATTTGCTGGCCGCACCGCGTTGCTCCGGATGGCGCAAGACGAGCGTCGCGCGCCGGTCTCGTGGTTCCCAGACTATGGCGATACTTCAGGAAGACCACCGGTCGTATTTGGTTTTGATGGTGATTACTGGCGCGTTAGGAAAGCCATTCGTATCGATGTCCGACATGGTGTTCCGCATATGCGAGACGTGGACGGCACTCCAATCGCAGACCTGTCCAGCTACATTGATGCCGAGAAGAAAGTGACCGGAGCGGAGTGGATTGTCGTGACCGCTTCGAGAGAAGAAAAGATTGGCGACGTCATTGCAGTGATAGACGTCTGCCGGAAATCTAGCGTGAAAGGCATTGTCCTGAACGGATATCTCGACGCATTTGCCAGACGATGAAAAAAGAGCCCAACCAGTCGCCCGAGCCAACCCCGACAAGTCGGGGTGGCTGTTATGGGAAAGATGAAGTCAAGCGTGGAGGCGTGTAGTCTGCGTCAGGTTTTCATGAAGAAGCAGGGGCGGGTTGTTGTGATGATTTGAGGCGCGGGGCTCTCGGGCGGAAGGACGAAGAGGTTCCGGCACGCA